>DAOTWD010000155.1:0-75626 GCA_034435975.1 Chloroflexaceae bacterium | reverse complement strand
GTCCGCCCGCCTGGTTTATGGACGCCATCGCATGGCGCGCGTATCGTCATACGATTGAGACGGTCAATCGTCAACTGGAGAAGATGGGCATTGAGCGACTCTCCGCCCGCACCAATGCCGGGTTTGAACTGAAGGTGCATGCAACACTCATTGCACTCATCTGTACGAACATGAACTAGCAATCAAGGTACCAATATATATAGAGATGTGAATAAATATACAACCAGAAACATAATAGTACTCCACCGAGACTTTATCGCGACCGGGGCGCGGGGGCCTGGCGAGAAGAGAGGAGTGAGGAAAGAGAAAAGAGCACCCTCGCTCCTCCCTCGGAGGAACGAAGCTGCGCTGCGCCTGTTTACCCAGGAGATGTCTCGTTGTAGTAATAGACTGGCCTGAACACAGGCATACAATAGCCTTGTGAACTATAACACAAAAAAGAGCCGTAAGGTTTTTTTGAAACACCTACCGGAACCGTCTTGTGAATAAACTTTCAAAAAAATAAAATCACAAATTATTATTGATCTTGCCGTTATGTGTATAATTAAATTCTGGTTAACAGGTTATCAAACAGGTTATTCCTATTGACAAACCGTACATACCATGCTACATTAACACCGAGCCAGAAAATCTATTGACCCCCTCATCATGGTAATGATTGAATACGTCGGTATACTCAGAATATTACGAAACGAAGCTCCTTATGCACTGATGCCTATGTCACCATGAGTGCAGAAAGAAGCACATCTCGCGCAAAAAGATACGTTTCGTTTTATTTTATATGACCGATCTGCGCCATTTTTGTCCTGGGTCATGCTTGTTTGTGGTTATCAACTCGTGTGCATATGCTGCATAAGGTACACGCTGGCTAATGTTACGCCTGGATTGCCCCGGTCGACGTTATGACATCACCGGAACGTGGTACTCATGCTAAATCATGGTGGTATTGCGAAGATGAGAGCGTGATCTATCGTTCGTTGTACATGCCATGGTTGTACTGCTGTTACGCAGCTGTAAATGAATGAAAATCCCACGCCTGCGTAACCGTGTAAGGAGAAAAAAGATGCTCGTCGATTTTGTGAATCTGTTTGCACCGATCGCCCTGTTCCTCTATTTGCTCGGAATGACCCTTAAATTGGGACGCTGGTTTTTGGCCGTGAGATATCCACGACTAAAGCGTAAAGGCTTCTCCCTGCTGCAGTGGAGTTCGCGCCTCGGTGATAAGCAGTGGTCTGTTCGCAATCCTGAGATGGTGACTGATTGATCTTTTTTCGTTTCCAGGTAACAGAGGATACAAGATTCGGCTCTCATAGTACATCCGTTTCTGGTCTGACGAGAACATTCAGTATCAGTTCGCACAAGGACACGAGTTACGCACTGGTATCGTCAGTTCACCGCTTTGCCTTCGTTAGAGCGGTACGTTAATCTCTTTTTTCACCCAGATTTCGTCGTAGACGAAATCTGGGTGAGAAGGGGCGTACCTTCTAGAAGATATTGTTGTTTTCGAGTGACCACGTACATCCTGGCATTGATGACCAGAGCTGGCTCAAGCTGATACGTTTTGGTACGTGTATACCGAAGAGGACGCACAGTATGTATCAACACCTGCTATGACACGGTTTGTAGGCCGATTATCAACCGTCTCTCCGTAAACCCGCAACTAGCTAGATAGCGAGGAGCATACGCCATGCTGGTGGATTTTTTGAATGTTTTTGCACCGATAGCCCTGGCCGTTTTTTTTGTCGGAATAACACTCAAATTGGGGCGCTGGTTTGTGGCGGTGACAACGCCTCGACGCTGGCGGGGGATGACAACTGACTTCATTGATGCCCCCACACCAATGAGCATCCCGGCTGCGATCAAGGCGGTGTTGATTGACCCGGTCACTCATTTTTATATGAAGGCCAATAAAACCTGGGGACGTGGCTACATACTGTATCATATGGCAATTGTCACCGAGGTTACGGGTTATACCCTGGCCGCATTGATTTTGATCCCGCGTATCCTGTTTGCTGGCGGCGTACCGGATGTAGAACGCCATCTTGAACACAGCCAGAACTATTCGCCTGCCAATCTGCTGGCGATCATTTTTGGTAACGGTGAGCATTTGCAAGCTCAATTTCTATTTGGTGGGTTTGCACCGATTTTTGTAAGTGTCACCTGGGTTGCGGTCATCCTGGCCGTCCTCGGAAACATGCATCTGCTGATCACCGTGTTGCGTCGCCGCAACGCAGCCGTGCTGAATGACCTTGACCCCGCTGCGGCGGGAATCCGCATCAAGGGTCGGCGTACCTGGGATCGGCTGACGGTGCGGATCCTTATCTTCTGTATTATCTGGACGGAGCTGCTGGCACGGCTCAATATTGTGCCGGGAATTGTGTTTCTACACGCGCTGCTGGGGTTAACGCTGTTTACGCTGTTCCCGTTTACCTATCTCTTCCACATTGTCTACAACTTCCTGGCGCTTTTCTATGCTACTCGTCGGCGTATGACACGCACCATCGCTTGATCGTGCTGATAGGAACTGTCTGCCGTCGGATGATTGCTCCCCCAGCTATGGAGTGCCCTTCAGTGCGGAATATACCAGAGCGGAGCTGATGGACGCGGTAGCGTATATCCCTCTAACCTGGGAGCGCGTCCCTCCGGCGCGGTGCGGGTGGAGGGCCTGGGAGCACGTCCCTCTGGGGCGCGGGCGGGCGTGGTGGGTGGCGTCTCCGTGTGCGGTGTACATGGCGCGGACGCAGGCACACCGGAGCCGTGCCCTACGGCGGGCGCGGGCGGCGGGCGTAGCGCGTCCCTCCGGGGCGCGGGTGCGGGCGGTGGGCCTGGGAGCGCGCCCCGGAGGGACGCGGGCGGGCGTAGCGCGTCCCACCGGGGCGCGGGCGGGGACGGGAGGCCACCATGCGGTGTACCAGGCACGGCAGCTCCGGGGCGCGGGCGCCGTAGCGCGTCCCTCCGGGGCGCGGGTGCGGGCGGTGGGCCTGGGAGCGCGCCCCGGAGGGGGGCGGTGCGGGCGTGGTGGGTGGCGTCTCCGTGTGCGGTGGACATGGCGCGGACGCGGGCCCGCCGGAGCCGTGCCCTACACCCTGATGCGGCGGGCATACTTCCGACCGGCGGCGTCTCCGTGTGCGGTGTACATGGCACGGACGCAGGCACGCCGGAGCCGTGCCCTACGGCGGGCGCGGGCGGCGGGCGTAGCGCGTCCCTCCGGGGCGCGGGTGCGGACGGTGGGCCTGGGAGCGCGTCCCTCCGGGGCGCGGGCGGGCGTAGCGCGTCCCTCCGGGGCGCGGGCGGGCGGGGACGGGAGGCCACCATGCGGTGTACCAGGCACGGCAGCTCCGGGGCGCGGTGCGGGCGTGGTGGGTGGCGTCTCCGTGTGCGGTGGACATGGCGCGGACGCGGGCCCGCCGGAGCCGTGCCCTACGGCGGGCACGGGCGCGGGCGGGCATACTTCCGACCGGCGTCTCCGTGTGCGGTGGACATGGCGCGGATGGGGGCACGCCGGAGCCGTGCCCTACACCCTGATACGACGCGGGCCCGCCGGAGCCGTGCCCTACACCCTGATGCGGCGGGCATACTTCCGACCGGCGGCGTCTCCGTGTGTGGTGTACATGGCGCGGATGGGGGCACGCCGGAGCCGTGCCCTACACCCTGATGCGGCGGGGGCACGCCGGAGCCGTGCCCTACGGCGGGCGCGGGCGGTGGGCCTGGGAGTGCGTCCCTCCGGGGCGCGGGCGGTGGGCCTGGGAGTGCGTCCCGCTGGGGCGCGATGGGCGGGCGTAGCGCGTCCCTCTGGGGCGCGTCTCTCTGGTGTACAGGAAGCAAAGTACCGGAAGACACGCTGCGCCATGCTATCCGATGAACCGCGATTTCGACCGTCTGCCCAGCAACGGTCAGCCACGCAGCACATGCTGAATCTGATGGATAAGCGTATGGAGCGTAAATGGTTTTTGCAGAAAATGTATACCCTCATCGAGCATGCCATAGCGGATGATGACATCATCGGTATAGCCAGACATATAGATCACTTTCATATCCGGGCGGATGGCGACTGCACGTTGATACAGGTCGCGGCCACTCATACCTGGCATAATCACGTCGGTCAGCATGAGATGGATCGTGGTGTGGTAGCTGGCCAACAGTGCTAATGCTGCCTCCGGATGTGCCGCTTCCAGTACCGTGTAGCCATAGGTCGATAGGGTTTCGCACACCAGTTGCCGTACCGGATCCTCGTCTTCGACCACCAGCAGAGTTTCTGTACCGTGCATGAGTGTGGTATGTTCAAGAATCGGTGGTGTGATCGAGAGCGTCTGCTCGTCGGCCAATGGTATATAGATCTTAAAAATGGTGCCATGTCCTGGCTCACTATATACCCAGATATTACCACCATGTTGTTTGATTATCCCATATGTGGTTGCCAGGCCCAACCCTGTTCCTTTGCCGTGTTCTTTGGTCGTAAAAAATGGCTCGAAGATATGTTGTTGTGTGTCCACATCCATACCACAGCCGGTATCGCTAACCATCAGGAGAATATACTGACCAGGTTGTACCCCAACATGCCGTGTAGCATACAGTTCATCGAGCATGACACTGCCAGTCTCAATCAGCAACTCTCCGCCAGTAGGCATCGCATCACAGGCGTTGATGATCAGGTTTAACACCACCTGCTCCAGTTGCGAGCGATCGCCTTTCACCAGACCCGGGGCAGGTGCTAAGCGGATGTGCACCGCAATATCTTCACGTATCAGGCGATCCATCAGGGGGTGCATATCACGGATTACCTGATTCACATCCAGCAACTGGATCTCAAGTGCTTGCTTACGTCCAAAGGCCAGAATCTGGCGCGTCAAATGGGTGGCGCGCTGGGCAGCGGTTTTGATCTGTGTCAGATCGGCATAGATCTTGCTGTCGGGCGTAAGATCCAGGAGTGCCAGTTCGGCATAACCACTGATCGGCACCAGGATGTTGTTGAAGTCATGTGCAATGCCGCCAGCCAGTTGCCCAATCGCCTCTAATTTCTGTGACTGGCGGAGGTGTGCCTCCAGTTCGTGGCGCGTCTCTTCAGCCTGTTTGCGTTGAATGGCACTGGTGATCAGTTGCCCGGTCAGAATGAACGCTTCGATACTGTCCTGAGTCCACTCTTTTTCCGCCTGAACGACATCGAACCCGATCCAGCCTAGCAACCGATCTTCTACTTTCAGGGGAAGATTAATGAACGACTTGATTGATAGCTGATGCAGAATGTCGAGAAAAAACCGATTGGTCGCGGTCGGTTCGATCTGGCATGTATTGACCTGTACATATTCCGCACGTTGCAAACTAGCCCCAAAATCGCCCAATTCGCCCAACGCTATCTGATCAAGGAACCCACGATGGGGGAAGATGCCTGGGGTACACCATTCGTGACTCAGGAACGCCGTTTCGCATGTGTCATCACAGAGGAATACGTAGCCTCGTTCCAGATCAAAGAGCGTACATACTTCCTGTAACATACCCTCGATTGTCTGATCAAATACCTCTATGTCGAGCGAGATCAAGCGATTGGCGATCTGCTGGCTAAACTTGACGAAAGCCAGGCTCCGACGCAGTGCTTCTTCTGACTTTTTCTGCTGAGTAATGTCCGTGATCGTCATCACATTTGAGCGACTGCCGTCAGGCAGTCGCAAGCGTGCTACTGTGACTATGGCATCGACCAGAGTGCCATCCTTGCGTTGCACCTTCCAGAAAATATTGGGCACCTTTGCAGTAGCGTTCTCGTGCAGCAATTGATCGTGCAGGTGTATGGCATGAGCCTGATCGGCAGTGGGTAAGACCATAATGAAAGGATTGCCCAGTAACTCAGTGTGTGTATATCCTGTCAGTTGGGTAAAGGCATGATTGACGTTAACAAAGTGCCCGGTCTGGTCAACCTGACAGATACCGATATTGGCCGAGTCATAAATCATCTGGAGGAGGAGCCGATTGGCTTCAGTTTCAGCCATTTGTCGTTCGAGGGCGGCAGCAGCCACGCGATCCTGCGTCTGATCGTGTAAGACCAGTACCATGCCCTTCTGTGCGCCGCTTTCATCGCAGATAGGGGTCGCCATTTCGGCGATACAGTGTTCGATGCCCTGGCGGTTGATCAGCAAGGTATGATTAATGAATTCCAGTGAGTCTCCTGGCGGTACAATGGGGTGCAACCAGTTTTGCACCGGTCTACGTGTTTTTTCGTCGATCAAGGGTAAGACGAGTTCCAGCGGCTGGCCTTGCGCTTCGGCTTCGCGCCAGCCGGTGAGTCGTTCAGCAGCGGGATTCATCCGGTTGATTCTCCCGGCCAGATCGGTGGTGATCACAGCATCACCGATTGATCGAAGGGTGATGTCGAGATTTTTGTTGGTGGCCTGTAAGTCAGCCCGATACTGTATGTTGGCCTGTTGATCAGCCAGGATTTTGCCCGCCAGCACAGTCGCCAGTGGGTACAATCCTAGCGCAGGCAGGCTGATCGCCTGGACAACAGCAAAGCGGCTACTGGCGGGCAAGGTGAACATCAGGGCCAGCATGATGATGTGGACGACCAAGCCAAACCCATATAACTGACGAACCGTCGGTAGGCGAGAATCCACCTGCCAGTATCTGCGTGCAAGTAACCCGGTGAGCGCCGAAGCGAGAATGACCAGAATGCCAGTGATCATTCCATCACCACCCAACCAGACACGGCAGGCAATCGCCATGACGCTCGACAGCGCAGCCGCCCAGGAGCCAAAGAACAGTGCTCCCAGGCTGACCATCACCGAGCGGCCATCAAAGATGACACCCGGTGCAAAAACGAGTGGGCGCAACATGCCAATCACAGACACACTGCCAAACAGTGTTCCCTGGAGCAGCTCCCTGATTCTGCTACGCTGCGGCCAGTGTTCATCAATAAATCCAGAAACGACACTGAGGGCAACCAGTAACGACAGATTGAGAATTAAGTCAATGATCATGATCGCGCCTACCCTTGTAAACTGTTGCACGTGAGTGACAGAGAGAGCGACTGGTGATCAAGCTGATGCATACAGGTTCGACCGTAACGATGAGACAACCCCTGAATACTCTCTTGCTTTGTGAGCCTGGATATTCCTTCGACCAGGCTAAAGCCGGGACACGGACACGTTACAACTTTTGTAGGATTGTTAGATTGATAACGTCGTCCTCATGATAATCGATATCTTCGCCATTTGTACAGCAGTGCATTCTGGCAGGTGATGCACCTACGGTTGTGGCGGGAACTGCCCACTGCCCACAATCATGCCGGCTTCAATCAAGGTAATGCCACTATCGATCAGGGTATGGCCGTATATGTCGGTGACACGCAACGTATATGGCCCTGGCCCCAACCCCTGCGGGGCGACAAAATAGTTGTACTCCTGGCGCTCCAGCGGCTGGAATGAGCCATCGTCCGCACGATATTCCAGGCGGTATACCGGGTTGCGGTGGTTGCGCACCTGGATCGCTGTCCAGTACTGGTTGCTGCCTTCTTTGAAACGATAGGCAATCGGGCCACTGAGATCATGACTACCAGGACTGATAATCCGCCATCTGATAGGAACGCGCCCCTGGATAGGATCGGCAATCCGGGCAAAGGCTTCGCGGCTGAGATCAACGTCGCCGGGCCGGCACTCCGGGCAACGGTCAACAATCCGCACCATCACCGTCCCTGCTGGCCCCTGAACTTCGATATACGCGCCACACAGCAGGGCATTGGCGTAGTCGGTATGGTTCATGGCCGCGACCATCAGGTTCTCCGGTGTAGGATCAAACATACAGTTTCCGCCGCCGGTTGCGCCATAAAAGGTACCCTCACCAGTCTGTGTGGCGTAGGGATCGAGCGGTATCCTCGGCATTACCGGACGAGTGGTACCCGGTGCAACCACCAGTGGTAGAAAGATCGTATGTGTGCGTTGTATGTCAACTACAACATGACCCCCGACAGGGGTGGTGGCATTCAGTTTCGGGGATGACAATAGTGGTACATTGACACGATTCGGTGTGTATGACGCAAATGCCAGCGCGAACAGCGGTTGGACATGCCAGACCACCAGACTCAGCGCGATCAGGCGTATAAGGAGCAGAGTAGCGGGCGTGTAACAGAACAACTTATAGGACATTATAGGCCTCCTTGAAGATAGAATTATTTCGACTGCCACAAGGTACGCAATAGACATGAATCTGGCAATAGGATAGAAGTCCTGGTCTACAAACGGGATTATATAGGTGGTCAGTGCGTACGTCCTGTCACTAACAGGAGTTACCTGACCCATTCGTTTATTCGTTGCCCATTTGTTGGCAGAGCGCCCGACCAGGGGCGGCCAAACGTGATTCACCGCGTACCGCCTATGATTGACACGAGGTACGCGGTGGTATAGCAATCCTTCTATCAGTGGCGAAGCAGCGGATTCCCGGCTTGAGCCAGGCCTCTGCTGTATCATTGGTAGAGGCTTGCTATATGTTCAGACAGACTTTTCGGCGGAGGTTAATGCAGGGTGAGGAGTATCCTGCTACGAGCAGCTATGTCGTGCTGATGCGAGGAGAGAGACGTTGCACCACAACGTCTCTCTCCACTGCAAGGCCAGATCACTGAAAGAGTGGCCCCTTGCTCATGCACACGCAGCATACGTTTAGCGCCGGACAATGGGTGGTCGGGCGGGGGGTGCGGCCCGCAGCACCGCCGCAATACCTGCTTGCAACGTGGCGTGAGTGACAACGCCGTTCAAGTTGGCCCCAAGATGTACCAGCGTCTGAGCAACCTGTGGCTGAATGCCCGTGAGAATCACCTGTGCGCCGAGTAGACGACACGTTCGGGCCGCCTGGAGCAGGGCCTGGGCCACCTGCTGATCTACTATCCGCACACCCGTAATATCAATCAGCACCGTGTGTGCCTGGTGCCTGGTAATACCTGTCGGCAATATCTCCATGACCTGTTGGGCACGTTCGGGATCAAGCGTGCCAATCAAGGGCACAACGATGACATGATCCATCAGCGGAATCAGCGGTGCCGCAAGCTCACGTACGCGCTCTTGCTGCATATGCATTATCTCGCGTGTGCGCTCGACGACTCTGGTTTCCAGGTTGTTCCGCTCATACTCCAGGGCCGCGTGACTCTGCTGCAAATGGATATGGATGCGCTGCAACTCGTCAGCCATGTGCTGGCGTTCGCGCATTTCCCGCACCAGGCGGGCATTGGCGGTTTCTAATTCGGCTGTACGCTCCTGCACACGCTGCTCCAGTTCATCACGAGCACGCGCCAGTTCTTGCTCGGCCTGCCGCAGTTTGCCAATCAAACGCGATAGATCCTCAGATTCCTTGAGCCGCCGTTCGCCACATTCGCGGGCGAGCTTCTGGTAATAGGCAGCTTCGCGTTGGGCCTGCTGCAGTTGATAGTGCAGATCGTGTTCTTTTTCAGTACTCATGGTCTTACCTGTCTGCTAGTACGAACAATACCCCCGTCCAGTCCAGTCCACGGCTACGACCGAGCAACGGCGCTACCTCCACTCCAGAGTAAAAACCGAGGAGCGGAACGTGATAATGATGGAGTACGGCCTGAATTTCGGTAGCCTCTTCCGTGAGCGTGTCCGAGATCTGGGCTGCTCTGCCGGCACAGTCGATATACAGCGCCAGACGGGGATGGTGCCCTGCCTCGGCAATCTGTTGCATCAACCGTGCTGCATTGCGCTGTGCTGATTCGATCATCGTCTGTCCATCACGGAGCATAAACTGGATCTCCGTACCGGGTTCTAGATCCGGTTCAAACAAAATTAGACCATCGCCATGGGGCAACACACCGACGATCAGGCGGGCAACGACCTGATCTTCCTGGAAGTCGCCGAACTTTTCACTATAGTTGACACCAATAGCGAGTCGGCGCACAGGCAATTGTGACCGCCAGCTTTGATCACCATAGAGTGCGTCGATCAGCTCTACAGCCGGTTGCCCGTCAATCTCATAGATCACCGGGCCGTCAATGCAGGTAATCGTATGATAGATGCCATCTTTTAACGTGCAGCCATGCATAATTTGCATATACGGCACAATATTCCCACCGAAGAGCGCTCCCACGACCGATTGCTGACCCACGTATGATCCACAGAACTGGTAGGTCGGGCTAAAGGTGTAATCACCCAGAACACCAGCGCCCACAATCGGGATCGCGGCAGGTAGAGCCGACTCGATGCCCGCAATCAAGGGTGGCGAGGCATTCATCAACGGCGGTGTATCGGGCGTGGGAGGCACCTTGACCGAGTCATAGAATATCAGCGCCAGGTGACCAGCTGGATCTGTCGCCAGCGACGCACCCAGCTGGCTGCCAGCCCGATACTCATCCTGATCGATGTGTGACGCGGCGGCAATGCGTAGCTGCGTGTCATCAAGCTGTAGGATTGCTGCACCAGCTGGGAAACCAGTGTAGGATAGATCATTGTTGGTAATAATGCCAACGGCTGACCCACCAAGGATGGGTACGGTATTCCCGACAGTGGTACGTAGCCCATGATAAAAGGCGGTGGCATCGAGTTGCCCGTGACAGAAGGCCAGTACCAGACCTGGTGTTTCAATGTTGCCATGTGCCAGTGCCTGCGCTGCGATCTGTTGCCCCAGAACCAGCGCATCGGCGTGATTCCCATATCCGATACCCGCTTGCATAATGTGAACACTCCTTCTCAGGGACAGATCCACCTACCGCAGAGGTGGTATCGCCCCCTATTACGCCAACGAGCCATCCCCTGGGTAGGAAAGCCGGGCGCGGCTTCGCACCTCAGAAACCCCAGGAAGGAACCATACGCGGGGGCTGCAGGCCCCCGCACCCTGGCCGTGATGAAGTCTCGTTGTAGTCCTATTGTATGTGAACGCGCAGATTACTCTCGATTGCCAGATATTCCGCAGTTGTCGAGGGATAGACACGATTCTGCACCAGACTGGTGGCTCAGATGCGGTGTTTCCACGTCAACCATCGGGGCGACAAATCCGACCAGTGGTCAAGCTATGGTGTTGGTAGTTTCCAAGCCAGTAGAATATTCACTCCATATCATATTCTACAATTTGCAGGACAGAAGTCAATAAAAAAAACGTTGAATTTGTACATCAAACTGGTATATCCGTAGGGGCGCACGGTTGTACAATTCTACACTCCGCACTCCGGAGCGGCATAACAAAAAAACCAACCCCTGCGAGTCCTGCATACTTCGCTTGCGGATGCTATCGGGCGTTCCTGGTGGAATCCTTTTTTAACCCCTGATAACTCTCTGGTGCCATGCGCATGGTATAATATGAAATTAAGGATGAAGAGAGTGTGAGATGGATCAGCATTCTACAATGACGTTGAATCACAATCTGTACGAACTGTTGAGCGAACTGGTACTCTGCTGTGACGAAACCGGGCGCATCATTTATGCCAACCCGGCCGCCCAGCACTGGAGTGCTACCCCACTCGTTCATCAACCTTTTCATGCGCTTCTGACGCCAGATACCGAACATAAAGGCGATTTGTTTCTGGCGGCAGCCCGCAATGCCTCTTTTCAGCACCCAACCCCTCCCTGGGAACTGGCACTTGGTACGGTCACTGAATATACCATCGGCCATTTTCGGGGCTATCGTGAAGCTGACCACCTGGTAATTATCGGGCAAGTTGAACCCGCTGACCTCAGTGCGATGCAGCGTGAACTGATGTTACTCACCTCGGATCTGACGGAGACGCAGCGTGAGCTACACCGCCAGAACCGGGCCTTGCAACAGGCACTCAACGAGCAACGCCGTCTGGTTGAGACAATTCAAGCACTGACTGCACCTGCAGCTCCAATCTGGAAGGGGGTGCTGCTACTGCCCATTGTCGGTCATCTAGATAGCTCTCGTACTGCGAAAATAGCCCGGAAACTGCTCGAACAGGTGAGTCAGCAACATACGCGCTATACCATCCTTGATGTGAGCGGGATTGCGCTGATCGATACCGGTGTCGCAAAGCACCTGCTCGATACGATCCAGGCTTTACGATTGCTGGGTGCGCAGGCCATCCTGGTGGGTATCAGGCCTGAAATTGCCCAGACGATGGTACAGTTGGGGCTACATCTCCAAGAATTTGTGATTATCCAGAGCAATCTGCAGCACGCTGTTGCCTATGTGCTGCGTCATATGCAGAAAGAAGTTCTACGATGATACTACATACCGTTTACACTGATTATCTCGATGCCCTCCGCCGAGGAGATCGCCGCCGTGCTTTGAATACTGCTCGAACGGCGCTGAATAATGGTGTCGATATTCGGGATCTCTATCTGGAGGTGTTTCAGCCGGCTATGCACGAAATTGGCTTGATGTGGGAACGCAACCAGATCACGGTTGCTCAGGAACACCTCGCCACCGCAATTACCCAGAGTGTGATGGCCCATCTGTATGGCCATGTGTTTCAGCACACGCCGGTAGGACGCACGTTGATCGCGACCTGCATTGGTGGTGAGTTGCATGAACTGGGTATTCGTATGGTAGCTGACTTTTTTGAAATGGAGGGCTGGGATGTCTACTACCTGGGAGCGAACATGCCTGCCGAAGATGTCGTGCGTATGGCCCAGGAACGACAGGCCGATCTGCTCGCCATTTCAGTGACCCTCAATAGCTATGTACCACACGCACGGCGTATGATCCAGGTTGTGCGTGCGTCTTCCATTGGCGACCGAATAAAAATCATGGTCGGTGGTCAGCCGATCAACCGTGCGCCGGATCTGTACAAGAAGCTGGGGGCCGATTTTACCGCCCGTGATGCGCGTGAGGCCGTCCAACTGGTGATGGAGGTTATGGCATGAGTGACCCTCTGCACGCCAGTACGGAGACGGCATGTCTATCGCGCTCAACCGCTTACGGGGGTTATGGCATCAGTGATCCGGTCATACCGGCGCTGTTTGGCGATTTGAGTCATGACTTGATCCTGATCTGCGACAGGCACGGGCTGATACGCGAAGCAAACCTGCGGTCACGGCAACTGCTTGGTGAAGACATCATCGGTTCCCCGCTGCTGCAGTTGCTATCTACCATGTCGCATATCAAAGGGAATGATTTCTTGCAGCAGATAACCACGCTCTCGCCGGGTGCCACCAGTGATACCTGGGAATTACTCTTTGATAGTGCCGACGCCGCACCGCTCTGTGTAAGCATTCGGGCCGGTGCGTTATCTCCAGACTACCGGGTGCTGATCGGTGGCTATGAACCACCCCGATTGACGACCCTGTACCACGAAGTCCTAGCGATCAATAGCGAGTTGACCAATATCATCCGTCAGTTAAGCAAAGAGCAGGCGCGATTACGCGATCAAATCGAGCGGCTCATATCAATCAATAGGGAATAATGCTATGTTTGATTCACTTCAGTCGATCATGCAAATCCTCGACAAACACCGTGAGGCCATTGTGTATCAAGCGGCTGATACACTACTGGCTCGGATGCCTACCCTGAGCCTGACGGTGTATGGGACGCAGCCGACAGTAGTTGAGCATGACCATCTGGTAGCCACGCTGCAGCGTTTTCACGATATTGTGCAGGCGGGGGTGTTACTCGATTGGGAACTGGTCAATGCCGAATTTGCCTGGGGCGGGCGGGTGCTGCAGCGGATGGGGCTGACCTGGGACTACCCGCGTTTGATGATGGAGACCTATTTTGCGACTGTGCTTAACCTGTGCGACTGGAACGATGACGATCGAGCGGCGCTCCAGGAGCTTGCCGATCACATCCTGCATGTTGCGGGTATGGCCTATACCGGGAATGTTCCCGCTGATGCTTGACCCCAGCTTGCCGGGTGTGGCAACACCAGCCCGGTCGAACCTGGTACCGTTGCTCTGCGGCGACACCAGCCGAGGGCGTTCTGCTCACGTACAGGTTCTTTCGGTGGGCAGGGGGCGGGTGTGCAACAGGTGTCAGTGGACATAGGTACCATGGGCAAGCAGCATGGCCGCCGCTCATGGTATCTCTTGGCGTATCGAACATACCCGGTGTCCCACCAGAATGAGCAAGCAGTATGGCCGCCGCTCATAGTACCCCTTTTCAACCAATCGCTTAGTGCGAGCGGTACCGATCCCGTACGCGTAGGGAGTTCAGGCGACGTTGTTGGCGACGGACGCGGAAACCCTGGCGTACTACCTGCGTCCAGGCATCTTCAGACGAAAACGCCAGTGCAATCTGGCGATCATCCAGCCGATGGGACTGGTGATCATTCAACCATGCGATCTGTCGATGTAACTCATCATCGGCTGGGGTTGATGGCACATAGCTCCACCATATCGACCAGACGAGATAGACGCCTGCCACGAGTATCACGGTCACCAGTAGAAACAGGATTAGCACCATCATGCGATACCCTCCTGTTGCAACTTATAGTAAATACCTGCCGCTTCGGTGCGATTGTTGACATTCAGTTTTTGATAGATATTTTGCAAGTGAAACTTGACCGTGTTATCACTGACACTCAATCGCTGGGCAATCTGTGTATTGGTTAGCCCCTGAGCCACCAGCGCCAGCACCTCGATCTCCCGTTCCGATAAATCGGTAATCGCCGGATATGGGCGTTGCCGATGGGTGCGTAACCAGCGTTTCGCTGCCTGTGGAAAGACGAGTTGCCCACGATATACCTGTCGGATGCTGGTGATGGTCTGTTGGGGCGACTCGGTCTTGAGCGCAAACCCATCGGCTTCTTTCTCCAGCGCCGATTGTAGCGAATCACCATCGTTAAACGCCGATAGCACCAGCACCTTGGTCGGCAGGCCCTCGGCGCGGATATGCTCCAGGCACGTCAGCCCGTCCATCATCGGCATTTGCAAATCCAGCACCACCACATCGGGAAGTAACTGCCGTACTACGGCCAACGCCTCCATACCAGTACTGGCAGTGCCCACGACCTCAATATCATCCTCGGCATCAAGAAGGGAGCGCATCCCTTCCAGGACAAGCGCATGATCATCAGCCAGTACAACCCGAATAACAGCCATAGCTTACTCCAGCGCGTTAAAAGCCTGCTGTCGGATAGGGTACCACCACCCGCACCCGCGTTCCAACCTCCGGCATACTCTGGATATCGAAGGTGCCTCCGAGGATCGTAACACGCTCGCGCATTCCTTCCAACCCGATATGCACGTGTTCCTGGTCGGCGAGGATCTGGTTCAGATCGAATCCACGGCCATTATCAATCACTTCCATGGTAATCGTTGCACCATCGCTGGCGAGAATAACCAGGTGTTGATCGGCATGCCCGTGGCGTGATGAGTTGGAAAGCGCTTCTTGCAAAATACGATACAGCCCGATTTTGACCGGCAACGGCACATCAGGGAATGTCCCCTGGACATCCAGGGTAATCGGATTACCGGTTGCTTCTTCGTGCTGGATCAGTAACCCTTCTAGCACCGAGAGAAGATCGCGGCGTTCAAATTCAGGCGGGCGAAAGGCCCCCATAAATGTGCGAATCTCGTCCAGTGCATGCTCCAGCAAGCGAATGCTCCGCTGCAGACGTTCCGTGTCTTCGGCGTCGTCTGCACCGGCACGGCGCTCAAGATGCCGTTGGACAATACTGAGTTGCGAGAGCGCAGCAAAGATATTTTGTACCGGTCCATCATGAATATCCAGAATAATCCGACCAACTTCACGCTCGGCAATCTGCAGAATACGCCACGATGTTTCGCGGCTCCGCTCTTCTGGTTGCTCGGCTGGTTGTGTCTCACTTCCATATACCGTAGGCATCGTTGCCACTCCTTCTCGTCGCCGTCATCGTCTATCATTGCCACAAAGACCGGCGGAACATATGGTTTCCAGGCACGATAGTGTGTGTATGCATTCAACGAGGGTAACTGTTCAGGGGAACGTGCGCCAGTAGGGAGCAGAGCCTCTGACACCCGCACTCCCAGGCAACACCTGGCGAGGCATTGCTCTGCCAGACCGCCCCACCTGAACGGTTACCAAGCTGCAACGAAAGCCGATACGTGCCAGTAGATCCAGAGGTTTGAATTATTATACACTATCTAAACAGCTCTTGCTCATACCTCGCGGCATGTAGCCTTACCCGTTATCAAGTTAACCTGAAAGTCTCCTGTCCAGCGCTATCCTGATACCGTATACAACCATCTCCCTTGACGAGCAGTAATCCGTTCCAGACAGTCAGATCTTGCTGATCAAATATTGGACAGGCTCTTATACCGGTTTGTGAAATTCAGATCGAGCGATTGTATCGATTGTGACTCGGATGCGACTGCTTTGCAGGATTTCCTGACATGATATGCACGGTATGCCATGGCATCCAGGTGAGTTTGTTCTTTATTGCGCAATGATCCTGTGCTGTTTTTCTCAATATTTCGTTATAGTCTCTACATTTGAAAGGTATACTGGCTGTTATGAATTCTGCGGAAACCACGTCTTTTTGATCTTATACCGGTATTATTTGTTCTTTTCTTCTCAATGCGGTTTAGAGAAGATGACTTCTGGTTATGAAACTTTTTCTCAAACATATAGAAATCGTGTTAAAGTAACATAACAGCAATTTTTAGCCAACAATTCTCTATATTTTCGGTGAATTTCAGATGTCAGCGTGGTGCGCTCGATCCATCCTTCATGCGTCCTGAAAAAGCGGAGTACGGGCTGGGCCGGGGTACGGCTTTATCCAGGCTCCATACGGGACTCCTATCAACCATTCGGGTAGGCTTGTTCTACAGCAGAGATGAACAGGAGGGCGGCAGCAGCCGGGAAGAGGCACACTCGTTCTCGGTGGCCAATACGGCATTGCCCTCATTTCTCTCCATAAAGCGGCGAGAGCGCCTTTGATTGAGACTCATGGCACACGCGATCAGCGCGACGGAAGGATTGTTGGAAGCACTCAAGGAGGAGGTGTGTATATGGGTACGACTGCTACAACCGCTCGTGCGCCAACGTTTTTTGATGAGGTGGTTGCTGAAACGCCGGGCGATCCCCGGCTTGAAACGTGTCTCCAATGTGGAACGTGTGGAGGCTCCTGCCCTTCCGGGGCTGATATGGATCACACACCACGGGCGATCTTTGCGCTGATTGCCGCCGGGATGAAAGACGCGGTGCTACGCAGCAATACCGCCTGGTATTGTGTCTCGTGCTACTACTGCATGGTGCGCTGCCCCCAGGAAATTCACATCACGGATATTATGTATACACTCAAGCGCATGTCGATCAAAGCCGGATTGTATAAGGACAAAACCAGTGTGCCTGAAGCATCGGACTTTGCGGAAACGTTTATCAACTATGTCGAAACCTATGGACGCAGCTTTGAACTGGGCCTGGCGACCCGCTACCATTTATTGCACCATCCGCTCGATATGATCAAAATGGTACCGCTCGGTCTGGGGATGTGGCGACGCAAACGATTGGATCTCACCCCCCGGAAGATTGAAGGGATACAACAGTTACAAGCTATTCTGACGCGTGCCAAAGAGTTGGGAGGAGCAGCATGAAGTACAGTTATTATCCCGGTTGTTCGCTGGAGCGCCAGGCCAGCGCCTATCATCAATCGACAATGGCGGTGGCTCGACCCTTGAACATCGATCTGGTCGAACTGGAAGATTGGAATTGTTGTGGAGCGATTGAGTATATCGCGGTGGACTTGCTGCCAGCCTATGCCCTGATCAGCCGCAACCTGGCGCTGGCAGCGAACCAGAATGGCCCGGGCAACCACCAGCTTGTTGCACCATGTAGCGCCTGCTATCTCAATCTGAGCAAGGCTGACAAATATATGTCCGATTCGCCCGAACTGGCCGAGAAAGTGAACATCGCGCTGGCGGCGGGAGGCCTGAGCTATACTCCCGGCACTATCCGTACCCGGCACCTGCTGGATGTGATTGTCAACGATGTTGGCCTGGATGCGATCAAAGAACGCGTGACCAACCCGCTCTACAACTTGCGGGTGGCCCCTTACTATGGCTGTGTGGTCGTACGACCCGGCTTCAATAATCAATTCGATGACACCGAATATCCGACCTCGATGGACAGGCTGTTGCGCACACTGGGCGCAAAGGTCATTGATTTCCCCTTGAAATCGCATTGCTGCGGTGGGCATATGACCCAGATTAGCCAGGGCGTGGCCCTGGAGTTGATCCGTCGCCTGCTCAAGAATGCCAGTGACTACCAGGCCGATGTAATTGTGACCCTGTGCCCGATGTGCCAGCTCAACCTGGATGCCTATCAGGACAGTGTGAACAAGCATTTTGGCACGGACTACACCATCCCGATCCTGTATTTCACACAACTGATCGGCCTGGCGTTGGGATTGCCTGCCACCGAACTGGGGTTTGGCAAAGAGTTTGTGGATGCGCGGCCGGCGCTGGCCAGGATCGGTTCCCAACCAGATATGACAGATACCGCAGGGCTGCGGCGTGATAAAAAAGCGCTGCCCATGCCGCGTATGACCGGGGAGGTATAGCGATGAGCGAGGAACGTGTCGGCGTCTATGTCTGTCATTGTGGAACAAATATTGCCAAAACGATAGACGTCCAGGATGTGGCCACCTGGGCGGCCAGGCAACCCCACGTCACCGTGGCCCGCGACTATAAGTTCATGTGTTCCAGTCTCGGCCAGGAAATGGTTGAGCAGGATATTACCGAGCATGGATTGACGCGAGTAGTGGTGGCAGCGTGTTCACCACATATGCACGAAAAGACCTTTCAGGGTGCGTGTGAACGAGCAGGGCTGAACCGCTTTATGTTCGAGATGGCGAATATTCGGGAGCTGAATTCCTGGACAACCAGAGACCGCGAATCGGCCACGCAGAAGGCCAAATCTATGGTGCGCGGTGCCGTCGAGCGGGTGATCCATCATCGCCCGCTCGAAATGCTGCCAGTACCGATCAACCCCAATACCTTGATTGTCGGCGGGGGCATTGCTGGCATCACTGCCGCCCTGGATATTGCCAACGCGGGGTATCACGTCTATCTCGTCGAGCGCGAACCGTCGATCGGCGGGCATATGGCTCAGGTCGATAAAACGTTCCCGACGCTGGACTGCTCGGCCTGTATTTTGACCCCGCGTATGGTCGATGTGGGCCAGCATCCTAATATCACCCTCTTGAGCTATAGCGAACTGGAGCAGGTCGATGGACACGTGGGGAACTTTACCGTGCGCGTGCGCAAGAAGGCGCGCTTTATCAACGAAGCGCTCTGTACTGGCTGTGGTGACTGCATCGAGAAGTGCCCCGGCAAAGCCTTGGATGAGACCTTCGAGGTCGGTCTGGGTTATCGCAAGGCGGTGTATAAACCGTTCCCACAGGCCGTACCCAAGTACCCGGTCATCGATCCCGAGAGCTGTATCTTCTTTCAGCGCGGTAAGTGTAAAGCTTGTGAAGTGGTCTGTCCAACCCATGCCATTGACTTTAACCAGAAGGACGAGTACCTGCAACTGACGGTCGGCAACATTATTCTGGCGACCGGCTATGACCTGTTCGATGCTCGTAAGATCCCGCAGTATGGCTATGGGCGGCTGGCGAACGTATTCACCAGCATGGAATTCGAGCGTATGGTCAACGCTGCAGGCCCGACCGATGGGCAGATCGTGTTGCGCGATGGCATCACCCCGCCGAAGAGCGTGGGCATTATCCACTGCGTCGGGTCACGGGACAAGCATTACCACGAGTATTGTTCGCGGGTGTGCTGCATGTATTCACTCAAGTTCGCACATCTGATCCACGAACGCCTGCCGGACACCGAGGTCTACAACTTTTACATTGACATTCGTGCCTCAGGCAAGCGCTACGAGGAATTTTATCATCGCGTGCTGGAAGAGGGAACCCACTTCATCCGTGGGCGCGTGGCCGAAGTGACCGACGCGGCCCGTATGCCAGGTGAGGAAGGCAAGCTGATTATTCAGGTCGAGGATACCCTTATTGGCAAGCAGCGCCGCATTCCAGTCGATATGGTCATCCTCAGTGTCGGTGTGCAGTCGCGGCACGACTCACAGGAAGTGGCGCAACTGTTTGGCATGGGCTGCGACTTTAACGGCTATTTCATTGAACGCCATCCCAAGCTTGACCCGGTGTTGACCATGAGTGATGGGGTGTTTATTGCAGGCGCATGTCAGGGGCCGATGGCGATCCCCGAAACAGTGGCCCAGGCCGGGTCGGCAGCGTCACAGGTGATCAGCCTGATCAGCCAGGGTACCCTGATGATGGAGCCCATCCGGGCCCGTATCAATGCCGACAAATGCTCCGGGTGCCGGATCTGCAATAACCTGTGCCCGTACTACGCAATCACCTTCCACGAGGATCGCAAGGTTTCCGAGGTGATTACCGCTATGTGTCAGGGATGTGGGGCATGTGTATCGGCCTGTCCCAGTTCGGCAATTACCGGGGCGCATTTTACCACCGAGCAGGTCATGTCACAGATCGAGGGCATACTGTGGGATGTGCGCGAGACGATACCGTTGATGGCACGTTCATGAATTGAAGGAAAGAAAGTATGAGCAGCGAACCATATACGCCAGTGATTGTCGGCTTCCTGTGCAACTGGTGTTCATATCGTGCCGCCGATCTGGCAGGCACGGCACGTCTCAACTATGCGCCGACTATGCGTCCCATCCGCGTGATGTGTACGGCGCGGGTCGAGCCGCAGTTTGTGATCAAGGCTCTGCGCGAAGGGGCAGACGGGGTGTTGATCGCCGGTTGTCATCCAGGCGAGTGCCATTATGTTGAGGGGAACATCAAAGCTCTGCGCCGCTATACCCTGCTCAAGCAGATGCTGCGTCAGTTTGGGATCGAAGAAGAACGGGTACAGATCGTCTGGGCCGCCGCGTCCGAGAGCAAGGTTCTCGCCGATGCCGTTGACGCGATGACGCTCAAGCTGCAGGCGGCAGGCCCCCTCCGCTGGCGCCAGACAGTATTGAATGGGCACGGTGCCGAACATGCCGTGCGCGAATCAGCCGAAGTCCGTCGCGCCGCCGCCCTGGCCGCGCAACACGTGGAGGGAGAACGATGACAGACAAAGGGACATCGCCGGCAGGTAATGGCAAGCCAAAGCTGGCAATCTACTGGGCTGCCTCCTGTGGCGGCTGCGAAATTGCAATTTTGAATATTGGCGATAAGCTTCTGGTTGTA
Source organism: Chloroflexaceae bacterium (assembly GCA_034435975.1). Lineage (GTDB taxonomy): Bacteria > Chloroflexota > Chloroflexia > Chloroflexales > Chloroflexaceae > CAKZQX01. Next base: position 54,547 of record DAOTWD010000155.1, on the reverse strand, counting down.
GACGATGCGTTTGAGATTGTCTTCTGGCCCTGCGCGGCTGATTTTAAGTATGAGGATGTGCGCAACTATCCTGATAAGTATATCGATCTGTGCCTGTTCAACGGGGCCATCCGCTCTTCAGAGAACGAGGAGATGGCGCACCTGCTGCGCCAGAAGTCAAAGGTGCTGGTCGCTTTTGGCTCCTGTGCCCAGGAAGGTTGTATTCCGGGTCTGTCGAATCTTACCAGCGCCAGTGACACCTTCCAGGCGGTTTATATGGACAACCCCTCGATTGATAATCCGGCGGCACTCTTTCCACAGACGGTCACGACCGTCCCGGAAGGTGATTTGCATATTCCATTCTTCTACAACACCGTGCGCTCGCTCGATCAGGTCGTACCGGTAGAATACGTCATCCCCGGCTGTCCGCCAGAGCCGCCACAGATCTGGGCCGTGCTCGAAGCGATTGTCACCGGCGCCCAGCTCCCTGCCCCTGGTTCAACCGTGATCGGAGCCAGCCACCTGGCGGTCTGCTCTGAATGCCCGCTGGAGAAGCACGAAAAGACCATCGAGCGCTTCTATCGTCCCTACGAGATCACCCCAGAACCAGGATTGTGCCTGCTCGAACAGGGCCTGATGTGCATGGGCATCGCCACCCGTGGCGGCTGTGGGGCACTGTGTCCCCGCGTGGGCATGCGGTGCGAAGGCTGCTATGGTCTGCTTGATGGTGTTGAGGATCAGGGCGCGAACATGATTTCCGCCATTGCCTCGGTGGTCAATGTTGGTAAGCCCGGCGACGAGGAGACTGAACTGGAGCGGCGCATCAGAGCTGCGATGGACTCGATTGTCGATCCGGCCGGTACATTTTATCGCTTTAACATGGCCCACTCATTGCTGCATCGGGCCAGGACAGGCAATCATGATGACGTACGAAGAGTGAAGAGTGAGGTACCGCATGAAACGCATTAGCATTGACCCCATTACACGCCTGGAGGGGCATGGCAAGATTGAGATTTTCCTCAATGACGAGGGGGATGTTGCCAATGCCTACTTTCAGGTACCCGAACTCCGCGGCTTTGAGCAGTTCTGCGTAGGCCGGGCGGCAGAGGAGATGCCGCGTATTACCAACCGTATCTGCGGCGTGTGTCCCGAAGCCCACCATATGGCTGCTACAAAGGCGCTCGATATGCTCTTTCATGTCGATCCGCCCCCGGTGACAAAGAAACTGCGCGAAATGTTCTACTCCGCGTTTTATGTGACCGATCACACCACACACTTCTATGCCCTGGGCGGGCCGGACTTTGTGGTCGGGCCGGATGCGCCACCTGCCGAGCGCAATATTCTGGGGGTGATCCACAAGGTGGGCGTAGATATTGGCAAGCAGGTCATTGACACGCGCATCCGCAACCACCACGTGATCAAGATGATCGGTGGGCGTGGCGTGCATCCGGTGGCCGGATTGCCCGGCGGTTGGAGCAAGCCCATCACGCCGGCCGAGCGCGAGGAGATCGAGGGCATCGCTCGCCAGAATGTAGATTTTGCGCTGTTTAGCCTGAAGATTTTTGAGGATCTGGTGCTGGGCAATCAAGGCTATGTCGATCTGATCCTGTCCGAAGGCTACACCGACCGCACCTACTCCATGGGGATGGTGGACGCGCAGAACCGGGTGAACTTCTACGACGGCATGATCCGCGTGGTTGACCCGGAGGGCGCGGAGTTTGTGAAGTACCACCCGCGTGATTACGCCCAGCATGTGGCCGAACGGGTCGAGCCGTGGACGTACCTCAAGTTTCCCTATCTGAAGGGCGTGGGCTGGAAAGGGTTTGTAGATGGTAAAGACAGTGGTATCTATATCGCCACACCGTTGTCGCGCCTGAACGCCTCAGACGGGATGGCGACGCCGCGAGCGCAGGAGGCCTACGAGAAGCTGTATGAGACGCTCGGCAGCAAGAAGGTGAACGGACGCTACCAGCCGATCCACTATCGCCTGGCAACCCACTGGGCACGCCTGGTCGAGTTGCTGTATGCCGCTGAGCGGATGCTGGAGCTGATCAGCGACCCGGAGATTACCGATCCGAACGTGCGTGCCCCGGTGACGGCCACGCCGGACGAGGGCATTGGCTGTGTGGAGGCACCACGTGGCACACTCACCCATCATTACTGGACGGACGAGCGCGGTATACTGACCAGGGTCAACATGATTGTGGGCACGACCAACAACTATGCGCCGATGTCGATGTCGATCAAGAAGGCCGCCCAGACACTGATCACCAAAGGCACGGTCATCACCAACGGACTGTTGAACCGGATCGAGATGGCCTTCCGCGCCTACGATCCCTGCCTCTCATGTGCCACGCACTCGCTGCCCGGCCAGATGCCGATGGAGGTGGTGATCTATGATGCGCAGCGCAACCAGGTAGAACGGCTGGAGCGGTGAAGCGATGGGGCAGCAAGCGGTCAAAGCACCCAACAGGGGTCTTGCGGCGTGATACGGTTTCGAGTAGGAAGGGCAAGCGTAGCGCACCAAAGGCGACATATTTGCCGCTTTGCGCTTTCTGCTTAGACGGCTCAGGCTTAGACCGTTTCCGCTTCAAAGCTTTGCACTCCAACGTTCCAACGGAAAAGAGAGCTTAGATGCACAACTGGTCGATCCAGACAATAGAGCAACGCCGACCGCAGGCGCACACGCTGGTGCTGGGACTGGGTAATCCGATATTGACCGATGACGGTGTGGGTGTGTGGGTGGCTGAGGCGATTGCCGCCCGGCTACCCGCCGATCTGCCCATTGACTGCACCGAGGTCAGCGTAGGCGGGTTGCTGTTGATGGAAGCGATGCTGGGCTACGAACGGGTAATCTTAATTGATGCGCTCTACCCGGCCCGTGGGCGACCGGGAACCATCCACCGCCTGACCATGGAAGATCTGCGGGCGATCAGCCCGACCGAGCATAGTACCTCACCGCACGACACCAGCCTGCTGACCGCACTGGATCTGGGCCATGGTATGGGCCTGCCGGTTCCAGCCGAGATTATAATCTACGCAGTTGAGGTGGAGAATATTAGCGACTTTGGCGACACGCCGACGCCCGCCGTAGCTCACGCTATCCCCCAGGTCATCGATGCGGTCATGGATGAATTGGCATTGCAAGATTGGAACCGTGGTTTCGATGCATACCCACCTGTACCCGGATGCGTGAACACTCCGGCATCGTATCGAGAAGCACATACGGGGTTGGCAAGACACAGGCGAGAATGTTCCAACGTGTTTATGTGCTAATACCAATTTGATGTAGACATTCTGCATACTCTGGTCAGTCTTACGCTTTCTAATAATGCAAATCGAAACGGTCTAATAAATGAGGCTTCATCTCGGCAGGGATGCGGGGGCCTGCGGCTCCCGCACATATTCCCCGTGGTTTCGGCGGGGCGAAGCTGTGCCTTCCTACCCAGGGATGGATCCTTAGAGTGATAACGTTCAGATAAGGAGTAAACAATGGTGTCACCCGAAATGATTCGCCGCTATACCTACTTTGCTGGACTGACGAGTGAACAGATTGTACGCCTGGCAACCGTCGCTGACGAACAGGAGGTGGCGGCCGGGCATTATTTCTTCCGCGAAGGGGATATGCTCGATTCCTTCTACATTGTGCTAGAGGGTCAGGTGGTTACCGTTATTGAATTAATTGCAAAGGGCAAAACCTCGGCTATTGCCGAACTCACCGAGCGTGAACGCGAAGTGACGATCAGCACGATCGGGCGTGGTGAAGCCTTTGCCTGGTCAGCGCTCATTCCACCCTACACTGCCAGCATTACGGTACGGGCGCTCTCCGATTCTCGGCTCCTGGCGTTCAACTGCGTCGATCTGCGCCAGCAGTTTGAAACCGACCCATCCTTTGGCTACCTGCTCACGCAGCGTGCTGCACAAGGCCTGCGCGATCGCCTGCGTGACCTGCGCATCGAGGCATTGACGCTGGCGGCGATGTAAGCGGTTGACCATTTTCCGCTAGCGTCTGCGCTCCTTTGCGTTGAAAAAAGTGCCGTCATCGCCCGTATCCTCGCATCTTCACGTCTCCGGTACCTCTTTTTTAACGCAAAGACGCAAAGATGCAAAGGTGCAGAGAGATGGATGGGAGATGGGTCAACATCTTCCCGCTGCAGATCTCGTGCCGCACGGCCGCATTTGTAACGTAAAGGCGCAAAGATGCAAAGGGATGCCAGTTGCAACCTGCCAGCATGCCAACATACCGACGCTGCAGCACCCACCAGCCAGCGTTGACGTCAGGCGAAACCAGCCCGCTCGCTTTCCGCTTCGAAGCGTCACACGCTGCACACTGTTCCCATGTCAACGATATGGACAACGTATAAGACCACGAATGAAGACCCTTGATAAACGAATAGATCCGCTCGCTCAAGTACACGAGCGCAGCCATGGGCACATACGGCATGTCCGCAGGTATGCGTCTACCACGGCTGACACCTCTACAAGCTACGACGACGCCTCATCGCCTCCGCGATGACATGACGAGGCCAACCAACATAACTTCCGCGCTTTTGCGCCTTTGCGCCTTTGCGCCTTTGCGTTAAAACAAACGCCGCACGCCGCACGCCTCGTGCATCCTCGCCTCACACCTCGCGCCTCACACCTCGCGCCTCGCGTCTCGCGCCTCCTGATCGCTTTGCGCAAGGCGCCTTCCGCTCCGAAGCGCCTCGCGTATCCTCGCTGGATCGGGTGCAGGGGTCAGAGCCGACCAGCCTGGGCACCTGTCACCTATCACCTGTCACCTGTCACCTAAAGACGCCGCACGCCTCCCCAGGTTGGTAATAAAATGGTAATAATCGTACTCTATCATATAGAGATAATTGTCTCCCTCTATACAACCGAAATACCGCACAGCAAAGACTTAACCCCCAGGTGCTATAATATGGCACTGCCCACCACAACCGGCTCAGTGAGTAGGACAACAAGGTGCAGAAGGAAGTACCCGATCAACTGTACCGATAGTATGCAGTAGAATGGTCAAGACCAATGGTAACAAAATGGTAATAGAGCGTTGCTACCATACATCGCATACCTGATAGCTGATCGGATATTACCAGGAGGTCATTGTATCGAGCAATAATCCGGTTCGATAGTTATACCACGCACAGGCGCTGGTTCGTCTTGCATCTGTTCCATGGTGCTACCCGTGATCATTGTTATGCGGGTAGCTATGATCTGAATTCGCACTATTTGAGGAGGTAATTTATGCACGTCCATCGGTTCAAACAATTCTTGCGGCGAACCTCGCCGCTCATCACGCTGGCCTTGCTGGCCGCACTGCTGGTGAGTGTTGTTCCGCCCTGGCTGGCTCATGGTGCTGGGCCTGTGATGGCCGTTGAGGGTAATGGACAGCCAATTAATCATGCCAGCACGACACCCTCAGTGGATAATCACACCGATTTTGGCACCGTTACCATGCCGGGATCGCAAACGCGCACGTTCACGATTAAGAATACCGGTGATGCCAATTTGATCCTGGGCACCATTGCCGTCAATGGCAATCAAGCTGGCGATTTCACAGTCACACAGCCTACTAATAACATCATTGCCCCTAATGCTAGCGCTACATTCCAGGTTCAGTTCACACCGGCAGTCGCCTCGTTACGCAAAACGCAGGTGCGCATTCCCAACAATTTCAACACCCGCTACGATTTTAATATCCAGGGTACCGGTAGTGGTCCGATAATGGAGGTTGAGGGAAACAACCAGCCAATTGCGCACGCCAGCACCACACCCTCAGAGAACAATCACACCGATTTTGGCACTGTGACGATGCCGGGATCGCAAACGCGCACGTTCACTATCAAGAATACCGGTACCAGTCCGCTAACGCTGTCGGGTAATATTACCGTGAGTGGCCAGCAGGCCGGCGACTTCACAGTCACACAACCGACTGCTACAACTATTGCACCTGGCCAGCATATTACGTTCACAGTGACATTCACACCGACAGTCACCGGATTGCGCAAAACTCAGGTGCGCATTCCCAACAACTTCAACACCCGCTACGATTTTAATATCCAGGGTACCGGTAGTGGCCCGATAATGGAGGTTGAGGGCAATGGACAACCGATTCAGCCTGCAACCAATGCAAACACCCCCCCACCTTCGCCGGACAATCACACCGATTTTGGTGAGGTTGTGATGCCCAGTACGGCAACCCGTACCTTTACCATTAAGAATACCGGTACCAGTGATCTGACGTTGGGCAATATTACCTTTAGTGGTAATCAGGCCAGCAACTTTGCAGTTACCACACCACCTGGTTCTAACACGATTGCACCTGATCATGCGACCACTTTCGTTGTCACATTCACGCCATCGGCCACTGGCCTGCGCAAAACCCAGATGCGCATCGCTAACAACTTCAACGCGAGCTACAACGTGAATATCCAGGGTACCGCCAGTGGCCCGGTGATGACGGTTAAGGGTAATGGCCAGGCAATTGATCATGCCAGTAACACACCCTCAGCCGCTAATGACACCGATTTTGGCCCGGTCACGATACCCAATTCTAAAACAAACACCTTTACCATCGAGAATATAGGACAGAGTGATCTGATACTGAGCAATATTGTTGTTGGTGGCAATCAGGCCAGCGACTTTGCAGTCGAGCAGCCGGCTACTACAACTATTCCACCTGGCCAGAGTACTACGTTCACAGTGACATTCACACCCACTGGTACCGGATTGCGCAAAACGCAGGTGCGTATTCCTAACAACTTCAACACCCGCTACGATTTTACTATCCAGGGTACCGGTAGTGGCCCGCAGATCGCAGTTGAAGGTAATGGGCAACCGATACCTCATGATACAACAGATGTCTCGATTGCGACCGGTACCGACTTTGGGCAGGCGGCGGTTGAGGGTGATTCTGTCACACGCACCTTCACGATCAAGAATACCGGTTCGGTTGACCTGAAACTGACGGGTAATAATCGGGTGGCACTCAGCGGTGGTCAGGCAAAAGAATTCAGCGTCACCCAACCCGACACAGACACTATCCCTCCCGGTGGCAGCACAACCTTCCAGGTAACATTTGATCCTGCAAACCCTGGTATACGCACTACAAGAGTTCAGATTGCCAGCAACGACATTAATCCATATCGTTTCACCATCTCAGGTGTTGGTACTGGTGGCACACCCAACGCAGATCCGGTTATTACCGGTGGCAACGATCCTCGTCCAATAGAGTCATCCGAAGGTGAACCAGCTACGATCGAGTTGGCCGCAACCGATACGGATGGCGATTCGTTGACCTGGAGTATTACCAACCAGCCGGATCATGGTACGGCTGCATTTGTGGATGGTCAGAACACAGGCTCACCGGTCACGATCCGCTACACTCCCAGTGCCGGCTATGAAGGCGAGGATAGCTTTGATGTACAGGTCAGCGACGGCAAAGGTGGCACTGATAGCGTGACCGTGAACGTCACTGTAACCAATCCTGTGGTAGACACCACCCCGACACCAACACCAACCAGTGTGCCGACAGCCACACCAACAACGACGCCAACACCAACAGCTACACCGACGGTGACACCGACCGCAACTCCACGCCCACCGTTGGAGATTACCTCTACCATTGAGGGCGGTCAGGGCAGATTGGACAGCATCACGACCGAGCTCGAGAAAGATGGCATCGTGCTGGACAAGGTGCGCATTGTCAGTGAGCCAGAAAAAGGTCAACTCGTTCTGCCAGAGGGTCTGACTCTTACTCTTAAGAAAGGTGATGAGATCGACGCCGCAGATCTCGGCAATCTGGTCTACATAGCGAACCGGGGTGCCAGTGGCACCGACAGCTTTAAGCTGCTGGGTATTGACAAGAACGGCATAGAGTATCCGATAAACGTTAAACTGACCATCGCCCCGCCAACGGTCTATCTGCCGATTATCGTGCGGTAGACAGCTCGGTAGACAGCTCGGAACGTTCGTTATTTGTTCGTCGCGCGCACAACAACAGGCGCACCCCAACACCATGGGGTGCGCCTGCTGACTACAGCCATAGCACGCAATGTACAATGGCTATCGTACCTACAAATCAGGAGAAGAGCATCGGTCGTGCGGATGAAACCCTGGTCAGCCGCGAGTATGAGCCTGCGGTTCTTCAATCTGCAAAATATAGCCTTTGCCCCGCACATTGAGCAAATAACGCGGTGAGCCAGGATCTGGCTCGAGTTTCTGGCGGAGATGATGAATATGGGGTTTGATCAACTCACCCGCCTCAAGCTCGCTCGTATCGTAGCCCTGAGCGCAACGCACCAGTTGTGCATAGGAGAGCATCTGACCAGCATGTTCAGCCAAGCAGAGCAGTACCCGAAACTCCGTAGGTGTGAGCGACAAGGAACGCTCGGCCAGCGTCGCCACCTGGTGCCAGGTATCGAGTTGCAAAGCACCAACCGTGATCAAGCGTTCTGGTGTGCCAGACGGGGAACTGGTGGCAGGCGTGGAGGTTCCCCGTAATTCTTTGACCGCCTCGCCCACCACATCCAGTAACTCGCGCTGGCGCAGGCGCTGGTTGCGATCTTCAAGCCCGGCTTTCACCCGTTCCAGAACCTGGGCCGGATCGGTGGTCTTCAACAGATAGTCAAAAATGCCATGGTGCAAGCCTTCGACCGCCGTTTCCAGCGTACCGTGCCCGGTTAGCACAATCACGGCCGTATCAGCTTGATGATTCCGCAACTCGGCCACAACCTGCATGCCATCCATACCGGGCATTTTGAGATCAACCAGCATCAGATCAAAAGATTGTTGTTTGAGCCGCTCAACCGCCTCTTCACCACTGGCTGCCATGGTCACAGCATACCCGGCACGCGATAGCAGAGCATTGAGGGTCAACCGAATATTGTTCTCATCATCAACGACAAGTATCTGCGCAGGATGACTCATGGAAGATCACTTTGGGTTTTATAAGACTTATAGTATTATATCATAGCACGTTCTCAGCCTCAGTGTCAACAGCAGCCGTGTATAGCATAGACTGCTATACTTGACAGAAATGCGCACTTATAGTAAAATACATCAATAACGAAAAACGTAGAAAACTACCCGTTGGGGGAGTCTGGGACAACCGGGCTGAGAGGATGGCTTTTGCGCTATCGACCCCACGAACCTGATCTGGATCATGCCAGCGCAGGGAAACGGAAGGTCGCATGTATTATTGCTGACACCGCTCCTTGTGGGGCGGTGTTTTTTGTGTATCGATGGTGTGGTGTATATCGGTGTGGAAGGATGCCATGCAATCAATTGACTGGTCTGTCTACATTATTACCGACGAGCGTGCTGCTGGTCAGCGTTCGCTCCCGGAGGTTGTGTCAGCCGCCATTCAGGGTGGTGCGACCGTCGTCCAATTGCGGGCGAAAACGATGACTACCCGTGCGATGGTGGAACTGGGACACGCACTGCACGCCATCACTCGCGCAGCAGGTATTCCGCTCATCGTTAACGACCGCATTGATGTCGCGCTGGCAATCGACGCCGAGGGCGTGCATGTCGGCCAGGACGATATGCACGCGGTACTGGCACGACGGCTGATCGGGCCGGAGCGTATCCTGGGTATTTCAACCGCAACGGTGGCGCAGGCACAGCAGGCCGAACGCGATGGTGCCGATTATCTCGGCGTCGGTGATATTTTCGGCACACCCAGCAAGCCCGACGCCGGGCCACCCATTGGTCTTCCTCGCCTGGCCGAGATTGTCAGAGCGGTACATATTCCGATCCTTGCCATCGGTGGTATTACCCTGGACAATGCCGCCAGCGTGATCGAGGCCGGTGCGATCGGTGTGTCAGTGATTTCGGCTGTGGTTGGTGCCGCTGATCCGGCGGTGGCCGCGCGCCAGTTGCGTGAACGGATTGCTGCTGCGCGATCAAAGCAACCGGTGTAGGTGGCGTTCTGGTATTCGGTTGTAAGGAGAAGGGTTCGGTTATGAATGAAATGAACAACCAGGTGGCCCGAGTATTTGCCCGAATTCGCACGCAGACACCGCTGATCCATCACTTGACGAACTTTGTGGTGATGAACGATACCGCCAATGTCACCATGCACATCGGTGCGTCACCAGTGATGGCTCATGCGGCAGCCGAAGTGGAGGAGATGGTCAGCCTGGCCGGAGCGCTGGTGATAAATATTGGTACACTCACACCCGACTGGATCGAGGCCATGTTTCTGGCCGGGAAGCGGGCCAATGCGCTGGGTGTGCCCGTCGTACTCGATCCGGTCGGGGCTGGCGCAACCACGTTGCGTACACAGACGAGCCAGCGTATGCTGAACGAGCTAGAGATTGCAGTGATACGTGGCAATGCTGGTGAAATCGCGACGCTCAGTGGCAGTGGCGGTGTCGTGCGCGGCGTTGACAGTATCGAGGGCGTTCGTGATCCTGAAGCCGTTCTGCACATCGCCCGTACCTGGAATACCGTCGTGGCTGTGACCGGTCAGCGCGATCTGGTATCCGATGGACGACGGGTGTTGGGGATTGACAACGGACATGTCCGCCTCACACAACTCACCGGAACTGGCTGTATGGCAACCACCGTGATAGCCGCCTTTGCCGCCGTCGAGCATGATTTTCTGCTGGCGGCGTCCGGGGCACTGGCAACGTTTGGCCTGGCGGCCGAACTGGCCGCGTCCGCTGCTTCTGGCCCGGCGAGCTTTAAGCTGGCCTTCTTCGACCAGCTTTTCAACCTCTCCGCGGAGCACGTGGCGGCAGGGGTACGGATCGTCGATCTCACGCCGTGACAAAGGATCAAGGGTATGCGTATTGCTGATCTGGGGGAATTTCCGCTCATTCACCGCTTGGAACGGATTGTCGCCAGTGATCAAGATCATGCGGATGTCCTGATTGGCCCGGGCGATGATGTGGCAGTGCTAGACGTGCAAGGCGACAACCTGCTGCTGGCAACGATCGATATTCAGGTTGAGGGGATTCACTTCCTACCGCAGTTGATAACCCCTGAACAACTGGGACGGCGTGCGTTGGCGATTAACCTGAGCGATATTGCGGCCATGGGTGGGCAACCAACATTTGCACTGGTCTCACTGGCGCTTCCACTCGATACCGAGGTTGACTGGGTCGAGCGGCTCTACCGGGGTATGCGCACCGAGGCGGATCAGTACGGCGTCGCAATCGTTGGCGGCAATATGACACGCTCACCTGCACCGATCAGTATCGATGTGGCGCTGCTGGGCCGCGTACAGCGCGAACATCTTCTGACACGCTCCGGTGCGCAGCCGGGTGATCAGGTACTGGTGACTGGACAACTTGGCGATGCGGCTGCCGGGCTACAACTGGCCCAGCATCCACACCTGCCGCTGTCTGCCGCCGATCATGGGGCGCTGCTTATGCGTTACCTGACGCCAACACCGCGTGTGCGTGAAGGGAGGCGTATTGCTCAGGCGCAGTGCGCCACGGCGATGATCGACCTGAGCGACGGCCTGAGCAGTGACATTGGGCATATTTGTGAACGCAGTCGGGTTGGAGTGCGCATCCGGGCCGCACAGGTGCCGATCGCGCCAGCCGTCCAGCACGTGGCACGGCTTACCGGTGTTCAGCCCTGGCACCTGGCGCTCTCAGGCGGCGATGACTACGAACTCTGCTGTACCGCGCCTGCCAGGGCTGTACCTGAACTGATGCGCAGCATCAAGCAGGAGACGGGAACACCGCTCACCGTTATCGGTGAGATTCTCCCTTCCACAGCAGGGCGCTGGCTGGTTTTGCCCGATGGTCAGGAGCTGGCCCTGGAAGAGGGCGGCTGGGAACATTTTCGGAATAGACAGGCGTGAGGTATTTGGGAATGGCAGAGGCCATACAGCCCCCCCGGAAGCGGGTTTTATGCAGAAATGAAAGGAACCCTGATGAGTCTGAGTGCTACCTTATGGCAAACCAACCTGGATCTGGCTCGCGCCAGCCTGGAACATCCGTTTGTGCAGGGTATCGGTACGGGCGACCTACCACCCGAACGCTTTGCCTATTACATCGGTCAGGATGCCTTCTATCTCGAAGCATTCGCCCGTGCTTTTAGCATTGCCGCCGCCCGTGCGCCTGACCAGGACGGCTTTCGCGTGTTACATACCCTCATCGCGGGCGTGCTGCAGGAATTACAGCTCCACGCTGGATACGCCACTACCTGGAATGTCGATATGCGCACGGTTGAACCAGGCATCGCAACACGCCGCTATACTGATTTCCTACTGGCAACGGCCTGGGGGTATGACACGGGATTGACGGCGGTCGCTATGTCGCCGTGTATGCAACTCTACGCGTTCCTGGGGCAGGAACTGGCGCATGCTGGCATCCCCGATCATCGCTATGCTAACTGGATTCGCACCTACAGCGACCCACAGTTTATGCACCTCGTGGATCAGCTCCAGGGACTGGTTGATCGCTATGCCAGTGCAACGCCGCTCGTCCAGCAAACCTACCGCTATGCCATGCAGTGCGAACACGACTTCTTTCAGGCGGCGTGGGAATGGCGTGCAGCGTGAGGCGACGAGGGGAGGAGGCGATGAAGCAACGAGACGATAAGGCGACGAGGCGTCTGCGTGTCTGCGCATCCTCGCATCCTCGCATCCTCGCATCCTCGTATCTGCGCGTCTTCGCAATGAAAGAAAGAGGGAGAACCCTTCATGAATAGCGCTGGATTGGCTCTGATCATTGTCACCACGGCCATGTTTTCAGGTATCGGTATACTGTCTACCCGGGGACAATCTCTGTCGATTGAGGACTATATTACCGCACGCAACAGCACTGGACTGGGGGCAACCATTGCTACCCTCGTCGCCTCCAGTATGGGGGCATGGATCCTCTTTTCACCGGCTGAGGCCAGCGTTACGGCTGGGATTACAGCGTTGATAGGCTATGCCCTTAGCAGTGCTGCCGCACTGTTCTCCTACGCTTGGCTTGGACAGCGCTTGCGGACAATGATGCCAGAAGGCCAGTCAATTGCCGAGTATGTGTTCTACCGGTTTGGCCGCGGTATGTATGCTCTGGCCTTGATTATTACCGCCTTTTATATGAGCGTCTTTTTAACCGCTGAGTTGACCGGGATCGCGCTCGCGGTACAGATGGCGTTTGGCGTGCCACTAGGCCTGACTGCCGCCATCGTAGGGACTGGCACACTCATCTACACGGCGCTGGGCGGATTGCGGGCTTCGATCTTCACCGACAAAATCCAGAGTGGTCTTATTCTGCCGTTGCTGGCAGTTATGTTTGTCGTCAGCCTTACGCACGTTGCGGATTTTCGCCAGATCACGCACATCGCGCCCGATCTCTTCAATCTCGGATCGCTGGCTGGCATTGAGTATGGTGCAACCTTGCTGATTGCGATTGTCAGCGCCGAGTTGTTTAACCAGGCCAACTGGCAACGGGTATATGTTGCCGATAGTTCCCAGACAATGCGCCGTGCTTTTCTCAGTGCGGGCCTGATCATCCTGCCCATTATTTTGATGGTGGGCTCGTTCGGCTTCTTTGCAGTGGGCGCTGGTACGGCCGATGTCCCATCAGTTGCGTTGATTGCCTTCATCATCAATGCTACGCCGCCCTGGCTCGTGCTGGTGACGATGGTGCTGGCAATTACGCTGATCATGAGCAGCATGGATAGCTTGCTCAACGGCCTGGTCAGCCTGTTCACCGTCGATCTGGTGCGTCTGCGCCCACAGATCGATCAATACCATCTCTTGCACCTGGCCCGCGGGGGCAGCGTCGTCCTAGCAGGACTGGCAATCCTAATCGCGTCGCAGGGCTACAGCGTGCTATACTTGTTTCTAGTGGCCGATCTCGTCTGTGCCGCCGCCGTCTTTCCGACCTACTATGGCCTGTTTAACCCTCGGCTGTCAGGCACGGTCGCGCTGGTGGCAAGCATCAGTGGCATTATCGCAGGTGCGCTCTACTTCCCCGACCCAACGTTTAGCCAGGGCAATTTGTTACTGAGTTTTCTGATTGCCTTCATGGTGCCAACGTTGCTGTCGTTCCTGCTGGCCCGGTTACAGCTGGGCATCCCGTTCGATTTTCGGCATCTGCAGGAGAAGGTGGTTGCGCCAGGCAGAACCACCGAAAAAGTCGGGTGATTTTCTGAATGATGGTGAACCCAAAGGAGGAACAATGCACACGAACACACGTCGCGTTGCACAGGCAGTGGTGCTGGTAGCCATCGGTGTGGCACTGGCACCCTTCACGTCGTTCCCCATCGGTATTGCCCGGGTCAATCCGACCCAACATTTTATCAATATCCTGGGGGCGGTATTGTTGGGGCCATGGTGGGCGGTGGGCATCGCCACAATCATGAGCATTTTGCGCAATGCCCTGGGCGTTGGCACCGTACTGGCTTTTCCCGGCAGCATGATCGGTGCGCTGCTGGCTGGCTATGTGTACCGCGCCACCCGCAACCTCTACCTGAGCGCAGCAGGTGAAATGATCGGTACTGGTCTGATCGCTGCCATCCTCAGTGCCATGGTCGTCGCTCCGATGATTATGGGGCAGACCATAGCCCTGACCGCGTTGATCGCCTCATTCTTAAGCAGTGCAACCCTGGGGGCAGTGATCGGCGTGCTGGCATTGCGTATGCTCGATCGGGCGGGTGTGATTGAACTCCATCCGCATACTGCGCGTGTCGCCACCTATGATTGAGCTACACCAGGTTCATTATCGCTATAGCCAGACCGGCGGCTGGATTCTGAACGACATCAATCTGGAAATTCATCCCGGCGAATATGTGCTGCTCTGTGGTGCCAGTGGTTCAGGTAAATCAACGCTCTGCCGCACCTTTAACGGACTTATTCCGCATTTTCATGGCGGAATCCTCGAAGGGCGTGTGCTGGTTGTGGGGAAAGATACGCATACCCATTCCGTCAATGACCTGTTTGCTCAGGTGGGCATGGTCTTTCAGAACCCGGAAGCACAGCTTTTTAACCGTACGGTAGAGCGCGAACTGGCGTTTGGCCTGGAGAGTCTTGGACTACCCCGCGACAGCATCCACGCCCGCATCGCTGCCAGTGCTGCGACGGTGGGTATAACCGATCTGCTGACCCGTCGTCCCCAGCAACTCTCTGGTGGCGAACGGCAGTTAGTGGCAATTGCCAGCATTCTCGCGCTACAACCACAGGTGCTGGTGCTGGATGAGCCGTTTGCGCATCTTGATGCGCCCAATGTGCGGCGGGTACAGGCCGCACTACGCACGATCCATCAGCAGGGTACGGCAATTATACTTACCGAACATCGGTTACAGCATGCGCTGTCCGATGCGGATCGGCTGATTGTGATGCAGCAGGGGCGCATTGTGCTGGATGGCCGTCCCCGTGCGGTGTTACAGGCTGATCCGCGCCAATTTGGGGTGAATATACCGCCTGTGGCGCAGCTCGCCCATACACTGACTCTGCCGGAGATGCCGCTTACCGTTGAGGAACTACTGGGCATGGCAGATATTGACCGGAGCGGTAATCGCAGCAGGTTGGGCGTTTATCCTGACCTGCAAAAAATCCTGCCCATGCGCAAGACACAATCGGGTCATTTGCACACCCTGCCTGCAACTATCGCATCACCTGCCGTGGTGAGGATGGAAAACGTGTCGTTTTTCCATGACACGCTCCCGATCCTGCGTAATGTGAACCTGCACATCTATGCAGGCGAGTGTATCGCAATTGTCGGCGCGAATGGTGCTGGCAAAACAACGCTGATCAAACATTTGAACGGACTATATCGCCCAGCGCATGGCCAGGTGTGGATTATGGGTCAACCGACTCACCGGGCCAGGATCTCAGATCTGGCACGACAGGTTGGCCTGGCCTTTCAAAATGCCAACGATCAGTTCTTCACCTTCCAGGTATGGGAAGAAATTGCCGCCGGTGCGCATGCGTTGCGTTGCTATGATGAAGCGTGGTTGCAGAACCTGATCACACTCTTGCACCTGGAACCATTGCGCAACCGCTCACCCTACCGCCTGAGTGAAGGCGAGAAAAAGCGCGTCGCCTTTGCTGCTGCGCTGGCGGCTCGCCCGGCGATACTGGTGCTGGATGAGCCAACGGCTGGACAGGATTGGGTCTTCCGGCAAGCGCTGGGCGATCTGGTAGACACCTTGTATTCACAGGGACAGACGATCATTCTGGTAACGCACGATCTCGATTTTGCCGAAGCGTATGCCCGGCGTTGGGTCGTGTTAGCCGCCGGAGAGATAGTAACAACCGGTACACCCTGCGAAGTGATGGCAAACACCAGAGTCATGAGCCAGGCTGGATTGGAACCAACCCAGATGTTTCAGATCTATCGTGCTCTGTCCAGAGGACAGAGGGTACAGGCTAATAGGGAGGAATGATAGGCCCAGATATGTTTCTCTTTGAACTCGATCCGCGCACAAAATTAATCCTGACTCTGCTCAGTGCTGTCCTGGTTATTCTGTCAACTCGATGGTATGGGTCAACAATCACCCTGGGACTGCTGGGCCTGATCATTGTGCATATTCGCGCAGGACACGACTATGGGCGCTGGTTGCGGCTGGTATTCCCAATGACGGCCTTCTGGTTTGCGCTGGTCTGGTGGTCTACCGATCATATGACGGCAATCATGGCCGGGCTGCGCCTGCTGGCACTCGCATCGGTCTTCTTTGTCTTCTTTCAAACAACTGCACCAGAGGATCTGGGCAACGTACTGGTGAAAGCAGGTCTGCCCTACGCATGTGCCTTCGTTGTCAGCGCTGCGCTCCAGTTTGTGCCTGTCCTGAGCCGCAAAGCACAACATATCATTGACGCCCAGCGGGCACGAGGCATTCCACTCGAACCGGGCTTTGCGGCCTTACGATACTATCCAGCATTGCTGGCCCCACTTTTGATCCAGTCTTTCCAACTGGCCGATGATCTGGCCGAGGCGATGGAAGCGCGGGGCTTTGGGCGAGCCGGACGCACGTTCTGGCGCGATTATTGCCTGCGTCGCCGTGACTGGTTGACGCTGGCTCTTGCCGGCGTCATATGTGTTGGCCTGGTGGTGTTTACCTGAATGATAGGGCAATCCTCTAAGATTTCTGATACCAATCGTCAATCGTCAATTGAACCCGGCGTTCCACACTGCCGCAGGCAAAAAAAGCATGGAATTCAAGACACCGTGTAACCCGTATAAAGGAAGGAGCTGTTATGCACAAAATACTCACGATTGCCGGTTCTGACTCTGGAGGTGGAGCGGGCATTCAAGCTGACCTGAAAGTATTTGCCGCACACGGCATCTATGGCATGAGCGCAATCACGGCCCTGACTGCACAGAATACGCTGGGTGTGCAGGGCATTTTTAACGTGTCGCCCGCCTTTGTTGCCCAGCAGATCGACTCGGTGATGAGTGACATTGGAGCCGATGCCTGGAAGACAGGCATGCTGGCCAATGCCGAGATCATCAGCGTGGTTGCCGAACGTGCGCGCTATTATGGGATACAACGTCTGGTTGTCGATCCCGTGATGGTTGCCAAAGGCGGCGATCCGCTGCTTGATCCGAACGCCCGTGATACCCTGATCGCCCGGCTGCTGCCCCTGGCCTCTATCGTCACGCCAAATCGGTATGAAGCCCAGGTATTGACGGGTATAGAAATCCGCACCGTGGATGATGCCCGTCAGGCAGCAGCAGTGATCCATCAATTGGGCGCACGCTCGGTTCTGGTCAAAGGCGGACATCTGCCCTCGACCGAAGCGGCAATTGATGTCTTCTATGATGGATGCACATGGTCGGAGATCAGTGCGCCACGCCTGGCAACACGGAACACGCATGGAACCGGCTGTACGCTTGCCTCGGCCATCGCGGTTGCACTGGTACAGGAGCATACGCTGAAAGCGGCCGTGCAACAGGCGAAAGCCTATCTGACGGCTGCACTGCGTCTGGCAGATGCACTCCATATCGGTCATGGGCATGGCCCACTGAACCACTGCCTGGGACAGAGCATCCTGGTACCAGAGGAAGCGCAAAACGCCTGAACGGAACGCACACAATGGGAGAATGTCGCCCATCGGGCCTGGTGGTTGACGACGATGATAGTACCGGATACGTTGTCACGACGTTTGGCGTTTCTGACGCCTTGGGAACGACGAACGTTATTATTCCTACCCTCTCCGCATATCATATTCAGTGGGACTGAGGACTAGCGGATCTGCGGCGCGACCCACCTGGACTGGATGCCCTCGGTCAGCATCTGTTGCCAACCCAGTGGCTCCGGTCGCACGCTGCCATCTTCTGGGTAGTAGGCGAAAATAGCGCGTTCAAAGTATTGTACCGTACGATAGTGCCCATCGGCTGTCAGCGCAGTAAATTCCGTGGAAAGCGGCGCCCCAAAGACATGGATGCCTCCGTTACGCTGCCAGTAGTCCAGGAATGCGCCGAACAGAATGGTCGTTGAGAGTGGACAGAGACCAGGGGCATCAACACAGGGCAGCGCGCCGGGGAGATCTGTGCCGTGAAGCTGTGCCTGCTCGCTGCCGAGCAGTGCCGGCTGCACCAGAAATGGCGTATCAGCCAGTGATTCGTCAAGCTGCAAGCGGGCATGGGTAAAGGTCTGCGTCAGACCGCCCGGCGTAGCCTGGGCCGGTTCAAGCGGCAGGCCAAACACCGACTCACCGCCATGCGAGCGCCAGTAGCGCCAGATACGCGCCGGTATCAGCACATCACCTTCGACCTGATCAGCAGGCAGGGGTAAAAGCTCCTCAGGCTGTGCCAGCACTGCCCGCAACCCGGCCAGATTATTGGTAAACTCGGTCTCCGTTGCCGTAATCAACTCCGGTGTTATGGACGCAATTCCCAGGCTAGCCGCCCAGTCGTGCATACCACCCGTAATCATATAGTTCGGCCAGTAGCGGTTATACAGGTAGCCGGCTGCCTGGGCATAGACTTGCGCCATGGCGATTGACGGCTCATGTTCGCAATATGCCGGGAAGACCAGACCAGCGTTGCTGTGCAAAAAGATCGCCCCAGACGCATCCAGCAGAAAACTACGGATCAGCCGTGTCTCCACCTGCGAGTCGGCAAACGGGCCGCCTGTATCGGAGATAATACCGTATGCGCCATACACGGTGGTGCGCCAGTCAGTTTCAGGACAACCATCAAAGGTGGTATTCATATTACGGTTCAGATCAATGCCCGCTGCATCAAAGCGCGACCCTAGCGCCAGGCCGTCGGGATTCAACGAGGGAATGAAGTAGAGGCGCACCTCAGGCGGCACCTCATCCGGGTTGGCACGGAAGTGGTCAATCAGTTCCCATGTGAGATAATAGGTATTCGCTTCCGGGCCACCGTGGGTGTTGCCCACCACCACCAGCTTGCGTTCACCGTTGCCCACCTGCACCACCTCGATCGGCCGTCCCTGCCCAGACAGGCCGAGCGTAAATTCACGTATCACCGCTGTCGCCTGCACACTCTGCGTTGTCGGCAGATCCAATGTACCGAGCAGTGCCGTCAATGGCAATGCCAGGACGAGTACGATCAAGCCGATGAACGAAGGCGGTCGGTGATATGGTTGGCGACCGGTCGTGGATGGTTGCCGGGTTGGTTGATTATATATCATGCGTATCCTGGGTTTACTCACATCAGCAAAGGTTGCTAGGCTTTCTTGATCAAGCGCAAAGCGTTTAAGCGCCTGATTCAAGGTCATTCTACCACAAACGACCGGAGCAAGAGGCGCATAGAGTGTGGGTGCTATGCGGCTACATAAAAGTGCGGTATCATAGATCATACTCTATCAAACAAACACCGGGGCATACACCGTGTCTCATAGGAGGGGCGAATGAGCGAATCACCTGAAGCAGCGGCCTATTGCGTTATCCTCACTACAGCTAGCAGCCAGGATGAAGCCGACCGGCTGGCGTCTGGTCTGGTGGAAAACAAACTGGCCGCCTGCGTGCAGATTACGAACGTTACCAGTTACTACACCTGGCAAGGCAGCATCCAGCACGAACCGGAGTTGCTCCTGCTGATTAAAACGTCCGCACATTTGTATACTGCCGTTGAAACATTTCTGCACCAGTCGCACAGCTATGAGGTGCCCGAAATCGTTCAGCTACCCATTCAACGTGGCCTGGGTGCGTATCTCAACTGGATCGGCGAATCGGTCAAAAGGTAAATGGTTGGAACGGGTTTCATACTATGCGTTGGGACACTCCCGGTCAGGGCAGGCCATAAGGAACATGAACGATTCGGGGGTTCTGCACAATCTGGCGTACCGGGCATTGGTTCTATGCTGTGTTCGGCGGGAAGTCTCATCCAATCGATGCTATCCCTCCTCGCAGTGCGGCTCTCGCGTACTCGTTCGGGCGTACGCATGTCCCCTTTCCGTTTGTAGACAAGCAGCACTGGATGCTGTCATTTGCGTACTGAATCAGCAGCATGCGGGGAGAAGGTATGACCGTTCATACACAGCTTATGACAGCAGAAGCTTTACTTCGTATGCCCGTAAGCTGTTGCTGATATTTGCACGCTCGCATCATGCAACAGGAATGCGGCAAGCACGCCGGAAGCCCGAATACCGCACTGCAATTCGATGGCCTGAAAAGTCTGCGTCACCTGCGGGCGATACAGGTCGTCCCCACCAGAATCTCCAGCGCCCCATCCCCGGTGATGTCGTGCAGCGCCAGTGTGTCCCTGGAAGCGGATCCGGAGCGCGGGCCGGAGCGCGGGCCGGAGCGCGGGCCTCTGGCCCGCAAAAGACAGCGCCACTCAAGCTGAAAGCCCCAGCCATGCCAGCGCCAGACCGATACCGTCTCGGCCCGATCGCCGGGAACGTGGCCGCCCTCCAGCACCACCAGTTCCGCCCAGCCATCGCCGTTCACATCGCCCACCGCCAGATCTTGCATGGGCAGTGGTGTGGCCGAACCGCCCCAGATGACGCGGTAGCGCCCGCCGCGCCAGCCCACGAGAAACGGGTGTGAACGTAGCACACCGTCGGCATCTGGCTTCCAGAGCAGCAGCAGCACCTCGACCCGCCCATCGCGGTTCGGGTCGCCGCTGACCATGTGCTGGACATACCAGTCATCGGCCTCGTTCTGCCAGACCACGGGGGCCGCCTCGGTGTGACCGTCATGCACCGTAACCAGTCCGGCGTGATCGCGTGTGACCAGCAGCGGCTGCCCATCGCCGCGCAGGTCGGCGTGCAACTGTTGTGTGGTTGGTCGCTCTGGAACAGCAAAGTCCGGTGGTATAGCAACGGGATGCGCCAATTCGCCATCCCAGCGCCAGGCTTGCCAGCGTGTGGTGTTGTGGCTGTCCTCACCCGTGACGGTGGGTGGGTTGGGGCGCACAGCCGTGCGCCCGTACTCGCTGGGACGGCGGGGTGTTGGGGTGCGTGGCCGAGCGCCCGTACCCGCGATGTCCGCGCCCAGCGCCCGTAGCGCCTGCTGCGCCCGCTCGCTATCCAGCGCCAGCGGACGTGGCTGTCCGGCCACAATTTCAACCGGTGCAGCCGCCACCAGCGCCACGCCCTCGGCATCGAGCAGTACCCGCAGTACCGTACCCGTACTGGTCTCGGCGCTGAAATCCTGGTCAAAGACAAAGTTGCCGAGCGAATAGGCCACCACACCGGGCCGCCCTGGTTCCCCCGCACTCTCTCCCGGCCTCTCCCCGCTGACGGGGAGAGAGGGGAGTTCCAGCACGGTCATTGGCTGCAACACGTGCGGATGAGTACCGATAATCAGGTCAGCACCGGCCCGCATCAGGTCGTGCGCCCAGCGTCGCTGGCGCGGCGTCGGCTGCGGTAGATATTCGTGGCCCCAATGCACCTGCACCAGTACCAGATCGGCCTGAGCACCGGCCTCCTGCACTGCCGTCAGTGCGGCACCGTCGAGCCAGGCGCGGCCCCACCCATCCGTGTCACAGGCAAAATCGCGGGCCACCCTCTGCACCTGGCCGTCGCAATCGTGCGGGTCGGCAATGTCATTGAAGGCCAGCAGCGCCAGGCGCAGGCCGCCCGTGTCGGTAATGACCGGTGCATAGGCTGCGGCCTGGTCGGCCCCAACGCCCAGCGGCACGATGTCGTTCGCCACCAGCGTGGCAACCGTGTCTTGCAGACCAGGCGTACCTCCATCGAGTGCGTGATTATTCGCCAGCGCCAGCACATGAAATCCCGCACGACGCAGCGCGAGGCCAGCGTCTGGCGGTGAGAGCATCCGATAGGGGCCAGGGCGCAATGGCTCGCGGCGCTCGGTCAGCGGACTTTCCAGATTACCAATCAGCAGATCGCCCGCCAGCAACGGCGCTACCGCCGCAAAGAGATAGTCAAATCCCCGTTCAGCGGCGACTTCGGCCACAAAGCGCCCTGGCATAATATCGCCCACCGCCCGCACGTCGACCATTGCCGTACCGTCCCACTGCGAGCGGGTGTAGAGGACATACCACTGCGTGCGATCCACCGCTACTGGCTGATTGGACGTGGTGCCGTCTGAGAAGTGGATGCATCCGACGAGGAAGAGCAGCAGCAGGAGGGGCACGGCACACCGTGTCCCTCCACGATACCTACCAGGGTGCAGGCCTGGGAATGGGGTGTTCAACCTGCTACTGCCAGTCTGGAAAACCGGGTTGCAACTCAATATTGATAATCTTCCAGGCATTATCCATCCACCGCATCGTGTAGGTGACAGTCGTTTCATAAGGTGGGCGTGTACCAATCACCACCGGCTCATTCAGACCATAGGGTGTGCCACGATACAGTTTGTCCGTCCAGCGTTCGCGGGTGGTCACGGTCGCGCTGTGTTCATCCTGGAAGTCAAACGAGAGAAACGCCAGGCTCAACCGCTGGGCACCCACAAACTGATTTTCTGCCTTGAGCCGGTCGATGTAGGCCCGTGTAACCGCCAGTTCTTCGCCGGCGAGAAAGTGCTCAACATAACTGGCTTCAGTAAACCACAACGCATCAGCCAGTTCGTTGTTGAACTCGGTGATCGTCTCGGCCAGCGGTTGCTCGACCCGCTGTTCCACGATAAAACTACTCGTCCACTCCGCCAGCGGCGGCAGGTTGCCAACAGCCAGTCGCTCGCGCCAGGCTTCATCCGTCAGGCGCTCACTGAGCGGTTGGACAAATTCGTAGTGCGCATAAACGCCGCCTTTGGTCAACACCAGTTGCCCCTCAACTGGAGCCACGACATAGATCTCAAAGATGCGGCCCGTCCCGACCTGCAATACCGCCCCGGCCGGATCGGTCGCAATATCGGCCACAATTGCGGCCTCGTCTACCGTACCACCCTCATCATCGGCGGCATCAAAGGTCAGGCTTTCTAATTGACGCCCATAGCCGCGAATAAACTCGTACTCTTCCTCGCTGAGGGCCTCGTTGCGCAGTTGCTTCTCGGCCATGGTCTGGAGGCGTTGGGCAATGTCAACCATCCGTTCCAGGGCAAAGCGATCCTGCTCGTTGAGCAACCCACGACTGTCCAGCCCATCAATCGTCATCTGCGATAGGGCCGCGATACGGGCATAGAGTTGCGGCACCGGCTCGACATAACCTTTTGGCGGTACTGGCGGCGGTGGGCCACCACCTGCTGAACCTTCGGCATAGACCTGCTTGGCATACAGGATCGTGTCGCGCTTTAGCTCTGTCCACGAACCAAGCGCCGTCTGCAACTGCTTATCCTGCCAGGCCGCCGAGCGCATAAACTCAGGATACCCGGCATCAACCGGATCGAGCAGCGGACGCAGGCTGTGTATCCAGGCCCAGTACAGGTTTTGTGTCCAGACCTCCTCGTCATAGCTGGCAAAGATGGTGCGCAGTGTGTTCATGTTGCGCTGATAGTTGGTCATTTGCGTGTCGCCGCTGGCCTCCAGATGCTGCAAGGCGCGCTCCGAGCCGAGTGCGGCGAAGAAGTCGAGTGACTTCGGCAGCGTACGCTCCGGCACGTTGCGGGCAATTAACTGCCGAAAAACGAAGGCGTCTGGCACAAAGCGCTGGCCCATAAAGCGCAGGCCCTGCGTGGCCGCCTCAACGTCCGGCGTCTTCTGGCTGACGACCATGCCCAAAATCTCCGGCGGGCGCAGTTCCTTGATTGCTGCCTGGAAGCGTTCAAAGCGCTCCGCATTGAGCAGATCCTGCACACTGCTGACCGATCCATATGCCTGCTCCAGCGCGATGCCATACTCCTGCGGCGTCAGATCATCGCTACGGCCCACAAAGAACACGGTCGGCTCATAGATGCCCGACCAGACAACCTCCGCCGGTTGGTCGTCAACGCGGGTCTGCTGGAAGGCCAGCGTCAGCAAGGCCGCCTGGCGTGTCTCGGTGACATCGGTGGCGCGGAAGGTCATGCGCCCGTGCCACATCATCGCCCGGAAATAGCGTTCGAGCGCGGCGCTCTGCGTGTAGTGGCCGCGGGGCACATACTGGCTCCAATCCTCGCCCTGCTCGTAGGCGGGGAAGATAGCGGAAGGGCCAATACCTTCGTGGCTCGCAATGCGCGCTAGGTCTGGATCAACCAGATCGCGCAACCCTTCCGGGACAGGCCAGTCCGGGTTGAGCAGCTTGACCGCAACGGCGAAATAGGCCGCGTTGCGTCGAGCGGCCGGTGCCCAGGCGGTGCCAGCCAGCGCTTCGTGCTGCTCGGCTGAGGCGCGTAACATCTCCCAGTCGAGCTGTGTCAGCATCGGAATGAAGAACTCGGTCTCGGCCACGCGCAATGTCTTGTCAAACAGCAGATGATAGACGTGCAACAGCGAGTCGGAGGTAACAAAAATCGGTACATAATCGTAGCGGGCACGCTCATAGATCTCGTAAAATTCACGGGCATCACCCGGGCTGACCACAAAGCCGTTCTGGGCAATCCGCTCGCGCTGAGCGGGCGACAAAAGCACCGACAGGGCCACATTGCTCAGATCAGGCGCAATCGCCGGTGCCTGGATCTGCGCGGTGGTTTGCACCTGAGGCGACGTATACATGGCAAAGCGGTCACTGCTGCTGCCCTTAAAGCTCGAAGGGAAGGCAACATTCACAGGGGAGACTGCCCCAATAGGCTGATCCGGCTCTGATAGTGCGGTCGCCGGTGGTTGGGTTACCAGAGGGACTTTCGCACCAACTGGCGGGGCATCCGTTGCCTGTGGCTCTGTGGCTACCGCACCCGGTTCAATTGTGATGGTCGGCTCACGAGCTGGCTGGCCTGGTACCGTGCACGCACTATTGATAATCAGTGGCACGATGAGTACCAGAAAAAGACGCTGCTTCATTGCACCTGCTCCTTCGTGTCTCTCTCCTCTTAGGAAAGAGGAGAGAGAACAGAGTTCTATTTCCTACAGGGTACGGGCACAGCACGAGCCACGGCCCCACCCCGGCCATTCGTCGCACCACCGCAACCGGCGCCGCGCCGGCTAATGGGTGACCGCCCCCGTGCCCCTGGGTGCGCGCCTCTCTTGGGGCGCACGTCCGTGCCAGGTGCATCGCCCGGTTGGTTGGCCGCTGCCCGCACCCGCGCCCCGGAGGAGCGCGCACCCAGGGGCACCCCCCGTAGGGCACGGCTCCAGCGTGCCCACGTCCGTGCCGCGCCCGCGCCCCGGCGGGACGTGCTACGCTCTACACGCCCGCGCCCCGGAGGAGCGCGCACCCAGGCCCACTGCACCCGCGCCCCGGCGGGCGCCTCTGGCGCCAACCGTAGGGCACGGCTCCGGCGTGCCCACGTCCCCGTGCCGGGTGCATCGCCCGGTTGGTTGGCCGCTGCCCGCACCCGCGCCCCGGAGGAGCGCGCACCCAGGCCCACTGCACCCGTGCCCCAGAGGGACACGCACCCAGGTTCGCCCGCCGCCCGCTGTAGGGCACGGCTCCAGCGTGCCCACGTCCCCGTGCCGGGTGCATCGCCCGGTTGGTTGGCCGCTGCCCGCACCCGCGCCCCGGAGGAGCGCGCACCCAGGCCCACTGCACCCGCGCCCCGGCGGGACGCGCTTTGGTACCAACCGTAGGGCACGGATCCGGTGTGCCCGCGTCCGTGCCTGGTACACCGCCCAGTCGGGACGCGGTATGCACCGCCCGGTGGCTTCTCGTCCCCGACTACCGGTCAATTCTGAACGGTATAATATACATCACGTTGTTCCGGCTTGGGCCACCGTGAAATAAACGCCCATTGCTGCGAGCGATCATCCGCCACTCGCCGGGCGGCGCATCATCGGGTGCCGTCCATTCCCAGGTAATGACTCCCCGGCTGTTCGCCATCACCTCGCGGTCGGTGCGTACCACCTGGTTGTTGGGGTCAGACAGCCAGTAGCCAACCATCTCACCGGCTTTGAATCCTTCGGCAAAGAACGTGAAGGTGGTGCCAGGCGAGCCACTTTCAGGGATGACTCCCGCCGTGGGTGGTGGCGGTGGTGGGGTATCGCGCACAATAACCAGGTCAATCGTGCGCAGACGCAGGCTATCACGCCCACGCATAAACAGACGCCAGTCACCCGCCGCAATGTCATCGGGTGCCCGCCAGCGGAACTCGACATACCCATCGCTGTTTGCCTTAACGTCACGGACAGTGCCGGGAATAACCGCACCAGCTGGCCCTTCGAGCCACCAATCAATATACTCTGAACCACGGTAGCCTCTGGCCGCAAATTTGAAGGTCGTACCGGGGCCGCCCGTGCCTGGCTCAACCCCCGTCTCTGGTGGCACATACTCCGGGCGCGTGATTGTGAACGCAATCTGGTGTTCGACCCGGCTGACGCCACCGCGCACATTCATCAGCCACTGACCTTCACGCGCATCATCGGGCGCCGTCCAGCTCCAGATAGCCACACCATCGGCATGAGCACGCGGATCGCTCGCGTTGGGAAAAGGATTGCCACGCGGGTCAATTGCCCAGAAGAAAAAGGTTTCGCCTGGCTGAAAGCCTTCGGCATAGAAATGAAAGGTCGTGCCTGGTAGACCGCTCGGCGGGTCAACGTTTGTAATCAGTTGCGGCGGAGGCGGTGGTGGTACCGCACCGGTAATCTCAAACGTTAGCGTAACCAGCCGACGACTGGTCTGACCACGCACATTCATACGCCATAGACCACCCTGAACATCAGCAGGGGCTTGCCACGTCCAGGAAACAACACCAGTTTCACGGTCGGCAATCATATAACTCGTCGCCTCCAGATCACCGCCAGAGGGTGGGTTGAGCCAGCTGCCAACCTCTTCGCCTGGTATAAAACCACCAACGGTAAAGGTGAACACCGTGCCCGGTGTACCACTGGTCGGCGTTACGTTCTCAATCATGGCTGGGGGTGGGGTTGCTGCTGGAGTGACCTGGAAGGGAATGGAGACCAGATGCTGGCTGGTGCGCCCACGCGCTTGCGATGCCCAGTTGCCCCCTGGCGCATCATCCGGCGCTGTCCACGTCCAGGTAGCATAGCCCGTCTCGTCAGCACGTAGATTGGCTGACTGGTCACGATCGGGCAGACTGACCGTGCTGCCATCGGGTTGGATGAGCCAGGGGCCAACCCGCTCGCCGGCCTGGAAGCCACCTGCAGTAAAGGTAAAGGTGGTTCCGGGGGCACCCATCGTTGGCGTTACGCTCTGCAGCGGTCGTGGCGCTGTGGGCGTCCCCTGAATTTCAAAACGAATAGACACCCGCAGGCTGGTGTCAACGCCACGGCCAACCATCACCCAGGTGCCGTTGGGCGCATCACCGGGTGCGACCCAGTTCCAGGTCGCTACCCCATCCTGGTTGGCATGAAAACGCGCCACGGCGATTGATGTTGCATCTGGGCGTGTGACCCAGACATCAACTCGCTCGTTGCGGCGATAGCCACTGGCGGTAAAGGTAAACTGTGTCCCCTGTGTGCCCTGAGGTGGTTCAACCGTACCACTGGCAGCAGCCACGCGCGTGACAGGCCATGCCGTTGCCACCATGACGACCAGCAGCAGCCAGCCCAGGGAAACAACGTATCTCGATCTCATGCATCATCCTCTCAGTCTATAGGTAACAGGCTATAGGTCGCCGCCTCACCGGCTCTTCATCATATAGACGCACGACCAGTATACCAGGTTGCGTCGGGAGGGGGAAATATCGAACGGATGATTTTTCAGTCGCAGTCGTGTTAACCAGTAGCTGACCTGGAGCGTGTTGCCAGAAAGATTCCACCCAGAATAAGCGCAATCCCAACGCTGTGGAAGGGCTGAAACGTCTCACCTAGAAACAGAATTGCCATCAAACTGCCAAACACCGGCAGCAGATGAATAAACAGCCCGGCGCGGTTGGCTCCCACCAGCTCGACGCCCCGATTGTAACACAGATAGGAAAGAATGGAAGGAAAGATCGCCACATAGCTCACGGCCAGCAATGTTGTGCGGTTCAGGAGCATAGGCAACCCGGCCATATGTTCCCAGATATAGAACGGCAGCAGCATCACTGTGCCAGTAGCAAATGTGACCGCCAGGAAGCTGAGAGGATGAAGAGCTGGGCGTTTACGCAGCAGCACCGAATAGCCCGCGTAACTCACCACCGCAATAAAAATCAAGACATCGCCGATGTTTAACGCCAGCGCCCGTAGCACTGCCCAGTCGCCGCGCATAATAATCGTCAGCGCCCCGGCAAGCGATAGCACCACCCCGGCGGCTTGTCGGCGGGTGATAGCTTCACGAAACAACAGGTATGACAGCGCCATAATGATAATTGGCATTGTGGACTGCATCAGCAGGCCACTGATAGCAGTGGTAAAACCCAGGCCGGTATACACAAGCGTGTTGAACGTGGCCACGCCCAGGAGCGACAGGAGGAGCAATATCGGCAGGTGGCGCACGATCTGCGGCCAGTCGTGTTTGAGGTGCGACCAGGCAAACCCCAACACGATCATGGTTCCGCCTGACCAGCGCCAGAAGGCCAGCCCAACTGGCGGTACTGCCATATGAACCGCCCGCCCGATAATGAAATTGCCTGACCAGAACAGAACCGCGAGAACCAGTAAGAGATAGGGTCGATCAAACAGGTGCGTCAGTCGCCTGGTCAGTGTTGCCTCCGCTGAGTTAGTACTGTCCATAAGAGCGGTGCTGCCGGAACTCAGGATCATGATCAGTATCCAGGACAGGGTGGTGAAGCAGACGCAACATCGGAACCTGGTGTCCGAAGGCGTGTTCCATCGCCGTCACCTGCTGCGGGGTGATAGAGGGTCTGGGAACCGTTTGCGTGAGCGCCACGGTACTGCGAAATGTCTGGACTGTGGCAACAGAGAGTGCGCTCATGTCGCCCTGCCGGATAAGCGATCTGACCTGATAGCACTGGTGAATAATGGTGCCGGATACGAGCAGCATGGACATGTACATTCCTCTCATCAGTCGTATGCTGGCGATGCCTATAGCACAACCCGCGCAAAATAGCAAGCGTAAAGCACCTGGCGTTCAGGTCGCCTGGTGCTTAAGTATTTTCCACTGTGCGCTGTACACGTAGCACACCATTCAAGACATCGGCGCGAATGGAGGCTACCACATTTAGCGCTTTCCGATAACGTGCACCCGCCGTGCCATCTATGTGCCAGAGTTCTTTGACAATCGCTGGTTCCGTACGAACCTGGCACAATAGTTCAAAGACACGACCTTTCGTCGCACAACGATCATTATCAGGACACACCCAGGCGATCTCAGCCATCCAGTCTGGCACGGTTGTGGTCGGTAGATCTCGCACTGATTCCGATGTGACGGATGCGGCTGGCACTTCGGGCGCTGATTTCGATGCCACCGATAAAGATCCATGGTTTGTCGTTCTATTCGTGACAGCCGCGATCTGCGGTATGGTAGCTAGATCAGGTAGATTCGTCGGCACCGAAGGTGTGATAGCATCAATAGAACCGGTAAGCGTGACCGCATCCGGCTCAGATGAGCCGGGTTCATGGATCGGCTGCGGCAGTGGATGGTGCTGTGACGGAAGCCGGGCCGGGAGACCATCCAGATCTTCTCGTAATTCAGCCAGCAGGTGACCAGTAGGACGGATAGCCCGCCGAACATGTGTACGAGCATAAACATCGGCCAGTTCCTCCGGGTCAGGCAATTTGGGCAGAGGATAGGTACGCCCCTGAACGATCACATGTCGGTCTGTTCCCGTACGTCGGACTTCCACCTGTTCCTCAAAGTTTTTCAGCAAATGGGTAGCCCCAGGTAAATTCAAAGTGTCTCGCTGCCGATCTTGCACATCAACCAGCAAGCTGATATTCAATTTACCACCCCGCCGTAATACCGCCTCAAAAATAGCACGGGCCGAAGGACACTGATTCATAATCTCACCCGCCTCAGAAAAGACGAGCGTCAGCGGTGTCAGGCGCGTGCGGTCACGCTGCGTTCGTGCCACACGCCGAGCGCTAATTTCAGACTGCAAGGCTTGCAATGTACGTTCAATCGCTGCAAAATCATCAGCATAGCCCGATACCTCACATCCCGGCCACATCCCTGGTGCTGCGTCGGGATCGCAGACAATGACACGATGCCCCAGCCTGACCCGTGAGGTGGCAATGAAGTGCGTCAATGTCGTCTTCCCGGCGCGGGTCTGGCCAATGATCAGCCCATGCACCGCCAGTAAGAGTTGGCGCAACCAGACCAGATCGGGTGCCAGGGTTGGCGTGGCGACCGGCACCGGAGATGGTGGCGGCACCGGTGCAGCAGGCCGTACCGACGCAGGCAGAGGTACCGGTGCTACATCTCCACTACCGACAGAATGGTGCGCCACTGCCGGTTGCTGACAAAGCGGGTCGTCATTCCTACTGATTACATGCGCCCGGCGGCGCAACCCGATGGTGACCAACGATGCGCCAGACGCTACGCAGAAAAGAACCAGGAGCCATCCTTGCATACATTTATCCTTCGCCGCGTTCTGGCTGACGTTGCAGCATCATCCATAGCGCCAGGCCATGATCAACCATCCGCCGCTCTGGGAGGAGCGCAATGGCTTCTGCCAGCAAAACATACAGCACGATCCAGGCCAACCCCGTACCGGGCAAGCCCCACGCTCCCGCCAGAGCGTGAATTCCCCAGGCGGAGGTGAACACATCAAAGATACCGACCACGATAATGGTAAAATAGGTGACCCGTCGACCAGAACGCCACAGATGCAACTCTATCAGTGAGATCATGAGATGCAAGCATGCTCCCAGACCCCATGCGGTACTGCTCGAAAGCGTAAAGGAGAAATCGAGGGCAACCGACTGTGCCAGAAAGCGATTCAGTCCATCAACCAGGCGCAATGCCCAGGCATGCACAAACAGTGCGGTAAAAAACCCGTTGGCGAGCCAGAAGATCAGCCAGAGAACGAGTGTGGCAAACTCGGCCAGCAGCAGTGTCCCGAACTCATAGTCTCGCTGCAGTGCTTCACGTACCCGTTGCTGAGAGTCTACCGGACGGAACGGACGGGTGATGGTCGTTCCTGCTCTCACGACAGAAGGCGGCGGTTTTGCGGTGGTAGGTTTAGCCTGCATCAACCGAAGATGATCAGCAATGTGCCGCTGCTGTGCAATTAGACGCTGGCGCTCGGCATCAAGCTGGCGCTGCTGGTCGGCGTGTTGCCGTTGTTGCTGTTCAGTTCGTTGCCGGTGTGCGTGTGCAATGCGACGTAATCGTTCCTGCTCCACCTGCTGGCGTTGTTCCTGCTCCGCATGTTGTCGTTGTTCCTCCTCGGTGATCTGGGCCATATAGTCATCCGCATGTCCCAGCAGGGTATGGAGTAAATCATCGCTCATCGGTTGTGTCCCCAGGATTGATAGCTGGCGGGATCACGTTTCTTGATCCCGATATATGTCGTTTGCGCTCAATGCGATGCCGACTTCTGTGCCGCCTGCCATAGGTAGCCCCTTTCGTACTGGTTCACGTACCGATAACATAATCGTAGCGACGTTGATCAACCTCTGGCTGCGCGGTGGATCGCTGCTGAACCTGATAAACCAGTCTGCTGTGTATACGCTATCAAGTCTCTACCAATTCTTCACAACGGTGTAGGATTGCTATATTCTGCCATGATACACGCTTGCATCAGTGTGTCAACAACCAGGTTGTATGTTGATAGAATTGCACGGGGTGTGTCCCTGGCCTCTGGTAGAACCGGAAAGCTGGTGTCGTTATGGTATTATGAACGTATGCGTTTTATTCATTCTAATTCCGGCGGCACCGTATGATAAGGAGTGCGTTATGGAATCACCATTTCCCGGAATGGATCCCTATCTGGAAGAGCCGAGTCTGTGGCCGGATGTGCATCATCGGTTGATTACCATGATCTGTGACCAGATCCAGTCAAAGCTGACCCCGGACTATCGAGCGGTAATCACGCCCTATATTGCCTTCGAGAGTATCGCGGTTGCCCCCGTGCGTCGGGCTGTGCCTGATGTGGCCGTTGTCGAACATGCTTTGTTGCCTCCCTCATCAGGTGGCACGGTGGCGGTTATGGCCGAGGCCCCACTGACGCTGCCCGCATTGATGACCGTCCCGGTTGAATATGCCCGCATCGAGATTCGCACCGTGCGCGACCAGGTGCTGGTGACGGCCATCGAGGTGCTGTCACCGGCCAACAAGCGCCCTGGCCTGGATGGGGCAGATGCCTACGAGCAGAAGTGCCAGCAGATCTTTGCCAGCACCGCCCATCTGCTGGAAATCGACCTCTTGCGTAACGGACGCCGTCCGCAACTGGCGCATCCACTGCCCGATGCGCCATACTTCATCTTCTTGAGCCGGGTGCAACAGCGGCCCCGGCTGGAGATCTGGCCGCTCTCGTTGCGTATGCCCATCCCATCCGTGCCGGTGCCGCTGCGCCCGCCCGATGCCGATGTGACGCTCGATCTGGGGGCAGCCATTCACGAGGCCTACCGCCGCGCCCGCTACGATCTAGAGATCAACTATCGTGAGCCGCCGCCGCCACCTGACCTGCCCGATGCCGATGCGACCTGGCTGGATGCCCTCCTGCGCGAGCGGGGATGGCGTGGGTGAAGATGCCTGTCCACGTGCACGTTACGTTACCGGCGTCCGGTTGCAGTGGTAATACACTCGTCTTCGGTGACAATCCAGTCCAGAGGAATATCATGTGCTTCACGCGGCAGGACGGTCGCTTCCTGCAGTGCAAAAGCCAGGCCGATAGTGGGCACTGAGCCTGTGACCAGTAGACGATCATAGTAGCCCTTGCCATAGCCGAGCCGATAGCCAGAACGGTCAAAGGCCACGAGCGGCACCAGCACCAGATCCCACGTACCGGGTGCAACTGGCAGCAGAGGGCGCGGCTGAAAAACCCCAAAATGGCCCGGTTCCCAATCTTCAGGTGCCAGCGATACCAGGCGACTATGCAGCAAAGTACCTGTGGCGGGTTCGACCACGGGTACCACAACTGCCTTCTGCTGACTCAGCGCTGTCGTGAGGAGGGGACGGGTATCGACTTCGGAGCGGAGCGGTAGATAGCAATGGATAACGGATGCCAACTGATAAACCGGCAACGCCGTTACCCGTGTTGCAATCGCCGCGCTGCGTGCCTCGCGTTGATCGAGTGCGGCGCGGCGGCGCTGAAACATCCGTCGTAAGGTGTGTTTGTCAGGCAAACTCATGTGACGTCAATGTGATTATGCTACTGACAGCTTGTAACGTTCTCCGTCGCCTGAAGGTGACAGCCCCTCAGCCAACGTATGGCGCAATCGCCCACGTTATCGGCTGAATGCTCCATCCAGGCAAGGTTTATAGTTAGAGATGCGGTGCCTTGATCTTTTTAATCCAGCGTAGGCCTGGCGGATCTGGTTTGCGACGCGGATTATACTTGAACCAGCCCAGTTCGGCGCGTACTGCCTGCTCCTTTAGCTCGGTGGCACCCCAGATAAACGAGCCACCGGTGATGCCCAGCAAAGCCGACCAGCCTTCATTACCGATAAAGAACGAGACCAGAATGAACAGGATACCCAGAGCCATAGGATACGGCCACCACAGATATCCCAGATAGTACTCCATACGGATCACCCAGAAAAAGCCGAACCCGATAATTCCTAGACTAAACAGACCGAGGGCAATGCCTTCCCAACTCATGCTTCTACCTCTCTCCGTTCATAGGTCGCCCGACAAAACTCAACCCGCTGGGGAGCTGACGGCACATCTGGCGTTCCTTGTGGCTCACGATCCAACAGATCTTCCGTGATGGCTTTACCAGCAGCAAGGTAGGCCGCGTGGCGGGGATTGTCAGGATTGGCCGGAGCGTGTTTCTTCAGTACACGCTGCTGCTGGCGATACATCTCCAGTGCGTCCCACATCAGCGTAATACCAAGAATGCTGCTTACCCCGGCCAGTGTCAGGTTGGGCGCGAACAGAGAGAACCCGTTCAGCGCCACTCCACTCAACGCCAGCACCACAATCGGCGGCCAGATATTCGGACTGTGTGCCTCAAGCCAGCGAACCCCGACATGACCCCACCAGATCCCTAAAAATGTCACCATTGCCATCCAGAAACCCGCGAACTGTAGCATATCACATTTCCTCACGTAGCCACCCGACTACATAAATCTCACTAAATATGAGCAAATCTATACACGTGTTGCATATTGTACAATTAGATTGGTGAAATGTCAATTGTCTTATGGCAGTGGATGACGCAGATGCTATTGCGTGCTGGTCAAAATAGGTTGACAGGATGATGCAAATGCAACACACCGCCACAGTCACTCCGCTGCATCATCCGCGCTCCGACAGTATATCACCAGTGCGGTTTTTTTGCTTAAAAAACATGACCGGTAACTCGGAACCGGAAATTGAGGTACATAAGAACAGCGGTCGCTCCAATGCATACACGGCTGACCTGCCGCCTCACGTCATGTATCCCTCATGCCATATCCCGTAGCAGTACACGTATTCACGCTGAAGCGAAGCGGTCAGGATGTTCCCAATAGCATCGAGATGTTCACGCTACTGCAATGATATTTCTTCGACAATACAGGCGATCAGGGTATCGTGATCGTTTCTTATCCACTCAGCTATCTGAAAACGAATCTTCTCTGCTCTGTTCACTATACAAGTTGATCCAGGATATATGCCATGAGCAAGGATACCATACGCTGCGATCTCTCTTGCCAGAGTGATTCGGATTTGGTATAATCCATAATAAACAAATTGGTTCGACACATGAAACACCGCAGGGTATCGAGATTTATTCAGTAAAGTACTCGCTTATATCGCTTATGTCATGGTGTAAGGATGTACCTGGAATTGATCGGCTCAGATTCGTCAACAGAAGCAAACCGGTTATTTCATCATGACTGAGCACGGATGTTCAGGAATCACCCAATCGTAAGCCGGCGGTTTCTGGCGGGTACATAGTACACCGCTTTACTCTGCTCGCCTCAGGCCTCTTGTGTTATCAGCAGAATCGCCTGCTCAGAACAGGAAGGTATGTTCATGCTACTCCACCCCACAAACTTTCTTTTAGGGAAAGCTGCTGCTGGAGAACGCCTATCGTATGTAGAAGGGCTGAGGCTCTATACCGAAGCAGATCTCCTCACCCTCGGAGTCGCAGCCAATACTGCCCGTCAGATACATGTACCGGGAAAAACCGTCACCTATCTCATAGATCGGAACATCAACTATACGAATGTCTGCACCACAAACTGCACCTTCTGCGGCTTCTATCGCCTACCAGGGCACCCTGAGGCCTACGTACGCTCTAAAGAAGATATAGTGCAGCGTATTCAGGAGGTAGTGAATATTGGCGGAACACGCATCCTCATGCAGGGTGGGCATCATCCCTACCTGCCGTTCGATTGGTACCTGGAACTACTCAGTGGTATTCGATCGCACTTTCCTTCACTACAGATCGATGCATTTAGTCCGTCGGAAATAGATCATTTTGCGCAACTGTATGGCATGTCCCATCGTGACGTATTGCAGGAACTCATCGCCGTTGGTCTGACGGGACTACCAGGTGGTGGTGGTGAGATACTGGATGACGCCGTCCGCCAGCGGGTATCTCCCAAGAAGCTCCAGACGGACACATGGTTGTCAATCATGCAAATAGCCCATTCGCTGGGCTTAACCACAACAGCGACGATGGTCATCGGGTTAGGTGAGACACTGGAGCAACGGATACGTCACCTGCAGCGTGTCCGTGATCTGCAGGATGCAAGCCTACAACAATACAGCAATGGCTTTGTTGCTTTTGTGTCGTGGCCAGTGCAACACAGCTCGCTGACATCACTCGGCCGCAGCCGCCATCGTGCACACTATGGCGCAACCGCACATGAGTACTTACGGCATGTGGCTATAGCACGCCTGTTTCTGGATAACGTGCGGCACCACCAGGCAAGCTGGGTAACACAGGGCCCGAAAATAGGCCAGATCTCTCTCCATTTTGGTATCGACGACTATGGCAGCACAATGCTGGAGGAGAATGTGGTATCAGCTGCAGCACACAACACCTATCGATCTCTGGGTGAAGGTGATATTCATATGCTTATTCGCAATGCCGGTTATGTCCCCGCCCAACGTGACAGCCAGTATACCATTCTGCGGACTTATGAGAGTCCACACACATCGCCTGCGCCGACACCAATCCGGCATAAGCCCCGTTCTTCCAGGGCTACTGTAGAGATGAATGCTCCCCAGTAGCAGCAATAAGGTGTCGCTTATGCCTGACTACTTGAACCGTGTGACAATAATAGCAATCCTCTATACTCAGGTTCAAGCCGAACCCCCGATGCACCAATGAAATCGGCTTGCGAAAGATTGTGAGGAACAGATTGATAAACACTTCGAACTTCAGGATTGATTACGTAGCTCCTGATCTGGCTGATATTACCGACAAAGTTCTTAATAACCACCGCCTCTCATTTGCAGATGGTGTGAGGCTGTACCAGACTGCCGACATCCTGGCATTAGGCATGCTGGCAAACTATGTCAACATGACTCGCAATGGTACCAATGTCTACTTTGTGCAGAATCAGCATATTAATCCGACCAATATCTGCACGTTTCACTGCAATTTCTGCTCGTTTCGACGTGACCGCTATGAGCCAGATGCGTATGCATGGACTATAGAACACATTCTAGAACGAGCCACACAAACCATTACCGAGCGAACACGCGAGATTCATATTGTGGGTGGCCTACATCCTGATCTCACGCTTGATTACTACTGTAACCTGTTATCTACCCTCAAACAAACCTTCCCCCATGCCCATCTGAAAGCGTTTACGGCGGTTGAGGTCGATTATCTCGCAAGGATTAGCCGGCTATCACACAGAGAAACATTGCACCGGTTAATACAGGCCGGGTTAGACATTATGCCTGGTGGTGGTGCAGAGATTTTTCACCCACGCATACGGCAACGCATTTGCCCTGAAAAAGTCGATGGTACTGGCTGGCTAGCTATTCACGGTCTGGCACATCAACTGGGCATCAAGAGCAATGCAACGATGCTGTACGGTCATATCGAAACTGTCGAGGATTGTGTTGACCACCTGATCCGTCTACGTGAACAACAGGATCATACTGGTGGGTTTCTTGCATTTATCCCACTGGCTTATCATCCCACCAACAATAATCTCGGCCGCAGCCACGCCCTTGATTTTACCACCGGCATTGAAGATATACGCCACCTGGCGGTGAGTCGCTTGATACTCGACAACTTTGCCCATATCAAAAGTTATTGGATCATGAGTACGCCAGGGTTGGCCCAGATATCACTATCTTTTGGTGTGAGTGATATGGATGGCACAGTAATCGAAGAACGGATCTACCATGATGCCGGGGCAACCACCGGGCAGGCCATGACATGTGCAGAGTTAGTGCAATGGATTGCTGCTGCGGGCAAGACCCCGGTTGAACGAGATGCATTATATAGCGAAATCAAGGTGTATGCTTCTGACGTTTCATCAGAACTGCCCACCTGGTAGCCTGGATGAATGCTCTGTTAAGACATGGGAGTACATGCCGAGATTCGGCATGATATTTGTCGTGACGACTTCAGTTGTAAAAATAACGACCATGCTTCCATCATGTTCTGCAACGGTAATGGATCAATGATCCATGTCTAAGGGTAGCATACATGATAACATTGGGAACTATCCCATACTTAAATACACAGCCAGTGGACTGTTATCTGCATCGTTACGCGCCGAACGTCCATATCGTACGGGACATTCCTACTGCGATTAATCGCGAGTTGATTAACGGCAATATTGCGGTAGGGCCTCTTTCGGTGTACGAGTTAGTTCACCACAGTAACATCTTTGCGATTGTCACTGACATATCGATCACCGCAGTCGGTACAGTACAGAGTGTATTGCTTTTCTCATGGTATGCTGACATACGCGAACTTGATCAACGTCCTATCGCGCTTACTGTACATTCATCAACCTCCGTCCATTTACTACGCCTGCTCTGTCAACAGCATTATCGGATCCGTCCACAATGGAAACCCATGGCACAAGATCTGGAGACCATGCTCCAGTCCTGTGCAGGTGCATTGTTAATTGGCGATGCTGCATTAATTGAGGGCACCTTACGTCGATCGATTCATCCCCACGGCAGACCCTATGTGTTTGATCTGTGTGATGAGTGGGGGCAACTGACCGGACTGCCGTTTACCTTTGCCGTATGGGTTGTGCATCGTGATTGGATGGCGGAAGTACGATTGCACAAAATTATCCCGGCACTCCGCGCTTCGCGGGCGTATGGTCTAACCCGGATCGAGACGATTGCGGAACAATATGCTCCACGATTGGGTTTGTCCC
The DNA here is from genome assembly GCA_034435975.1 of Chloroflexaceae bacterium. Classification (GTDB taxonomy): domain Bacteria; phylum Chloroflexota; class Chloroflexia; order Chloroflexales; family Chloroflexaceae; genus CAKZQX01. The sequence goes on along the minus strand of DAOTWD010000155.1, from coordinate 15,926 downwards.
CTGAAATCTGCAGCGTCTATTTGCATAATCTACGCTACGAACTTGATCCTGATGCACTTGAAGGATTCTATGCTTTTTTGCGCATGTCCAGGCCGGACTTTCATAGAGATAATCTCTATTTATATGGAGAGTAATCGTTTTGCATTTCTGTATGAAATACGGGCCATACAGCCGAAGATGAAACCGACATGAGTAACGAGCGATCGCGTCACGTGTTCTGTGAGGAGGGAGATATATGACCCGGCCAATAATTCGCATTGGACATAGCCCCGATGCCGATGATGCATTTATGTTCTACGCCCTCGCCCGCAATGTGGTACGGATACCAGGATATGACATTCAGCATCTCGTGGAAGATATTCAATCGCTCAATCGGCGTGCGCAACACGGTATGCTTGAGGTCAGCGCAGTTTCGGCTGCTGCCTATCCATTGATCGCTGACCGCTATCGTATTCTGCATGCTGGTGCCGCTGTTGGTAATGGCTACGGGCCTACGGTCGTCAGTACATCAGCCCGCAGCATAGCCGATCTACACGGCAGCCGGATTGCTATTCCGGGCACACATACGACCGCCTTCTTGCTTCTCCAGTTGTGTGCAGACAATTTTATTCCGGTAGACATGCCGTTTGATGCCATACCTGACGCGGTGTTGAACAATCAGGTCGATGCCGGCGTGGTCATCCATGAGTCACAGATTACCTATCAGGATATGGGATTGCATAGCGTGATCGACCTGGGTGCCTGGTGGCAGCAAGAAACGGGTTTGCCAGTGCTGTTAGGTCTGGATGTTGTCCGTCGTGATCTGGGGGAGGCATTGTGTCAGCAGATTGCCACGGCTTTGCATGACAGCATTGACTATGCACTCAGTCACGAAGAACAGGCACTCGACTATGCACTCCAGTTTGGCCGAGGAGTTGATCGCGAGGTATGTCGTCGGTTTGTGCGCATGTATGTCAATGACCAGACGCGGCAGATTGATACACCGAGTGCGCGATCCCTACACATCATGTATGAGCGCAGTTTTCAGCGTGGATTGATACCGGCTATTCCACCCCTGGATTTTTTGTAACATCTCGAGCCAGCCCCAATCAGTTGTAAAGCACCGGAGGTTCCGCCTTTCCCCAATCCTGGAGAATGGCATAACCGATGAAGTGCTATTTCTTCTGGCAGTCAGGGCACCGGACGTGCGTCGTAACCAGGAACGGTATAATACGGATACTATTCCGCACTTGTACAGTTCTGGAATCGTGTAGTACTTCAACGAGACTTCATCGTGGCAGGGGTGCGGGGGCTGCATGCCCCGCACCCGATACGGTGGTTGCAGAAAGGCGAAGCCGCGCCGTGCCTCTCTATCCAGGGGATGTCTCGTTGGAGTGAGAGAATCGATGAAGGCTGAACCTGAATGAAACATGCACCCGCACGACAGCGTTTTTATGAATTGACCCGCTTGACCGAAGAATATCTCCCGTTGGCAGAATGTGCTCTCTGTATTGCCTGGGAAGATCAGGGAGAATGTGACGTTGAAGCGGTACTCCAACATCTCGATGATCTGGCTGGATCTGCACGTCTGCGGCTAGAGGACTTGACTCAACCACGTGATGTCGTTGCCGCTCTCAATGATTACCTGTTCGCCGAACTGGGGTTTCGCGGGAATTATTGTGACTATAACAATCCTGCGAATAGCTTTATTGATCGGGTGTTGGAAACCCGTACTGGACTCCCGATCATCCTCTCGATTATCTACATGGAAGTTGGCTGGCGATTGGGCTTACCAATTAACGGGGTTGCGCTGCCCGGTCACTTCATTGCCCGCTATCACACAGTTCAGGAGGAGATTCTGGTTGACCCCTTCAACCAGGGCCGTCTGTGGAGTTGGAGTGATTGTGAGCGCCAGGTATCAAGCGTCTACGGCACTGCCACCCCGATCTTGATGCAACAGGTGATGGCACCACCCTCAAAGCATGCCATCCTTGCCCGGCTACTGCGCAATCTCAAGCATGTCTATCTGGTACAGCAGAACTTTTCTCGTTCCCTGGCCGCAGTGGAACGTATCGTGTGGCTTGAACCCGACAATATGCTGGAAATACGCGACCGCGGCCTGCTGCGGGTACGATTGGATCAGCTCTTCCATGGGCTGGAAGATCTTGAGCGCTATATACGGGCCGCGCCTCATGCACCGGATCTACCGGAACTTCAGCAATATACCACGTTGCTAACTACAGGTATGGTAACCAACAATTAGCGCTCTGGTCTGATCAGGCTCATAGAGCGCGTTGAACGTATGGAACCCGTTCCAGGACTCTTCACTTCCCGCACGCACTTCTCGGCGTTGCTTGTTCAGCTCATGGTGGCCGCGAAGCCGCCATCGCCACCATGGTTCACGAAACAGGAGATACGGAGCCTGCAAAGCCTGCATATCCTCTGTAGGTGGGTTCACCCAAACAGAACCACCCCATCCAGGAAGCAAGGCCTACAGAGCTATGTCAACCGGTCACAGCACGGTGGTGACAAAACGAGCTATGATCTGTCAGCCAGCGCCCGTAGTTCAACATTATCAAAAAAGGCTTCAGTCATCACTGTGCCCGGAGACACCACCAGACCATAGAGTTGCGTGGCTGGTGCATCAACGATCATCTGCGTTATGTGCTTATGGTTAATAAATAGCTCCACCTCGTTCCCGTCGAGTCGGACAGTGAGGCGGTTGGTTGCTGTGGGTTGAATGAACGGGCTGTAACCTTCAGCCAGAATGCGCAACCCACCCCCAATCCATTGTTCAAACCAGTAGGTTTGTGATACGGGATCGATCAGAAATGCCAGATAATTGCTCCCATCAACAAAGCGAAAGATTATGCCCCCGGCGCCACCACTGACCTGTGTATCCACCCCGATACTGAAGTCGGTGATGTCGCCAATGAATGCAGTGCGGTAACTCCAGATCTGACCGACGCCCGGCTGTGCAAAAATAGCATAGCGCCCATTCGCCAGGCCAACGCTCCACCCCGATCCTTGTACTTCTGCCCAACCCTGCGGATCGAGAAAATCATAGGCAGACAACAACGTGCCTGGTCTAAAATCGGCGGCGACAATCGGCGCTGTCGGTACCGGTGTGGCCGTGGCCGGCGGTGTTGTCACGGTTGGTGGCAGTACAGTGGCGGTCGCGGGACGTGGCGTCGCGGTTACGGGCACCATGGTGGCGGTCGCCGGGCGTGGAGTAGCAGTCGCCGGGCGTCGTGTCGTGGTCGGTGGTAGTACAGCGGTGGTCGCGGGACGCGGCGTCGCGGTTACAGGCACCATGGTGGCGGTCGCCGGGCGTTGGGTACTGGTTGGTGATAGCATAGCACCAGTCGCCTCAAATGCTGGTGATGGTGACTGCGCGATGAGCGTCGCGGTTGCCGTAGGTGCCACATTGCCAGCCACCAGCATGGGTTCACGTCGTAGCCACAAAACCACAGCGAATAAACCAATGACTACCAGGATCCCACCACCACCAAAGAGCAGCAGTGCCGGGATGGAACGCACCAGATCGTGGCGTCGTCTCTGATCGGTATCAAGTGCCAGACGCTGTGACGACTCGGCCTGTGCCAGCAACGCTGCACTATCACGATAAAACGGGTTGATCTGTTGCAGTTGCCGCAACACCGTAATGGCTTCTGCATAGCGTCGCGCCTTGAGGTGAGCCTGGGCCTGAGTATACAGGGTTGCCTGCTGATCGCCTCCGACAGCGGGCGATGCAGGTGCCGCAGGAGCCGGCCCGGGTGTCTCAACGTCAGGCGGCCAGTTCCTATTTGCCTGACGTGAGGGAGTGATTGAGCGACTGCGATCATACAGTTGACGCTCGCGGAAATTGCTTAACACCCGGTAGGCCTCGTTGAGGCGCCGGGTGCGCTCGCTGGCATAGCTTTGCTCAGTGGGCGATGTATGCGTATAGCGGTCAGGGTGGTAGCGCGTTACCTGCTGGCGATACGCACGTTTGATCTCATCCGTCGAAGCACTCGGCGCTATCCCCAGCAATTCGTAATAATCCAGTTGATCGAAATCTTCCATGCATACCAGAACCGTGTGCTGATCAACCTGTATGCTGTCCAACCAGACACAACGGTGCTACAGGGCAAGCCTGAACATGAGCCATTACAAACCACAGGGTACGCGGTGGTGTACTCGGCTGGTCTTATACACCTATGGCAGATGGGAGGGCGCACGGCGGTGCACCCTCCCTTTTCGGTTTTTCCCTGCATCCGCAGGCGTAAACGGTCGGTGAATCACCACCTGTACCTCATGTACATCCATCAAGAGGAGGCCCGGCTTGAATCTGGACGCAGTATGACCCAGGCTCAAGCCGGGCCTCCCATGTTATGATCAGGATCGGCTTGCTCTCGCCTCTCGTCCAACAGTCGCTATTATAGCATACTGGCGCATGATTGTACTGGTTGTAGGTGTAGGGACACATCAACCAATCCGGGCCGTCTGGAAAGAAAACTCGACACTGCGCTGAATACGTGCAACCGAGCGAAATGCACGCTTGAGTTCTTGCTGTTCCAATTTACTGAGACGTGAGACCGGCATCTGATTGGTAGGTTGCTCACCGGACTGGATCTGCCGATACTGGTGTTGCAGGCGTAGCAAGGTGATCGTTTCAAAGGCAGCGATCAACTCTTCCGCACCGGTTTCGCTCAAGCTGCTCCGGCCAGCCGCCAGCCGCAATCGGGCCAGCGTATTGACTTCGGCACTGCCAGCCTCTAGCGCAAAGAGACGCGCCAGATCAACAATCAACGCCGTGCCACGTTCCTTCAGATCGATCAAATCGCGTGTCGTCCCATGATGTTCAACCACAAACTGACGGAAAAAGCCGATGGGGGGGGATTGGCGCAGTGCTGCCCGTGCCAGGCGGCTCAAGAAGATACGTTCTGTGCGCCCGGATTCAATAATCGGATGGAACACACGCTCGACATCTAACTCCCCATACACTCGTCGGTAATCAAAGAAGATCCCCACCCGCAAGAGTGCCTCCTCTTCTGGCAGGTGGATCCAGCGCCGAAAATAGTCACGCCAGACCGATAATGGTTGTCGCCATTCCGGGTTCGTCGCCATAATATTACCGGGACAGCGCGGAAAGCCGCAGTCCACCAGTCGTTCGACCACCCGCTCAGCCAGAGCCAGAAAATAGCTTTCTGCTGATTCGGGCGCATGATCCGCATAGACCAGTGCATTATCCTGGTCGGTTCGCAAGGTCTGTTCGTGCCGCCCTTCACTGCCCAGTACCAGCCAGGCATAGGGGCATGGTGGTGGGCCGAGATCGGTTTCCGCATCACGCAACAGGCGCACGAGTAACGCATCATGAGCCACTGCCACGACCTGCCCAATATCGCTGACACGTGCGCCGGTATCGAGCAACGCCCCGACCGTCGTCGTCACCTGATCGGCATAGGCCCGCAAATCAGCGGTTGTTCGCGCACGCCAGAGCTGATCGGCCAGAAAGAGTGGACTGCGGCTCTGGCGACGTAGAATATCGGTGTCGGTAACCACACCGATGACGTTTCCATTTTCAGTAATGGGAATATGATGAACCTTACGTTCCAGCATCAACAACAACGCCTCAAACACCAGTCGCTCCCCAGATAAGGTCAACGCGGGCGCAGTCATCACATCGCTGACAGGCGTGGTATCGCTCAAACCGCATGCCAGGACACGACTACGCAGATCGCGGTCGGTAATAATTCCTGGCGGCTTGAGGTCAACAATCAGGCAGGAGAGGTAGCGATCCCGCATAATCTGGGCCGCCTTGCGCACAGTGGTATCAGGAGCGATCAATACCGCTTCATGCTGCTCCAGGTCACGCAGTCGAGTTTGAAACAGTTCGGGGATCACACCTGGACGCCGATCTTGAAAGGCATTGCCCAGGCGCTCAATTGCCGAGGTAGTGATAAACTGTCCAAATACGGGAAAGTCCCGACACAGCTGATGAAACATCGCTGCTGGTAGCAGGTAGAGCAATGTCTTGCTACGGGCGCGACAAGTGACAATCGGTGGACGGCGGCGAATCAACGAGGGATGCCCAAAGATTTCGCCTTCTTCCAGGGTATCGACCACGGTGCGCACCGGCCTATCTTCGCGCACCAGATCGACAATCCCTTCCCGAATAATATAGAGATATGCGGCCGGTTTGCCACCATATACCAGAATATCCTGTCCAGCAGCGACCTCTTCCACGTGGATCGCGTTAGTAATACGTTGCACCTGTTCAGGTGGTAACTGACTGAACGGCAACCGTTGCCGAAGAAAATGGGCGATTTCTTCTGAAGTATGGGTAGCCATAGGGATTGGATCAACTTTGCATCTGATCTGCCGAGAATAAGTATAGAGGGAAACCGCCCTTTTCGTCAAACAGGGCGCAGGGGCGCTTCGAAGCGTAAAGCGTAAAGCGTTTAAGCGCAAAGCGCAAAACATGGAAATCGTGAGACGTGAGGCACGAGGCGTGAGACGACGTAGCGCGTCCCTCTGGGGCGCGGGGGCGGCGGGGAGTCATCCTCCCGACCGACGGCGTCTCCTCGTGCGGTACACCCGGCACGGCCGCTGGCACGCCGGAGACGTGCCCTACATGCTTTGCGTTAACAAAGCGCGAGCGGCCGGGCGCGGGTGGGCGTGCGGCGTGTAGCGCGTCCCTCCGGGGCGCGGGGCAGGTGCGGGCGGCCATTCCTCTGGGGTGGGGCGAACCTGGGGGCGCGTCCCACTGGGGCGCGGGGCAGGGCGGGGGGGCGGGCGTACGGCGCGGATGCCATCTGATTGCGCTGTGCCGTTGCCCTTTGCGCCTTTGCGTTAAAACAGAATCGGCGAGGGGCCGCGAGATATGCGGTGATGCGGCGCGGGGCGTATTCTGACATCTGTACCCCATCCGGCGACGAGGCATCTTCACTTTTCAGTTGGGCAACATGTAGGAACGACTGAAGTCATTTGGGGGCTGGGAACGACTTCAGTCGTGCATGGGTCATGCCAAAATGTGGCCTGAAACCATGTCTTAGCACATTGAAACGTTTCAACGTGCTAACCTGTCAACAGAGCAGCAACCACCATGATTAATGTGCTGTCGCCGATCCCGCGCCACGTGGTATGCGCACCGACTCGACTAGATCCTGGATGTCCTGTGGTGGTGCAGCGGTGGCTCGCGAGACAATCAACGCTACCGCAAAGTTCAGGATCGCACCGATCGTCCCAATACCTTGCGCCGTAATCCCAAAGAATGGCCCCATCAGCGGTTCAGCGGTACCGAAGATTTTGACCGATTGCATCATCAAAATCATGAACATGGTAAAAATCAAGCCCGCCAACATACCGGCGATCGCGCCCTTGTCGTTCGCTCGCTTATCAAAAATACCCAGCACGATGATCGGGAAGAAACTGGCTGCTGCCAGACCAAAGGCAAAGGCCACCACTTCAGCCACAAAGCCCGGTGGATTAATCCCAAAGTAACCAGCGGCAATGACCCCAAGGAAAATCACAATGCGACCGACCAGCAGGCGTAATTGCTCACTGGCGTTCGGATTGATCAGGCGATAGTAGATGTCGTGCGAGAAGGCACTCGAAATCACCAGCAGCAGGCCTGACGCGGTGGAGAGCGCTGCCGCCAGACCTCCTGCTGCCACGAGCGCAATCACAAAGGCGGGCAGCCGGGCCACTTCTGGGGTTGAGAGGACAATAATATCATTATCAATCGTTGCATGAGCAAACGTTTTACCGGCTGCGTTGGCCTGCATACTGATCTGCCCATTCTCATCCGTAAAGGAGATCAAGCCGGTGCGTTGCCAGGATGTAGCCCAATCGATGCTCCGGCCCTGGGCATCCTGCAAGTTAAGGATTGTACGTCCAGCCACTTCCTCCGTTGAAACAATCCGCGCACCATGGAGCGTGTTGAGCAGATTGTAGCGGGCAAAAACGGCAACCGCCGGTGCGGTGGTATACAGCAGGGCAATGAACAGTAATGCCCAGCCAGCCGAATAGCGTGCAGCGCGCACGTTCGGCACGGTATAGAAACGCACAATCACGTGGGGCAGGCCAGCCGTCCCGATCATCAGCGCGACGGTAATCATAAACACATCAATCGGAGCACGATTGGCAAAGGGTTGTGTATATTCCTGAAAACCCAGATCTACCTGGATCTGATTTAATTTGGTGGTAATATCGCTGAAGACCAGGCTCAACTGCGGAATAGGATTACCGGTTAAAATCACAGCAATCGCTATAGCCGGAATGAGGTACGCAATGATCAGAACAATATACTGCGCCACCTGTGTCCAGGTAATCCCCTTCATACCGCCCAGCACGGCAAAGAAGGCCACAATGACCATCCCCAGCACCACCCCCCAGGTGATGTCCAGGCCCAGGAAGCGGCTAAAGACCACGCCAACACCACGCATCTGCCCGGCGACATAGGTCAGTGAGACAAACACAGCGGCAATTGCCGCCACACCGCGTGCCGTCTTCGAGTAATAGCGGTCGCCCACAAAGTCCGGCACGGTATACTTGCCAAACTTGCGCAGGTAGGGTGCCAGCAGCAACGCCAGCAGCACATAGCCACCCGTCCAGCCCATGAGGTAGATCGAGCCATCGAAGCCTAATACCGAAATCAAGCCCGCCATCGAAATAAACGAGGCAGCCGACATCCAGTCCGCAGCCGTGGCCGCACCGTTCGCAATTGCCGGCACACCCTGTCCAGCCACATAAAACCCTTTGGTATCTTTCACCCGCGATGCATAACCAATGTAGATGTAGAGACCAAAGGTCAGAATAACCAGAATATATGTCCAGGTCTGGGCATCCATCGTCATACCTCCCTATTCGTGTACATCGAATTCATTGTCAATTTTGTCCATTAATTTGGCGTAGACGAAGATTAAGATTACAAACGTGATAATTGATCCCTGATGCGCAAACCAGAAGCTTAACGGTACCCGCCCAACGTTAATAGTGGAGAGCGGTTGAGCCAGAATAATGCCTGCCACATATGAAACAAGCGCCCAGATCACGAGGAGAATGAAAATCAGCCGGATATTCGCCTTCCAATAGGCAATCGCCTTCTCTTCACTGCCTTCAATCACTGCCACTTTACGTCCCGTTGCCATGTCCTGTTCCTCCTACCAGGTTCAAATCCTGCAGCTTACCGGTTTCTTGAGCCTATCTGTCTGTACTGATGATCTGATTCTGAAAGAGTGCCTCTGTATCGGTATTGGTATTGGTCTTTGTCGAGGAGAACCGTATATACCAGATACTCCACGTTGTACCAGCCGATCACGAATGCGCCAACTCATCAATGGCTTCCCACTTCCCCGATGAGCCAGTTATCTCTTAGCAACCAGCGGTCATACGCACGCAGAGGATCGGGTACGGTTCTTGATCGCACCTCCTTTCGGTCTGAGCGTTCCCTGGGCAGGATGTCCACAAATGAAGAAAAAATTGAGATAGTTCTATCGTAAACGAGCGTTTTAAGCTGCTGATAAAGTCTCTGTAAAGTTTTCGTAAAGTTGGTGCGACACTGTAAGTTGGATCGAGAAGAGCGAACAGGGAACAGAAATCTGCCCCCGGCCCCCTGTTTCCTGAAGGCAGCCGTCTCACCGCACTGCTGACCCTACGGAGAACGCCAGCTATCCACCAGCGCACTGGTCTGAGGTGTCGTCACGAACCCAAAGCGACTGATGGCCCATGTTATAAAAAAGTTGACCGAAATACCGAAAATACCCGCCGCATCGTGGCTAATCTGCAACAGATGAATCTCCGGATTGATATAATTGAGCGTGATATATATGGCAGTCACAGCCATACCGCTCATCATCCCCATAATCGCCGCTGGACTACTGGCTCGTTTCCAGAAGATACCCAGTACCAGCACCGGAAACAGAGTCGCCGCAGCCAGTGAGAATGACCAGGCCACCATATGCGCAATCAGGCTTACACGAGGCAGCGCCATCATAGCCACCAGTAGCGCGACGATGAGCATCGTCCTGCGGGTGACATGCAACGACTGTGCCGATCCCCCTAACATATGCTGCGGGAGTGCACGATGTCGCCGGTACGTATTGATCGGCATTGGTACACGCTTTGCCGGCCGGTGTCCCCGCATCATCGTCGTTGACATAACAAGAAGCAAGGCACTGGCAGCCGCCAGCGCAGCCGCTACCCCACCGGCAGCGATCAGTGCCACGACCGTTGCGGGCAACCCCATCAGATCAGGCATCCGCCCTACCAGGTGTTCTGCATGAACCTCCGTTATCACCGCCGCATACTGCTCGATCGGCAACCCGATCAGGCCCGGGTGAAAAAAAATGCCGTACATTGGGATGCATGCCCCGATCATCCCCACAAACACCAGTACCCATGCCGCGCTCCTACGACTCTCGCGCACACTGGCAACCGTGCAACTGCGCACAAGCAGATGGGGCATACTCGCCGTTCCACACATCAGGCACAGCACGAAAGCCAGGGTATTCCAGATACCACTGCCATTGGGCGTTATTGCGACCACCCATCCACGAACCGTCTGTGGTGCCAGACGGAAGGGCAACAACGCGGCGCTTCCTACCCAGATCAGCGGGATCAACGCCGCAATGAACAGGATCGCCCCCTGTACCATCTGCGTCCAGTGGAGTGCTGGCATCCCTCCACGCCATGTATAGATAACAATCACCACCACACCTATCACTACACCAGACGGATAGGGTATCGCCAGCACGGCATCCCCAATGATGCCGATACTCATGAGCTGTGCGGTCATCATCGGGAAGGCGATCATCAACGTGATTAGCGACGCGATGATGCGGGCAAGCACCCCCTCATACCGCAGGCCGATAAAATCGGCGATCGTATATTGGCCAGATTTCCGCAAATACGGAGCGAAGAGCAGAGTCAGCAACACATAGCCACCGATCCATCCCAGTGCTGCGGCCAATCCTTCATACCTCGGCAACCAGATGTCGCCTGCCAGACTCACAAAGAACACACTACTAACCCACATCGCCCCGGTCGCCAGTCCATTCGATCTCCCTGGAATGTGCCGATTAGCAACATAATATTCCGCCAGTGTTGTAGACCGCACGCGCCAGCCAATTCCTACATACATAGCGATCGTGATGATCACCACCATCCAGGAGACAATCCGTGGCGGAAGATCAAACAGGAGATCATATAGCCCTGTCACCAGAATCACCAGGACAAAACTGAAGACCAGATGCAGGAACAGTTTGTGCTGGATCGATGGCCCACTGGTGGTGGTGATCAAAGGTAACCGGGGCAAGACCGCACGATCGAGACCAGCCATACGCCACGCATATCCAGAAATGAACGCTATCCCGGACACCAGTACACCGCCTATGGTTAACAAAGCATAGGGAGAACACGCCGGGCTTGCTCCTGAAGATACAGGAGCAACCAGCAGTGAAGGCATAACCACGATGAGGATGAGACTACCGAGGAACCAGCCCACCAGGAGCACACGCGTGAGGTGCCAGTTTGCCTGCCAGTGAGCAGCCAGCCAGTCTGGTGTGGGCGGCAGAGCCGCCTGATTGGACGTTATTCCTGCTTCGCGGGCCAGTAATGCTGATTCAGGGCGTTCCTGTACGGTTGATCGGTGGCTCACTGTTGGCGTGACAGCGGAGGTTCCCCCCGGATTAGGACGCTCAGGTCGTTGAGCACGGTCATCAGCACGACGTTCGATACGTGGAAAGAGACGATCCAGTGTCCAGAATGCCAAGCGGACAATAAACATCCACAGCAACAGGAGCAACACTAGTCCCGACCAATCCGACGACACCAGCACTTCAACCATGGGTGTTCTGGTCACTCATACAGAATTCCGTGGCCGAAGCCGGTGTCGGTGTTGCTGCACCGCATGATCGTGAGCATACTCGGCCTGACGGAGGTGGTTGCATCGCGCCTGATCGTGGTCACCATCCTCAAGGATCTGCAACGCATGCGGATCGACCGGCAGCGTAAAGGAAAACGTCGCCCCATGCCCCAGACCGGGGCTTTCGGCCCAGATATCGCCGCCATGGGCATACACCAGATGCCGCGCGATCGTCAGGCCAATCCCACTGCCGCCGCTGGCACGGGCGCGTGATTTGTCTACCCGATAGAAGCGCTCAAAAATCTGCGGCAGATGTTCGGGGGCAATCCCGATCCCTGTATCCTGGATAGCAATAATCAGGCGTGAGGCATCGGAATGGGCCCGCAACGTTATACTCCCACCAGCAGGCGTATAGCGAAAAGCATTGGCGAGCAAGTTAATAACGACCTGGTTTACACGATCAGGGTCGGCCCATGCCAGCGGCAGATCTGGCGCAATGATCAGGATCAGTCGTATCTGATCGGCGGCGAGCTGGGGCTGAAACTGGGCCACCAGATGTTCCAGTAGTGCGCGCATGTCCGTTGGACGCGGAATCACGGGAATTTGACCGGCTTCCACCCGCGAGAGCAACATCAGATCCTCTATCAGCCGCTGGAGGCGTACCGACTCGCTGAGAACCAGCGAAAAGGTTTCACGACTCGGCTGCACAACGCCATCGAGTAACCCTTCCATATACCCCTCAATCGTCGCAAGTGGTGTGCGTAGCTCATGCGCCACATCACCCAGCAGCGCCATGCGCCGCTGTTCAGTCTGTTCCAACGTTTCCGCCAATTGATTGACATTGCGACTCAATTCGGCCAGCTCATCATCGGAACCGATTAACGTGCGTTCACGATAAAACCCTTGGGCCAGGCGCTGACTGACGGTGGAGATCGCATGCAGCGGCTCGACGATTCGATGTGAGACAAACAGGCTCACTGTGACGGCTGCGACCAGCGCCGAGAACGAGGCCACGAGCAGAGATTGTTGCACCACCAGTTGAAAGCGTTCCAGCCATGGTGCGGCGAGAGCGGGATCCAGATTCCCCTGAACCCCTGCTGGCTGCTCCATTCCGGGTATCACTGGCATATCATGCATCAGACTGCGACTGGCCAGAAAATTCGCCGTTGCCAGCAGGATCACCACCGCGATCAAAAAGATGATCAGGTGCGAAATAAAAAGCTTCCAGCGCAACTGATGATGCCAGCGCATAGTTACCTACCAACAAACTTATAGCCAACGCCGCGTACCGTTTGTATTAAACCCGCCGCCGGGTCATCTTCCAACTTACGGCGTAGCACACCCACGTGCACATCAACCACACGGTCAATACCTGCAAAATCACGCCCCCACACCCGCTGCAGTAGTTCTTCGCGGGTAAAGACACGTCCAGGATAGCTTGCAAGGGCGTAGAGGAGATCAAATTCGCGGGGGGTCAACTCGACCAGCACCTGATCGCGCCAGACCTCGCGCCGTTCGGGATGAATAACCAGGCGGTCAAATTGCAGTACTGGCCGCTCGCTGATCTGATCCGGCGTTTGACGCTGACGACGGAGAATGGCCTTGACGCGTGCCACCAGTTCACGGGGACTAAAAGGTTTGGTCAGGTAGTCATCAGCACCGATCGAAAGCCCGATCAGCTTGTCTACTTCTTCGGCACGGGCGGTGAGCATCAAGATATAGATCGGCGCTTCTTGCTGTAACCGGCGACAAACCTCAAGCCCATCAATACCGGGCAACATCACATCTAGCACGATCAAGTCGGGGCGAATATTGCGTGCCAGCGTCAGTGCCGTGAGGCCATCATAGGCACGCTGCACCACATAGCCTTCGGCGGTGAGATAGTTCGCCACCAGATCAACAATGGGCTCTTCATCGTCTACAACCAGAATCGTCGCTGATTCCACAGTAACACCTTACAGCAACTGCAGTTGCCTTGTAAACCTGTAACTGAGATGTAACTGATACTATACCACAGATTGCCAGGTTATGCGTGAGGTGGCTTTCAAGGCATCGAAATACCTGGTCATGTCTCGCCCGCCAGTTGCAACAACCGCGCCCACTGCGCGGCATTGACCGGCACCACCGAGAGACGGCTCTGGCGCACCAGCGCGAAATCCCCAAAAAAAGCCTCGGCTTTAATCGCCGCCAGGCTGACCGGACGCACCAGACAACGCACCAGGCGCACATCAACCACAACCGGCACTGCCCCAGGCCGGTTGTCGGTCAGGTCGGCTTGTGGATCGGGGTAGGGCGCACTGGTTAGCTCGGCTATCCCCACCACCTGCCGCTCCGTCCCGGTATGGTAGATCAGTGCCAGGTCGCCTGCTTGCATACTGCGCATATGCTTCAGCGCCACGTTATTGCGCACACCATCCCAGACCGTCACGCCATCGCGCTCCAGGTCGGCAAAGCTATAGCTCCCCGGCTCAGTTTTGAGCAACCAGTAGTTCGGCATAGATGACCGTCGTGCAGTCGCTGCCCTGTTCAACTATACATCGCAGCGCGATTCTAGCGCCATTGGCCGGGTCTGTCAACGTCAAACGCTGCCATTGCCACCCATTGCCTGCATTGGTACCCCTGATGGGTGTTCACCATGGGTTGCATTGCCGCGCCGTCCCGCCCCACCTCGCCCCGCAGCGTCCCACAATAATCATGCCATGATCATCGGGGCACCTCTTGTGGGTGCCCGCAATGTACCGTCATGCATACCAATGACAACATTGCCCCGCAGCACTCACATTGCCGCAACGCCCCATCCATGCAACAAGCATGGAGCGTCAAGCACAGCAGCTTGACAAAGCCCCATGCTTTATCAGATACTGAAGAATATACGGTTTATCTTCCAGAATTATGCTTAGCGAAAGATAAAGGTGTGCTATGATCGCTCCCGGCAATGCGCCCGAAGTCTTGACCCTTGAAGAAGTTGCCGCGTACTTACGGCTCCCCACCGAGACGGTGGTACGCCAGGCCACCCAGGGCCAAATGCCCGGGCGGCAAATTGAAGATACCTGGCGTTTTTTTGAAGACCGCGATTGATGAATGGCTACGCAGCCACGATAGTCGGACGCTGCTCTTGCAGCAGGCTGGTGCTTTGGCCGACGATGCCAGCCTTGCGGCATTGCGGGAGGCGATCTATGCTGCCCGCAAACGCCCCGAAGTTGCTCCGGAGCCAGCGCTCTAATGCATCTGCTTGACACCGATACGCTGACCCATCTTTATGCCGGGCACCCGCAGGTCATAGCCCACCTCCAAACGGTAGACGATCCGCTGATCGGCACGACCATCATCACGAAGAGTGAGTTGTTGCGGGGGCGAATCGATTTTTTGTTCAAAGCCGCGACCGGTGCTGAACTGCTCCGGGCACAAGAGCGATGTATCCGTACGGAAGAACTCTTAGCCCAGATCCTGGTTGTGCCGTTTGATCACGCGGCTGCACTCCGGTTTGATCGTCTACGGGCAACGAAGACTTATCGCAAAATTGGTCGAGCCGACCTCCTGATCGCAAGTATTACCCTTGCCAATCAAGCTATTCTGGTGATCCGCAATCTGCGCCATTTTCGCCAGATTCATGGCTTAATGATGGTGAACTGGGTTGATGCCTGATTCCAAATGACAGAGTAGCGGCGGTCAGGGCACGACAACGTGCCCGCCGTGCATCACCCTGCCGCACCCGCCGCGCCGCATTGTAGCAATACAACGCACAATACCACAACTCCATGTCATGGTGAGCGTAGCCGAACCATCTCATGATTCTGCAATGGAGGACACTGCGCCGGACAGCGCCCCGCAACGCCCCGCTAAATACACTTGCCAGATTGCGGTTGAATACGCTATACTTCAGGCATGCGCCAGACGTGGTCGCAATCAGAGAGGAAGCCATGCCCATCACCATCACCGTGCAGCGTACCGCCACCGACCAGGCCACCGCCACTATTGGCGGGCAGTTGCTCGCTACCTTCGAGCCGGCCGCCCTGCTGGTCGATCAACCGCTTTTCTCGCAGCGCCCGCTGCCGGCCGATCCGCAGGCGTATGGGCAACGGCTCTTCGCCGCGCTCGG
>DAOTWD010000154.1:0-12739 GCA_034435975.1 Chloroflexaceae bacterium | reverse complement strand
TGCCGACTGGGTGGCCGAGCGGTTGCGCGGGAGGGCGGTCTGAGCGTGCAGGAGAGGAGTGAGCGAAGAGCAGGGAGGGGCGAGAGAAGAGGCGTGAGGGTGCTCCCTCCTCTCTCCTCAGAGGAGCTTCGACCACTATGCGCTGAAAGGAGCTGTACGTATGACGCGCCGCAAACACCTTGCGCTGATCGATGGCCATGCACTGGCCTACCGTGCTTTCCATGCGCTCGCAACTGCTGACCTGCGCTCATCGCAGGGTGAGCCAACCTACGCTGTCTTCGGGTTTGTGCAGAGTCTGCTGTCCATGATCCAGCAATACCGCCCGGACTATGTCGCGGTCGCGTTTGATGTCGGCCGCACTTTCCGCCATGAACTGTTTGCCGATTATAAGGCTGGCCGTGCCGAGACGCCAGCCGAATTTCATCCGCAACTGGAGCGCATCAGTCAGGTGATCACCGCGCTGAACATACCGATCTATCGCGCCGAGGGCTACGAGGCCGACGACGTCATCGGCACGCTGGCAGCGCAGGCGACAGCACAGGGTGTTGACACGCTCATTCTCACCGGCGATACCGATACGCTGCAACTGATCGATAACCATGTGCAGGTACTTCTCGCCAATCCCTACGGTCAGAAAACAAACACTACCTTGTATGATCTGCAGAAGGTGCAGGAGCGTTACAAAGGTCTGGTTCCCGCGCAACTGGCCGATCTGCGTGGATTGAAGGGCGACCCGTCCGATAACATCCCCGGCGTGAACGGGATTGGCGAGGCTGGCGCAATCAGCTTGCTGACCCAGTTTGGCACCGTGGAAGCCGTCTATGAGCGTCTGGCCGAAACGCCGAAACGGTATCGCAAGCACCTGGAAGGCCAGCACGAGCAGGCGCTCTTGAGCAAGCGCCTGGCGATGATTGTCTGCGACGTGCCGGTGCAGCTTGATCTGGCCGCCGCGAGCGTCCACGATTACGACCGCAGTGCGGTGATTGCGCTCTTCCAGGAACTTGAATTTGGCAGTAGTCTGGTGAAGAAGTTGCCCATGCCTGCGCGAGCAGCGGTCGAACCCGTGTCACTGCTCGACCTGCCCGCTGCACCTGACGCGGCTGCTGATGGCATGCAACTCATGCTGTTTGACCTGCCGCTAGGACAGCCACCTACACACACGACCACCGCCACCACACCAGCTCTCGGTGATTACCAGGCGGTGACGACCGAGGAGACGTTACAGGCGGTGGTCGCAGCGCTGGCTGCCGCGCCTGGTTTTGCCTTTGACACCGAAGGCACCGGGTTGCATCCCTTTCGGAGCGACCTGGTTGGCATCGCGCTGGCGGTGCAACCTGGAGCTGCCTGGTATCTCCCATTCAGCCATCGTGCCGGGCCGCAACTGCCGCAGCAGACGATCATCCAGGCGTTGCGCCCATTCTTTGCCGATCCACACAAAGCCAAGTATGCCCACAATGCCAAGTTTGACATCGAGATGCTGTTGCAGGCCGAGATTGAGACCCATGGCCTGGCGTTCGATACGCTGCTGGCCGCCCGTTTGCTGGGCAAACAACGGGCCAACCTCAAAGACCTGGCGTTCTCTGAATTGCGGATCTCGGAGCCGATGCTGGCGATCGAAGACCTGATCGGGCGTGGTGCGAAGCAGACGACCTTTGATGACGTGCCGATTGACCAGGCCACCCTCTATGCCGCCGCCGATGCTGATATGACTTTGCGTCTGAAGGATGTTCTTGCGGCACAACTTGCGGCGGAGGAGCGCATCCAGCGCCTGTTTTTCGATTTCGAACTGCCGCTGGTGCCCGTGCTCGTGGCAATGGAGCAGGCCGGGATTGGCCTGGATGTCGATTATATGTACCGGTTGAGCAAGACACTGGGCAAACGTCTGGGGACACTGGAGCAGGAGATCTATGCGTATGCCCAAAAACCCTTTCAGATCAACTCCAGCGACCAGTTGAGTGAGGTGCTGTTTACCAAACTGGGCCTACCCACCGATCAGGTGCGCCGCACGGCCCGTACCAGAAAGTATTCGCTGACGGCGGATACGCTGGAGCAGTTGCGCGGCGAACACCCGATCATCGAGCTGATTCTCGAATATCGCCAACTGGCCAAACTCAAATCAACCTATGTCGATGCACTGCCAGCACTGGTCAACCCGCGAACCGGGCGCGTGCATACCTCCTACAACCAGTTGGGCACGGTGACCGGGCGGTTGTCGAGCAACGATCCGAATTTGCAGAACATTCCGGTGCGCACCGAGGAAGGGCGCGAGATTCGGCGTGCGTTCGTTGCCGCGCCCGGCCATGTCTTGATCGCCGCCGACTACTCGCAGATCGAGCTACGGGTGCTGGCGCATATGACGCAAGACCCGAACCTGGTGCGGGCGTTTCAAGAGGGGCAGGATATTCACGCAGCGACGGCGGCGAATCTGTTTCACGTTCCGCTCGCGGCCGTAGATAAAAATCAGCGCCGCCTCGCAAAAACCGTCGTGTTCGGCGTCATCTATGGCATCAGCAGCTTCGGTCTAGCGCAACGCACCAGCTTGAGCCGCAGTGAGGCCCAGGAGTTGATCGATGCCCTATTTACGCGCTTTCCTGGCCTGCGGGACTATATCGAGCAGACGCTGGAGCGCGGGCGCCGTGATGGGTTTGTCGAGTCGCTCTTCGGTCGTCGCCGCCCGATGCCCGATCTGAACAGCAGCACGGCTCAGCGCCGTCAGGCGGCCGAGCGTGAGGCGATTAACGCGCCCATCCAGGCTACCGCCGCCGATATTATGAAACTGGCGATGATCAAGGTAGCTGGCACGATCCAGGAACGACGGTTGCAGACACGCTTGCTGCTCCAGGTGCATGATGAGGTGCTTCTCGAAGCGCCCCAGACAGAAGTGGACGATGTGATCCATCTTGTGCGCACTGTGATGGAGCGTGTCTGTACACTTCATGTGCCACTCAAGGTCGATGTCAAAGTCGGGCCAAACTGGGGAGACATGGTCGCTCTACCATAAAGGAACTACGAATGAACACTCCTCTTCTCTCTCCCCTCACTCCTCTATGGATATCCATCATTCATTATTCGTGCCGATTCGTGATAGTCGTGGTTCCTCACTGTGCACTCAGACCGCATTGCGCTTCAAAGCGTTGCGTCATACACCGTGTTCTCAGATTACCGATGCCGGAGTACCGCAGCAATGCCCGTTTGCAGGGAACCAAAGGTCACGATCCCGCTCATGTCGATCCCCAATTGCACGATCGTCTGGGCAACATCAGGATTGATACCCGTCAGCATAACCCGTGCCCCCAGGAGCTTGACTGCCTGCGCCGCACGGATAAACGCGTTGGCAATCTGCGTATCAACGAGCTTCACCCCGGTAATATCGAGAATAACCGTCGTTGCCTGATGACGCGCCACCCCATCTAACAGGGTTTCCAGCACCTGCTGCATCCGCTGTGAGTCAAGTGTTCCGATCAGCGGCATGATCACGACATCGTCAGTAATCGGAATCAGAGGGGTCGAAAGTTCGCGCAAGGCCGAACGTTGGAGGTCAATAATATGCTGCTGGAACGCAGCACGTTCTGCCTCCGCCCGTTTCCGACTGGTGATGTCACGCATCAGTACCAGCACTGCCGTCTGGCTAATCGGGCTGATACGTGCCTCAAAATCACCACCAGACTCAAAGCCGTCGTGGGGGGGTAGGGCATACTCTATAAATTGAGAGTTCCCGGTGGTCAGTGCCTGTTCAATCATCGCCATGAACGGCTCCGACAGTTCGGGTGGGAAAATATCACTAACACGCTTCCCGAGAAATTCTTCGGGCGGAACGAAGGGGCGAATCAGGGAAGGGATATAATCGAGATAGGTACCCTGTCGATCCTGAACGAACATCATATCCGGTATCGCATCAACGAGTGCCCGATTTTTAGCTTCGCTGGCACGGAGCGACTCCTCGATCGCGTGACGTTCGGTCATATCCCGGGCGAAGGTGCAGATGTATTCCTGATCATTGAAGTCAATATAGTTCGCGGTAATTTCCACCGGGATTATACTGCCATCCTGACGATGGTAGTGTGTCTCAAAGGTGCGAAAGCCATTGGACTTTATGGTGTTCCAAACGTTTGTCCAACCATCGGCCAGCCATTCGGGACTGATGGCAGCCGCGCCGAGGGTGAGCAACTCGGTGGTACGATAGCCCAGTGCCTGACTCAGCGCCTTGTTTACATAGGAAAATCGTCCATCAATCGTGATCAACGCCACCATGTCCATCGTGCGATCAAGGATGATGTGCATCAATTCGAGCTTATGCTGAGTTTGCCGATGCGCCGTGATATCGATACCAATGCCACCGGTCGCATAGATCTGCCCCTGGGCATTATAGATTGGAAAGCGAATAGACAGAAAGACGTGTGAACCGTCATCGAGGGGGATGATCTCCTCATTGGTCAACGGCGTGCCAGTCGCGACCATACGCTGGTCACGGGCATGAATCCCACGCACCACGTCTGGTGGCAGCAAATCGTACTCTGTTTTCCCAATCAGTTCAGCAGCAGTATACCCACGCATACGCGCCGCAACCTCATTGATCAGCAGGAAGTGACCTTCCAGATCCTTGATGAAGACGACAGCGGGCAGGTTATCCACCAGCCCTTTTAACAATGACTGACTGTATTGAAGCTGGGCATTCAACTGTTCGATGGAACTATTCCTGGCTTCAGCCTGGCGACGGGCCAATACCTGAGCGGTCACATCAAGCGCGAGATGCAGAATGCCGGTCACCGTTCCATCGGCAGCACATACCGGGTGATATATAGCATTAAACCAGGCATCTTGCAACTGACCGGTGTTATCATCATAACGGGTGAGTAATTCATTGACCGTCACTGGTTCGCCAGTCGTGTATACCCGATCCAGTATATCAAAGTGCCCCTGCGTCGCCAGTTCCGGAAATACTTCACGTGCCGGTTTACCCAGAATATCACGTTGTACCAGTGTGAGATAAGCCTGATTGGCCATCTCGTAGATATATTCCGGGCCACGCCAGAGGCAGGCTGGTATAGGCGCATGCATAAAAAGATCGAATAATTGCCGACACTCAGCACGTGCCTGGTCACGTTCTTGCTCAAGTTCAGACACGTACTGACGCAACCGGGCAATGTCGGAGTCGAGCGGCATGGCCATTTTTACATTCTGGGGCATTGCTGTCCTCCCTGAGCGCATATGATTGAATGGATGGAATTCTTATAGCACACATTGGCCTTGCTATAAGTATAGCAAAAGTTCGTTGAAGTATAAACCAGAATGGTACGCTATGCCACAGTTGGATCTCGATTATCGATCAACCCGCAGAGGCACCATATCGACAATAGAATTGCTCTATGACAGTCTGACCTAACGGTATCTAATTATATAGCAGTCCTGTCCCAGTTACAATAACAATGAGGATTACTCTATGACAGTCTGATACTACAAGCCTACTGCGTTTTCCCATTCTGAATCACGCCTCAACGCACCCCTGTTTTCCGCTTTGTGGTTTGTGCTTTGGGCTTAAACCGCTCATTTCCTCGCCTGGGACAAGACTTCCCCATGATCAGCGTGCAGCAGCACCAGATCTTCCAGTCGTACTGCACCCCAGCCCTCCAGATAAATGCCTGGCTCGATGCTAAAAACGTTGCCGGCTCGCAGGTACGCTGTTGACGAGGGTGCTGAGTCGGGAACACGCCGACGCAAAGCTGGACCCTCGTGGATTTCAAGACCGACTCCGTGCCCCAGACCATGACAAAATTGCGGGCCAAAGCCAGCGGCGGTAATATAATCACGTGCCAATGCGTCAACCTCGCTGCTGGCAATACCGGCTCGCAAACCTGCGATGGCCCGTTGTTGTGCTGTCAGCACAATATCGTAGATCTGCCGGAACTGCGCATCGGCTTCACCCAGAATGATCGTGCGTGTCAGGTCAGTATGATAGCCCTGATAACACGCACCCATATCGATAATGATCGGTCGGCCTGTACCGAGCGGCTCATCACCAGGTTGGGCATGGGGCCAGGCGGCATGCGGCCCGGCAGCAACAATGATCGGAAACGCCACCCGATCAGCGCCACGCTCACGCAGTGCTACCTCCAGCATCCAGGCTGCTTGGCGCTCGGTTATGTCTGGTCTGAGTGTGGGAAGCACGGCCGCCAATGCCGCGTCGGTAATTGCAATGGCATGGCGTAACAAGGCTATCTCCGTGGTATCTTTCACTTCGCGCAATGGATCGACCAGACTGTTGACGATGATGAGCATTGTCCCTGACCTGCCTTCTGGCTGCAATGTATGATCCAGGCGCTGATACTGCGCCAGAGTCATATGTTCGGCTTCACAGGCGATGTGCGCTAACTGTCGTTCAGTCGCAACCTGAGCCAGCAGTTGTGGGAGCGCGGTTTCGGTGGTCATCTCGATCACTGCAAAACCGGTCGCTTCATGGGCAGCCTGCCTGGCATACCGTGAGTCGGTGAACAGCAGCGCCGCATCGTGGGTCACCAGCAGGGCACCGGCTGAACCGGTGAATCCGCTGAGATAACGGCGGTTCGCGGCAGAGGTGATCAACACTGCTTGCAAATGCCGTTCATCCAGCAGGGTACGGAGCTGAGTTAGCCGCTGGTTTGACATTTAGGTTTCTTCCGTTGCCGGGATGCCATGCAGTCTGGCTGCCAGTTCGACAAAATAGTGCAGCGCATCAGGGTTACTCAATGCATCAAGATTCGCCGCCTCTGCTAGCGGAACACCCATCAAGATTTTCTTGACCGGCACTTCCAGAATTTTACCACTGAGGGTACGCGGGACATCAGCAATCGCAAAAATATCATCGGGGATGTGGCGTGGCGAGAGTACCTGACGAATACGGTCTTTGATCTTGGCTTTGAGTGCTTCGTCCAGAAGTGTATCTTCACGTAACACCACGAACAGGGGCATATAATCCTGGCCCTGGCGCTGTATATCAACCACCAGGCATTGTCGAACTTCGGGGAGAGTTTCCACTGCTCGATAGATTTCACTGGTGCCGATCCGCACGCCCATGCGGTTAATGGTCGCGTCGGAGCGGCCATAAATGATGACGCTCCCACGTGCGGTCAACTTGACCCAATCGCCATGACGCCAGACACCGGGATACATCTCAAAATAGCTCTCACGATAGCGCCGATCGTCAGGATCGTTCCAGAAATAGAGTGGCATCGACGGCATCGGTTCCGTAATCACCAGTTCCCCCACCTGATCAACAACTGGTTGACCCTGAGGATCGAAGGCCTCGGCTTTGACGCCCAGACAACGGCACTGGATCTCGCCAGCATAAACAGGCAAAATCGGACAGCCGCCCACAAATGCGGTGCAAACATCCGTCCCACCGCTGATTGACGCCAGCAAGAGATCTGACTTGATCTGCGCATATGTCCACTCGAAGCCCTCTGGTGCCAGTGGCGACCCGGTTGACCCAACTCCCTTAAGCGGAGTCAGATCATACATACGCGCCGGGGCCAGGCCTGCCTGCATACAGGCGGTTAGATAGCCTGCGCTGGTACCAAAGAACGTCATCCCGGTACGGGCCGCAAATTCCCACAGGGCATACATATCTGGCCAGGCAGGACTGCCATCGTATAGCAGGATCGTGCATCCCAGGAGCAAGCCACCGACCAGGAAATTCCACATCATCCAACCCGTCGTCGTAAACCAGAAGAATCGGTCACCAGCCGACAAGTTAAGGTGCAAATGTAATGCCTTCAGATGCTCCAACAAGATACCTCCATGTCCATGCACAATTGGCTTGGGGAGACCGGTTGTCCCCGAAGAATACAATATCCAGAGCGGGTGTTCAAAGGCAACTGGTTCAAAGGAGAGCTGGGCGGGCGTAGCCAGGATGTCGGGCCACAGAGTCATTGGTGCCAGACCGGCCGGTGCAATATCTGGATGTAGATAGGGTATCACAATTGTATGCACTAAGGAAGGCAATGCCTGCTGAATTTCGGCCACAATGTGACTGCGCTCAAAGGTCTTCCCCCCATACTGATAGCCATCAACAGCAACCAGTACTTTTGGTTCAATCTGCTTAAAGCGGTCAATCACACTGGGGCTACCGAAGTCAGGTGAGCAACTTGACCAGATGGCCCCGATACTGGCACAGGATAGGAAGGCAACGACCGCGGCGGGAATGTTCGGGAGATAGCCCACGACCCGATCACCGCGCTCAACGCCCAGGGTGCGCAGTGTGGCAGCAACAGCGGCGACCTGTTGTGCCAGTTCGTCCCAGGACAACGCTGTCAAAGGGTACCGCTCAGATTGAAACAAGATCGCGGGTGCATCGGCGGTCATATGCCGGAACACATGCCGGGCATAGTTCAGTTCGGCTCCGGTAAACCAGTGCGCTCCAGGCATTGTATGGTGAGACAGCGTCTGTTGTGGCGGATGTGTTGCCTCGACAGCAAAGAAATCCCAGATAGAGCGCCAGAAGTCTTCGATGTGCTGCACCGACCAGTCCCACAGGTGTGGATAATCCGGCAGATGCAACCCACGTTGCGTTTCCAGCCAGTGGATATAACGGGTCAGCGAACTCTGCGCGACAGCTTCGGGCGCAGGTTGCCAGAGCATCGTTCCTTCTGCGAGAACAGTCATACATGATCTCTCCAATGATAACTCGGACGAGACAACGGTGTCCCGCCGCATGATTATGATTCGGTTTGCCACCAGTGGTGTATGCCTCTATTGTACATCAGGTGTGTGGCGCATACATCGGCCTCTATAGCAGATGCATACATTCCATCAAAATCGAGCTGATCCTCCTGTGATTCTGCGAGGCATTCTTTGGGGTGAAACGTTGGCACGTTGGCACGTTCCAGCGTTTCAAATCAGAAACGTTCCAACGGTTTAACGCTTCAGTGGCACCATCATATCCGTATGAGAGGAGTTTGTTTTCAATGCTGTACGTACAACCTCGTTCAAATCAAGTAAATCAATCGGCTTGGCCAGATAGTGTTGTACCCCTAATCTCTGCATTTGTGCCCGCAGGCGAGGCGTATCATAGGCCGTTAGGACGAGCACTGGCACCTGGGGGCGATAGGCACGCAAGGCCTGAACCAGCGATGTTGCCGCGCGACTCTGAGGATTGGGGTCAATAATCAAAAGATCGACCTCCTCCTTCAAACAATCGAGCCAGGCAGCATCAGGTGAGGAGGCAATCGTTACCTCGACGTCGGTGTCCAGGAGTACCTGTAGCCCGCGCTGTGTAACCAGTGCGGCAGTCGGGTCACTATCTACAATCTCGATATGCCGCAGCGACATGAACCTTCTCCTTCTGACGTAGCAGGTGATTATCACTGTACCTGTACGCTGCATATATGCTACCAGACAGGGAAAGCCGTGTGTGAGGAAGGGCAACAATCGTCTGTAATGATCTGACAACCATAACCAGCACGAGGTGCGGATGCGATGAGGCGCGGAGGCATTGGAAGGAAGTGCGAAAGTGCATCCTCGCGACTGCACGACCTCGCATCCTCATCTCGTCTAACGAGTAATTACGGGCAGGGTAATCACAAAAGTTGTGCCTGTGCCTGGGGTACTCTCCACCCTGATCTGCCCATCGTGTTGCGAGATAATATGGGCGCTGATCGCCAGTCCCAGGCCAGTACCTTGCGGTTTGGTGGTATAGAATGGCTCAAACAGATGCGGCAGGTGTTCAGGGGCAATACCGGTGCCAGTATCAGTAATGCGAATAATCACACATCCGGCACAATCGTTCGTCGGTGGGAGAAACCCGGTCATCAGGTGCAAGCACCCACCATCGGGCATTGCATCACAGGCATTGAGCATCAGGTTCAGGAAAACCTGGCGCAACTGATCCGCATGAGCAATGCTGTGGGGTAAATCAGCGGTCAGATCGCTGGTGATATTGATCCGGTTGTGGCGCAGGTGGGTCTGTACCAGTTCAATCGTTTCGATCAGGATTTTGTTCACATTCGTCGGAGTCAGTTCGGCGCGTGTTGGACGGTAAAAGTCGCGCATGCGGGTAATAATACGGGCGATGCGGCCCAGTTCATTCTGGGCGATCTCTAGAAACGGGCGCTGGGTTGCGTCAGGTGGCATATCCTGTTCAACGAGATAGAGGCTGTTGCGGGCAGCATAAAGCGGGTTGTTGATCTCGTGCGCCACTGATGCAGCCAGTTCACCAACTGCCGCCAGTTTCGCGCTCTGGAGCAACTGTGCCTGGGCAGTACTCAGGCGTGCCTGGGCTTCTGCATGCAGTGACTGGATCTGTGCCAGATCGCGTTGCAGGTTCATAGCTCGCTCTCGCTGCTGTGCTTCGGAGATGGCAATTGCGCTAAGATCTGCCAGGGTCTGAATGAATGATAAATCGCGGGGATGGAACTGGTCGGTCTGGGAACCACTGCACAACATCAGCACTCCTAGCCGTTGGGCCTCAACGCGCAATGGGGCCAGGAGAATGCTTGTGGGTGGCCAGGGGACAAAGATAGCAGGTGCCTGTTCTCTCTGGGCTGTGACCAGGCTATGCAGATCGGCCTGCAACTCTGGCCCGCTCAGCAACATGGCTCGTGGTGATAAAAATGATTGTCGTGCCAATACCTGGTTGGCGTGCAAGACCAGATCGCAAGGTTGCCCATTGCTGGTAGCCCGTAAAACCAGCTGTTGTCGGTCATGATCAACCAGAAACAACAGGGTACTCCTGGTACCGGGGAACAACCGGGTCACCTCGCGGCTGATCAACTGCAGAATCGCCTCAATATCGTGGAGTATTAGGAGAGCTGAACAGATTGCCAGCAAGGTATCCAGGCGTTCCCGACTGCTATCAGGAGCAGGGTTAGACAACCGGGACTCCAGTTCGGCAACACGAGCCAGGGCTGCCGCCTCACGCTGCTGCGCTGCTGCGAGTTGCATTTCCAATGCAGCTACGTGGGTACGTGTTATAGATTGATAACGGCCACGTTTTGCACGCAACCGACGTTGGTTATGAACAGATGATGGTTTGGGCATACCAGTTCAGAATTATCCTTGCTCGACCAGCGTGCGATAATGATGATAAGATGGGCGAAGCATAACAGGTTGGCCATCCTCCTGGTAACGTGCCCCATCAGGGCGGCTCGGATCTGGCTCAAAAGGAATGCGCACGACTCCCCACTGATTGGCATAGGGGCCGGTTGCGGGTAAAAAGTCCTCATACTTAAACCAGAAATTCGCAGCAACATCCGGGCGCTGGTTCAGCATGGGAAGCACCGCTGCCATAAATTCGACCTGCCCGGCTTCGGTCTGATGCCTGAAGGCGACATTATAGCCGATCTCCGTGATCCAGAACGGCACGTCCGGGTCACCCAGGCCTCGCAGTTCCTGGCGTACTTCATCCATACGATACGCAATCATTGTCGCGTCCCAACCAGCGTCACGCAGGCGTGGAACACGGTTGAGGCTGCCACGAATCTCTTCGGGATAGGGATGATAGGCCAGACCGTCAAGAGGAAAGCGGCCGGTGGTGCGCCGATAGTCAGGAAATCCCCCCCAGGGATGGGTGTAGATCTGGGTGAGATACTCCAGATCTGAGGTATAGCGGTCATGGCCAGGTTCGCCAGTGCCCTTCGGATGCAGACCACCCAGGATGATCGGCGTCGTATCACGCCACGAGGTACCTTCAGGAACCGTATCGCGGTCACGGTGATGAAAAAAGTGATAGAACTTGGTATGCAATCGGGCTGTAAGATAGGCCGGGATCACGCTGTTATCTGGCATACGATTCTGTTCATTCAAAATCTCGTAGGCATGCACGTTGTCCTGATACCGATTGGCAATAAAGCGCGCCCGGTTCAGCCAGGTGCGCATATAGGCATTGACTCCGCCACCATACAGCGGGTCAAGCTGTTCATGCCCTGTTACCAGGTGGTGTGTTGGTTCGCCACGCAGCAGATTGAAATTGAGCAACCCCAGTACCTTGAAGCCATGTCGGGGCGCAACCTCGTTAATGAAATAGTCGTTGCGGGCCACCTGTTCGGCTACGTCGTCGCCCTGAATATGAAATTCGAGCCGTACCCAGCGCACGCCAATCTCAGCCAGTAGGCCGCCCATCGTATCTTGAAAGATCGTATTAGGGCCAGCAGGGAACTGACTATGCGTTCCAAATTCATACCACGGATCACGGATCACCATGCCCATTTTCGCAGCTGACATATTATGTTTCTCTTCCAGACGTCTTTGTCGCTTTCGGTAGAGCGGTACTTTTTCATTTTTTCCAGGCTGCCAAAGGTGAAAAGGCTAGATGACTCTATTACCCCACGTACGTCCTGTAACTATGCAACGTTCTATCACCCGCTGGATAGCGTACAGGTAGCAGGATAGCAGACAACGTACACTGCCTACTTTGTCTTTAATCTTGCGTACGACGTTGGGCCGCCTCCAGTGCGGCCAGACGCGCCGTCAGGGCGGCAAGTTGCTGTTCGGCGGCGACCCGGGCCGCCGCTTCGGCCTCGGCACGCTGTTCGGCCGTTTCGGCGCGCTGATGTTCCGCCTCGGCGCGCTGACGTTCGGCTTCAGCACGCTGTTCGGCCGTTTCGGCGCGCTGATGTTCGGCTTCGGCGCGTTGTTCGGCCGCCTCGGCACGCCGCCGTTCGGCCTCTTCGGGCAGGAGCACCAGTTCCCCCTCGGCGGTATAGAACCGAACCCAGGTATGCTGCTCACCGAAGAACCGCCCTTCCCAGGCCCCCAGCCATAACCCCAG
>DAOTWD010000153.1:0-3554 GCA_034435975.1 Chloroflexaceae bacterium | reverse complement strand
GATCAAGGCGACTCAGGCGCCCCTGCGGGGTGCAAATATCGAACTTCACCCGATCGTCCCACTCGATGAGGTTGGTGGAGCGACAATAGGAGCCCACAATGGCGACGGCTCACGGTTGATCAGACTCTGCATATCAGTCATTCATGCGGCTCCGCCGCACATGAACAGGATGAACATGGGTTATTCTTGGGAGGGCGCAGCCTTCAAGCAAGGGTAGGGGGAAATGGTTTCCCAATGCTTTCACTCAGCGGGAGGGTTTCGGAGGGCGTAGTTCTCCCAAGAGCAACCTTGATTGATCATTATATTCTTGTTGATGTGCGGCATAGTGTCAGTAGGAAGAAGGCATACCATGTCAAGAGAATACAGGCGCGATACACAGTCTATTGCTGATGAACTAAAAAGAGTTTTGCCGGAAAGGCTCCATCCAGATATACCCACACTGGCTCGCATTCTCGCCGCCGCACGAGAAGCATCAGCATCATCCGTTGCAACAGAAAGCCTGTTCGATGCCCTGAAAATACTGAGTGGGCAGACCCTGAACATCCAGGGGGATACTATTACGGTTGGCAATATCACCGGTGAAGGAATTGCGATCGGATGTGGCGCGCAAGCTACCGTTATTCGCATCTATGTGCCCAGAACTCCAGATCAAAAAGAGGAGTGGCGTATTCGCAGTCGTATGCTTAAGCGCGTTCGGACCACCTGGATTGAAGGCTTCCTGCAAAAATCGTTACATATGGCTGCCCTGATTGATGTAGGAATGCAATACCAGCAACATGCGCTCAATGATCCACGTAACATGTATCTGCATCGTTTTGGTGAGCCTGATCAACTTGTACCACCGGGAACCTCTATTGCCAGCATCTTTGATTCAGTGGCCAACGAGTTACTGATTCTAGGCGCACCAGGAACAGGTAAAACTACTATGCTGTTGGAGTTGACGCGCATTCTGATTGAGCGTGCGGAACAAGACGAAAATCTCCCCATACCAGTGGTGTTCACACTCTCTTCCTGGGCTGTGAAACGGTTGCCTCTAGCACAGTGGCTAGTGGAAGAGCTGAAAAACATTTACAGTTTGCGATCTGAAATTGGTAAAAAATGGATTAGTAATAATGATATCTTGCCACTACTTGATGGATTAGATGAAGTGCCCTTAGATGCTCGTAATGCTTGTGTTGACGCAATCAACACATTTCGTAATGAGCATGGCCTATCAGGCATAGTCGTGTGCAGTCGTAGTAAAGACTATGAATTGTTGACTCGGAAACTGCATTTGAGTGGTGCAGTGCTTCTACGGCCATTGACTCGGACGCAAGTAGATAACTATTTCAAGCAATTAACGATCGACGCCACTATGATCCAGGATTACTATAAGCATCTTTGGAAGTCGGCAACAATAAAGGGAAATGATCAAGATGGAAACAGGCGTGAAGAAGGAATAAGAGAACAGGAACTGCTTTGCACACCATTGATGCTGCATATTATAACAATAGCTTATGCGCAAGATCCAACGAAGATAGATCAAACACATTCATTGATGCGACTTTTCGGTTACTACGCAGATCGTATGCTCAGGCCCCGTCCGGGTTCGTTGCCCGGCGCGCACTATCCATTAGAGCAGACGCGAGATCTGCTGTCGTGGTTGGCAAGCAAGATGCTAGAAAAAAATCATACTATCTTTCGGATCGAACAAATTAGCAAAGATTGGCTGCGAAATGAGGAACAAAAACGTATCTATGGAACGATCATTGGCTGTATAACCGCACTATATGTAGGATCACTAATATGTATCTCGACCTGGATCATCTGGGGGCCAGTGGGTGGTCTCCTGGCAGGAATTGTTACCGGTGTGACATTAGGTCTGGCATTCGGACTCGATAGCTGGCGGCGCGGAACTATCGAAACTGTGGAGACAGTGACCTGGCAATGGGAACGTATCAAGAGTGCACAAAAAACCTTTATGCTGTATGTAACCTTCATCGGTATCATTGCTGTGTTGCTTGGAATGCTTGTCGGTGTGAGTATTGGGCTATTTCAGGGGATTGTCACCGGCAGCATAACCGCCATAGGTCTCCTCATCCCGCTGATCTCACTGATGGGTCTGTCTGGTGAGTCATTGCCGCGGACTTCCTATCCTAATGAGCGTATCTGGCGTTCACTTCGCACATTTATTACAGTTGTTGCAGGGTGTACGCTGGGGTTAGGCACGACAATGGCCTGTGTTAGTGGTGGATTAGGCTGGCTATTGACCGATCCTGAGGCGGTTCAGGCATCGTCCAATGCGCAATTCACCGGTGCGTCAGGCGGTCTATTGATTGATCTAGTGCGCGCGCTTCAGCCTAGATTCACGTTTATCGTTCAAAACGCAGGCACTGGCGCTCTTGCCGGGTTGCTTCTTGGTGTAAGTATTGGAGCTATTATGGGATCTTTTATTGGTGCCATCTGTGGGCTTCTTCTTGGTGGTCTCTTTTATGGCGGTTTGCCCTGTTTGCAACACAGTATCATACGCTTGCTCCTGTACCGCTATAACTTCATTCCCTGGAATTACGCCCGTTTCCTTGATTATACTGTCGATCGAATCTTGCTGCACAAGGTAGGCGGTGGCTATATTTTTGTCCATCGCCTGTTGATGGAGTACTTTGCCTCATTAACCGCCCGTGATCGCTCGGCAGGTGTGCAGCAATCCTGGCATAACTACAACAGTGAGTAACTAACACCTGGCGAGAAGAGCATGAGGACGAGGAAAAACACTGCTGCCCACCTATAGCATACTGGGGGCCGCCACACCGTCCAGAAAGGCCACACAATGAACTGCAGCCAGGCAGCAGTATACGCGCAGATCGCCGCGAAGTTGCCCACCTGCGTGACCCGCAGCGCCTCGACCACCTGTTGCTTGCCATCGCCGTTGCCGTGTTATGGATCTACGAACTGGGCGAGCAGCTACGGCGTGAGGGCAAATGCACCGACATCGACCCCGCCTACGAACGACCACTGATCGTGTTCCAACTCGGTCGGAGAGCACTGCGACGCGGTATTTCCTGCACTGGCGTTCCCGCCTGTCACTTCCGTATGCAAATGTCGTTGAGGATTGGGACGTCTTGCGGCTACGGGTGAACATGGCTGTCATCGGTATGCCGGGATACGATCCTTTTCTTTTCCAATTCGACCGTTACAAGCCTTCCTGCAACCGCCCAACCTTCGTAGATACCGTTGGTCAACGCAAGCGGCGCGCGCAAATCCTTCGGCTTGCGCGAGAAGTCCCGATTGCTACGCCAATAATCTCAAAGTTACGGACAACCGCATCCTGGATCATCCGTGAGGCCATAAAAGCATCTTTGTCAATTCGCGTGTATTCTTCGATCGGCGTGATACTTTCGAGAATATGGGTGAGATACAGACCGTCATCGTGCATAATGGTTCAGGGAGGGGCAACCCTCCCTGAACCTCAACCGCTAACGCGGAGCGGATAGCCGATCCGGCGCTTCTGGCCGCGCTGCCCGCCCTCAGAGGCGGATGGTTTCGTTCGTGGCGGGGCGCTCGTTCTCGGCGATGAC
>DAOTWD010000152.1:0-139340 GCA_034435975.1 Chloroflexaceae bacterium | reverse complement strand
CATGGCTTTCTGACATCGTTTGGCCAGGAAAGAATACAACCGCAATCCAGAATCGAGTGAAGCCTTTCTTTATCCTGGTTCTATCGCAATGCTCCTGAATCAACTCTATCCGAGATCATCGTTTCTGATCACGCTCTAACGAGGGTACAGCCCCTCCAGACCATCCCACCTGAACGATGACGAAAGATTCAATAGCAATAAGCACATCCACAGTATAGCATAGTATGCGGTTCCTTTGATGGCAATCCTGAATTCGGTGGTGAGGATTGAAATTCCTGGCTTCCGTAGTTAGAGTGATAGCACAGAATCGGTAGCTATGCCGGGCTGCAGAGAGCCGGTTATGGCTGTTAGGATCATCGCTCTTACCCACTATTCACGCTCTATACTGTGTCGCCTGGTTCAAACCAGTCCAGTGATGTACTCGCAATGGCTGGTATTTCTGCTATGTCTATGGTAGGATGCATGGTACTATGTGTTGGCAGTGAATAGTCCGCACTTCTGAAACAGGAGGTAATCGTGACCGATCCGTGTAATCCAGATGGCGACGAGTCAGCAGAGCATTTTGATGAACAGAATATGCTCGATGCTGCACTCACTGGAAACAAAGGCATTTTTCAAGCCAGTGAAGATCCGATACAAACAACAGATGTTCCTGAAGACGATGCGCCGTATGCAGCCGATGATCCATCATCGGCAATGAGCAGTGACGGCAGGAGTAGCAGTGCAGAGAGCAACCCGATGCGATCCCTGATGATGATTGGTATCAGTGTCATATTACTCATTGTCATGATCGGAGTCAGCCTGGGCTTTCTCTTTACACGCCCCGTCAGTCAGAGTGGTCAGATCAGCGGAGAGGGAAACACGCAGATCATTGCCCGTGTGGGGGATCTGAATATTACTCGTGGCGAGTTTCTGCGTAATTATACCCCTGGGCAAGATGTGCAAGAGACACTGGACGAGTTGATTATGTTCAAACTGGTTGTCCAGGAAGGGCAGCAATCGGGCAAAGAAGTAGATCTAGCGGAGATTGATCAGCAAATTGAGGGTCTCCGTGCTCAGCACAACGATCCTGATAATTTTACCGAGTTTCTACAGCAGGCCAATATTGAATCGGAAACCGAACTGCGTAACTTGCTGACAGAACTACAGCTTTTTAATATGATGGTGTTGGATCATACTAGGGTGGAACAAGCCCACTCGCGGCATATTCTGTTGCAGGCCAGCACTGAAGACGATATTGCCCAACGGAAAACTGAGGCGGAGGAAATTATCGCTCAGCTCGAAGGTGGTGCTGATTTTGCATCCCTTGCGCAGGAGCAATCCGAAGATCCTGGTTCCAGTCACAATGGCGGCGATCTGGGGTGGGTGCCACGTGGCGTGTTTGTTCCTGAATTTGAACAGGCAATCTTTTCGATGGAACCGGGTGAGATCCGCCTGGTACAGAGTCAGTTCGGCTGGCATATTATCCAACTACAGGAACCACGCCAGGAACGTGGTTTTGACAATCCGCAGTTCTTTATGCAAAGCCCGGCCGCGCAAGCAGCGTTTGAGACCTGGGTCGATACACTACGCATGAAGGCCGAACAAGCCAATCAAATCGATGTTCTGGTCAATGTTGCCGATCTGGTACCGCCGCCACCGACCCTTCCGACATTACCAACAGCCCAACCCTGATCCATCGCGCTTCCTCCGTCATTGGTTATAGACCAGACATGACATGTTGTGCGTTCTGCTGGAAAAACAGCCGTAATCGTTTATATGCATAGAGAACTTACGCTCAATGACGGAGTAATACCTATGTTACAGAAATCAAGAAACTGCCAGCAGTGGCAGCGCATAGTCCACTATCGCTGCACGCTGATGGTATGTATGCTGACGCCAACCCTCGTCGCCTGTACCATTATACCCCATGACACTGCGGCGACCATCCCTACACCAACACCAATAATTATACCTACTGTTCCGCCACCCAAACCAACGATCTCCGATGATCCTGGGCAAACCCGATCGATACCCACCGTGAATACAACCTCCACTTCGGACATTGACCCGATAATGCCCAGTGCCGATGCAGCTAGTATACCAGCAGTGCTACCTACACTTGAACCGGAGTCCTCTCAATCACTGCCGAATACTGCAGGTACCGGGAATGAGATTCTCTTTTTGCGCCAACATAACCTGATCGCTTATAATTTGGATACTACGTCAGAGCGAGTGATCGCCCGCGATGTGCAGGAGTTTACCGCAACACCTGATGGACGCTTGCTGGCATTCACACGCATCACCGGCCCAACCACTCAGGTATCAGTGGTCGCTCGCAATGGAGACGAGTTACGCCAGGTAACAAACAATGACCGTAATGTTGGCCACCTGTCCCTGGCACCAGATGGACAAACGCTGGTGTACGCCACTTCCACCGTCAAGACACAACGTCTCACCGATTGGATCAGCTGGGTGGCATGGTGTAGCAATAGTGACATCCGCTTGCTAGACATTGTCAGTGGGAATGAGACGATCTTCGAACCAGGTTGTGATCCATCTTTCGCCCCTGATGGGCAGCGAATTGCCTTTGCCACGCCACCAGGGAATATCCATCTCAACAACGGTGAGCCGGGTGTTGCCAATTCGATACGCTTGATTAACCGCAAGGGACAGAATGCATGGAATTTTGCCACGGCCACTGGCAGCAATGATGGCAGTGGCCGCCTGGTATATGCCCCGGTCTGGTCACCCGACGGCAACTATGTGGCCTATCAACGCTTTCTGGGCTATCAGGCGCTGATCGACATCAATTACACAGAGATGGGACGCTCGTTTGAAGGGCGTGGTGAGTTAGTCAGCACCGGGGCAGGCTGGCTGCTACCACCGCAATTCGCGCCAGATGGCACGATGCTGGCAACGGTTGAACACAATTTTAGTGATGCGCGCGGATTTAGTGGCTATGAAGCCTGGCGTGCCCAGGTCGTACGCCTTGGAGAACCCGATGAAGTTATCTTACCCGAAGGTGCACGCCCAACGATTGCGGCGATGGTTGATCGCTTACCACGAGTGACAGGTGCAGCATGGTCACCCGATAGCAAGCGACTGGTCGTGGCGTTACCCGCCGGGTGGCAGGCCGACATATCCACCGATGAGCCGGTCTTTGAGCATACCGACTCCGGCGATCTCTGGTTGTGGACACCAGGTACCGCACCTGACACCCGTATTGTGCAAACAGTTGATTTCGCTTCACCTCTGCTCTGGCTACCAGCCACTGCGGAGTAGGCAATGTTGTGGGGCATAGGCCATGAATGATCCGCTCCATCACGATCGCTGAGTACTACAATGAGACATCCCTTGGGTAGGAAGCCGCGGCGCGGCAAAGCCGCGCCGTACCAGAAGGGAACAGACGCGGGGGCCACAGGCACCACACCCTGGCCGAGATGAAGTCCCGTTGGAGCATGAGGATGGCAACGCCTGTTGGTGTATAAAGTTCGCACATTCGTGGTCGTATTTGTGTCCCTAGAGGTATGCGGTTGCTCATTGTTCCTGTCTTTTTTGCCTTCGGCAGAGTCATACATGGTCTGTCGAAGGCGAACAAACAAGATGTTGTGGTAATCCAGCAGAACATCAGGCGGGCAGAATGCCCGGTCTGGGCTGCGGTCGCGGCTTATCTTGCGGCACCGATATATTGGTCGTGGGCGTGCCCGGTGTGGTAGGCGGCGGTACATCATCACCGCGAATAGCCGCTTCCAGACCTTCACGATCCAACGTCTCGTGTTCAAGCAGTGCATGCGCCAGGTGATCCAACGCATCACGACGTTCATGTAACAGGCGCATAGCAGTTTCCATTCGCTCCTGAAGCAAGGTGCGCACCGTCTGATCGAGCAATGCGGCCGTCGCCTCACTATGATCACGAGTGCCGGCCATTTCACGTCCCAAAAATGGCGTCTCGGCGCTATCACTGGTGAAGAGCAAGCCCAACTCTGTACTCATGCCCCAACGGCCTACCATCCGCCGTGCCAGTTGTGTTGCACGCTGTAAATCGTTCTCGGCACCAGTTGTAATCTCGCCAATCGCCACCTGCTCAGCTGCACGTCCCCCGAGCATAGCAGCCAGTTGTGACATAAGGTACTGGCGCGAATAGTTAAAGCGGTCACCTTCAGGCAAGTATTCGGTCACGCCCAGTGCTCGACCACGCGGAATGATCGTAATCTTATTCACCGGGTCAGTTTCGGGCAGCAGTCTTGCTACCAGCGCGTGCCCGGCCTCATGATAGGCTACCACCGTACGTTCATGCTCATTCATTAACACCGGTCGTTCGGTACCCAGCACAATTTTGTCGAGTGCTTCCGTAAAATGGCGGCGATAGATCAATCGCTCGCCGCGCCGCGCTGCATGCAGGGCGGCTTCATTTACCAGGTTCGCCAGATCAGCTCCGGCAAAGCCAGGAGTCTGTCGCGCAATAAGAGCAGGATCGACATCACTCGCAACTGGCTTTCCCCGCAGATGAATCCTCAGCACTGCCTCACGGCCTCGTACATCAGGCAACCCAACGGTGATTTGTCGATCAAAGCGACCAGGCCGCAACAGCGCTGGATCGAGAACATCAGGACGGTTGGTGGCCGCAATAATGATGACATTAGTGTCACCTTCAAAGCCATCCATCTCTACCAGGATCTGGTTCAGCGTCTGCTCGCGCTCATCATTGCCACCGCCCATGCCAGCCCCACGTTGGCGGCCAATCGCGTCTAGTTCATCAATAAAGACAATGGCGGGGGCATGACGCCGCGCCTGATCAAACAGGTCACGTACACGACTGGCCCCTACCCCTACAAAGAGTTCCACAAACTCACTGGCACTGGTACTGAAGAACGGCACACCCGCCTCACCCGCAATAGCGCGTGCCAGCAGCGTTTTACCCGTACCAGGCGGGCCAATCAACAGGGCACCCCGTGGTATTTTCGCCCCTAGCTGTCGATAGCGCTCAGGATGCTTCAAGAAATCAACCACCTCAACCAGTTCACGCTTGGCCTCATCCACCCCGGCAACATCATCGAACTTCACCCCTGGTCGATCAAGGATATGTGATTTTGCGCGTGAACGACCAAAATTAAACACTCCTTGCTGACCGCGTATTTGCTGGCGCATAAAAAATCCGATCAATAAGACAAGAAGCAAAATGGAACCGAATGACAGCAACACGCTTAGGAAGAGAGAAGGTCGCTGGACACGAGCATTAATCTGGACATTTTGTTCTTCAAGCAGCGGAATCAGACGATCATCACCACCGGGGGGCAACGTCGTTGTAAAGCGCTCAAATTCAGTCGGTTGCGCCACAAAAGACATCCAACGGCCAGTTTCAGCGCCAGCAGGTCGCGGCAATGGTTTATGTACGTTGCCATTGATTTCCTGACCTACAATTTCGACTTCAGCCACATTACCGGCACGTACCTGGTTGAGAAAAACGCTATACGATATGGTCAGAGCCGGTCTAGATGGGCGAAAGATAAAGAGTTGGAAAAGCATCAACAACACCAATACAAAGAGCAGAACTCGTACATTTGGCAACCAGCGTGGTGGCCCATCCCAATTTTGTCTTGAGCCTCTTTTCAGTTTATTACGGCCGTTATTTTCTGGAAACATCGCGATTTCCCCCAAAGATAATCATCAGTACTTAAACGATGTATTATCACATCATTTTCCTTTGCAGAAAAATATCAAAAGAACCAATACTTAAGTATACCCCTTTTTTTGGATTAATAATCAGGTAAAAACCATGGGTATATGCGCCAGAAGGAAAAAAACAGTACCCATTCAGGTAGTGCCTTCACCAACGGGGCACGGGGCCACATGCCCCCGCGCCTCCAGAGACTCCAGAGAGGACAACGCCTCTCCTGACTACCCCACCTGAGCGGTTACAAAAAACGGGGGTTCAATGTATATCGGTACTGTTCAGAGGAACGATCAGGTTCAGAGCAGCTACTGTCTTCAGTATACATCAAATTACGAATAATCTACAACCTGAAGGATTAATTTTTTGTGAGCATATCTTTACACCAGAGAGAAGGACACAGGCTGCAAGCGACCGCTTACAGCAGTGTATAATAAGCACCAGTTCCTGGTGATACGCTATGAAGGAGGTCTATAAATGGAAACCGAGGTATTTATCCCTCTATTCTTCTTTGCACATATTGTTTTGCCGTTTCTCATCGCATTTGGCTTATATCTGTGGAAAGGGCCGCGCTCGCCAAAGAAGTAGCAACACGCACAGACACATGCTGTATATGCAGCCGTACAGATGTCAAAGCGTACAGATGTCAAAGTTTGAAACTATTCTTCAATTCCCATTCCCACGAACCTCGTGATATAATGCCATAATAGATGGCAATGTTTGTTCTGTCAGAGAGAGGTGTGCATGCAAAACCTGTGGCACGATCTAGACCCAGGCCCGTCCGTGCCGGAAGTGATCAATGTCGTTGTCGAGATTCCCAAAGGATCACGCAATAAATACGAGTTTCACAAAACATCTGGCGCTTTTAAGCTGGATCGTGTGCTATACTCTGCCGTTCAGTACCCTGGTGATTATGGATTTATCCCACAAACGTTTTATACCGATGGCGACCCACTAGATGTCCTGGTTGTTACCAACTTGCCTACATTTACCGGTTGCATTGTCGAAGCACGACCCATTGGCATGTTTCGCATGCTCGACAAAGGCGATGCTGATGATAAGGTACTGGCAGTGTTGCACTACGATCCCTTTTTTAGTGATTTCAAAGAATACACCGATCTGCCACAACACTATCTGCGTGAAGTCGAACATTTCTTTACTATGTACAAAGATCTAGAAGGGACGCGTGTCGAGCCAGTTGGTTGGGAAAATGCCGATCACGCTCGTGAGCGCATTCTCTTTTCTATCGATTATTATTGGGATATGCGTGCTGGCCGTCTGAGTAAGAAAGTTTGATTTTTATGTCAACGAGACGGTGCGGCAGTCTCAGCCCAGGAAGAGCGGAGTTCCCCACTGCGGTTGAAGCGCAATCGTTTCTCGCCTATATCTCTAGATATGTACAACTATGCCTTCACGAGCGAAGCGATCAATACCTCCACAACGCACGGCTTATTCCGCTGGTGGGGTCATCTATCGCATTGACGTCAACCAGATCGAGGTTGCAATGATTGCGACCAAAGAAGGTGGGCGCTGGGGGTTGCCCAAAGGTCATGTGCGACGCGGTGAGACGGCTGAAGCCGCCGCTGCACGTGAAGTAGCCGAGGAAACGGGCCTGACTGGGCAGGTGATTTGTCATCTGGCAACGATCGAATATTGGTTCCGCGCTGGCCCCTCACGCATTCATAAATACGTCGATCTCTTTTTGCTCCGCTATATGACGGGCGAGGTTGAGCCACAGGTGAGTGAGGTAGACGATGCACGCTGGTTCCGGTTAGAAGAAGCAGTACAGCTCGCCTCATTTGAACGCGAACGTGATGTCCTATCACAGGTGCTGACACTCTGGGAGCAGCGGGCCCTATTATAACCAGATTGATCGTGACTCCGCTTTACGAAGTCACAACCATAGGCAAGAACCACAACCGGCCATACACAGTTTATGCCTATTGACGTACATGTTGACGACGCCTTTGTGGAAAGCGTCGATGTCACGCTTATTGAACGCACAGCGGCTGCAGTGCTGGCATATACTGGTGTCTTCGAGGCAGTGAGCATCAGTCTGCTGATAACCAGCGATGCAACTCTACAAAAACTCAACCACGACTATCGCGGCATTGATGCGCCTACTGATGTACTCTCTTTTGCCGATGATAACTACACTTCGTTTGTCATAGCACCCGGAATACCTCGCTACCTCGGTGATATTGCTATCTCTTATGAACGTGTGCAAGAACAGGCTGCCGAGTATGGTCATGCAATCGAACGCGAACTAGCCTATCTGGTTGCGCATGGTATGTTACACCTGCTCGGCTATGATCACGAACGTAGCCCGGACGATGCAGCTGCGATGCGTACCGGTGAAGAAGCTGTGATGGAGATGTTAGGACTTTAGCACATGCCCAGGATCTGCTGGCAATTCTGCAAGATACGTTGTCGTCAGTGCAACTGGATCATCAGGAACGATTGCGGCAGATCGTGCTGGGGGCCAGGGCCGGTGCTGAGGCTCGGATTATCCCCAGAGGCGCTTCCCTGCCAACCTGCCTCTTCCGATACCGATGATATTCGTAGGAGCAACCTTGCTCGCCACCGGGTGAACCCAGCGGCGAGCGGGCTGATGAAGGAGGTTTATCCTGATAACAGCACGGCATCATTATTAACCTGATACACCGATCAGAGCAGGTTCTGTACAAGACTGTTATCTGGTAACAGAAGGCATTATCGCGGGCAGTTTTGCGGCATAATCTTGCGCAACATGCACCATCTCGGTTATCAGACGCTGCTGGCTTTTGATCATATCACCCATCATCATATCCGCCGAGTTACGCATGCTACACACAAAGTTGTAGTTCTTTAATAGCACATCAAAGGCGACATCCATGTTCATCGCTACAACTTCATTCATCGTATGCGTGTATCTGGACATCATATCCTGCACCGGCTGAACCAACTCTAGCATTTGTTTCTGGGCAATCATTCACTCACTCCTTACCGCGATTTGCGTACGCTTTATGGTGTTTAGTACAACTCTCATTCGGTTGATCTTTCACCATCTGTAGCTTATGCTACGGTGTACAGTTACTTTTGAGTTCAGAAAATGATTTCTGATATAAAGATCGAAAAGAGTATAGTAACCGTTCCGGTGAAGCGGTTTCGTAGAGATAATGTTCCTTCAGACGTTTTTCGGGATTGCGTGAGCTGTGGTACCATGCAACCTCGTTAGCGTTGGTCGATAGCCGATACAATCGATACATATTGTTCACCATGAAAACCCTGTTAATATTAATAAGAGTACACTAGAAAGAAACAATCTTTCGGTGGGTAGTATTGACTGTACCGATAATGCCCTGTTGGGCGGCTTATCAACTCGTGGTGAGCAGTTAGACGCATCGCCAACTGTGCTGTATATTTGTTTCAACTGCTGCAAATTTGGAGCGTAAAGTGGTGCTAAATCCAGTCAAAGTCTCGAATGCTTTGGTCAGCCAACAGAACACGACTCTCGGCGAGATAGACTGCCTTGACGAGCAGTTATTTCAGCGATTCAAAAGTAAGTTTGTTGTTCAGCCCTCACTCTCTCGCCTCCTGGTCAGCTTTCAGGCCAACAAAACCAGACCCATTTATCGCTGGTACAAGTTCAAAGAGGCATTTTCCGCTTCGTTGGTCGAGTATTTGTTTCACAAGTACAAGATCACCTCGGGCAGAATCCTGGATCCTTTCGCGGGTAGTGGAACGGCTTTGTTTGCGGCAAGCGCGATGAGCATAAACGCAGATGGCATCGAATTGTTACCTATCGGTCACGAAATCATTACGGTCAAACAAATTCTGGATGCAGAGTTCACATCCGAAGATTTTGAAAGATTGCGTCAGTGGTCAGCATTGCGGGTTTGGGAGCAGTCAGAAACGTCCCTTCCCTTGCCAGAACTGCGAATCACGCAAGGAGCCTATCCTGACAAAACAAAAGAAGCCATTGAGAGATATTTGGGGGCATGTCAACAAGAGAGTAGTAGAGTTCAAGCTGTCTTGCGCTTTGCTTTACTATGTGTATTAGAATCCATCAGCTTTACTCGTAAAGATGGGCAATACCTTCGATGGGATCATAGGTCTGAGCGCACACATGGCAAGAAAATTTTTGACAAAGGTGAAATTCCTGATTTCGAGCAAGCCATTTGCTCAAAAATTAACGAAGTTCTGTCGGATGTATCCCCCATGCATCGGGTAGGTTTATTCCCAGCAGAGAAACTTCAAGGCGAAATCCGTTTGTATGATGGCTCATGCCTTCACATATTGCCTCGATTGCTTGATGGTATGTATGATGCAATTATGACCTCCCCGCCCTACTGTAACCGCTATGATTACACGCGCACGTATGCACTGGAACTGGCATTACTAGGGACGGATGAACAAGGGCTGGTAAAACTTCGTCAGGAGATGCTCAGTTGCACGGTGGAAAACCGTGCCAAAGATCTGTTGAGCATCAATCCGCAGTGGACTACAGCACTGGCTGTCACCGATGAGCAGGAACTGTTACAGGCCACTCTGAAATATCTGGAAGACCAGAAAGCGCAAGGCGCTTTGAACAATAATGGTATCCCTCGAATGGTCAGCGGTTATTTTTATGAGATGGCTTGTGTTATCGCAGAGTGTGCACGCGTTCTGAAACCGAATGCACGGTTGTTCATGGTGAATGACAATGTACGATATGCCGGCGTAAGCATTTCAGTGGATATGATCCTGTCTGATATTGCCGAAAACTTGGGGTTTTGTGTCGAAAATATCCTTGTCTTGCCAGACGGCAAAGGCAACAGTAGCCAGCAGATGGGAGAGCATGGGCGCGAAACACTGCGCAAATGCGTTTACGTCTGGAGAAAATTGTAATGCCCTCGCGCCCTTATCGAAATCATCTTCGCTCCAGCGATGACCTCGTCACGACCTACGAAGCCACGCGTGCAGGCTTTGTCGCGCTTGCGCTTGAAAAGAACCGTCGTGCTACACCTTATGTTGCCGAAGCGCGAGCATTACAAGCAGCGGCATCACAGGCTAGAACTCCTGCTGACTTGCTGTCCATCAAGGGCATAGAATCGGGACTTCTCACGGCGGCAGGATTGTCCGACAAAGCTCTTGTTCATCTGTTGCCAGAAGATAAAGCGGAAGCCATCAACGGTCTCATCAAGAATTTCCTTGAGCCAGCAGGAGAAAAGTTTGTCGAAGAGCT
Organism: Chloroflexaceae bacterium; assembly: GCA_034435975.1. Classification (GTDB taxonomy): domain Bacteria; phylum Chloroflexota; class Chloroflexia; order Chloroflexales; family Chloroflexaceae; genus CAKZQX01. The sequence goes on along the minus strand of DAOTWD010000152.1, from coordinate 128,481 downwards.
GGTGTTCAGGTTTTTACTGACGCGCGGCGACGCGCTGGGCGGTTCGATGCGTAACATTGGCGGCGTCTTGGCGCAGAGAAAACTTACCCGTACCATCATTGCAACACTAACGATTGCTGACATCCGTTGCCGATGGCAACATTCCAAGACCAGACAGTGGGCTGATATGGCCGATGATGACTCGGAAATCGAGTTCTCTCTGCGTGGATTGAGTTGGGAAAGCGAAGGTAAGCCGCGTACTCTGATTTACAACCTGACCGTACCTTTGGTCAAGAACAATGTGGATATGTGCTTATTCAAGCTCATCCCTGACGAATTGCAAGCCACTGGATATAGATCGGACAGGGCGTATATTGCTCTTGGCGAACTCAAAGGTGGAATAGACCCCGCAGGCGCAGACGAACATTGGAAAACTGCGCGAGCGGCTCTTGACCGTATCCGTGAAGCATTTTCTAACGCGAGACACTCCCCATATACTTTCTTTATAGGTGCGGCAATTGAGAAGAGAATGGCGACCGAGATATGGGATCAACTGGAAAAAGGATTGCTCACCAACGCTGCCAATTTGAACGATCCGAATCAAATTGCATCAGTTTCTCGTTGGTTATGTATGCTGTAAATACAGATATGGCCGCCCAACATCTCGCTCCAGCCGACTGCTCCCTCGCTTCGCTCGGTCGCAGCGGCTGAGATCGGTGCCGTTAGACGGTAGACGATGTTTCGTCCTGATCAAGAAGCCAGCGGATCGCTTCAGCAATCACCGTTCCAGAGATCGCACCGCTTATTACATCACCCGGATAGTGGACACCCAGATAAATTCGCGAAAAGCCGATCAGCACCGCCACCGTATACCACACCGGTGTCAACTCAGGATAATGCCGCCGCAGCAACCAGGCACCAGCAAACGCTGCAGCCGAATGCCCAGAGGGAAAAGAATAGGTTCCTGGTTTACGCCCGACCGCTACCGCCTGCACGACATCAATAAAGGGGCGGCGGCGACGAAAATAATGCTTGATTGGATATTCGACGCTCATGGTGGCAAACCACAGCGGTGGCACGACCTGACGAAACGCCGTTGCACCACGCGGTCGATCAACCAATGCAGCCACAACTAACCCGATCACCCATCCCCACCCACCGTTCATGAAACAGGTAATCGTTTGCATCAACCGATTAGTGACCGGGGTATGCGGCATATGATTAATTGCAAGAAACAACCGCATATCGAGCGCGTGCAAAGGCCGCATATGTTGCAATAGTTCTGCCCGCAACAGATCCAATGGTCGTTTCAGTTCAGCATCAATTACGCCAGACTGCTCCGAGTTCATGGCCGCCTGCATGGCTGCCTCAAGCGCTGCCTGTACATCACCTTCTGCACCAACTAACTGCTGGGCCGCTTCCAGTATCATCGCAGCGGCAGATTGCAGGCCCGGAGCAGCAGCAACCTGCTGGATTGCATCCGCAGGCCGGGTTGAATGATGTGATTGTTCCTGGTCATGCACCTCTAGCTCGGTCACCCTACCAGCAGCAGCTAACAACCTGTCTATAATGACACGAGCCTGCGCGGATGTTTTCATTTCGCGTAACTTGTTGCGCAACGTCTCACGTACAGGATTAGAGCGGGCCTGTAACTCAAGTGGAACATCTGTCTCAGATGATGATCTCTCAGATGATGATCGGAGCAACACATCCGATGTGGGTGTCAATTCAGCATCGTGCTGTTGACCTGCTGTCATATTCTGGTCATGTATATCTGACGTAGAAATCTGTTGATACTTCTTATTATTAAACGGCACAATAACCCGTACCGCCTGTGGCACCACTTGTACATGTACCGGCGTTTGTCCAATAATTTCCCCATCTCCCTGCACTGGTAATATATGATCTGAACTGATTACCACGGTTCGGTATGCTGGCAAACAACGCACCTTATGACTACGATGAGGCTGACCACGGACAATATGCCAGGCTAGACTGAGATAATCCAGCACGGTGCGTGCGCTTACAATGCACACATCAATGCGCCCGTCATTAGGAACAATCTCAGCTCCCCAACGAAAAGGCTGCATACCTAGCGTACCCCCATTGGCGATCAACACCTGCGACGCCCGTGGCCGCAACCGCTGGGTATCAACCACAATCGTAAATCGGCGCGGTTGATACCCTACTAACCATTTCAAGGCTGTCCAGATATAGGCTAATCGCCCAAAACGGCGCTTGGCTGTACGTGCCGTGTCGCGGATCATAAGCGATTCAATACCGACTGCAATCTGGAAGAGAAACAGATGATCCTGTACCTGCATCGCATCCAGACATGTGAGTGTATGCTGATCCGTCAAGAGTCGACAGGCAGCATCCAGATCAAGCGGAATACCCAATTCTTGCGCCAGCACATTGCCGGTTCCAATCGGCAATATTCCCAACGGTATCTCGGTATGCGCCAGACCATTGGCGACTGCCGAAATGGTACCATCGCCACCAGCAGCTACCACCATATCACATCCACGCACCAGGGCATCCTGTACAACTCTCGCTACATCCTCCGCCCCCGTCGTCTCATACAGTTCACAATCCCAGGCATGCGAATCAAAATAGCGATCAAGCGTCGCACGTACTGTATCGATGACACTCCTACCTGCAACGGGATTCAGCACGATAAATACCTGTGCAACCTGATCGGTTGACTCCATGGTCATCGATCGTATCCTTTCTGCTTCCCAGTTATTCTTCACATACCCCTCGTTCAGATCTGATGCGCGACATGAGGGTTTGAAAAATAGGCTCGACCAGATGTAAGGTTCCGTGCTGCATCCAGTCAATCAAGATTGGTACCAGCGCTCCGTGTCAATCTTATATCTCTGCCCTGAGCCAATCCCAACCCACACCCGGCAAGCTTTTCAGCCAGGTTTCAACAAAATGGATAGGGATATTCAGGCAGAGACAGGCATACCTGTGCTCTGTGCTGGTGAATCGTACCTGTTCTCCCTGTCGTCCCACCAATCGGCATGAACACAACAGTGTTCCCCAGGGGGAAGAGGTATTCCTCCCTGACCCCATTCGCCAGATTTTTATTCTATTCCTCCAACGAGACATCCCCTGGGTAGGAAGGCGCGGCGCGGCTTCGCTCCTCCGAGGGAGGAGCGGGAGAGGAGCGAGGGTTCTCTTTCCTCGCTCCTCTCTTCTCGCCAGGCCCCCGCGCACCCCGGCCGAGATGAAGGCTCGTTGAAGTACTATGGTATGCTCTGTCCGCCCAGAATGCAAGATCTATTCCCCACAGGTGTGCAATCCTTCTCACTCCTGTCCAATTCATCGAACAGAAAGTGGTCTGGGGGAATCCATATGTCCTGACCATCGACGGGCAGATGTATGGTGGTAAAAATCGAGCGTAACGCTAACCAGAGTATATCATGTAACTTTTGTATAACTGACGATGGCCCCGCAGCGGAACGCGATGACGGGGACACTCTAACCAGAGAGTATCATGTAACCTTTGTGTAACTGTCCAGGATATGATGGTTTTTATAGCTACTATATTACATTGCCGCCAGTCTGTCCTGTTCCAGCTACCGAGTTATGATACAATTACCTCAATCTGCCTACCAGCGCTAAACGTCCAAGGAGACACACCATATGAGTCCGAAAAATGGTCGCCAGGAGCATAGTGTGACGATAATGTCCCCTATCCGTTTCTGGCGTTCGTTTCGTGATGTCAAGTTAGAAGTGTGGGCTCAGGGAACCGCGAATATTGTTAACACCGATGCCTTTTCGCAACCTCTGGGGCTGCATCTTGAATTTTGCCGATTTTGCGCTCGATTATCTTCCCCGCGCCATTCGCAAAATGCAGGCGCACGCCGGATTGCATGACTTCAACAAGCCTGGCTGGTGCATTGGAGCCACGCTTGCCATGATACTATGCCGCCAGGTACCCTGATCACGGGTTGCGTCATCTATTGCTCCTGACGGCACCGCTTGACTTTACTGAAAAAGGAGCCGGGCCATTGAACAACTGGCTTGCAGCGGTGTTTAATATCATTGCTGATAAAGATCATCTCATACCCTCATGTCAGTACAACTAGTATTATGAATTGTATCCGTAGCACCGATAAAGATCTCCTGATTGGCCCTGGTGGGCATATTGGGATTATGGCCGCGAGTAACGTCCACAAGCGCCTCTGGCCGCACATGGACACCTGGCTCTCCGTACGTTCGAGCGAAGATGTGCGAGCGGCCGATCAGGGTCAACACTCACTACATTACTTGTGTCAGGTAGTGGTATTATAAGGTATGATGCCTGGCTTGACTGCGTGATAACAGGTTACGCATAGATTTCGCTAATTTGCAAATTAAGGATGTGAGGAGAATGTGCGATGCGTCTAAAGGATAGAGTTGCATTCATTACTGGTTCTGGGCGTGGTATTGGTCGGATCACGGCGTTGACATTTGCTCGTGAAGGCGCCCGGGTGGTGGTAGCGGATATTAACCGTGAGGCCGCCGAGGCAGTTGCCGCTGAAATTAACGCCAGCGATGGCAAGGCACTTGGTCTACAGGTTGATGTTTCCCAATCAGAGTCGGTCGAGGCCGCAATTGCGGCTGCCAATGAGTGGGGGGAGGGCATTGACATCCAGATTAACAATGCTGGTATTACCCGCGATGCCCGTATGCAGAAAATGAGCGAAGCACAGTGGGATGCCGTTATTAATGTCAATCTGAAAGGAGTCTGGCTCTGTGCCCGCACAGTGGCACCGATTATGATTGCTCAGGGGCGTGGCTGTATTTTGAGTACCAGTTCGATTGTGGCCTTACATGGCAACTTCGGTCAAACCAACTATGTCGCCACCAAAGCTGGTGTGATTGGTATGACCAAGACCTGGGCACGTGAGCTTGGCCCTCATGGGATTCGCGTCAATGCGGTTGCACCCGGATTTACTGCCACCGAAATGATCCAGACCGTGCCAGAAAAAGTGCTGGACGCAGTCAAAGAACGAACCCCTCTCCGTCGCCTGGGGCAACCCGAGGATATTGCCAACGCTTTTCTCTTTCTGGCCTCTGATGAAGCCAGTTTTATTACCGGGCAAGTTCTTTCGGTCGATGGGGGGCTCATTGTGTAGCTGTAACGCCTGGCACACTGATACCTGATCCGCCGTGCGATACCCGCACATCGAGCCTTGTTCAACGCCGAAGATACCGCTGGCAGGTTGTTTCAGCCCTGGTTACAACCTGTCAGTGTACATCGCGTTCTTCCGCTCGCATTCAACGAGCGCGCGGGCTTCAGCCAGAGCATACCGTACCCGCCGAAAGCCCGCGCGCGCTCTCTGCACTGTTCCTTCCTGCCGAAAACTCTCAGTGTCCTACGGACACTGGATCTACAGCCATCCTGAATCATCAGTTGGGCAGAAAGTCAGTTTGCGATAGCCAGTGGTCAGCCACTATGTGGCGCATAACAGAACGCCGTTTGTCGTTTCTGATACCAACAGAACGACGAACGGCATTTCGGGCATATCCTGCACCATCACGGTGGTCAACCACTAGTCGATATGGTAGGAGAGAATCAACATATTATGCAGCACACCATTGCGATCACGCGCATGCTTGCGTAACGTTCCTTCCACTTCAAACCCGAGGTGTTGAAAAATCTCGCGGCCATCGGTTTGTTCCTCAAGCATCTCGACAATTACTTTTGCGACTCCCAGATCCCGCGCAGCATTAAAAATCATCTGTGCCAGTTCGGTACCAAGCCCGATCCGACGCCAACGCGGATCAATAACGAGATAGATGTCAGCGACATGGCTTGACCAGCCGGGTAATCGGCGTACTGAGGTATACCCGACAATTGACCCATCCTCAGCTTCGGCCACAAACTGACGCCAATGTTCAGCCGCTGCCGCATTGGTAAGACGCGCAATAATATCCGGATTCTGGAAATCATCCTCCAGATAGAGCGAGTCATTGGCGGGCAACGAATTGCCAAACACCTCCATCGCGGTACGGTCCTCCTCAGTGATTGCTCGGATCGTCACTTTGCGTCCATCTCGTACTTCTCTTGTCATTGGCGCCTCAATGCGCTGAGTCTGAGCCATACGTTGCCTCCTCACGTACATGATAGATTCAGGGAATATAGTTTATTGTACTTCCTCTGATTACACAAGAGTTACTTTCCTTGCCCATATCCTGCTCCAGGTGCGCCTGAGCGTAGCACATCTATGGCCTTCTCCAAACCAGAAAGCGGTTGCATAATACAAATATTTGCAACCTGGCAATCTTATACTATAATGTATCTACCCGCTATGCTATCAGGTTAACGACTATTTTACCACTGTCGGTCGATGGATGCATCGGCTTCTGATCAAATGGCGGAAGAACACATTTCTGCGAAGAGGCGGAGGATGGGACGGTACAGCGAACAGGGCGCAGATTCGTAAGAACTCCAGAACGAACTGCGCCAAATGTTTTTACCGGGACATTTGTGTCAAATTAATGAGGAGGTTCATGAATGGCTAGCAATCGTGAAGTAGTGGTGTTGAGCAGTGTACGGACGGCAATTGGCGATTACGGTGGGGCGTTGAAAGACTTTCCACCATCTGAACTGGCCGCACTCGTGGTGCGGGAGGCTGTCCAACGTGCCGGAGTTGATCCCAAAGATGTTGGGCATGCGATCTTCGGCAATATCATCCACACTGATGCCCACGACCATTACCTGGCGCGTGTTGCGGCAATCAAAGGTGGGTTGCCCCAGGAAACTCCGGCCTTGACCTTGAACCGGCTGTGTGGGAGTGGCCTGCAGGCGATCATTTCTGCTGCCCAGTTGATTATGCTGGGCGATATTGACTGCGCTGTGGCAGGTGGTGCCGAGTGCATGAGCCGTTCCCAGTACTGGCTACCGAGCATGCGCTGGGGTCAGCGGATGAATGATACGAACGTAATCGATGCGATGGTGGGGGCCCTTTCCGATCCATTTGATGACTGTCATATGGGCATTACTGCCGAAAACATCGCGAAAAAGTGGGGGATCTCACGGGAAGATCAGGATGCACTGGCCGTCGAGAGCCACCGGCGAGCGATTAACGCGCTGGATAACGGCTACTTGAAGGAGCAGATCCTGCCGATCGAAGTGAAGACAAAGAAGGGCACAACCATTGTTGATACTGATGAGCACCCGCGTCGCGATGCTACCCTGGAAGGTATGGCCAAGCTGCGACCAGCCTTTGACAAGGCCGGAACGGTCACCGCTGGTAATGCCTCGGCTATTAACGATGCTGCTGCCGCTGTGATTATTATGGAGCGCGACGCTGCTGAAAAGCGTGGTCTAAAACCCATTATGCGCCTGGTGGACTACGCCTTCGCAGGTGTTGATCCCAAGTATATGGGTATCGGCCCGGTACCTGCCGTGCGCAACGTATTACAACGCACTGGCTTAAGCCTCAACGATTTTGACCTGATTGAACTGAACGAGGCCTTCGCTGCTCAGGCACTGGCGGTTATGCGCGACCTGGAGTTGTCACCTGATGACCCGCGCATCAATCCGAATGGCAGTGGAATCTCACTTGGCCATCCGATCGGCGCTACTGGCGCGATTCTGGTGGTGAAGGCTGCCCATGAACTGCAGCGCACTGGAGCCAGGCGTGCCCTGGTGACGATGTGCATCGGTGGGGGGCAGGGCATTGCCGCAGTGTTTGAACGGCTGTAAGCCAGCCGGTTAGCAGAATCCTTTTTTGCCCGGTAGGACTCAGACATAGACGTAATTAGGGAGGTATAACGTGGGACGACTTGATGGAAAAGTTGCGATTGTTACTGGTGCCAGTCGTGGGATAGGGCACGGGATTGCATTAGCCATGGCACGTGAAGGCGCCAAAGTTGCGATTAACTACCGCAGCAGTGAATCTCAGGCGCAGGAACTGGCGAATGAGATTAATGGTTTTGATGGTACCTGCATGCTTGCCCAGGCGGATGTTGGGCACCCTCAGGAGTCACGCGATATGGTGCGCCGTGTCTTTGAGCAGTGGGGACGAGTTGATATTCTGGTGAACAACGCTGGTATCACGAGAGATCGTACTCTGCGCAAGATGACCGATGAGGATTGGCAAGCAGTTATCAATGCGAACCTGAATAGCGTCTATTATTGCACAACGGCTGTGATGCCTATTATGGTCAACCAGAACTATGGGCGCATCATTAATATTTCATCCATGAATGGACAGGTGGGGGCGATTGGTCAGGCCAACTACTCAGCCAGCAAAGGTGCAATTATTGCCTTTACTCGCACGGCGGCGCTGGAACTGGCGCGGTTTAATATTACGGTGAACTCGGTTGCTCCCGGCTGGACGCTGACGGACATGTTCTCCGGTGTACCGGATAATATTCAAGATCAGATCAAGAGCCGCATTCCGCTTGGGCGCTTTGGCGATGTGTCGGATATTGCCAAAGCCGTTGTCTTCCTGGCTGCTGAGGGCGATTACATCACGGGTGAGCAGTTAAACGTCAACGGTGGCGCGTTTATGATATGATGTATTATAATGTGATGTCAATAGAAGAACAATCGTCGTTTCTTGCCGTCTGCATGAATGCACTCAAAAGGGATGTGATTGCAGGAGGTCGTTCCATTTGGTTGACATCACTGTGATACAATCAGACCATAACAGCGTGAGGTGGGGAGCAGAGTAAAAGCTATACTCTGTCTCTCCATCTACTCTGATCCAGGACACCAACGATCGGATCGAGGATTTATGGGTAGGGTAGTTGGGCCATCGAGGTTACTTCACTGCTTTGGTGACAATTTCTTGCAAGTTGCTGGTGTATCCCTGCCATACCTGCAACATTTCATTCGACAGGCGATGCTGGGTCTTAATCGCGTCTTCAACTGCCTGATCGGCCGAGTTGCGCAAACTACGACTATAATTCCAATTCTTCAACACAACATCAAACGCCATATCCGTTGTTGCGATCATCAACTCATTCCATGCGTGCATCGATCGTGTAGCCATGTCCTGGGTATCCAGATACTGTTTATGCACCTGTTCCCGTACGTCTACCATCGTAAGATCCTTTCACTTATCTATGACGCGGCGTGCAGTCATAAACCTCCGTGTGTTTCGCGTCACACCACGCATCATACCTGCGTTATACTATAGGTATATACCTTCGTTGTATAGTCATTGGCCTTATGGTAGCCTCACGAGTTACAAATGAGTTCAGGCAGCAGGCCAATCCTACTGGTGGACAGGGCCTGTTAATGACACGGTTGATGCCACCGCCGCAGCAGGCACGCTTGCTCCGACGGCAGCGAGTCAACACGTTATTAGCGAATGCCATCGATTATCCCCTGACCCTGTTAATAGCCCCCGCTGGCAGTGGTAAAACGACGGCCCTGGCTGGTTTTGCGATGAATAGCGGATGGCCAATAGCCTGGTGCCGCATGTCTGCGGATGATACCCCATTAACCTTGCTCATGCATGTGGCTGCAGCGTGTCGTATGGTACCATCGGCTCAATCTGCGCAGATGCAAGCCAGGCTTGATGGGCTTCTGGCCGACGCAGCGAACGGGGTATCGCCCCTACAAGCGATCGAGCAACTGGTCAATGTATTGCTGGCTGTGCTTGATGATGATACCCTGCTCATTCTCGATGACTACCATCAGGCAGATCAACACCCCGAACTCCGTGCGTTTATTGAGCATTTCCTGGCTATTCAGCCCGCACAGCTACACTTGCTGTTGTCCACCCGCTATGAACCCGAACTCGTTTCGCTCGCTACCATCCGGGCACGCGGTGAAATCTGCCAGCTTGGACAATCTGACCTGGCCTTTACCGTGGAAGAAGCACAGAGCTTATTTACACTGTATGATCGCCTGCCACCGCTTGATATTGCTGATTTGACCGCAACATGTCGGGGTTGGCCACTGGCTTTGCAAGCCCTGGCCAGTGAATTGACGACGACACTCGAAGGTGAAATAGCTCATGCGGAGCCACACCCAACCGAAACAGCGCTGCTGGCATTCCATCGCTTGACACCCTTGCTTGATAGTTATCTCAAGCAGCATGTGTTACAGGAGCAACCCCCTGACCTGCAAACCTTCCTGTTCACAACTGCCAACCTGCGCTGGCTCGATCCGGGTATATGTCGCATGTTATCCGATCAAGGAATAATTCGCCCGTTACAGGAGGAGGTCGAACGGCGTTGTCTTTTTCTCGAACTCACCCACCAGGGCCATCTCGCCTATCAGCCTCTCTTCAAAGCCTTTTTAGAACGTCACTCATGCCAACACTTCGCGCAGGACACATTGCGCGACCTGCATCACTACGCGGCAGAATACTATCGGGTGCGCGGTGATCAAGAAGGGGTGATCTATCATCTTCTGGCCATAGGCGAGAGTACACAGGCAGCGATGGCTCTGGAGGAAGTCGCCCGTACCTGGCTCATGCAAGGCAATACAGCGGCACTGCTAACCTGGTTAGATCGCCTGCCTGAGTCCGAGCGCCAGCGTCCACTGTTGTTGGAAGCGCTGGCAGCAGCCTATCACCGACTTGGCCGATTTGAACAGGCGCTGCAGATCTATCAGCAAGCTGAGCACGCATTTCAACAACAAGGCGACCAGGAGGGACACCTGCGTGCGCTGCGTGGCCGGGCTGAGGTGTATCTGGATACGGTACAACCCGCGCCGGCAGTTGCCTTGCTGAAGCAAATTCTGAAATTACTGCCTCGCACCCACTCTGTCGAGCGTGCGGAAATTCTGCGCCTTCAGGCCGAAAACTGGGCCAACCGGGGGCGCGCTGATATTGCGCTGATTCTAGAGACGACCGCCAGCCGCCTCGCTCAGGAGGCCCCTCTTGGGGAACGTTCCCATGTTGAAACACTTGATCCTGACCCACGTCTGCTCCCTCCACGTTCGGCAATCTCCATTTCGCCCCGGCTGTTGCTCCGCAGTGGGCGGCTCCACGAGTCACGGCAATATCTGGAAACACTACTGGGATTAGATCCCCAGGCCCTGCCGACGCAACCTGTAACGACTTTTGTCGCTCATCGTGAGCCGTTGCTGCTGCTCGGATTCATCTATACGATGCTTGGTAATGGGCCGAGAGCGCTGGCGCTCGCACATCGCGGCTTGATTGAATCGCAACAGAGCGGGTCGCCGCTCACTGAAGCACTGGCGCATATGCGTGTCGCGCATGCCTATCAGGTGATCGCACCACTCGATACAGGAGCCGCCAACCAGCACTATCAGGCAGCGCTGGCCCTGGTGCAAGCCAGTGGTGTAGCCCGCGCCCGCGCCGAGGCGTATATGGGCTTAACGTTGCTTCAGGGATATAGTGGCGATCTCGCTGCAGCCGAAGCTTCGGCCCGCTCAGGGTTGGAAGTGGCTGAGGCTGCGGGTGACGAATGGATAGCAGCGCTGATCTGGCTGGCGCTGGGCGGGGCAGGGGTCTCATTTGGTGATCGCCGTGCGCTCGTCTGGCTTGATCACGCCAACCAGCGTTTCACTCGTGGTGGTGACACCTACGGTCAGTCTATTGTAGCCCTCTGGCGTGCACTCTGGCATCTCCGCGCAAGTGAGGATGCCCAGGCTACGGAGCAGATTACGGTGTTGCTCAACCTAGTTCAGCACTACGGCTACGAAGGCTTGCTCACGTCTCTGACATTGTTTGGCCCCCGTGATATGTCTATGCTCGTACCGGTGTTGTTGCGTGGGCGAGCGCAGACAGAGCACACGGCCTTCGCCCAGCAGTTGCTCCGCCAGGCATTTCCCTCGATTGCGTCCGATGATACGGTTGATGATTATCATCCTGGCTATACGTTACGGGTGCAAATGCTCGGCACATTTCGTGTCTGGCGTGGAAGTCATGAGATACAGGCCCGCGAGTGGCAACGCGAAAAGGCCCGGCAACTCTTCCAGTTGCTGCTTACGTATCGTGGGCGCTGGTTGCAACGCGAGCAGATCTGTGCCTGGCTGTGGCCAGATAGTGACCTGGATGCGGCAGAGCGCCAGTTTAAGGTGACCCTGAACGCGCTGAATACAGCCCTGGAACCGCTACGCCCACCACGCACCGCGCCCTTCTTTATCCGGCGTCAGGGACTGGCCTACAGTTTTGCGCCATCGTATGGCTGCTGGATCGATGTGGATGAGTTTGAACTGCGCACAACGGGAAGTTTCCAGGCGGATGCCGAGTTTGCTATCCGCAACAGCCAGATCGCGGTACAACTCTATAAAGGCGATTACCTTTCTGAATCGCTTTATGACTCGTGGACCCTTGAGGAACGGGAACGTCTGTTAGCACGTTATCTTGCGACGGCAACTGCGCTTGCTGATCGCCTGTCCCAGCAGGAACATGCAGAGGAGGCCGTGCATCTGTGTGAACAGGTGCTGAAACGCGACCGCTGCTATGAGGAAGCCTATCAAATATTAATGCGGGCCTATGCTCGTACTGGTCGTCGTTCCCAGGCGCTCCGCAGCTATACGCGCTGTGTTCAGGCGTTACAATCGGATCTAGGGATAGAACCGCTGCCGGAAACCACTGAACTCTACGAACGGATCAAGCGGAATGAGAAGATCTGAGCCATATGTGATATAATCTCCACCATTGGTTCTGGTGATCTTGATACTACAACCGGGTGCGGGAAGCGCGGCATAGGCTTCCGCCCCGCACCTCTGCCGAGATAAAGTCTCATTGTAGTACCATGCTTACACGCTAACCCTGCCTATGTGAGGAGTTTCATGGGGTTTGTTTACACAGTGCATGCCATTTTTGGCGAGCGCATTCTGCCACTTTTGATTGTTGTCGCAGCGATCTGGTTTACCGTCACCTGGACTCCTAACACAGCCCGCACACTCCCAGCACGCATCTTTCCCATTCTGGTGGATATTCAGGCGACGCTGGGAATAATCTTCTGGCTCTATGGGATTATTGGTCTTGAAAGAAACTACTACCTTGCGTTTCCGTTTATTCTGCACCCACTTTTGGGTATTCTGGCAGCTGTGGTAGCGCATGTATCGTTACGTCCGCGAGGAGCAATACGCAACCTTGGGCGCTGGGCACCACTGGCAGCACTGGGGGTACTACTGCTTTTAGTACTCAGCGGGATCATCGTAGCGCATCCAGGATGAAACCCGAGATGCGCTCCGTGAGGATCTGCAGCGCGTCACTCAGCGGGATCATCGTAGCGCATCCAGGATGAAACCCCACGCCGGTTGTGAGGGACGTAATGGTTCAGACCTGGAGGGGCAAATTTTGCTCATGGGGGAAACTTTATCAATAATGCAGGTTTTCACCTATTTTTATCTTTTATCCAATTGTGGAGCGGTGATATAAATCACAAAGTTCGTTCCCCCAAATCTGAACGGAGAACGGTCGTTTTCCGGCTAAAGCCAGATGCCATGCTCTCACCTGACTTCAGCCGAAACTCTGTTGTCACACTACAATCCGCGATGCAAAATATCGGTGACAGAGATAATACCGAGCAGATGCTCTTTGATCACCGGAGCACGGTGAATATGGAGATTGGCAAACAAACGTGCCACGTACTCGATCTCCAGATCAGGATTAACGACCACACATGGCTTGGTCATAATCTCATGAACATAGATTTCTTTGGGATCTTTCTCATACGCTACAACCTTATAGGCAATATCTGAGTCGGTTACAATCCCATACGCATCATGTTCATCTACCCGTTCTACGATCAGGGCATGTAGGTTCCTCTCACGCATTCGGCGAATTGCCTCTTCAACGGTGGCAGAGGGATGCACGGTAATCACATCTGTCGTCATAATATCTTTGGCCTTCACCATGGTCTACCTCCTCTGGTAAGTCGTAGCTGCGCCCATCAGCAGCTATCACCCATCTGACCGAACTGCCGACGAATGTACAATGTTCTGCTGCTCACAAGATTGCCTATTCTACTACAATTTTCAGAATGACACAAAAGAGCATGCGGCGCAAAAGCCCTTATACATCAGGACGATCCGGCTTGCCGTAGTAGATAACTTCCTTCCAGACTGCGGTCACATCGTCGGCAAAAATGACCAGCAGATCTTTCGGTTGACACTGTGCCAGCGCATAGCGCACTGCCTCCCGTTCATCGTGGACAGTCACGATACGTTCTGTTGGTAAGCCAGCGGTGATCGCGGACGTGCGCAGGAGAGAGGCAACTTCATCTCTGGCGCGTCCCCGGCGATCCGTATCTTCTTTTAGCACCAGATAATCGAAGGTCATTGCAACGGTTGTGCCGATCTGACGCAGATCTTCATCCCGGCGATCACCAGGCGCACCAACCACGCCAATCAGCCGGTTATGGTTGGCGCGTAACCCGTTTAATAAATCATGCATGGCGGCAAATGCAGCCGGGTTATGCCCATAGTCAACAATCACGCGGAAGGGGTATTCATCAAACACATTCAGACGACCGGGTGCCTGGTAGAAACTGGTGGTAAAGGTACGCAGACCCTGTTTGATATTCTCGATACTCACGCCCTGCGCATAGGCAATTGCGGTTGCTGCCAGCACATTGGCAACATTATGGCGCGCCCGCCCTTCCAGTGTAGCCGGGATCAGATGTGTCCAGACCAGTGGAAAATATTGTTCCGCATCATAGATTGCCACCATCTCGCCATGCATGCCGGCTTGCAGCACGACCGCCGTGCCGCCCTGCTCAATATGTTCTTTCACCAGGTTATTGCCATTGGTCGTGCTCATACTCCAATACACGATCTGGCCCTTTGCCCGTTCAGCCATAGCGACGACATAGGGATCATCAGCGTTTAACACGCTGGTACCATCATCACGCACAATCTCAACCACCAGAGACTTTACCTCTGCCAGTTGCTCCAACGTCTCCACGCCCCCCAATCCGAGATGATCACGACTGATATTGAGAACAGCCCCCACATCACAGCGATCAAAGCCAATCCCCTCGCGCAGAATGCCACCGCGGGCAGTCTCTAACACCGCTGCATCGACAGTCGGGTCTTTCAGCACCATCCGTGCGCTCCATGGGCCGGTCATATCTCCCTTCAGATACAGTTGACCATCAATATAAATACCATCAGTCGTAGTCAAGCCCACCCGTTCACCGTTCATTTTCAAAATATGAGCGACCATCCGAGCCACAGTGGTCTTGCCATTGGTACCTGTGATGGCAATAATCGGAATACGGGCCGGCGAACGCGGGGGAAAGAGCATTTGTATGACCGGACGCGCCACGTTACGCGCTTTGCCCTCGCTGGGTTGTAAATGCATGCGGAAGCCCGGGCCAGCATTGACCTCTACAATGCCACCCCCGACTTCACGTAGCGGACGAGCAATGTCGGGCGTAATAATGTCAATTCCGGCCACATCCAGGCCGATCACCATGGCTGCCCGGCGTGCCAGTTCCCCCGTTTCATAGTGAATTTCGGCTGTGCGGTCAATGGCAGTGCCACCAGTTGATAGATTAGCGGTGCTGGAGAGGAAGAATATCTCACCGGGTGCCAGCACTGTGTCGCGTGTATAGCCAGAGCGTTCGAGCAACAACTCTGTTTGGTGCGTAAAGCGGATACGGGTGAGTACCTTCTCATGTCCAAAGCCCCGCCGTGGATCAGCATTCACGATCTCCACCAGTTCCGCGATCGTTCGTTCACCATCACCAACCACGTGGGCAGGCACCCGCTCGGCAACAGCAACAACTTTGTTGTTCACCACGAGCACTCGATAGTCTTTGCCGGCAAGAAAGGTCTCTACCAGCACACGCTCGTTATAGGCACTGGCAATTTCATAGCCACGCCGCACCATCTCTGGCGTTGTTAGATGCAGCGAGACGCCACGCCCATGGCTGACATCAAGTGGCTTGGTGACCAGCGGAAATCCGAGTGATTGCGCGGCCACCACAGCTGCTTCCGCCGATTCGACCAGTTGTTGCCCCGGCGTAGGAATACCAACATCACGCAACAACCGGTTGGTCAACGCTTTATCACTCGCAATCTCCACGGCAATATTGCTGGTACGACTGGTGACACTGGTACGGATGCGTTTCTGGTACTTACCATAGCCCAGTTGCACCAGGCTCGACTCATCCAGACGGATAACCGGAATATCGCGTTTACGGGCTTCATTGACGAGCGCGGCGGTCGTTGGCCCCAGAATGATATCCTGAGCACGGGCAATCAGAGCATCACGTTCACAGACAAAATCAAAGCGAGCGCGTTCCTCAGCGGGCAAGGCACTGGGTAATTCTGGCGGCAGCAGACTCCGCACCAGACGGATCGCCAGTTCGCCAGCCTCCAGGCCAACCTGTTCTTCGCCATAACTATAGACCACATAGTAGACACCGGGCCGATCCGGTACCGACCGCGTCTTGCCCCGCGACACCGGAGTACCGGCCAGACACTGCAATTCGATCGCAACATGCTCCACAATATGGCCGATCCACGTACCTTCATGTAAGCGCTTGATAAAGCCCCCTTCTTCACCATAAGAACAACCATGTTCTTCCAGGGTAGGGATCAATGCCACCAGCTGTTCCGTAAACCCTGGTAGCCGTGAGGAAGGATACTCCTCCAGTTCCTCCAGATCCAGGGTCATCCGAATCATCGGGTTATAGCCATACAGATTCGGCCCTCGATAGACACGTGTTTCGAGTACCCGCATACCAACTCCTTTACCAGGCGGGCAACACCCTATCAGGCGCTATGGTGCAACCGGGCACAGCGCACAGTTCCGCACCATGACGGTTCTTGTCCGTATCCATTAAATACCCTCACCATCTATACCTTCATTATCTGGTGGTAACGGCAGCGGCATGGACGGTAACCATGGTTGACGCGAAGGGATGTCATAGCGATGGCCACTAGAAAGCATATGCAGGCGCATACCAAAGATCGTCAACGGTGCATTTTCAGCGATGCAATGAATATCGGTAAATTCGATATTCGTCCCATCAACAATCATCACCGAACCACGCCCCAACACTGTCAGGAGGCCTCTGGAGTTAATTTCAACCGCGGTGTCCTCATCAAGACCCACACCCAGCAAATCGGGGTTATGCGCGACGGCAGTCATTAAGCGCCCGGAGCGTCCGCGTGCGCCAAAATGTTGATCTATCACCAGACCACTGATTAATCCCAGACCCGGGGCAAATTGCATCATCGCCTTGCGCGGTGGAATGCCACTGCTACCATAGGCCAGCATATGCTCCGCTGCTGCCGACGCGCCAGCACTGGTGCCACCAACCACGCATCCGGCAAGATGGCGCTGGCGGATATGCCGGGCAATCGGTGTGCCCCCCAGTGTCGCGGTTAACTTGAGTTGATCACCACCTGTAATGAAGATACCAGTTGCCGCATCAAGCTGTTCCAGTGGTTCGGGATGCCGGGCCTGGAACCGATCCCGTACTTGAAGTATATCGACATGCGCCACATCCAGCGCCGTAAAGAGGTTGACATAGCGTTGACCGACCAGATCCTGAAATGACGAGGCGGTAGCCACGACAGTAATTCGCGCATGCCTACCACCAGCAAGTTGCACAAATCGGTTCAGAATAGTGCGACTGCCAACTTTATCTTCAGCACCACCAATCAGCAGCAATAGGCCGCGTTCTCGCTCCACGGACGACTCATATCTCCTGTTGGGCAGCTTCAATCACACGCTGAAATACCTCAAAGGGCTGAAAGCCGATCAGCCGTTGATCATTAATCTCAAAAACTGGCTGCACGTTAATTCCACGTCTACGTTGTTCTGCATCAAAAGCCTGTATACGTGCCAGAGCTTCACCATCTACCATGCACATGCCAAAGGCTTTCTGATCTAGTTCCAACTCGGCAGCATAAACCATCATCAGTTTCAGTAAATCCTCTTCCCGGATGCGAAAGAGTTCTGCCTGCTGTTCAAACAGCAATTGATGCATCGGCCAGAACTGATTTTGCTCGGCGGCACACGCCGCTGCTTCAGCGGTACGCAATGAATGCACACCATGATTTAACACTGGGCGAAAGACCAGTTGCACCTGACCAGATCGAACATAGGTCTCGATAATATCAGGTTCGACGGCTAACACATAACGCTGGCATGCCGAACAGAGAAAATCACTATAATCAATCAGGGTGACCGGTGCGGTGGGAAAGCCCAACATAGGTGCGCCTTCGGCGGTCAATCCATAGGGTATGCCCTTATACAGATTCTCGGACGCCTCCGATGTCACCGTTGGTACCAATGTAACTGGCGTGACCGTCGCCATCACGGTTGTAGTGGCCGTTGCCATAGTTGTCGGCATATAATCTGGCAGTGGCGAAATCGTCACGGGTTCCATTGCCACTGGCCGGGGTGTACCTCCCACATCTCCTGCTGGCTGACCTGGCCGGCTGCAAGCCATGAGCAGCATACTCAATAAGCCTATCTGAACCGTCCTATTCCACAGGACTATCTGCATCGCTGTATTCCTCCTTTCTTGATTTCAGCTAGAGTACTCCAACGAGACTTCATCTCGTCCGAGGTAAGGGGTCTGGCGAGAAGTGAGAAGAGAGAACCCTCGCTCCTCCCTCGGAAGGACGAAGCCGCGCCGAGCATCCTTACCCAGGGGAGGGATCGTTGTAGGAATAGGTATAATTCACAGGGCTTACGCGGTCGTCCATCAGCCCTATGGTTTTCGCCTTCGGGAGAGAGGTACATTCCTGAATTAGAACCTTCCGGCGTTCCAACTGAATAACAGCAATGGAAAAGGACGCTCCCTTCACACCTGCCTGGAACCGTTCTAACATCCCAACGTTCCAATGATTCTCCACTACACAGGCGAATCGCGTGTCTCATGTTATTTACACTGCATATATGCACATAGCGACGCTTTCAGGCGGTTACGTCCACAGGAACCGCCTCAAGACGTCACTACATATGGGCAAGCACCGAAGGCTGGTGTTATACTCTCTTTTACTGTTCTAGCCCGTAAAGCTCAGGAGCTTTCGCCCTGGGATAGAAGGGCTTCATCCGCTTGAGCGGCTTTCGCCCAACCTGGCACAAGCGAGGCGTGAGAAGAGAGAACCTTCGCTCCTTTTCTCGCTCTCCTCACTTCTCTTCAGGGCGGCAGGTGTAGGGGTACGTTGCCACGTGCCCCGGCTTTCGCCCTGGGAGCCGTCACATCGAATAGTATCATGATCAAGCCGATGCAGGCTGGTTCCAATACCCCTGCATCGGAACCAGGGAATTCATGCCGAAACTTGCCCACACTGTCAGATCTTACCCGGCAGAACCTGGATGATCTCAGTCTGCCGGTACACACTCGGGTGGTGAAGATAGCCAGGGTTCATAGGTGATATTTGCCCCAACCGAGTCGCCACGCCCGAGCTGATTCGTCTCCGGGTGATATGGCCCCGAAGGATCACCCCACCAGTTATTCCGCATATCCAGCTTCACCTCACTGGCAGCACCACGCCCAATACCATATTGTAGATAAATCGGGATAATCGGTGGGGTATGACGATGAATATAGTTGTTCACCACATTCAACGGCAATCCTGGTACCTGCAACGTCTGCGTACGGAGGCTAAAACCGAGGTCACCACCGACCATTTTATTACATGCTACGGTACCCTCCAACGCACCATCGGTTGAAAGAACGAGATTACCGACGCTGCCATCACGGAGCAAGTTGCGTTGAATATCGATTATGAGCGTATCTATCCTGCTCGTACTGCTCACACGAACGGATGGTGCACCCGGACTCAGGCGGTTACCGCCGATACGATTGCCTTGAATGGTGACAAAATTGGCACGTGAATAGACCGCATCGAGCGCGGCACCATAGGGCAGATCATTGCCTGTAATCTCGGTATCTATAACTTCTAGCTTGCTATCCGTAATCAGCAACGTTCCTCCATTGTCAAAGATACGTGCGTTGCGTATGGTCAGTTCACTATTGCGCTCACTGGTGAGCAATGTTCCACCAGCACCACCACCTTGCAACTCCATATGCTCCAGCACGATAATACTATCTGGCCGACCAAAGACACCTTCCCAACGAGCACCGGTATCAGAAACGAACTGTACAGGCTGTTCCGGTGAACCCAGGACGAGAAACCGTGCACCATCGACAAAGAACGATACTCCCGGCCCGAGACGCACTTCTACTCCCGGCTCGATGATCAGGGTTGAACCAGGTGTTAACTGGACATCACGCCGTAGAATAACCGGACTCTGGGCTGGTGACCAGCGCATATTACCACTCAATACATCAACAGGGATATCAGTGGGTGGGGGTGGTGGAAGTGTTGGTGGTACCAATACTGGTGGCCCTGGCTCTTCAGTATCAGGATCAGTCGATTCAAAATCATCATCAACCCCAGGTGGCTGTGGTTGCGGCTGTGGTTGCGGCTGTGGTTGCGGCTGCGGTTGCGGCTGCGGTTGCGGCTGTGGTTGCGGCTGTGGTTGCGGTCGCGGCTGCGGTTGCGGTTGCGGCTGTGGTTGCGGCTGTGGTTGCGGCCGATCTGGCGGAGCAGGATAGGCTGGCCCGTTGGGTGGTAGTTCCGTTGGTGTCAACGTTGGTCGTGTTGGATCAAACGTTGGTACCGGTAATGGTTCATCAGGCCCCGGATAGGCATCGGCTTCATCTGTAGGAGACGGTGAGGGTGTAGGGGTTCTATCAGGCAGTGGATAGGGCAAACCAGGAGTGGTCATAGCATCTGGCTCAGGATAGCCAGGTACTACCTCGGTTGGCAAAGGCGTTGCCATCGCAATCGCTTCTGCCGTTGCCGTCTCACTTTCAGCTATCTCCAGGCCATCCTGATCAACCGGGAACAGAAAAGTCAAAACCACCGCCAGGATTAAAAAGAGTAAGGCACCGAGCAAGATGATCAGATCACGGCTGACACCCGATCCACCAGAACGGTTCCCATTCTCGTCTGGATCCAGATTATCAAATACATCATCATCATTTTGTCGCAAAATAGCATCCTCCACCGTGATTGACGTTTGCAATGCAGCTTACATCATAAGCGCATGCTGGCAGTAATGCAAGTCGAGGAAGATTAACATTTGCATAGAAACGATGCTGTATTATATTCGATAGTACCTATGGATTCAGTTCCTCAGTCATGCATGTTACCAGATAGATAACCCGTTCACCAATATTGGTAGCGCGGTCAGCAACCCGTTCCAGTACATGGACAACATCGAGGAGATCAATCACTGCCTCTACTTTTTGTCCATCTGTCTGAGCAATCTGGATCAGTTCACTACGTAACTGATCTTCCAGTGCATCAACCTGCTCATCGTTCTGAGCCAGACTACGAGCGATATTCGCATCCTGACGGACAAATGCCTCGAGGCTGGTATGTAACATCTGTTGCGCCAGCGTCGCCATATCATACAGCGCTGCTGGTGGTGTCACCAGTACAGGCCGTCGGGTAGCCTGGCGAATGCGGCGCGCAATACTGCAGGCATAGTCACCAATACGTTCTAACTCGGTGGCAACGGCAATGACCGTACCCAGCAAGCGCAGATCACTGGCTACCGGCTGTTGCAGCGCAATCAATCGGTAGGTTTCTTCTTCGGCAGCATAACGTGCTTCATCAATCCGCGCATCACTATTAACGATTTGCGCAGCGGTAATCGTATCCCAGGTCTCCAGACTGCGCAGTGCATTGTTCAATGCATACTCCACCATACTGCCCAGGCGTAGCAAGTCATCACGTAGAAAGCCAATCTGTTGCACATAAAGATCACGCATGCCTATCTCTCCTCATGTAGGCCACCAGTGATTATCTATTCTGGCGTATTGCACCCTGGATTTATCCACGTCTTTTTTATCTCATGATAGAAATCACACGGTCGCTTAAATATAACATCTTTTTTGTATTTGGCAGAGCGGCACCTGATTTTTTCAACGTTTCGCTGAAGGCAAAAAGCCACAGGAGAAAAGGCAAGCAACCCATACCACCGCATAAGTCCTATAGCAATCCTACATCAGCTGTGAAGCACCACCACGTTTCCCATTGCAACAGGCTTGCTATAACACCATATCTTTGTATTATAGCGCATAGATGTGACAATAGTATAGTGATATTGTCCCACAATCAACCTGCTAATTGTCACCAAACTGTAATTCTTGCTCAATCTTTTCTATGTTATAGTCAGTCTATGCAAGAAGAAGTGCAGACCAGACCAGCAGTGCCATGGAAGCTATGAGCCAGGCACTTGCTGGTTTTCATTGATCTGGTAGACATGATTCACCACTCCTTTGCGGATGGTCATGGCCTGACGCATCTATGACTCGTGCCCCAACCGGGGGTCAGCTTTCGGCTGGTCTAACTCCATATCATGCGAAAGCATGGTACAATGCCTGTTATGATACACCCGATCCTGAATCGAATGTGCTTCACTCTACTCTGCGTTGCGATCCTGCTGACTGCAACTGGCTGCCAGTCCGGGAATGTCCCTTCACCGAGCGATGCCCCACGTGATCCGCTGGTACCAGATTTGATCGTTGCTACCACTATGGCACCTACCTCGCAGGCACAGGCGATGCTACAGCGAGCACTGGCAGCGCGGCTCATTGGTGATGATCACCGCGTCGCAGAAGAGTTGAACACGCTAGTAGAATCGTATCCCGACTCCCCAGAATCACGGGTGGCCCGCTTTTATCTAGCCGAGAACATTGCTCGGCGCAGGCAGTGGAGCGCGGCAATTGAGGCGTTCCAGACCTTTATTGCGCTGCCGGAACAGGATGAATGGACAGCACGAGCGTTGTTCTGGCTGGCACGCAGCTACGAAGAGGTGGGCGATTGGCACAGTGCGATTGCTATCTATGCTCGCTATCGTTATCTGGAGACACCTCTCGAACCGTATGCGGCGATTCGGCAGGCGGCACAATTTCAGGCAACAGGACAACTGGGCGAGGCCGCACAGGCCTTCGCGCATGGGGCAGCAACAGACATCAGCCGTGGCGAGCGGGCCGGAAGTTACGAGAAGGCGATTGTATTATACCGCCAGCTAGGGCATGATCAGCTGGCGCTCCAACTGTATGGCAAACTATTGGCACTGGCACAACAGCCCGACTACCGTGCCCGTATTTTATCCGAGGCCGCAGCACTGGCCCAGAGCCAGAACCAACCCGATCAAGCACGGTCATGGCTGATCGAGATTGTCAGTATACTGCCTTCCACAGCCTACGCACCTGCCGCTGCGTCACAACTCCTCGCGGCGAATGACCCGGCGCTCACCAGTGCGGCTGCTGCCCGCATCTTTTTCAACAACGAGCAGTATACTACCGCCCTGTCGCTCTTCGATGCGGCAATTGCCCAGGCGTTAGCGACCGGCACAGATGACGATGATCTCCTGGATTTACAACGCCTGCGTGGATTGACACTACGCGCCCTCGGCTATTTTCCCGAAGCACTGGAGGTACTGGCGGCAGCGGCCAGTGTTCGTCCTGACAGTGAGCCAGGGCGACAGGCACAGTTGGATTGGATTCAAACTGTTGGGCAGAGCGGTGACGTACAACGCGCTGCTGACGCCTACCGCCATTATGCCGACACCTATCCTGATGATCCACGGGCACCGATCGCGCTGGATCGTGCAGCCCAGTTGCTTGACCGTCTTGGGAGTACCTGGGAAGCAGCACATATGCGGGTAGAGTTGGGGCAACGTTATCCGCAACATAGCCTGGCCGCCGCGGCGCTGCACAACGCTGGTCTGCATTTCTTTCGTATGGGGCATTGGGGAAACGCCCAGTACGCCTGGCAAATCCTGGCCGAACAGCGCCAGGGCTATGTCCAGGCCCGTGGAGCCTACTGGGCCGCCCGGGCGGCCCAACAGCAACAGCAGGATGAACATGCACGGCATCTGTTTACCATCGCCTATCGTGCCGCCCCAGATTCGTACTACAGTGCTCGTGCCGCTGATGTCCTGGCCCTGACTATGACGCCCACCCTGGCACTCGACACACCGATTACGAAGGCAGACTGGAACGAACTGGAGACCTGGATACATGACTGGTGGCCTCCCACCGATACAGAGGACGATCACGCGACTCAGACCGCACCAGCCCTGGCAGGTGCAGGCACTGAAGCTGGCGACTATTATACCTACGTGCAACGGGCGATCGAGTTAGAACGTGTCGGTCTGTGGAATAATGCAATTGCAGAGTGGAACAGTGCACGAACAATTGCCGGCAACGATCCATTGCACCTGATGCACGTGGCACGCCTGGCACACGAGCATCAGGTGCCCTATATTGCATTGAAAGCGGCAGAGCAACTGGCTGAACTGGCCCCAGAGAATGCGGCTCCACCGCCGACAACGTTGCGTCGCCTGATCTTTCCTGTGCCGTATGTCGATCTGGTGCAAGCCGAAACCAGTGCACAGGGCGTTGATCCACGCCTATTTTATGCACTGTTGCGCCAGGAGAGCCTGTTTAATCCTGAGGCAACATCCTGGGCGGGTGCACGCGGGCTAGGGCAGGTGATGCCAACGACGGGCCAGGGCATTGCACAACGCTTGAATGTGCCCGATTTCCATGTGGACGATCTCTACCGCCCGCACGTCAGCATCCGTTTCGGCGCGTTTTACCTCAGTCAACAGATCCAGAGTATGCAGGGTAGCATCCACGGTGGCCTGGCGGCCTACAATGGCGGCGCGGGCAATGCCCAACGCTGGGCAAATGGCACGTTCGTTGCTGACCCTGATCTGTATATCGAAGGTATCGATTATCCAGAAACCAGAGGTTATGTTAACCTGGTCTACGGCTACTATGGCGCATATCGCCGGTTGTATGCTCTTCCGGAAGAATAGCTTTTACCAGATCCGGTACTTCTCACAGAATACCGGCATACGACAATGAACATGATGCATTCCTCTTTGTCCATTCATTGCCAGGAAGGTTCCGAAAGGTTCAGATTGTTTCACGCAACCGCGTGTACGTGCTGTCTCGACCTCTACTGATGACCCTTCCCGCACCCAGGAAGGATCAGACCGACCCTACGATCCCACCAATACCCCCTTCAAATATCGAGATTCCGCACCTCACTGGCATGGGCCTGGATGAACTTGCGGCGCGGTGGCACCATGTCGCCCATCAGCATGGTAAAGGTCTCGTCGGCCTGCTGGGCATCCTCCAGGGTGACCTGGAGGATAACGCGGTTGGTTGGATTCATCGTCGTCTCCCACAACTGCTCAGGGTTCATCTCGCCCAGACCTTTGTAGCGCTGAACATCAACTTTCGTGCCCTCTGGCAACCTGGTGATATAGTCGTCCTTCTCGATGTCAGAGTAGAGATAGACCTGCTGCTTCCCATGCTTGAGACGGTAGAGCGGTGGCTGGGCAATGTATAGATGCCCATTGACGATCAGCGGACGCATGTAGCGGAAGAAGAAGGTCAGCAGCAACGTGCGGATATGGCTACCATCAACGTCCGCGTCGGTCATCAATAAGATGCGATGATAGCGTAGCTTGTCAGTGCTGAACTGCTCACCGATCGCGGTACCAATAGCTGTGATCATGGCCTTGACCTCGGCATTGGAGAGCATCTTATCCAGACGGCTCTTCTCGACATTCAAGATCTTACCGCGCAGAGGCAGAATAGCCTGAAAGCGTCGATCACGGCCCTGTTTCGCACTGTTATGCACAAAGACACCGGCGGCAAGCGCAAAATTGTGATAGTCGTCTACCGTCAAATCGTAGACATCGGCACGCTCTTCAAGTTGGTGAACAGCAACAACCTTGCAGTTTACATGGGTTGGCCCCGGCAGTTCTTCCGCATTGGTCAGGCGGGTCTTAAACGACATCAAACTCACACCTGGCTGTAGTTTGCCAGCAGGACAATACGAGCCATCGCGTAAGCGAAAAGGATGATCAGGCGTGCAATGAATGCGCTCGCCAGTATCGAGAACGACTTCCACCAGTGGTGACTGCTGCTTTGTTAGCCTGGGTTCAAGCAAGGGCACAACGCGAATGTCACCCTCAGCGTTCGTGGCATAGCCAAAATGCTGGATGCCTTGCTCCCAATCCTGTGCCAGTTCGCGCATGGTCTTGACCAATCCCGAAGCCAGCGGTATACCGGTTTCCGCTCCCAAACAACCGCCAGCGCTGTCGCCCTCCACGATGTATAACTCGCAGCGGGCCGGATTGGTATCCGAGCAGTCGGCCAGCTTACCGGGCAGCGAGAAGCCCTCCATTACGCTTTTGCGCGCTGTCTCACGTACCTTCTGCACCGCCAGCCGCGTGCGCGCAGCAGAAATTGCCTTCTCAATAATGCGCCGCGCCTCACCAGGATTCTCATCCAACCAGGCAGCAAAGGTATCGCCTAACACCGTTGCCACCGCACTGGCCGCCTCCGGGCTAACCAGTTTCTCCTTGGTCTGCGAACTGAACTGCGGGTCACGCAGCTTCACACTGATCACCGCTGTCAACCCCTCACGCACATCATCGCCAGTCAGGTTCGTTTCACTATCTTTGAGCATGCTTTTGCCACGTGCATAGGTGTTGATCACTCGCGTCAGCGCAGTACGAAACCCTGTCAGATGGGATCCCCCGTCCGTATTGTTGATATTGTTCGCAAACGTGTAGACCGAGTCAGTATCGTAGGTCTCAGTATATTGCATAGCAATCTCAACCGCCACATCATCGGACGTGCGTTCGACATAGAATGGTTGGCGATGCAGCACATTCTTGTCTTTGTTCAAATGGCGCACATAGGAGATAATCCCACCCTCGAAGTAGAAATTGACCTCCTGATCGGTTCGTTCGTCGACAAAGCGGAAACGTAGACCTTTGGTCAAATACGCCATCTCACGGAACCGTTGGGCCAGCACGCGAAAGGTATAATCCAGCCCATCTTTGAAAATCAACACATCAGGCAAGAAATGAATGCTGGTGCCGGTTCCCTCGGCAGTACCAATCGCATGGACTGCGGCTCGCGGCTTGCCCGCAACATACTCCTGTACCCAGAGTTGATTATGTCGTTTCACCTCGATCCGCATCCATTCCGAGAGCGCATTTACGACCGAGAGCCCCACGCCATGCAAGCCAGAGGAGACCTTATAGCCACCCTGCCCGAACTTCCCGCCCGCATGCAGCCTGGTTGCTGCCAGTTCCAGTGCCGAGACATTGTGTTTGGGATGCACGTCTACTGGAATACCGCGCCCATTATCCGTCACCCGCACTGATGCATCTTTCAGAATGGTTATGGTAATATAGTTCGCATAACCAGCCAGTGCTTCATCAACCGAATTATCCACAACCTCGCGGATCATATGGTGCAGGCCATTGATGTCGGTGGGGCCAATATACATGCCAGGCCGCAGACGCACGGCCTCGGTCTCTTCCAGCGCCGTAATATGGCTC
The DNA here is from genome assembly GCA_034435975.1 of Chloroflexaceae bacterium. Taxonomy (GTDB): domain Bacteria; phylum Chloroflexota; class Chloroflexia; order Chloroflexales; family Chloroflexaceae; genus CAKZQX01. Next base: position 101,194 of record DAOTWD010000152.1, on the reverse strand, counting down.
GCATCATAGGTATCATCACGCACAACATTTTTATCGGTTGTCATAGAATCTCTCTTCTCCATTATCGGAAAGGCTGGGGGGCACCCCAACCTCTAGGCAACGTGGTTACATAGGCATACCCGGCCAGGTGGGGGGACACCCCAACGACGGGCACCATGGATTATACCGGCATACCCTGCCAGCGTAGCCAGCATGTACGATAGAACACCAGGCGAGCTGTGGTCAGACCGGTACTGACATAGGCACTGAGCATAATCACCAATAGCAGGCCTGGATGATGCTGCGCCAGGGACTGCCATACGATACCCATGCCCGCAATAATCACATAGCAGAGCAAGAGCAGACCAATGGTACTGAGGAAATTACGGCGAACCACATGCACGCTGCGGTAAATGGCACGTAGTGGCCCGACCTGATCAATGAGAATCGACTCGACGGCAAAGCTGGTATAAATATAGATCCAGAAGCCAGCCATAAACCAGGTAAAGAGTACCATCATAGTCGCACTAGGAAACAGGCCGACAATCAACGCCGATAATACCAGGAATGGCAGACCCAGCAAAAAACCGACGCTCAACAATATGAACAGGTAAGCCGGGATATGACACATCACGTGCCATACTCGACGAACATAGGTTGCCAGTGTATATGGCTCGTTCAGAACACTCCCTGCCAACGTTGTGAGGTAGCAACTACTCCACAGAAGCGCCAGCGCGTTGATCACCACCAGTGCCAACCCCAGTTCAGACAAGCGAGTAATCATAAGCCAGCCCACTGATTGTGGCAATATATCTGGTGACAATCTTGACAGGGCCAGTGGCACATAGTTCAGCAACGCCAGTGGTACACGCATATCCCCATACTGTAGCCACTCAAGCAACAGAGCTTGCTGCTGTGGATCAGCTGCTGCGAGTACGGCCGATGCGGTCAGACTGGCCTCCAGACGCTCAAACAGCGGACGGAGCGACACACGTGCTCCAAACCAGAGATAGAGATCCAGGACGATGGGGATGCATAGTACCCACGGTCGCCGGTTGAGTGCCGTATAGCCCGCGTTGATGGTATCGATCAAACCTGGGGGTTGAGGCTTTGCAATAGTCAAGATGGCCTCCCTAACATCATCTTATTATACCACAATCAGGCTACCTTGAAAAGGCGTTCCGAACATGTTTGCGCTATGAACCCTGGTACGGTGCCGATGATAATCCCTGGAACGGAATGTCGCCATTGGCGGGGTCGTCATGGTCGGCGTGGCAGCGCTGAATGCCGATTATAATCCCTGGAACAGAATGTAGCCAATCGTACCGAGACACAGATAGGTTCCATAGGGAATATATTCGGGCATATCTTGACGGCGCAACACCCGTTTTGCAATCACGATGCTGCCCGCCACCACTCCCGCCAGGAAGATACCATAAAAGAGCGTGGTACTCAGGTGGGTCAAGCCAACCGTGGCTCCAATAAAAATTGCCAGATACACATCTCCCAAACCGAGCGGAGCCGATTTGCTGGGAAACAAGATCAGCGCCAGCATAAACAGCAGGATAAAGACCAGCCCGGCCACAACAGCCCCCAGGCCAGCGTTAAGCCAGTGCATATGAGGGACGATCAGACTGGCAAGCAGCGAGAGCAGCGCCGATCCCAGGATCACAAGGGTATAAATCGAGTGGTAGAGCCAGTCAATCGCACCCGTGACAATCAGCACCGCACATACAAACACCAGATAAAAGAACGTGATAGTCAGTCCATACTGACTGTAGAGCAGCGCCAGCACGACAGCGGTAAACAGTTCCACCAGCGGGTAAATCCAATGGAGCGGGCGACCATCAGACGCCCGCCCTCGCTGCAGCGCCCATCCCAATACCGGTAAAAGTTGCCACCAGGCCAACGGCTGCCCGGTGCGTGTACAGCGCGGCCAACCGAGCAACTGTTTCTCACGCGACAGGCGAATAATAATAATGTTCAGCAACGTGCCCAGCAGCAAGCCGATAATGAAGCTGATAAATGTGGGTAGCATAGCCGATGATCCCTATTACTACAGTTGTACTTGTTTTCGCTTGCCCGGCGGCTGAAGCCGCGGGCAAGCAGTGTGAAGCCAGCCTGCGCCGGCCTGGGTAGGCCGCTGAAGCGGCCTTCGGAACCGAAGCCTTCAGGCTCCGGGCGTGACGGCGAACGACAACTGTAGTAGTATTGGCAATAATCCATATTAAACCCATTCTACGCGCTGGATATTACCAGGCGCATAACGGGCACAGGCAACCCGTCTCTACGCTGATAGCAACGCGCTGCGCATCACTGTCAGCGGCGCAGGCTGGCCTGTCCAGTAGGTAAAAGCGAGCGCTCCCTGATGCAGCAGCATCCCCAACCCATCAAGAGTACGTGCGCCCTGCACTGCTGCCTCACGTAGCAGGCGCGTAGGCCGATACACCATATCATACACGAGCATGCCTCGCGCAACCACCAGCGTGGGCAGCGGCATTTCTTCTGCCTGCCAGCCAACGGCGGTGGCGTTGATCAACAGCGTGCTGTCGGCAATATAGGCAGGCACGTCCGGGTCGTCCAGCGCAAGCACGATCAGATGCGGGAGCGGATCAAGCTGCGCCAGCATCATATCGGCCAGTAACTTCTCGGCGCGTTCCAGTGTACGATTCACTACCACCAGGCGCTCAACATGGGCCGTGACCAGGGCATAGGCCGCCGCCCGCGCTGCACCGCTGGCACCCAGTAACACCACGCGCTGACCGCCCGGTTCAAACTGACCATCCTCACGCAAGCTGGTCAGCAACGCCGGCGCATCAGTATTGGTGCCCACCAGTGCCCCATCCGCCCGTTTATAGATTGTGTTAACCGCTCCAATCCGAACCGTGGCTGGCTCCAGATCATCAAGCAAGGGCAACACCGCCGTCTTATGCGGCAGCGTAACATTGGCACCCAGATATTCCGATGCACGGAGCATCGTTATCCGCGCTGGTAACGCATCTGCTGGCGTGGGCCATAGCTCATAACGGGCCGGAATGCCGAGGTGCATCAAAGCCGCATTCTGCATGGCTGGTGAGCGGCTGTGCGCCACGGGATCGCCAATCAACCCAATACGCTGGATCATGCTGTGTACCTACGTATCAACAGGTATCGACACACGATAGTACTACAGTTGTCTTTGTCTCGGCTTGCGGCGGCTGAAGCCGCAGGCAAGTGGGGTGAAGCCAGCCTGCGCCGGCTCTGGTTGACCGCTTCAGCGGTTTTGGGAACGAGAGCCGGAACCTTCAAGCTCCCGGCTGCAGCTTCAGCCGCCGGGCGATGTTGCAATCAGTAGGTGCCCTGTCTGCAGCTCTGCCACACGACGAACTTGCCGATTGTTCCGATGCTACACTTAGAGGAGAGAACAGAGAGCAGAGAGAACCACGCTCATCTTCTCTCTCTCCCCACTCCTCTTCCCCCACTCCTTTTCGGGGCGGCAGTCTCCGAGAGCAACAGATGCTTTCGCTCTGGGAGCCGTCACGCAATGGAGATCGATGGAATGGACGGTGGGACATTGCCGCACCCTGCCCCACCGTGCGCACCTGCTACCGACACGCCAGAAAGTCGGCTTCATACTGGCGAAACTCAGCAAAGTTGGTGGCAAAGTTATGGGAACCATCCATCGCACAACTCGCAACAAAATAGAGATACGGGGCGCTTTCGTCGGGTTGTGCCGCCGCCCGCAACGCATCTAACCCCGGATTACTAATCGGGCCAGGCGGTAAGCCGGCTCGCTCCCGCGTATTGTAGGGATGATCGATCTGCAGATCGGCCAGTGACAAATTCTTGCGCCACCAGGTCGCCTCGTCAACGCTATAGCCCAGCGCGTATTGCACTGTTGGATCGGCCTGGAGTTTGCCACCACCGGTTTCAGCCGCATGCTCCGGGCGCAGCCGATTCCAGAAGACAGCCGCGATGCGGGGCATCTCGCTGATTAACGCTGCTTCACGCTGAACAATCGACGCCATGGTTACAATCTCATGAACCGAGCGATCCGGGACACGCACATCGCGGTCAAAGGTACTATACTGCTGATCGAAGCGCGTGAGCATCAGATCGATCACCTCCGTCACTGTGGCCGTGACCGCAATGCGATAGGTATCAGGAAAAAGATAGCCTTCGAGGGTCGCATCAGACGGCAGGCTGTTCAGCAAAAAATAGTAATCCTTAAACTGCCCCCCATTTTGGGCCACTTCGAGAAAATTGGCCTCATTGATCTGTTCGAACTCGGCATTGCCCAGCAAATTGGCGATCTCTTCCAGCCGCAATCCTTCTGGGATAGTAATCTGGATTTCCCCTACACGACCACTTTGCAGCGCAATCAAAATATCGCTGATCGTCATATCAGCCCGGAGCAAGTATCGCCCGGCCTGGAGATCACGATCGAGATCGAGATACCGCACCAGGGCTGAAAAAAATAGAGGCTGGCGAATAAGCCCCTGGGCACGCAACCGGGTGGCAATGTGCGCTGTCGTCTCACCAGGTTGAATCTCGATTTCAATCGGCGCATCGCTGGTACTGGCAGGTATGCGTAATTCACGCAGGAGTAAATAGCCGCCACAGGAGACCAGAAACGCGATCAACGTCACCGCTAACATTAAAGCCCGTATATGTCGCATCACACATCCTTAAAAATAAAGAAGCTCTTATGTAACCGTTCGAGTAGGGTGGTTGGGAAGGACAACACCTCCATACGCATCCAGGTCAAAGCTCTGGTTTTTACATCCCGTTGCGGGGATTCCTGGAAGCCTCCAGCCCCCTCCGAACCAGAGATGTGCCTTGATACGTATGGTTTGGAAGGACAACACGCCCCCACTGGCGAACGTTCCCATGAACGGTTACTTCTTTATGAGTACGTTCAGTATTATAACATGCTCCTCCCGATATCTGGTATTGCGTGAGATACCCCTGCTGCATATAATGCACACTATGCATAATGGCTGATAGTGCCATGACTTATGCGGTCGCTTCAACACCATTTTTTTCGCCTTCAGCAGCACGAAAGGCAAAAAGGCTATCTGACCACCTGACAGCAACCGTCCTGTCATACTGAGCGATATATGCACAAGAGGTAGCAATGTCTCCACCCAACCCGACGTTCTGGCAACGCTGGATAGCACACTGGTGGTGCGCCTGGGGGCACAGCCTGTGTCATATGGGCAATCGTAGCGCCGAACGAGTCTTCTATGAACTGAGTGTGGCCGCCTTTGGGCGTGCCCGACGCTGGTGGCCGACACTGGCTGCGGCGTACTATCATAGCGGTTTTATTCGCGGGCGCGAGCTGAATGAATATGAGCCAGCCGTGGCCGACCTGACACAGGCTATAGAGTTAGCTCCCGATTGGCCCGACCCATATTTGCAGCGCGGGCTGTTTCATCGTTTCCATGGTGCCCTGGACATAGCCCTGGCCGACCTGCAACACTATCTCATGCTTGGCGGGGATACCTATTGGCGAGGTGAAGCCGAACGATATGTAAGGCAGATCCAGGACGAGTTGGCCGAGCAAGAAAAAAGTTGAACGTGCATGATTCCTTGCGATAACACAGATTGCACGTGACTTATCTGCAGTCATTTGTGTTGAACCCCGCACACCGGGATAGTGCATCACATCTGAGCTATTTCACACGCACGGCCCCTGGCAAAGACCAGGGGCCGTGCTATAATGAAGTCGGGCTAGAAACTGTCAGAGGCATATCACTGGTTTCCATCAGAATATCGAGTTCTCTGCAATGCGCCTCGCATGTCGTTCTGCACTTGAGTACCCAGACTCTGGTATGGCCCGTCACTGGCAATGTTGCCCGTGCTACGGTGAAGGAAGATAAACTGTTGCACCGGTACCTGATTGGATGAAGGTGAAATAATGCAATACAATGCCTGGTTTGCTGCTCAAGATAATCCCAACGAGCGCTACCCGTTGACTGATGTGGTGTACTATAGCAAATCGGGGGGATTACTCGAAGTTCAGCATGATCTGGATGCCTTGCGTCAGCGCAGTGCCGCCGAGTGGAAACACCTGTTTGAGAGCCGCTGGATGCGCACATCGTGGCCGTATGGCAGTGGGGTGTGGGGCAAGAAGGAATGGGTATGCCCGGTTGTCAGCGATGATAATGTGGTCAGCATGTTTGAGGGCGGGACAAATCTGTTCTGGGCCGAGCGGCTCGGTATCGATCTGGGAGTAGAGAACTTCTGGATCAAGCTGTGTGGCAACTCACACACTGGCAGCTTTAAGGATCTGGGGATGACCGTCTTGATCAGTGTCGTGCGCCAGATGATCACCGAAGGCAAGCCGATCCGTGCCGTGGCCTGTGCCAGTACGGGCGATACCTCGGCTGCGCTGGCCTGTTACGGTGCGGCGGCTGGCATTCCCACCATCGTCTTTCTGCCCAAAGGCAAGGTCAGCACCGCCCAGCTGGTGCAACCAATTGCGCATGGAGCGCTGGTACTGGCACTCGATACCGACTTTGACGGCTGTATGCGCGTGGTACGCGCAGTGACCGCTGATCAAGGTATTTACCTGGCAAACTCGCTCAACTCACTGCGGATCGAAGGGCAAAAGACGGTTGGGATTGAGATTGTGCAGCAGTTTGATTGGCATGTGCCGGACTGGATCATTATCCCTGGTGGCAACCTGGGCAACACCGCAGCGCTCGGCAGAGGATTGCTGATGATGTATGAACTGGGCCTGATCGATCGCCTGCCGCGCATTGTGTGTGCTCAGGCTGAGAATGCCAATCCTCTCTATCGTGCTTATCAGCAGGGGTTTGCCCATTATGAGCCGATGACAGCCCGTGCCACGGCTGCCAGTGCGATCCAGATCGGCGATCCGGTGAGCATCAACCGTGCCATCAGTATTCTGCAACGATTTGATGGAATTGTCGAGCAGGCCAGCGAGCAAGAACTCGCCGATGCCGCAGCCCGGGCCGACCGTACGGGCACGTATGCCTGCCCCCATACTGGCGTGGCACTGGCAGCAGCAATCAAGCTGATCAAGCGCGGCATCATCCAGAAGGCAGATCGGGTGGTCGTGATTTCAACTGCACACGGCCTGAAGTTCAGCCGCTTCAAAGAAGCCTACCACGAAAACACGCTGCCGGAAGTGGTGAGCCAGTATCCCAATCCGCCGGTTGAGGTCGCGGCCAATGCAGACGCGGTGCGGCGGGTTATTGATCAATATATGGAACGGATTACCCCTTCCATCAGCCCACGTTAACCCATGATTCTTACCGGTTACGCCATACAGGTTGAACATGATCTGTGGCCTGGCACAATCATTGACCCGATCCAGGCGGCCAGTGCAGACACAGCGCTGCTGGCTGCATATTGTCTGGCCAACGTTGATCCTGCCGTGGCCGAGCGCTCCCGCGAAGGAGACATCCTGGTCGTGTGCGGGCAGGTGTACGACGGGCCAGGTGCCGAGGATGCGGTTTATGCGCTGCAAGCACTGGGGCTGGCAGCCATTATTTGTACCGCAGCAGCGGCTCCTTTCATGCACGTAGCAGGGCAGGCGGGATTGCCTGTGCTGGTTCAGCCCGCTGCGGCCCGACAGATCAGTACCGGTGACGTGCTCCGACTGGATCTGGCACGCGGTCGCATTCTTTGCCTGACCGCCGATGCACAGGCTACCAAGTTTGACTGGGATTGTTGTGCATGTCCACCAGAAATCGTGCAACAGGTGCAGCGAATGCAACTGCTGACACGTATGCGACGCGTCGTTGAAGACGAAGGGTTTGCAGAGTAGCAATGTTGTGACACCTACGAATAAACAGTTCCGTAACCAGATTATGCAGCGTACCCGCACCGGTACCGCGGTTGAACCCCTCTGCCCGCATGTGCAGACCTGTGGTGGATGTGCCTTTCAAGACCGCGACTATGGTGACCAGATTGTGGCCAAAAGTACGGCCCTCAGCCAGATCTGGCAGGCGGCAGAATTACCGCCATCGGTTGCAGCTCCCGTTTTGCCGATCATCGTTGTACCATCGCCCAATCCTTACCATTATCGGACACGCATGGACTATGTTGCCACCAAGGGACGCTTCGGTTTGCGTATGCGTGGGCGCTTCAACTATGTTGTTGAACTAGAGACATGCCATCTGATCCCACCCGCGGCGTTTGCGGTCGCACATACGCTGTGGCGCGCATCCCAGGAACTGGCGCTCCCAGACTATAACGTGCGCACCCACGAAGGTTTTTTGCGCTACCTGGTGGTACGCCGCAGTCCACAGGACACTCTGCTTCTGGTGGCAGTTACCGCGTCAGGTGCGTATGAGACGGAGATGGAGCAACTGGCAACGCTGGCCCTGGAGCAACCAGGAGTGCAGGGTTTTCACTGGCTTTTAAACGAAACCAAAACCGATCTGTCATTTGGAACGTCTTTGCGGCGCTGGGGAGCAAATAACCTGCCTATGCAGGTGGGCACCAATGTGCTCCACGTTGGTCCCAACTCTTTTTTTCAGAATAACGTGCATCTGTTACTCCCGCTGTTGAATGCGGTAGCCGGGCATGTGGGAAATGCCGAGAGCGTGATTGATCTGTATGGCGGCGTGGGCACGATTGCGCTGCATCTGGCCCCCCAGGTCGAATCGGTGGTCTGCATTGAGTCATTTGCCGAAAGCGCGGCGCTGGCGCGCTATAACAGTGCGCTCAATCATGCCACGAATGTGAAGGTTATGGCCGAGGAAGTACTGTCATTTTTGCGCCGGCAGCTAACCGCCCGCAGAAGCGATCTGGCGAGTCGTCCCTACGATGTCGTGATTGCCGACCCACCGCGGGTGGGGCTGGGGCCAGAGGTTTGTACGGAACTGCTGCGTCTCGCACCACGGCGAATTGTCTACATCTCCTGTAATCCACTGACCCAGATCGCCGACCTGCGGCAGCTTGGTGTTGCGTACCAACTGACAGATCTGGTGGGCTATGACATGTTCCCGCACACACCGCATATCGAAACGCTGGCGGTGCTGGATAAAATGATGCGATGACAACCCTATTTGTTTATTTTTCTGGGGAAATGACGGGATAGAAAATCATGAACAGTGACAATCTGAATGCCCTGCCACTGCCCCAGCGTGAGCAAGTGTTGGTCACCTGAGACAATATACTCTGCCCTCGCTGCTAGTGCGCAAGCGATAAACATATCATCGTCTGGATCAAATGTTGCTTGCAAGAACCATTGGTTCAACGATCACCATCAACGTCAAAGCAAAGCCAACTACATCAGATCGCGTTAGCTGCAGTTTGTCTAGCTGTTTTTGTATACGCCCCTATTCCAGGACACGTTCAAGTTCTGTAACAATCGCAGTTGTCGAACAGATTTCAATGTGCCTTGTTTCGGCAAGCCGCAGAATTTCTGTTGGCAATCCCTTCCAGAGCAATCCCGAAATCCCGACATTTGTATCAACCACAATCCTCACGCTGTTATCCTGATCGATACTGCTGCCGCACATCGTGAACGATAGCATTGATGTCTTCCATGGTCGGTGGCTCATCATCTGGTATTGTCGCTACGACATCAAGCACATTGATCGGATTGATACGCTTGAGAATGAGAGTATCACCCTGGATGGTCACCAGGAAACGATCAGCTAATTTGAACCATTGCGCAATATTCGCAGGCAATTTGACACTATTGTCAGCATTAAGTTCAATAACACTTATATGTGGTACATCTTCTTTAGACATAGATACCTACTTTATTTATTCTGGTATAGCAAGCCTCTGCCGATAGTACATCGGAGTCCAGGCGAAAGCATGGACGAACCATCGGATCTGGACGGAACAATACCCTGGCGAAAGCCGGGACTCCGGTGCTTCACAACCGACTAAGAATTGCTGTATTATAACTAAGACAAGGTTCGTCGATACTTTACGGTTGAGTCGCACGTCGTAACGACTTTCGTCGTTTGTAAGGCTGTAGAACGACTAAAGTCGTCACTACATCTGTTAAAGTCGTCACTACATCTGTCACGTCAACACCTGACACCTGAATCCTTGTCTAACGGTAACAATCACTGCTCGTTTTACTATACCATACATCGCCACATCGCCGTGTCCACACAAACACGCATATAACTATTCCCACCATATCAGATTTATGACCAATGCCCCACCACACTCTGGTACACCTGCTCCACCCGCTCAAGCATACGTGCATGCGTAAATTCCTGCATCGCGCGGGTACGCCCCGCCTGGCCCATACGTTGCGCCAGCGCTGGATTCGCCAGCAGCACATCAAGCGCCTGCGCCAGCGCCAGCGGATGGGCGGGCGGCACTACAAAGCCCGTCTGCCCATGCTGCGTGACATAGCTGGTGCCGGTACCGATCTCGGTGCAAACGATGGGCAATCCGGCAGCTTGTGCCTCGAGCTGCACAAGACCAAACGCCTCGGCACGCAGGTGCGAGGGCAGTACAAAGACATTTGCAGCGGCATAGATCGCTGGCAACTCAGCGTCGCGTACATCGCCCAGAAACGTCACCCGCTCCATCAGCCCGCTCGTGTATGCCTGGTGTTGCAGGCGCTGTTGCTCTGGCCCACTGCCCACCAGCAATAGCCGGGCAGGAGTGCGCATATGGGTCAGCGCCTGCAGGAGAAACGTCAGCCCCTTGTAGTAGCGTAGGCGCCCGACAAACAGCACCAGCGGCTGGTACCCATAACGGGCACGCCAGGCACCAACCTGACCGGGATCGGGATGCGCAAAGCGTTGCGGATCGACACTCAGCGGCACCACCGTGCAACGCTCCCGGTGCGGCGCAAGCCAGGGCGAGCTGGCGCTATAGGCCGGACTGCTGGTGATAATGCGTGCGGCGCGGGCCAGTGTGTGCTGGAGCAGCGGCTGATAGACCGTCCGCAGCATACGCTGGCGCACAATATCGCTCTGATAGCTTACCACCAGGGGTGGGTGCCGGGGTATGAGCATAGCCGCCAGATCGCCCGGAGGGTAGGGAAATTGCAGGTGAACCACATCCACATTTTTAAGGCGGCGTGCATACACAAGCATGCGCCAGCTCATCGGCGTAGAGGCAACATGTGCCAGCCGTCCAGCCTTGATTACTGTGAGCAACCCGGTCTTGATGATCTGATCGTGTCGGTGCGGCCCGGTTACTAGTACGGTTACGCGGTGCCCTCGTGCTGTCAATCCCTCGGCCAGCACCTTGATGTGGTTCTCAATGCCACCCAGAACCGGGTAGAAATCTTTGTAGATGTGTACAATATGCATACAGGTAGATTTGTTCAGAAAGTCAGGGCGCAGCAGCGAGGTGCCATCGTATGTCCACTGGTCTCCGTCTACCGCTGCTGCACCCCTACGACCGCTTTGGAAACAGGTTCTGAGAAGCAGTATACCACTGCTGCGCACGATGGGCATTCTATGCTACAATACGCATAAAGAAGACAAGCGCAGTATGCAGCGGAGGGTAGATTGGAAGCACTCCTGGTATTGGAAGATGGACGTAGCTTCAGGGGACAGTCGTTTGGTGCCACAGGCGAACGGGTCGGTGAGGTTGTCTTTAACACGGGTATGACGGGTTATCAGGAAATTCTGTCTGACCCATCCTACTGCGGGCAACTGGTGATCATGACCGCGCCGCATATTGGCAACACTGGCGTAAACGACTTTGACCCCGAATCGTGGCAACCACAGGTGGCAGGCTTTATTGTCCGGTTTCACAGTGAACACTACAGCTCATGGCGCGCACGGGGCAGCCTGAGCCAGTTGCTCCGCGATCATCAGATTGTGGCGATCAGCGAAATAGATACCCGTGCACTGACGCGCCATATTCGTTCGGCAGGGGCGATGCGTGGCATTATTTCAACCGAGGACGATAATGTGGAACGCCTGGCTGCCAGGGCGAAAGCTGCCCCATCGATGGTCGGCCAGGATCTGACCCGACTGGTTACATGTGATGAACCCTATCACTGGACAGAAGGCAGTGGTGCGTTCGAGGCAACTCGGGCTGCGCGACAGACAACAGGTATGCAGCAGGCGCCAGCCGCCAATATGCTGCATGTCGTGGCCTATGACTTTGGCCTCAAACGCACCATCTTACGCCGCCTGGTCGATCATGGCTGCCGCGTGACCGTTGTTCCAGCCACCACCCCTGCCGCCGACGTGCTGCAATTGAAACCGGATGGTATTTTCTACTCCAACGGCCCCGGTGATCCAGCTGCAGCAACGTATGCACTGGAACCGTTGCGCTCACTGCTTGGACAAGTGCCGATATTCGGCATCTGTCTGGGGCATCAATTGCTGGCGCTGGCGCTGGGGGGACGCACCTTTAAGCTGCCGTTTGGTCATCACGGCACCAACCATCCCGTGCGGCATTTGCATCGTGACCGGGTCGAAATTACCTCGCAAAATCACGGCTTTGCGGTTGATGCCGATAGTTTGCCAGCCGAGGTCGAAGTAACCCATATCAATCTGAATGATCAGACCGTTGAGGGTCTGCGGCATCGCTCGTTGCCAGCGTTTAGTGTGCAATATCACCCGGAAGCTGGCCCTGGCCCACACGATGCCACCTATCTGTTTGCCGATTTTGTACACATGATGCGCGAACATACCAGAGTCTCAAACCATGGATGACCAACGACGCGACGATGCTTCCCGGCCTGACCCGCGCAATAAACTCAATAATCTCACAGGCCGTGAGTGGGTGTATGCGCTGCGTTCAGTCATTACGACGCGCTATCCCACCAGAGGGCCGGAGGCCTATGCCCACACGTTGCGGCGACTCCATCCTTCACCCAAGCCACCGCAGTTGATGGCCGAGTTGATACGCTTCTTCACACGACGTGGTGGTCACATCCTTGATCCATTTGCCGGCGTAGGTGGCACCCTGCTGGCCTGCTCACTCGAAGGGCGCACCGGTGTAGGCATTGAACTGGCCCAGAAGTATGTGGATTGCTATTATCATGTGTGTCGGACGCTCCAACTTACACCGCAGCCACTGATTGTGGGTGATGCACGCTATTTGCATATGTATGCCGAGGTCGTGGCCCGGCCTTTTGATCTGATTCTCACTGATCCGCCCTATGCCGCCATGCAAGCGCGAACCAAGACTGGAGAACACAAGAAGCGTGGACGGGGTGCAGCGACACCTTTTACCGAATCGACGGCAGATCTCGGTAATCTGGATTATCAGACTTTCCTTGGCGAGCTACGGAACATTGTGGAGCACGCGGTGTTATGGCTGAAGCCAGGCGGTCATCTGGTGCTATTTACCAAAGATTTGCAGCCCACGAGCGAGCATCATAACATGCTCCATGCCGATGTTGTGCAAACGCTGTGGTCGGTACCAGGATTAGTATTTCGTGGCTATCGCATCTGGCACGATCAGAGCCAGAATTTATATCCGTTTGGCTATCCCTTTGCATTTGTGGCTAATCAAGTGCATCAGTTTATTTTGATCTTTCGCTACGAATAAATAGATCTGGAAAGAATTATGAAGATTTATACCAGAACCGGCGATACTGGCCAGACCGGGTTATTTGGTGGGGGGCGGGTGAGCAAAGACTCGCTACGGGTACATGCTTATGGTGCCGTTGATGAACTGAATGCCGTCCTGGGCGTTACCCGCACGATTGGCCTGGACACGGCGTTGGATCCACTGCTGGCGCGGATTCAGGAAGAGTTGTTTGTGCTGGGTGCCGACCTGGCGACACCCGGTGAGGCGAAGTACATTCCACGAGTTGGGAGCGATTATGTAACACGCCTGGAGCAAGAGATCGATCAGTTTGAAGCCGAACTGGAGCCACTGAAGCAATTCATTCTGCCTGGGGGCACACCGGCAGCCGCCCATCTCCATCTGGCACGTACCGTTTGTCGCCGCGCCGAGCGGCACGTTGTTTCGCTTCAGGCTGAAGAAGCGATCAACAGTATCACGCTGCTCTATCTTAATCGACTGTCAGACTGGTTCTTTGTGCTCGCACGGCTGGCAAATGCTCGATCCGGAGTCGCGGATATACCGTGGCACAATCCGGCAAGCTAACACGCTGTATGCACCGGCATGGCTTGCGCACACGTTTCAAAAAGTGACCATAACGTATGCCAAACCGAGTCTTAATTTTATCAGCCAGCGTTGGCTCCGGTCACCAGGTGGCCGCCAGCGCCCTAGAGCAGGCCTTTCGTCAAACTGAGGGGGTCGAGGTGATTAACCAGGATGCCCTGGCGCTTACCAGTGATACCTATCGGGCTATTGCAGCCGATGCGTACACCATCCTGGTGCGGGAGAGTCCATGGTTGTTGGGCTGGTGGTACGATATGCACGACTTACCCTTTAAGAACGCAGGGCTGTTTCGTCGAGCCTTTGATCTGTTGCATGCCCAGCAACTGGTGCGGTTTATTAAACAGTTTGACCCTCATATCTCAGTCTGTACCCACTTTATGCCTGCCGGGATTATTGCCCAGTTGATGTCCCAACAGGAGATCAACACCTCCCTGGCGATTGTCACGACCGATTACGATTTTCATGGCATGTGGCTCAGTCCGACGTTCAACTGCTATTTTGTGGCGCTGGAAGAAACGCGCGCGCATCTGATAACACTGGGGATACCGGAGCAACGCATTACCGTTTCGGGCATTCCGATTCACGCAGCCTTCAGCCAGCCGGTGGATCGAGCGGCGGTACTCGCGCATTACCAGCTTGACCCTGAATGTCCGCTGTTGCTGATTTCAGCGGGGGCAGTGGGCGGTGGCCCGGCACGCGAGATCGTCCTGCGCGTGATGCAATTACAGCACGATGTCCAGGCAGTCGTGATCTGTGGACGCAACGAGCAACTCCGCCGCGACATTGAGGCCATCGTTTTTCCTCTCGTAACGAAGTTCCGCGTCCTGGGCTATTCAACCGATATGCCAGGGCTGATGCGTGTCGCCACGCTCTTTATTGGCAAACCGGGTGGCCTGACTGCGTCTGAATGTATGGCATCTGGCCTGCCGATGGTCATTATCTCTCCCATACCCGGTCAGGAGGAGCGCAACAGCAATCACCTGCTCGAACAGGGTGTGGCCGTGCGTTGCAATGATGTGGCGACCTTGACATTCAAGCTTGACCAGTTGCTCACTCATCCAGAGCGGTTACAGCGTATGCGCGCCAATACCCGGCACCTCAGTCGCCCTGACGCCGCTCACATGATCGTCCAGACGCTGCTGAATGAACACTTGACGCCGCTGCAGATCAGCCGCGCCCAACAGCGCAGTATGATTGAGGCAGCACGGGGAACGGTGTGGGTAGAACGCGCCCGCCGTCGTACAACCAGCTTGATCGCTCTGTACCATGATCAGACGGGGGTCTTGATCACCGTGATCCCACGCCAGCAGTTTCGACTGCTCCGCCGACGTATGACACCCTCTGGCCCCGCTACCTATACCCTGACAGCCACGATGATCGCAACTCTACGCCAGGATGGACTGCCGCCAGATACGCTACACAAACTGGAACAGGCGCTGACGAACCAGGAAACGATCACGTTGCGCCGCCTCGCGGTGTAAACGGAAACGCTCGTTGACCCTCCTGGCAAGATTGGGACGGCTTTTTACATGATGACAATCCCTTCACCCTGCTGGTAATCTCTTCCGGGCTGTGCTATAAAGAAAGCATGAGATATCCAATCGTTCTGATATACGATGTACACCAGTAGTCAGCCGATCAGGTATGCGACCGTAGAATAACCTGTCAGCGATAACGACAACCAGCTACCTGTTTGGGCTATGATGATGTATATTCTGGGGAGAGACTATGTCTTACCAAACTCGTCACATTGTTCGGTCTATCATCTTTGCTGTCCTTGGTATCACCCTGTTCGGTATCATTCTGCTCCTGCTACAGCTGGATAGCCCGCCATTATTACAGCCACCGACCACGAACGGAGCCACCATCAACAGCACGTCTCCTGCTCCTTCATCCGCACCCACCGAAGTTCCCCTCATCGTACCAGAGGTTGTCCCCTTTCCCCCCAAAGATACCCTTGCACTAGATGCAGACGGCGCAACTATCCGTCTTGACACAAACGCGCCAGCGATCAGCATTGACCGACGTATGTTGGGTACCAATGTCCCTGCATGGCTAACAGCCTCACGACTGGAAAATAGCACCTTTCAGGCCCGTACCCGTGCAGCCGGCCTTACTGTGATGCGCATTCCCGGTGGCAGTTGGAGTAACGCCTACGATTGGCTGGGCTGTGAAACCAGGAACAGTGCCACATGCTACTGGACATGGGCCGCACGACCGAGCGACTTTATTGGTTTTATGCGCAATACCAACACAGAAGGCATGTACATTGTGAACCTCAACGGTACAGCGAAAGAAGCTGCGGCCGCAGTGGCCTTCTTCAATGGAACCGTTGATGACGAACGCCCGATTGGTGTCGATGTACGTGGGCGTGACTGGTATACCGTTGGACACTGGGCACGCCTTCGCCGTGACCAGGGCTACCCGGAGCCTTTCAAGATCACATTGTGGGAAGTGGGCAACGAAATCTATGGTGGCAAGTCGGGAATGGGCAAGGATTGTATGCCCTGGGGATGGGAAGATGTATGGACCTGTGATGGTACCGAATATGTTGAAGGCATTGGCAGTGGTCGCGACCGGCGCGAGGGCTACCGCGAGTTTCGCAATGCTATGCGCGCCGTTGACCCGACGATTATGGTCGGCGCAGTCGGTGTGGCAGAGCAGTCCAGCTGGAACAACTGGGGCAATGAGGTGATCGCCGCCGCTGGCAACGAGATGGATTTTTACAGCATCCACCACTATGGGTACGATACGCCCCCCGTCAATCCTGCCGAGGTACTGCGCAAACCGCAGCAGACCTGGCAGGCAATGATGAACAATATGCGGACGGCCTTTGATCGTCACGCAGGTGGACGCCAGGTGCCGATTGCTCTTACCGAATACAATCTGGTATCGTTTTATGACAATGATACCGCGCAGTTGATGATCCGTGCCGTCAACGCCCTCTATCTGGCCGATACGCTCGGGCAAATGAAGTACCATGGGGTTACACTGGCGAACCAGTGGAATCTGGCAAATGGACGGAGTGGCGATAAAACAGATTATGGTCTGGTGGATCACGACAGCTATCAGCCCTATCCCACATACTATGTGTACCCACTCTGGGCACGCTTTGGCGAACGGATGCTACCAGTCACAACGACGTTCGATGCCGAGACGACCTTGAGCGTGTATGGCGGGCGCATTGATGATACGACACTCTCGCTGCTGGCGATCAACAAGACGGGTGAGCCGATCACGACCCGAATCGAGATCGAGGGCATTCGTACCGTGCAAAGCGGCCTGGTCGATATCCTGAGCGCTCCTGCCCTGGATAGCCTGACCGTGACCTTCAATGATGTCAGCACCCCCAATGCAGATCTGTCAAATGCACCCTCGCTGGTGTTAAACGATCCGAAACACCCGCTTAGCTATACTTTTGCACCCTACTCGATAACCCTGCTCCGCTTGAATGTCAGCGTCGATACTTCACAGATTGACCCGCCAGTCCCCGGCAGTAACCGGGTGTACCTGCCGCTGATTATAGGGTAGCAACTCGGGAGCAATCTATGCGTGCACCCATGCGCAAAGCGGGCCTGAGCGCAAAGCGCTATTGTAGGAAATAGAAATCTGTTGTAGGGGCACGTTGCAATCTGCCCCTACTGCCCTCTTTCCTATTTTGTCGCTCCTATTTCCGTTTGTCCTTAAACCCCCAACTCACGACGCAGCGCGGTTAATTCACGGGTTACACGCTGCAACAGCAAGGCTTGCTCTGGCGGCGATAGAAACGCGGCGGAAATGGCATTGAGTACCAGGCGACACAGATCGTCGGCGTTAAAGCCAAAGTAGCATACCGCCTTGCGATATTCATCGATCAGCGTGGTATGAAAAAACGTTGGATCATCCGTGTTGAGCGTCACACAGACACCGGCATCATACAGTATACGCAGAGGATGCCGCTGCCACGACTCAGCCGCGCCAGTTCGCAAATTGCTGGTGGGGCACACATCCAGTACCACCTTTTTTTCACGCAAATACCTCACCAGAGCTGGATCTTCGACACTGCGAATGCCATGCCCCAGGCGCTCCACTCGCAGCGCCTCCACCGCTCCCCAGACACTGGCGGGGCCAACCACCTCCCCTGCATGAGCCATCAACCGTAACCCGGCCTTCCTGGCAGCAGCAAAAATCTCAGCAAATGGTTCGGGCGGATGACCGATTTCGTTGCCACCGATTGACCAGGCCACGACTCCTTCAGCCATTGTCGCCTGCGCAATTTCCAGCACCTGCCACGCCAGTTCCGGCCCATACTGTCGTCCGTAATCTAACCCTAGCCGCACCAGCAATCCTGTTTCACGTTCAACCTGACGAAAGCCAGCAATCGTGCCTGCCAGCGCCTCGTGCATATCCATGCCACGCAGCAGGTGCTGCATGGGCGAAAGCATAACCTCGGCATAGTATACCTGCTGGGCAGCCAGCATCATCCCCGCCTCATACGCCAGACGCTCAAAATCCTCACCATAGACAATCGCTCGCACCAGCGCCATATACACCGTGAGAAATTCACTAAAATTGCGATAGCGGAACAGCTGCTCAACCCCCTCAACATCACGCGCCGGGATTTCAACCTGATTGCGTTGCGCCAGTTCCAGGAGGGTACGCGGCATAATGGTTCCCTCGAGATGGAGATGCAACTCCACTTTGGGCATACGCACAATAAACGCCTCGAGTTCTGGTGTCAGCACAACCCTCCTCCTTTGCATCGTCAATCTGCGAGCAACAGTAATATCCGGCCTGTTCAAAAGCGGGGGACAAAAAAGGAAATAGCCAACGCTATTTCCCTGGTTCTATGCATACGACGTATTGCTGTATCGCTACAGCCAGATATGGTTCAACTAATACCTGCCTCCGCCAGGCGCTGGGCATTATCATAGATAATCAACGCATCAATCAAGGGATCCAGATCACCGTTCAAAAAGCTCGGCAGGTTGGAGAAGCTTTGCTCAATGCGATGGTCAGTTATCCGATCTTGAGGATAGTTGTAGGTACGGATTTTCTCGGCCCGTTCACCAGTACCCACTTGAGCCAGGCGGGACAGCCCCAACTCACGCTGATATTTCTCTTGCTCAAGGGCATAGAGTCTGGCACGCAAAACCGACAGCGCCTTCTCTTTGTTCTTAATTTGTGAGCGACCATCCTGGCATGTCACCACAATTTCGTCGGGGGTACCACCCTTGTAGACGATGCGCACGGCCGAGTCAGTCGTATTCACGCCCTGCCCGCCATGACCACCGCTACGAAAGACATCCACGCGATAATCATCTTCACGTAATTCAATTTCGTTTGCTTCGGTTTCGGGCAATACGGCAACGGTTGCAGTACTGGTATGAATACGGCCCCGTGCCTCAGTCTCTGGTACACGCTGGACGCGATGCGTCCCACCCTCATACTTCAGTCGGCTATAGACTCCCTCGCCACGTACCGTAAAAATGACTTCTTTGTAACCTCCAACATCGTTTTCGGTGACATTCGCCAGTTCAACCTTCCAGCCACGTGACTCGCTATACCGATAGTACATACGGTACAGATCTGCAGCAAAGAGCGCCGCTTCATCACCGCCCGTTCCCTGGCGAATCTCCATAATCACATTCTTTTGATCATTCGGATCGCGGGGCAAGAGCAAAAACTTCATTTTTTCTTCTAAGGCGCGTCGTTGCTCACGCAGGCTGTCCAGTTCTTCCTGTGCCAGTTGACGCAGATCCGCATCAAGCCCATCGTTGAGCAACATCTGCGTTTCCTCAATCGCATGCAGTGTCTGCCTATACTGGCGAAAGGCTGCTACGATCGGCTCAAGATCACGCTGTTCACGCGCATACTGCTGCAATCGCAATGGATTCGTTGCGACATCGGGTTGTGCCATCAACTCGGTCAACTCATTGTAGCGCACTTCAATACCGGCGATTCTATCAAACATATAAACGGCACTTTATACTACATTAGCGAAGAGCTATTATACCATGACTGCGAATAGAAAAACACGGGGCAACAAGAGGCTCCCCGTCGCTCCCGTGTAATAAGCTTTGCTGGTTAGAAACTGACTTTTGCCATTTTTTTGCGTCGATTACGTTCAGCGCGGCGACGCTTTTCTTTACGCTGCTCACTCTTGGAAATAAAGTGCATTTTCTCGCGGTACGTTTTTGTAATCCGCTCGGTGACAACACCTTTGTTAAAGCGGCGGATCAATTGCTCAACGGATTCCCCGTCACGTCGTTCAACTCGCATGGTATGGCGGCTCGTGAACGAAAAAAACCGCGCCTGACGGCTGCGGCGAAGATTGGTGTTGGTCTAACAACAGCCGGGTGTGGATCTCTTCATTCACACGCTTACCTACTCACCCCCTTTGCCATGGGATTGACCCACCTGGTACACACAGCTGATATACCAGGATTTACGTCCATATCACTACCTAACAGTATAGCGGAAAATACCGAAGATCGCAAGCAAGCGTCACCCAAAGGTCTCGGCTATATCAACCAATGGTACCTGAGAGACCTGGCTTCAACCAGGCTGGTGCTCCCACACCCGACCGGAGTTCCGGCTGCGCCGGGTCGGAACAGGCCCC
Source organism: Chloroflexaceae bacterium (assembly GCA_034435975.1). Classification (GTDB taxonomy): domain Bacteria; phylum Chloroflexota; class Chloroflexia; order Chloroflexales; family Chloroflexaceae; genus CAKZQX01. Next base: position 80,580 of record DAOTWD010000152.1, on the reverse strand, counting down.
TCCGACAACCTTATCCCATACAGGTTTTTTGTTCTAACCACGTTGTGATGCGGAATGCAGGGGTTGCATCCCATAGTTGCCTCGCCGCATAGAGGGGCATGGCGCAGGCACAAGAGCCTGCCCTGACTGCAAAAAATCAACCGATGTAAGCCTCAACAACACCAGAACTGCGGTGCAGGGTTATGCAACCACACTTTCTGTTCATCCCTGGCTCACATCTCATGAACATCACTCACCCTATGAGCCAAGCAATTCCTCGGCCTCGATGATCGCCTGGGCAATGTCCTTCATCTTGGCACGCTTGTCACGTGCACGTTGGCGCAGCCGTTCATAAGCATCGCGTTCACTCAAGCCCAGCCGCTGCATCAAGATACCCTTCGCTCGCTCAATAAGCTTGCGGGCTTCCAATGAGTCTTGCAACTCCACCACCTCGGTGCGCAATGCCTGGATCTCCTTAAAGCGGGCCAGCGCAATATCAATTGCTGGTGGGAGCTCATTTTCATTGACCGGCTTGACCAGATAAGCCAGCGCCCCGGAAGCTTCGGCTTTTCGAATAGTTTCTTTATCTGCATAGGCTGTCAACATAATAATCGGTATCGGGCGCTGATTACGAATTATAGCTGCCGCCTCAGTACCTTCCATTTCCGGCATGCGAATATCCATGATAATAAGATCAGGAACGAGACGATGCGCCAGCGAGATCGCTTCCGTACCCGAACGGGCGATGCCCACGACATCATATCCCAATCCCTGGAGTTGCTCCTCAAGGGTCAGGGACACGAGATCATTATCTTCAGCGATTAAAATACGGGTAGCAGACATGGCTCAACCCTCAGTTCTGGCGAATAAGCAGAGATTCCCGTCGCCTATGCGGACTCACGACCCGTGTCTTTACTGGTAGAAGTGTTCTTGTGAGCGTTTGTTGTTCCTATATGATACCACAGTTTGCCCGGTTACAGCGAATAAAATAAGGAACGCGAGCAAGTCTCCCGCAATTGTAACCCGAAGTCTATGCTTTCGCCTGGGTATCGCTCTGCCATGCTTTCACCTGGCCCCCCTTTTTTATTAACAGGAGGTAGCCGGTTACTTGAACATCACGTCTACGCGCTTTTTAGACAGGCTCTCAGATTGTCAGATGTGCGCCCTGCAACATGAAGTAGGGGGTATTTGTGATACAATCAACACCATAATATACAGAATAGCATACCGCACAAGGAGGCGGGTTCTTATGATTGATACGATCACCAACATCGCTATTGAGGATTACCTGGCAGCGCTGATGCCACCACGCACAGGTGCACTGGCCGAACTGGAACAACGCGCCGAACAACAGGGGCTGGCGCTGGTTGGCCCCGTGCAGGGGCAGTTACTCTATCTGCTGGCCCGCAGTATAGGCGCACGCCAGGCTCTGGAAGTCGGCACCACAACGGGCTATGCCGCACTATGGATCTTGCAAGCACTGCAGCCTGTGGGGGGACATCTGACCGTGATTGAGAGCAACGCCCGGCGGTGTCAGCTGGCGCAGGAGTTTTTTGCCAAAGCCGATGTCGGCAACGATGTCACTCTGCACCAGGGAGAATGGAACGATACTTTGCCCCGGCTAAACCTGACAAGCTATGACTTGATTTTTCTAGATATTTTGCGCAGTTTGACGGCAGAGGATCAGGCGCTACAGGCATTGCATATGTGTGTGGCTCTCTTGCGACCCGGTGGTTTATTGATTGGCGACAATGTGCTGTGTAGTGCTCAGGTTTTGGAAGATCAGCCACCACCGACGGTACGTGGGATTCAGCTCTTTAACCAGGCACTTATGCGCCATCCCGAACTTGAGTCAACGATTGTGCCGCTACGGGATGGGGTTTCGATCAGTCGCAAAAAGGATGCATAAGCCCAGCTCTCATTCACCGAGTCACTCGTATGGCACAGGTCAATAAATACGCAACAATATATTACCAACTTGACCACCTGTGATGAGACAGATACAATCCCTGAAACAGGCGCGATGCCCATGACGCCCCATCTGGGCATCGTTATTGCCTATCTCACTGACAGCCGTTCTGTTTCCTGCTTCCGTATCTAACTATAGCAATCGTATGGCCATTGTAACCCTGAAGTCCCTGTTTCAGTCGGGGTTGAGCGAGATCAGGCCAGGCCGGGACTCCGGTTCTTCACAAGAGGGTTGCTGGTTGCAGCGTGAACGCTATTCGAGTGCCAGGCGTTGCTGTGACGCTGGCAATGACAGTGCGTGTGGCACAATATCATTGGACGCCAGGTTGTGTGCTGCACGGGTGGTTTCGGGTAGACGATATTTCGTGACACAATGCATAACCAGCCCTACTGCACTTGCCATGCTCACGCGATGACCAGGCGAGACATATACGGGTTTAACCCCCGCACGTGTGCGTACCACGACTCCAATTTGTTCCGACCCATCGAGCAGTGGCACCTGGGCACCACGCTTATCTGGCAACGGTTCATGGTGGCCGATTAAGCGTGACTTGGCACAGCCAATGCTGGGTAATCCGGCTACCAACCCCAGATGGCAGGCAATGCCAAACCGTCGCGGATGCGCAATTCCCTGCCCATCGCAGATGACCAGATCCGGTTGGATCGGCAACTGTGCCAGTGCATCGAGAATGACCGGCGTCTCACGAAAGGAGAGGAAGCCTGGAATATAGGGAAACGTTACCGGACGACGCGCCAGGGCATAGGCGCATGGTTGCAGTGTCGAATAGGTAAGCACCACCACCGCTGCCCGCGCCACGCTATTGTCGGCTTCAAAACCCACATCAACCCCGGCCACGGTCTGCACTGGCGCAAAGTCATCTTCAAGACTGATACGACTGCGTAGCTCTTCTTGCACCACAATCGCTGCATCAGGCGAAGTCGGCCAATTGTTATCCATACTATGACTCTATGTGACGGCTCCCAGGCCAAAAGTACCTGTTGCTCTCGGAGACTGTCACCCCGAAGAGGAGTGAAGAGCGAGAGAAGCGGAGGAGGGTTCTCTCTTCTCTCTCCTCTCTTCTCGCGGTACATACTTTCTTTGTTTTTCAGGAGCGCTGGCTCCTTCGGCTGCGCTCAGGATAAACTTCGGCGAAAAAATTGATGCGAGCTACCACGTACCTCGTGTTAACGAGACAAAGGACGTTACCTATATCATGATGACACACAAGCGATCGATGATCAAGCAACGCCTCCATACCATAGGGCTACGCCAACAGTCTGCCCGCCCCGCAACTGAAGTCGCGGATGAGGGCTGCAAAGCCCGCGCAGGCGGGCTTGCAAAGCCACGGAGGTGGTCTTTGCATACCAGAACCGAGGCGGTTACACCCACCGATCAACGGAACGTTGACATCGCCCTATCCATACCGTCAAGATCGGCTGCATCAATCCACTATGCAGGGTATAATGAACTAGATGGAGCAATTCTATCATATCCGGCAAGCGTTCATGCAACGCCGTGTACAAGAACATGAGGCAAAACCTATGGAGAAACAAACCCCGCTACCCTACAACCGGACGATTATCTTTGTGTTCGGACTCCTGATTGGCATAATCGTCGGTGGGGCAGGTGGCATATTGCTGACAGGGCGCAATAATGCTGGGAAACAGACGGCCGGCGAGCCAGCACGTACAGCGCTCCCGGCTACGGACTCTGCCGCGCCAGCGCCCAACCCTGCAGCCAGTGATGTGCGCACCACCTTGATGCAAGCCGTGGTGAATGAGACACGTCACTTCAGAGGGGACGCAGATGCGCCGATCACAATCATTGAGTTTAGTGATTTTGTGTGTGGTTTCTGTGGACGCTTTGCTACCGATACGCTCCCGCAGCTTCTGGAACAATATATTGACACCGGCATGGTGCGCTTCGGCTACCAGAGTGTAGCCTTCTTAAGTGAGGAGTCTCTGTTTGCTGCCGAAGCCGGTGAATGCGCTGCTGACCAGGGTGCGTTCTGGGAGTATCACGACCTGCTGTTTGAACGTCTGGCAAGCGGTCAACGTAGCTTCAACAAGGATAATCTGAAACTTTTTGCGCAGGAACTCAATCTGGATACAGCCGCGTTTAATACCTGCCTCGACTCACAGCAACACACGGCCCGGATTGCCTATCAAACTGAGACAGCACACTCAATTGGCATCCAGGGTACACCGTCTTTTCTGGTCAACGGACAAACCGTGCGCGGAGCACAACCGTTTGAGGTGTTCCAGCGCATTATTGAGGCCGAACGCGGGGCGCAGGGTCAGTAGAGCAGACACGCATGGCAATTGTGGCACAAGATATGCAAATGCAACATCTAAGAGGCTTCCATCGTACCATTAGCGAGAAATAACTGGAAGCACACAGTGTATTTTTGTTAAGACGAAAGGGATCTTACCATGCAAGATAAACTTACTCGCTCGCGCAGTGATCGTATTCTTGGGGGTGTATGCAGTGGTCTGGCACGTTACTTCAATATTGACACGACGATTGTCCGGCTGATCTTCGTCATTGCCGTATTGATGGGCGGCGTCAGCCCTCTGCTTTACCTGGTTTTATGGATTGTGATGCCTGAGGAGCCACTCAGCTTCCCATCTTCGCCCATGCCGTCGCAGATACCGCTAAACCAGCAAGATCCAACTGGTGAGTGGCAGTACGATCCCTACACTGGCGAGCAAATCAAGCGATAGTGGGCCAGGAGGTTGAGTATGAAGGCGTTGGGTACCTCAACGCCTCACCATCCTACTATTGACAGCGCACGACCGTTCTGGTATAATGAGCTTTGTGTGTCATACGGGGATGCATGGTTTCGACAGGGAAAGAACGTTGTAGATTGCAAGCCGAGCCGCCCAGTCTCGTTAAAGGGGCAACGGCAATAACTGCCAACAACCACACTCGGGTTCAGCCTCGGCTGGCCCTCGCTGCTTAATTAAGGAGCGCGTCTGTCCAGCATTCGCTCGATGATGCGGAGTTAGACGTCAGTAAGTCGAGTGCGACCAGTCTCGTTGCTCACACGGGCTAGTCTAAGATACGTGAGATTGCTCGAAGACCGCTTTGCTCATGGCGCGGTTCAGAGCGAGCTAAAAGCAATGAGCTAAGCTTGTAGTATATCTACAACCTATTTTTCTGGACGGGGGTTCGACTCCCCCCATCTCCACCACCGTTAAAAAAGAGGCGAGTCGTGGCAGTGGCCCGACTCGCCTCTTTTGCCACTACCGCTCTGACAGCCTCACTCGTCATCAATATACCGCCGTGTCAGGTCGGCATAGGCGTCGATGCGACGGTCGCGCAGGAAGGGCCAGTGGGTACGCACGCTGGCAGTGCGGGCCAGGTCGCAGGGCACCACCAGCACTTCCTCACAGTCACTGGCGGCCCGCGCCAGTACGACGCCGCCTGGATCGGCCACAAAGCTCTGCCCCCAGAACTCAATCCCGCCATTGGCCGGCCCTTCATGCCCGGTACGATTGACGCTGACCACGTGGCAGCCATTCGCAATCGCATGCGAGCGCTGTATGACTTCCCAACTGCTGTGTTGGGTGGCTCCATGCTCTTCCTTCTCGGACGGATGCCAGCCGATCGCCGTCGGGTAAAACAGGATCTCCGCGCCGCGTAATGCCGTCAAGCGCGCCGCTTCCGGGTACCACTGATCCCAGCACACCAGCACACCCACATCCGCATAGCGCGTATGAAAGACCTTGAAGCCTAGATCGCCCGGTGCAAAGTAGAACTTCTCATAGAAGAGCGGGTCATCAGGAATATGCATTTTGCGATACTTGCCCAGGTACGTGCCGTCCGCATCCAGGACAACGGCAGTGTTGTGATAAATGCCTTCGGCACGCTTCTCAAACAGGCTGGCAATGATCACCACCTGCAGTTCGGCCGCCAGCGGTGCCAACGCAGTCGTGGTCGGGCCAGGGATGGGCTCGGCTAGCGCAAAGTGGTCGTAATCCTCGCTCTGACAGAAGTAGAGCGAGCGGAACAACTCCTGCAGGCAGATGATCTGCGCCCCCTGCGCCGCCGCAGCGCGAATTCCAGCCAGCGCTTTCTGCATGTTGGTGCCTGGCTCGGCATCACAGGTCATCTGAATCAGGCCTACCTTAACGATCCGTTGCACACGTTTCACAAAAATAGTACTCCTTACTCCTCATTCGTCACCTGCCTATCCTGCACAATGATATTGTCGATCAGGCGTGTGCTGCCAATATGCACGGCCATTGACAGCAACCCACCATCCATGTCGAGCTGGTCAAGCTCTTGCAGCGTGAGCGGGTGCGCAGCACTCACATACTCGACGCGGGCCAGTGGTTCGGCGCTGAGGACTGCCCGCATTGCGGCCCGCAGCTCTTCGGCATCGCGGCTGCCGGCCACATAACGCTCACGGGCAGACATTAAGGCCCGATACAACACGGTCGCCGCCACCCGTTCGTCGGGCGTGAGATAGACATTGCGACTACTCAAAGCCAGGCCATCTGCTTCACGGACGGTCGGTCCAATGACGATCTCGATCGGCAGGTCAAGATCGCGTACCATTTTGCGCACCACGACCGTTTGTTGCGCGTCTTTCTGCCCAAAATAAGCATGGGTGGGCTGTATAATGTTAAACAGCTTGCAAAGAACGGTGGCAACACCCCGAAAATGGCCCGGCCGGGCAGCGCCTTCGAGCATTTCAGTGACGCCCTGCACTTCAACATAGGTGCTATAGCCATCGGGATAGATCTCGGCCACATCGGGGACAAAGACCAGATCGACACCCTGTGCCTGTAAAAGCTGGAAATCGCGTTCAAGGTTACGCGGATAGCGATCCAGATCCTCGTGTGGCCCAAACTGGGTCGGGTTAACAAAAATGCTGACTGCCACGGTATCACACTCGTTCCGTGCCAGACGCACCAGGCTCAAGTGTCCCTCGTGCAGATAGCCCATTGTCGGAACCAGTCCTACCTGGGCAAATCGAGCACGTACCTGCCGTAACCGTGCAATGGTTTTGATAATTTCCATCAATTTTCCTTGTTAAAGAGACGCGGAGACGACGATGCAATAACGTGATAAGGCCGCAGCACCTCGCGTCTGACGCCACACGCTTTTTTAATGCAACGGCACAGAGGGATGGGTGATGAGACGTGCCAGGATGCCAGGGCACCAACGCAAAGACGCCTCACGTCCCCTGCTTATGGCCACGTCGCTATTGCCTACCACGCCCCGGAGGGACACACGGGCAAAGCGGAAAGCAATCTGAGCGATTGAGCGGCATGAGCGGGCGGTGTGCTGGAACGCTTGAACACTTTCATGTTTCAATGCCTCAACGCTTCACAGCACCTCGCACCTCATGCCTCACACCTCACGCCTCCGCGCCTCGCGCCCCATCAGCGACAGCCACGTTCCCATCGCCCGCCCGCGCCCCGGAGGGACACGCTACGGCTACGGCGCACCCGCTTTGCGCTTTGCACTTCGTTGCACCTCTGCGCTGCCTCATCTCCATCCAACGTTCCAATTGCCACCCGGAATTTTGTGGAACTGACCGGCACGGATCGCCGTCAGCGGTTGCAAGCCAGCCACATACATCCAGGCAGCAACCTGCGCACCGGCAGTCTGGACAGTATGGGTGATGCGCTCATAGAGATTCCCGGCAGCACCTGGCTGATACCCTTCCAGGTCATCCAGCGCTTGCAGGGTCGCCATATACACTTCCGGGCAAATGGTCAGCAACATACCATAAACGTATTCTGTCGGCTGCGCCAGACCGTTCCCAAGCACCAGATAGGGAAAGGGGCCAGCAGTGTAGAGTACCGCACCCACGACCCACGCTGGTTGCTCGTATAGCGTACGTCCGGCCAGATAGTCGGCATAGTTCATCTCACCCGGCTTGAGCGTTCCATACACAAACAGCGACACATTCACTGCCTGACCCACTATTGCTCGTCCAGCGCTGCGAGCGCCGCCTGCAACTCCTGTACATCCATGCTGGAACTGTGTTCCTTAGTAGGGAACATTCCCTCACGCACATCGGTGGCATACTGCTGAAGCGCGGTGGTAATCATGTCGGCCAGCGTGGCATAGCGGCGGGCATGACGTGGGACAAAATCGGTGTACAGACCGAGCATATCATGCCACACCTGCACCTGTCCATCACAGTCTGGCCCGGCACCGATGCCAATGGTTGGAATACGCAGACGGGTAGTAATCGCACGAGCCAGTTCAGCCGGCACCAGTTCCAGTACCAGGCTAAAGACTCCCGCTTGCTGCAAGGCCAGCGCATCCTCGATCAACTGACGCGCCCGACCGGCTCGTCTGCCCTGGACGCGCACACCCATCTGGTTGACTGACTGCGGAGTAAAGCCGATATGTCCCATTACTGGAATACCCAGTTCAACCAGACGCTGAACGGTAGGCGCAACGCTGGTGCCGCCCTCTAGCTTGACTGCCTGCGCTCCGGTTTCTTGCAGCACCCGCCCGGCAGAATGCACTGCCTGATCTACAGTCGTATAGGTGAGAAAAGGCAGATCGCCCACCACTAGCGCCTGCTGGCTCCCACGTACCACTGCCCGGATATGGTGCAACATCTCGTCCAGCGACACCGGCAGGGTCGTCGGATGGCCGAGCATGACCATGGCCAGCGTATCGCCCACCAGAATGAGCGGAATACCTGCTCGATCAACAATTTGCGCCGAGGTATAGTCATAGGCGGTGACCATGGGAATCCGTTCACCACGCCGCTTCATGCGTTGAATATCAAGGATTGTCAGGCGCACCAGAAAGCCTCCTTCGCTGGAATAGGTGGTTCATTCACACAAGTTAAGCGGTTGCTCAACCACAACGTCTTTTTCGCCTGCACCAGTGGGGCACATACAACTTTAGAACCGTAGCTCGTTCCAATCCTTTCAGGCTGCCGTAGGCGAAAACGGCCGACAGATGATGAGCCACCACGTAACTTTTATCATTCAGCACTGCCTGTTTTAAGCTTACCATGCTGAGTTACGCAGAGATTCTATCGATATCAAGTGACTTCCTACCTTCATGCATGTTATTATAGAGCGTGCTGAGTCTTCACGCCAATGACAGGAGGGACACGGTGATATAGTCCTTTCATCTTTTCATCTTTGGAAGATGTCACTTCGCCATTGCGGTACCTTCCAGCGTTGGAACATCTCAATATTCCAGCGCTTTTCCGCTCCTGTAGGCGCAAAAGGTCATGTGTGGGAATGACTGCGCTCCTCGTGTCAATGAATGGAGTAGGGATAGTATGCCAACTTTATGCATACAACGTGCCCTGGAGCATCTGGATGAGCCGGGACTGATCGCGTTTTTGCGGCAACTGGTGGCAACACCCAGCGTCTATCAGCCCGATGTGCCAGGTGCCAATGAAGCGGCAGTGGCGCAACTGGTGTATGATCTGCTGCGCGATTGGGGCTGGCAACCAGGATGGCAGCCAGTTGCGCCTGATCGCCCGAATGTGATTGCCGATCTGAACGGTACGGGTGGAGCCGGGCGCTGCCTACTCTTTGAGGGCCACACCGATGTGGTGACACCTGGTGATCGGGCGGCCTGGCAGTACGACCCCTTCGGGGCACAGGTGGTGAACGGGCGACTCTATGGGCGAGGCGCGGCTGATATGAAGGGCGGCCTGGCCGCAATGTTGTTTGCAGCACGGGCTATTCAACTCAGTGCGTTACCTTTCCGTGGGCGCATCCGCCTGGCAGTGCCGGTCGATGAAGAGGGGATGATGCTGGGCATCAAGGCGCTGATTGCGGCCGGTTATGCCGATGGCGTGGACGGAGCCATTGTGTGTGAGCCGGAAGAGCGCGAGGTATGTATCGCCCAGAAGGGTGCGTTACGGCTGCGGCTGTTGTCACATGGGCGCATCGCGCATGGGGCGATGCCCAACGAAGGGGTGAATGCACTGACGGCGATGGTGCACCTGTTACAGCGTTTGCTTGACCTGGAAACGCGCCTGCAACACGACTATGGGTCACACCCGTCGCTGGGCGACCTGTACATCACCCCAACCGTTTTGCGTGCCCCGCTCACGGGTGATACCGCTCAGATCAACTGTATACCAGGGGCGTGCGAGGCCTATCTGGATGTTCGTAGCGTACCGACCATCACTCACGCCGAACTACTGACGGCGATTCAGCAAGAGGCAACACTATTGACCGCGACGTATCCTATGTATCGCTTTGAACTTGAGACGCTTGATGATCGTCCATCCACCGAAACCGCTGTTGATGATCCGGTAGTACAGGCGGTGATCGCGGCCCACACGCAGATCTACGGTACTGTGCCAGTGATTGGCGGTGTTCCTGGGGCGACCGATGGGACAATTCTGTGGCGCGAGCGGGCGATACCGATTGTGGTATATGGGCCAGGCAAGAAGCGGATTGCCCATCAACCCGATGAGTATGTTGAACTGGATGAGGTGGTGCGGGCAGCGCAGGTGTATATCAGCGCGGCACTGCGGTTCCTGGGTGTTAGAACAGTATGAACGTAGCGGTTATTGGGGTGGGGGCACTGGGCAGTCTGCTGGGGTTTTATCTGAGCGGGGTACCCGGACATACGGTGTGGTTGCTCGGTCAGTGGCCCGATCAGATCACAACCTTGCAACAGGCGGGCCTGGTGTGTGTACGGGAGGATCACCAGCAACGTCGGGCAGTCCAGGCAACGACGCAACCAGAGCAGATCGGTGCCTGTGATGTGGTGCTGGTGGTAGTCAAGAGCGGTCAGACGGCGCAGGCAGCCATACGGGCGCGGGCACTTCTGCACGCGACCACGCTGGTGGTGACGCTGCAAAACGGCCTGGGCAACCGCGAGGTGCTGGCGCAGGCGCTCCACCCACAGCCGGTTCTTCAGGGTGTGACGACCCTGGGGGCCACACTGATCGGGCCGGGGCAGGTGCGCCATGCCGGTATGGGAACAACGTTTTTTGCCGCCTCGCCAACAACCGGCGAGTCGGCGTCGTTAACACTACTGGTTGATCTGTTTCGAGCGGCGGGCTTGCCCGCCGAAGTCTCACCCGACGTCGAGACGTTGATCTGGAACAAACTGGTGGTCAACGTGGGCATCAACGCGCTGACAGCGCTGCTGCGCGTGCCCAATGGCGCGTTGCTCGACCTGCCGCCTGCACGCACCTTGATAGGTCAACTGGTGACCGAAGCAGCCGCAGTAGCCACGGCACGCGGCACGCCGATCACGGGGGATCCCCTGGCACAGGTGATGGCGGTAGCCGAGGCCACGGCCGGTAATCACTCGTCGATGCTCCAGGACGTGCGACGCGGCGCTCCGACCGAGATTGCCACGATGAACGGTGCGATCGTGCGTGAGGGCCAGCGCCTGGGCATTGCTACACCATACAATCAGGCGATCACGCTGCTGGTGGAGGCACTGGACTACACCGCCAGCACTGCTCGTACTGCGGCCAGCACTGTCTGCACATCGTCGTCACTGATGCCATAGTGTGTCACCGCCCGCACCAGCGGCCCACCCATGGTGCCGAGCAAGACACCATGCTCACGCAGCGCGGCCACAAACTGCTCTGGCGTATAGCGCGAACTGGTGAGCGTGAAGATGATGATATTGCTCTGCACCCGTGCCGGGTCGAGGTTAATACCAGAAATGCTCGCCAGTTCGTGGGCCAGTCGTTGCGCATGCGTATGATCCTCAGCCAGGCGATCAATCATCTCATTCAGGGCCACAATCCCGGCGGCGGCGATGATGCCCGCCTGGCGCATACCACCACCGAGCATTTTACGCACCCGTCGCGCCCGGTCAATAAAAGCCTGCGAACCAGCCAGGAGCGAGCCGACCGGTGCCGCCAGGCCCTTGGAGAGGCAGAATAATAGCGTATCGACGTGCTGCGTCAGCGCGGTCACATCTACGTTGAGCGCAACAGCGGCATTGAAGATGCGCGCCCCATCGAGGTGCAGCGGCAAATCATGCGCCTGCGCCAGCGCATGCACGTGCGCCAGGTAATCGACGGGTAGCACCGCACCGCCGCAGCGATTGTGCGTGTTTTCCAGGCACAGCACACCCGGCGGCGCGTGGTGCGGATCATCGTACCAGTCCAGCGCCGCCTGGAGCGCTGTCGGGTCGAGCCGGCCGTCGGGCAGGTTGGGCACGAGGTGATAAACCAGGCCCCCCAGGGCCGAGGCACCACCAGCTTCATAGTGGTAGATATGGCATTCGCTGCCCGCAATCACCCGCTGCCCGCGGGTGCCGTGCGTTAGCAGCGCGATCAAATTGCCCATCGTACCACTCGGCACCAGCAGCGCCGCTGGCTTCCCCACCTTCTGCGCGGCCAGCGCTTCCAGGCGGTTAACAGTCGGGTCTTCACCATACACATCATCGCCCAGCTCAGCCTCAGCAATCGCCGCATGCATGGCCGGACTGGGCAAGGTAACCGTGTCACTCCGTAAATCGATCACTCTTAACTCTCCTGTCAGGCCAGGCGTTGTAGCACATCGTTGACGTGATCGCAGTCAAACGCCTCCGGGTCGAACGAGCCGCCGCTCCACTCCAGCATCTCGGCGTGAGCTGGATGATCAGGGGTGCTGATCGCTTCGAGAAAGTCGGTATAGCCATAGATACCGCCGCAATCTTCGGGTGGGCAGGCACGTTTGCCCGAGATACAACGCGGATAGACGACACCTTCGGCAGGAGACAACACCTTCTCAACCAGAATCGTATGTTCCCAGTTATCACCAAAATCATATTGGTAGCTAAACTTCATTTTGGAACCGGTAACAACCTGATGCAACGGTACCAGGCGCTCATTATGTACCTCTACAAAGTCATTGGGATGCGGAATGCCATAAATGACACCATCGACCGTAAACTGATGCAAATGATAATCATACCAGCCCATCGCTACCTGAATAATACGGTGTAAGGTAGACAACGTGGTATCGGCCGAGACCTCAACACGCCGCCAGATCGGAGGTTTACTACCAACCAGGGTAATTTTAAGTTGATAGATTTGATCGGGTGTAGAGAGTGATGAGTCGGGCATACGTACTCCCTTCTTGTGTTAAACAGGCTTAACGTATTGTACCACGTGCAACGCCAGGCGGCATGGCTCTACCTGCTGCACGCCCGCCCGCGCCCCGGAGGGACGCGCTACGGCGTTCTACCGAGCGGTTCGTCTCGCGTCTCGCGCCTCGCGCCGCACGCCTCGCGAGCGGTGGCACGGCTCTACCTGCTGCACGCCCGCCCGCGCCCCGGAGGGACGCGCTACGACGTTCTACCGAGCGGCTCGTCTCGCATCTCTCGTCTCGCGCATCCTCGCATCCTCGCGTCTTCGGATCTTCGCCTCGCGCCCCGCATCCTCACAACTCCGGTGTCACGCGCAATACCGGGCGCGGAATGGGTGGATTCTCAACGAGCCATTCCTGGCGATGCCACTCGGTCACCAATTGCCGGAGGGCATTGATGCGCTGCAAGGCCTCATCTGTCCACTCCTGCGGTTGAGGATAGGGGAAGGATGCCCGCAGATTCGCCTGTTGTTGACTATCAAGCTGGGCCTGCATCAGTTGCTCGAAGTCAATCACCTGGATCGCCTGTTCCAGAGACTTTAACTGCCGCTCCATCAGCGCCATTAACACAATCATACGTACCCACTGATGATGGCGGAAATTAAATCCTCGCATCAATTCACCTGCTCTACGGCCTTTGTTCTGAATAGCCTCGATTGTCTGTGGTTTCATTGCCAGATTCAGGCCACCCTCGCCGCGGGCGAAGTTGATCTGTACAATCCGCTCACGATAGCTCGGCAGGATCGACTGTTGCGTATCGCGGTAATTCTGGGCCGAACCAAAGACGGCACGTATAAACGTGAGCAAGTCATTTACCTCTTTCCACTGCGGCGTGAGTAACTGGTCGGCACGGGGCATATGTACGGCATGCTCAATGCGCCGACGGAGTTCTGAACGCTTGCCTGCCAGCGGGTCTGTTTGCTCCTGATCCGGCCTATCGAGACTGAGGATGCTCTGAAACTCGGTCGAAATCCACTGCTTGTTCTGGCGCTCAAACATTTCGCTATCCAGCGAAACCAGATTGATGCCAAACGTCGGGCGAGTGGGAAGCCAGGCATCAAAGAAGTGGATCGGAAAGTTGCTACAGATACCACCATCGCTGAACCAGTTCTGCTGGAGATCGTCCGTAGTCAGCACCAGCGATTGGCCCTCCACATGACGGCGAAAGGCTACCCGCCTGACCGAATAGAGCGGTACGGCACTGATCAACAGCGGAAAGCTCAAACTCATACGGGTTGCCACCACGATCGGCAGATCGCCTTCTTTCGGTAGCCAGTAGTATCCCGGTAGTTGTTCCAGTGAGATCGCGGGAATGGTATGGGCGTGTTCGATCAGATGATCAACCACGTTTTGGGGAAACAGAGCCTGCATATCGCTGGCTTTGAACAGGAAGGTGTTAGCTGTGAAAGGAAGGACATACGGGCTTTCCTGGCTTAGATTTGTTGTCACCATGCGCAGGTCAATGCTGTAATCCTGACCATCTTCACGGTGATCGGCCAGTTCCCGAAACGTCAGTGGTGGTGCAGTAGCCTCTCGGCCGGCTAGATTATTGATCGTGGCGTTTAACCAGTCTGTGAGGGCCAGCGGCGCATTCGCTGGAGCATGCTCACAATGGCCGAGGCACAGACCAAAGAAGCTGCGGTTCGGCAATTCATGCAGCAGAATATCGCTGAGCGCATAGATGCCCAGTGCCAGACCAGTGAGCCAGGCCGCAACCAGGAGCAGCAGCACCGCAACCACGTTGATGCCCCCACCTACCAGCACAATCAGCAGGAAGACAACGACCAGACCCAGCAAGGCTCCAGAAACAAAGGCTTGCGGCGTGTTGATCACTAGTGCGCGGGTCAGGCGTAGAAGCAACCGCAGATAGCGCCACGGTTTTTCGCGCTTGTTCTCGTCCACCAGCGCAAACAGGGTCTGCATCAGTGGGCGCGTGGATCGGTCAGGTTGAAACAGATTCAACACAAAGCCCTCACTGGCGATCTGGTCACTCACTGCCTTGAGACGGGTAAAGCTGCCGGTCTTGCGCCCATACTCAGCGGCAGCCGTCACCGCGGCTGCAATCGCCCCGGCCGAGGTACCGCCAATCGAGCGAAAGCGATAGTCACGCGCTAGCTCAAGTATCGCGGGTGGGTAGACGACGCCACTGGTAATGCCCCCCTTCATCACCAGATCACATTGTTGTTGGGGTTGTTGAAACGGATCGTCCATCAGGTTCCTTCCTCACTACAATTTCTGCATCAGCAACTGATAACTGCCATCCCGCGCCTCGCGTGCTGCGACACGATAGCGAATATAGCCCTGGTCACTGGCCTGAACACGAGCGGTACGTGTCACCTGTGTGTTGGACGGAACTATAACAGTAAAAGCTACTGTGTTATCCGGGTGCAGCAAATCCAGTTGCAAATCCCCAGAGGCAAGGGTCGCAATCACCACCACCTGCACAGCAGCCGGGCCTTCGGCTACCTGGATCGTCCGCACCGTCTCACCCTCGGCACTCACAAACGTTGTACGCAAATGACTAATACCTTCCTGACGGGTAAAGCTGGTCTGCTCCCCGCTCATCAACAGACACCCGGACAGCAACATCGCCAGCAGGAGACCTGCTGCCAGCGCTGGCACCCGCCCGTAACCCGACGACCAGCGCGTACGCCGCATTACAAAAATAGCCCGTAAAGCCCAGGAGCTTTCGCCCTGGGATAGAAGGGCTGCACCCGCTTGAGCGGCTTTCGCCCAATCCCGCACAAACTTGCGATTTCGGTAACTCTGTGCTATGCTTAAAGCATGAGAGAGCCTTGTCGTATGAGACCGGGTCGGCGGTCTCTGAAGCCCAGGTGCGTAAGCCCTGCAAGCCGTCACTGGTTGCGTGAAGAGGAGGGCCAGGTCAGCCATACGACTCCGGGCTACTATTGGCATTCAACGTCTCTTCAATCGCAACCTGCTCGACCCGCGCTGGCCGCCGCTTGATGATTCGCAGGCGAGCCTCACAGCGCGGGTTCGCACAGACCACAATCGTGCCGACCACCATACCAGAATGTAATGCAAGGCGCTGCTTGCAGTTGGGACAGGTGACAAACTCAACGGCCATACGTTACTTCTCCGCAAACAGGGCATCAACGAAACTCTCGGCATCGAACAACACCAGGTCACCCATCTTTTCGCCAGTACCGAGGTAGCGAATGGGGCGCTCAATATCCTGCGAGATAGCAAAGGCGATCCCGCCTTTGGCCGTACCATCCATTTTGGTGACAACCACATCGGTGACATCTACCGCTTCGAGAAAGGCTTTGGCCTGCAACACACCGTTCTGACCAGTGGTAGCGTCAATCACCAGCAGCACCTCGTGCGGACCATCGGGGATGCGGCGGCGAATGACATTGCGCAGCTTCTCTAGTTCGCGCATCAAGTTAAACTTGGCGTGCAGGCGGCCAGCGGTGTCGATAATCAGCGCGTCCACATTGCGCTCAATCGCTGCATTAACGGCATCATAGACCACTGCGCCAGCGTCGGCCCCCTGTCCCCGGCTAATGATCGGCACACCAACCCGCTCGGCCCAAGTCTCAAGTTGCTCGGTCGCCGCTGCACGAAACGTATCCGCCGCAGCCAGAAGCACACTTTTACCAAAACGCTTGTAGCGATGGGCCAACTTGGCAATCAGGGTCGTTTTGCCTGATCCATTGACACCTACGACCAGGATCACAAAGGGCCGGGCAGCGACGGGCTCACGGTTGGCATACTCCTGGAACACATTGACCATCTCGGCCTTGAGCATCGCACGTGCTTCACGCGCCTTCTTAATATTGTTACGATTCACCCGGTCTTTCGTGCGGTTGACCAGGTACAGCGTGGTTTCAATACCTACATCGCCCTGGATCAACGCCTCCTCCAGTTCGTCCCACAACTCATCGGTAATCGGCTCATCGGTCGCAAACATCCGGGTAATACGGCCAAACATACCCTGGCGAGATTTTTCCAGGCTCCGCTCGACCTGCTGCTCTTCAGCGCGCGCTTCTTCCTCACTACGCGGCGCATCCTGTCCACGCCCAAACAAACGTCGAAACATAATCTATCCATCCATAACAAAGAGTACAAGCCTATGGGATGTGTACTGAGGGTACAGATTTATGCCATGCAAGAGTATTGTACACGATAATTAGAATAATCCACGCAATCGACCCCTGGTGAGGGAACGGAGGATCGGGGCTAGGGAACAGGAAGCCGCATCGGACAGATCGGCTTCCTGTCAGCCACATTGCATATGCGGCGTAGGGAGGAACGACATTTGTCGTTTCTGACGCCGTATCAACAACGGACGTCGTTCCTCCGCATCCCTTACACCATCACGGTGGTTAACCACTAGTTAGTGAACAACCACTATGGTTAACCGGGGCACAAGAGACACTTTCTTTGCCCTCTATTTTCGCCACAGGAAAAATGGGGGGCGAAAAACCGAAAAAGGACTGCCGGTCAGTTAATGCCGTAGCGCTTCTTAAGGAAATTATCGGCCTGTTGTTTGAACAACAGATGCAGCAGCAAATCTTTGTGGGTCTTCACAAACGGTAGATCATACTCATCTTCCAGCACTGGCTTAAGGTAGGACGATGGGCGGTAGCGCAACGGTTCTTCGCCTGGGCGTAGCACCTTCTGTACAACTTCCTGATTAACCGGGCCAGGCGTGCGCCCAAACTCGCCCTTCAGGATCATCTTGAACTCATCGGACACAATATTGTAACGCCCTCCGGAGATGACGTTAAAGGCCGCCTGTGACCCTACAATCTGACTGGTAGGCGTCACCAGAGGCACATAACCCGCATCCTGGCGCACACGTGGAATCTCGGCCATAATACTGTCCATCATATCCAGCTTCCCCATGCCCTTGAGCTGGTTATACAGATTAGAGAGCATACCGCCGGGCACCTGCGCCTCAAAGATCTTGTCATCATAATCAGGATAGCTCAACGACTTGAGCAGGTCGCGCATCAACGGAATAGCCTTTTCGATTGCGACCGGATCGGATTTTGTGACAAGATTGATAATCTCGTGTACCTTTTTGCGATCCACATCGCTATACTTCACGGGGCGATAGGTCTTGACATTATCGGGAATACTGTCCCCCAACTCATCAAAGATGCGGAACAACTGCTTCTGCACCTCCAGGATCAACTCTTTATCCAGGCCATGATCCAGCCCCATCTCCTCAGCAAATACCACCATCACCTCGATGGGCGGGTGGGATGTCCCCTCGGAGAACGGTGTAATCGCTGTATCGATGAAGTCAATACCCTCGTGCATTGCAATCACTGCATTCAGCGAACCTACGCCAGTGGTGGTGTGACTGTGCATTATGATGGGAACAGTAATGGTTTGCTTTAACTTTTTACACAGTTCCAGAGCATCGGTGGGATAGAGCAATCCCGCCATATCTTTGATCGCAATCTGATGGGCACCTTCGCGTTCCAGTTGCATCGCAAAGTTGACAAAGTAATCGGTGGTATGCACGGGGCTGGTGGTATACGAGAGGGCTGCTTCGACGACACCGCCAAAAGCGCGTGTTGCGAGAATCGCCATCTGGAGATTGCGAATATCGTTGAGTGCGTCGAAGATCCGCATGATGCCGACACCAGACTCAACCGCCTGCCGTGTAAATGAGATGACAAGGTCATCGGGGTAAGGTTGATACCCAAACAAGTTCTGGCCACGCAAGAGCGCCCGAATCTTGCGAGAAGAGCCAAGTGTCGCCTGAAATTGCTCGAGGCGTTCCCACGGATCTTCATTCAAAAAGCGGATACAACTGTCTAGCACCGCTCCACCCCACAGTTCCAGCGCCGCAAAGCCAATGTCATCGATCATCTTCAGCACACGCATCGCCTGCTCGGTCGTCATACGAGTTGCTGCTAGACTCTGATGCCCGTCCCTGAGCGTCACGTCAATGAAATGGACTTTCTTACCCATAATGCTAAACCCCTTTACATTGTCACACGACACGGAGCAAAAACACTATGCCACCTGCTTGCCGCAACCGACGACGGTTGCGGCAAGCAGGCATGCTGTTGATAGTCTACCACAAAATTTCAGCGCAAGATGTTAACCCCACCCCAGATCATCCTGGCGGGATGGGCCACTGCCCTCATCGCTCCCGTCCTCATCACCTTTACCACTCAACTCCTCTTCGAGCATCTGGTCAACCATTTCGTCCCAGTCCTCACCAGCATCCTCACCCAGCTCCTTGCCCATTTTTTTGGCCCAGCGGGCAATCGAGCGCGGATCATTCTCATCCAGACCGGCAAAGGTGGAGGGATCAGCCATCGCATCAATACGCGCCTCCTCAGATTTGACCGTCGCAAAGCGTGAAATCGCCCGCTGAATACGGTCGGAACCACAACGCGGACAGATCAGATCAGGCGGATCGTTGAAGCCATGCACCAGTCGCTGAAATCGCGCATGGCAGGCAGCACAGGTATATTCGTAAATTGGCATACGGTTTCCTCTTTGTCTCTCTTTATTTGATTTAATGGATGTCGAGATGGCCGCATCAGATGATGATCGAACCATCAGTCACGCCACAAACGACAACGTGACAGACAGAAATATAGCCATTCTTGCCGTGTCGTCAAGTCCCCAATCTCTCATCCATAACCCGGGCCACGTCATGATGAGCGAACGCGAACCACCACTGATTCAGCAGAGCAAAGACAATGCGATACTTCCTGCGTCAGTATGTTATGGCAGGAGTATGGAACACGGCAGTGAGGAGGCGCCGCAGCGAAACGTGCGACACGGTGCGGTGAAGTGTCGCAGGCGCGAGCCATTCGTTGGCGGCACAACGCCCTCAGACCTGTCAGGGAATAACCTCCAGCACGAGCGGCGGCAGGGGAGGAGGCGTGTCACCGATCGTGTAGGCGGCCAGCAGTAGCGGCGCAATCCGGGCAGCAGCGGTATAACTGGCGGCGTGAATATGCAGCAGCGGTGCCCCCGCTTCGACCTGATCACCAATACGGGCTGCCAATACCAGGCCCATAGCAGGATTGATCGTATCTGTTTTGCGCATCCGCCCACCACCCAGTTCATTCACTGCCATTCCCAGAGCCTGCGTGTCAATAGTCGTAATATAGCCGGTTCGTGGCGCACGCAACGGGAGTACAATCGGTGCCTGGGGCAACCGGTGCAGATCATCCAGCACCGCGAGGTCACCGCCCTGGTTGGCAACCATCTGGCGAAATTTCTGCCAGGCCGCGCCACTATTCAGGGTTTGCTGCAACACCGCACGGGCAGCCGATTCATCGACAGCTCGATCAGCCAGCAGCAATAACCGTGTACCCAGCTGTAGGCACAGTTCTACCAGGTCAGGCGAGCCATGACCTTGCAGGGTTGCAATGGCTTCGCGGACTTCCAGCGCATTCCCAATCGCATTGCCGAGGGGTTGTTCCATTGAACTGAGCAAGGCTGCCACATTACGACCAGCCTGTTGCCCAATCGCAACCATTGTATGGGCTAACTGCCGGGCATGTTCAGGCTGGCGCATAAACGCACCACTGCCATATTTGACATCCAGTACAATACAATCGGCACCTGCCGCCAGCTTCTTGCTCATCACGCTGGCGGCAATCAGCGGAATCGACTCAACCGTCGCTGTCAGATTGCGCAGCGCATACAGGCGCTTATCGGCCGGTGCGAGCGTGGCCGTCTGGGCCGCAATCACCAGACCCACATCGCACACGGCACGTCGAAAGGTGTCAACCGTTAGTTCTACCTGAAACCCAGGAATGCTCTCAAGTTTGTCAATTGTACCACCACTAAAACCCAACCCGCGTCCGCTCATTTTGGCTATGGGCAACCCGGCAGCGGCCACCAGCGGAGCCAGTACCAGTGTCGTCTTGTCACCCACGCCCCCGGTTGAGTGCTTATCACCCGTCAATGGTACCAGATCATGCAGGTCGAGCATCTCACCACTACGAGCCATCGCCAGAGTGAGATCAGCCGTCTCGTCGGCGTCCATACCCTGAAGCACAACCGCCATTGCCCAGGCTGCCATCTGATAGTCTGGGATCTCACCATGGGTGAACGCGCTAATAAGCCATTCGATCTCGGCGGTCGATAGCTTGCCTTTATCACGTTTACGGGCTATCAGATCTACGGCACGCATACATTTCACCCGCGTCAGCGGCTTCAGCTCCTTGCCGAACCGGCGTGCTTGCTCTATCATGCGCACTGAGGTTCGCACCGCAACACGTGAGCCTTGCCGGTTCGAGCAGACAAGCCTCCGCTCGGTCAAAAGGTTCAAGGTCATTTGGCGCTTTTAACTCGTCCACCCGTGCCACGGGCACGGCCTCCCCTCGGTCAAAAGGTTCAAGGTCATCTGGCGCCCCGGTTTGGCGGAAGGGGCCAACCGGAGAGCCAGCACAGACACGTGCAACGACAGGCCACACCCCCCGATGCTCTGCGGAGCACGAGACTGGGGCGGCAGTCTCTGCAGCCCAGGCCATCGGGCTTGCGCGCCGTCACAGGCTGCTTTTGTAAAGCAATTGCTTTATCCACATAAGAGCAGTCATCATGGCTGCATCCGCAAGCGTTTAATCGCCAGGGGCAATCGCAACAGCAGGTCACTGGCGAGAGCACCGGTATCGCCCAATTCTTCGCGCACCAGCGCCCCGGCAGCGGCATGGAGATAGACGCCGAGCGTGGCCGCAGGGAACAACTCCATTCCCTGCGCCAGCAACCCAGCGATGACCCCCGCCAGAACATCGCCCGTACCTGCCGTCGCCAGAGCTGGATTGCCATTGGCATTGACCATACTACGTCCATCTGGAGCAGCGATAACTGTCGTTGCACCCTTTAAAACTACTACCTGGTTCCATCGCGTGGCAGCGTCCGTCACCACCTGCACCAGATCGGGATCAAGCTCGTCTACCTTGAGCAAGCGCTTCATCTCACCGGGATGGGGTGTCAGAATACATTTGCCCGGCGGAACGTGTTGCGACCAATCTTCGATAGTAGCGAGCAAATTCAAGCCATCGGCGTCAATCACGGTCGGCGGTAATTCTACAGCGTTCGTTGCTTTTGTGGGGTGGTCAGGTTCATCATGCTGGATACGAAAGCCCACCCGTGAGCGTTTATGCGGGGACTCCAGGCCCAGTAACCGCTGCATAAACAGGCCCGTCGGCTCTTCGTGCCCCAGGCCCGGCCCAACCAGCAAAGCCGTGTACCCCGCCAGATGTTTGTGAACCTCATCTGCCGCTGCTGCACCGAGGATGCCCAGGTCAGCCTCTGGCAGCGGCAGCAGCGTCACCTCTGGACCACGCCCACTCGCCAGCAACACACTCCGGGCCGCGGCCAGGGTGACCAATCCAACCCCAACACGACCGGCACCGGCGGTAGCTAACACGGCTGCACCGGGATAGAAGAGCGACCCGGCTACAACCATCACCTTACCAAATGTCCCCTTGTGTGCATCGGCCGGGCGCGTGGGGAGTAATGTTCGCGCCTGTTGATCCGTCATTACCTTGCTCATTATCGTCTCCAGATCGGCAGGTGGAATACCAATATCAACTACCGTTACGGCACCAGCGAAGCCTTTACCAGGGTACAGTGTCAGACCGCGCTTGAGCAAGCCTGTCGCAACCGTAACATCGGCGCGGATGGCTACGCCCATAACCGCACCGGTATCAGAATGGATGCCCGTAGGCAGGTCAATCGCCAGCACCCGCGGCGATACAGGAGTACCCGGTACCAGGCGCTGATCGGCAGACTGATTGCCCGCCGTACATAACGTATTCACTAACTGCACAATAGTGGCCAGGCTGCCAGTTACCTCTCGACTAACGCCCATCCCCAATAGGGCATCGACGACCAGTGTCGCAGTAGAGAGCCAGCGACGCAACCCGCTATAGTCTATATCATCAGCAGCCTGCATCTCCTCCAGGCCACGTTCACGACAACGCTGCCAATTTTTGTCCTGGTCAATGTTGGCACGTTGCCAGATATAGAGTTGCACCGTAGCCCCGGCATCATGGAGATGCCGGGCAACGACCAGACCATCCCCGCCATTATTACCAGGGCCAACCAGCACCACGACCCGCTGACGCTGCGGGTCACCCAGGAGGCACAGCGCTTCATGTGCCACCCCCCATCCCGCATGTTCCATCAGGCCAGACCAGGTCGCACCAGCGTCTACAGCAGCCTGTTCCAGACGACGCATCTGTTCAGTCGTTACCAGATACATCCGTATCTCTTTCCGATATTTCCGTATCTCTTTCCGATGTTGCTATGTATGCCATACCATTTCCACGAGACGCACACCATATTACCGATCAAGCCGATGGAGGGCCAGAGCTACCACACTCGCCAGCGCATACTGCCGCGTGTGTGAGAGGCTTACCCCCAGTTGACCAATACCCTGCGCAACCGCGACCTGCGCGGCAGCACCATACAACCGCAACAGCGGTCGGCCCAGGGTATCGCGCACAACCTCAACCTCGGTCAGCGCAATGGCCGTGCCGCGCAAGACATCAGCGCACCGCTGACCAGCCAGCCCGCGTAAGCCTACCCCCAGTGCCTTGGCTGTGGCCTCCTTTGCCGCCCAGCGTGCTGCCAACGACGCATATCTGGCAGTCCCCTTGATGGGCATGGATTCTGATCGGCTCAATTGGGCAAAGTTACCTAGCACAAGACCGCAATCAACCAGTTCAACCGATGTAAAGACGCGCCACAGGAAGCGCTCACCCCAGCGCTCAACTGCATGCTGAATACGCACAATCTCCATGAGATCGATGCCGGTAGCAAGCATAAGGATAGCTCTGACTATTCCGCCAAAACCGGTCGCCCGACGCCCCGATAGATAAAACCTTTGAGTGTCATCTCCGCCGGATCATAAATGTTACGGCCGTCCAGCACCACCGGGCGACGCATATAGGTTTTAATCTTATCAAACGCCAGTTGTTTGAACTCATTCCACTCGGTCACAACAAGCAAGGCATCGGCTTCCTTCGCCACATCATACGCCGTGGCACAGTAGGTAACCGTCGGCAAAATATCACCTGCGGCTTCCATTGCAACCGGATCATAGGCTTTGACTCGTGCCCCTTCCGCCTGGAGCGCCTTGATAATATCCACCGACGGTGCCTCGCGCATATCATCGGTATTTGGCTTGAACGACAAACCGAGCACCCCGATCAAGGTACCATCCAGTGACCCCAGAATATCGCGCACCTTCTGTACAAAGCGGTAACGAGCATCATGATTGATATCCATCACTGCCTGCAACAATTGGGGATGACAGCCAGCACTGGCGGCCATATGGTACAGTGCCAGCACATCTTTGGGAAAACATGAGCCACCATAGCCAATCCCGGCCTCCAGGAAATGCGGGCCAATACGATGATCAGCACCCATACCCCGCGAGACCTCTTTAACATCGGCGCCCAGCCGCTCGCAAATCTGGGCAATCTCGTTAATAAACGAAATGCGCGTCGCCAGAAATGCGTTCGAGGCATACTTGATCATCTCGGCTGTGCGCAGATCGGTGATAATGATCTCAGCACCGAGCGGTGCGTGCAGTTCAGCCACCCGCTGTGCTGCCGCCCGATCCGTCGCCCCCAATACAATCCGGTCAGGATTGAAAAAGTCGCTGACGGCACTGCCTTCACGGAGAAACTCTGGATTGGAGACGATGCTGAAGTTAATGCCGGGTTGAATATTCTCGGCAATAATGCTACGTACCATATCGCCCGTACCTACCGGAACGGTACTCTTGTCAATGATAATCGCATCTTGCTTCAAGTGTATCCCGATCTGATGTGCAGCGGCCTCCACCTGGCTCAGATCGGCAGCACCATCATTACCCATCGGCGTACCGACCGTAATAAACACAAACGCCGCATCACTCAAGGCCCGCCCATAATCATCGGTAAAGGACAGCCGCCCGGAGCGTATATTGCGATCGAGCAGATCGACCAGGCCCGGTTCATAAATCGGCGCCCGCCCGCTACGCAAAATATCAAGCTTATGCACATCGATTTCGATGCAGGTCACCGTATTACCCAGATCGGCAAAACAGACGCCCGTAACTAACCCGACATAACCAGTACCAACGACACAGAGATGTTGCATAGGGTATTTCTCCAGTAAGTACTTTATCAAGTGAAGCCGGTTAAACATACCGGAATATATGGTATCGTACCAGTTTTTTCATGATGATGCATACACCAATCACCGGGTAGCTGTCTGCCTACGACTAGGGGATAGTATGCGCTCCAATCAGTGAAACGTCAGTAAAAAGCACATCATAATCGTGCCCATTGGCATAGATCGACACACTGCGTATGTAGCGAAAATCGGGTAACCACGCCGGATCGCGCAACTCGATCCGCAAAGGATACCACTCTGTGGGAGCCACCGCTTGATACATAATGCCCGGAGCATACTCAACCTGGTGTGCCGGGTCATCCTGCGTATACATGCATAACACGCGCTCTGTCTCTGGATCATTCGGCGTCTCCCGCTTTGCCATAAAGCGGATCATAATAGGGCACTCGGTACCACGCTCACCTGCCAGCGGCACGGTTTGCCGGAGAATGCGTACCCAGACCGAAAACACCAGGGAACGATACTCGGACACATCGATCCCGCGTCGATCCCGACCCAGCGGTTGGCGTATGCCTGTAATAAAACTGCGCGATTCGTTCCCCATCCGCACAAACCGTGCTACATGACGCCAGTCCTGGAGATTGCAGGTATTGGTAGGGTAGGGCGGTGGACAACTCCGTAGAACCTGAAAGAACCCGTTAGGCGTTGCACCTGGTTCAGCGCGTACGCTGTACACTTCCCATGAGTCTGCCCGCGGCAACGTGGGTTGATCAGCAACAGTGGTGTTGTTATATTCCGTTTCGGTAAAGTAGCTGAAGGCCCCATCGCGGATCAACTCCCAGCGGGCTGGCACGGCTATCGAAGGTACTCCGGACGGATCAACCTCGACCCGCTCACCCGCCTCCAGCACTACCGTGCGCCCGATACCCTGAACCGTAGCCTGCCCGGAACGTACTGCCACATCTACGGTAACCGTGGGCACTGGCTCGGTATTAGCAGTAACGAACACTCGTCCTGATTCGATCACCTCGATGCTGTAACTGCCACCGGGAGCCAGGCTAATCGTTGTTGCCCCCGCCTGCACGCGATAGGTTACCTGGGCATACGCTTGATCGTCCCGCAGATCATAGCGCACATAACCCGCCAGTTGTTCGAGCTGCACCACCTGAGTTCTGGTATTCCACTGACTGACACGTAACTGGTGCAGGAGCAGATCAGCTCCCGCCCACAGATCGAGCGTGCTCTGATCGAAAATGCGAATTGTGGCTGTCTGCCCATAGCCCGCCGAGCGATTAATCCGCACCCGATCGCCCTCACTCAGCACTTGCTCTTCCGGCGGACTCTCGAAAAACGCCCGCCCTCGACGTTTCCAGGTAATCCATTCCAGCGGCGCACGTGCAATCAGCGTCGTTCCTGCTCGCTCTACCAACGCTATCTGGCGATAGTGCCACACCAGATAGCCAGACGTGACAATGATGGTACAGAAGAGCGCAAACGCACTGATCAGCACCAGCCAGGCCATGCGTGTCATATACTGGGGATGCGTGCGCCGCACTGTATCGAGTTGTTTGACACCCTGCATAGACACTGCATTCACTGACCAGCGTCACGCTGATACAAGACCAGCGCCACAGCACCCAGCACCCCCACCTGTTCACCGAGGGTAGCGACCTGAATGGGCACCTGACGATACACATCGGCCAGCACCCGTTCCTGAACGACCTGTCGTGCCCCTTCCAACAAATAGCTATTCTGTGTTACCACACTACCACCGACCAGGATAATCTCGGGACTAAACAGATGTAGTGTACTCACCAGGCCCAGACCAAGCAATTCAGCCTCGCGCTGCATAAGCGCCCGGGCCAGCGCATCGCCACGCGCAGCCGCACGCGCAACATCTGCCGCTGAGACTGTGAGCGGGGTGGCAAACTCGTGCAAGAGTGACTCCGGTACTCCAGGCATAGCCTGGGCAGCATAGGCTGCCAGCGCCGTACCAGAAGCCATATCTTCCCATACAGTACAATTCGCAGCATCTAGAATCATATGTCCGAGTTCTCCTGCGGCACCCATACGCCCCAACAACAGACGTCCATCACTAATCACGCCACCACCGATACCGGTGCTGATTGTCAGATAGACCAGATGTCGACAGCCCTGACCACCACCAAAGCGCCACTCACCGAGCGCGGCCACATTTGCATCATTGCCCAGCACAACCGGCAGACCGGTACGTTCGATCAGCAGATCCCGCAATGGTACATGATCCCATCCTGGCATATTCGGTGTCGTAAACACAATCCCGGTATACGGATCAAGCGGCCCTGGCGAACCAATACCTACCCCGCATAACGTTGCGTCAGAGGGCAATGCTGTACGCACCTGTGCTATACAGGCAACAATGCGATCAATGACTGACGCGGGGCCATACTGTGCTTCGGTGGGTACCCGTACTTCCGTATATATCCGGCCCAGTTCATCGGCCAGTCCTGCGCGCAACTGTGTGCCACCTAAATCAACACCGATCACATACTCCATGTGCCTTCCCTACAGGCTGCTTGACTGGCCCATCCATGGCTCACGCGGTCGTTCGGTCACACATACCAACAACCGTTTTGTGGAGATGCTGTTTTGCTCAGTTTCGGTCTATCCCTACACAGGCAACCCAGGGGAGACCCATGTGTCCTGATCGCAGGATACGGGCCAGGACTGGATTGTGTGTTCACAT
Organism: Chloroflexaceae bacterium; assembly: GCA_034435975.1. Classification (GTDB taxonomy): domain Bacteria; phylum Chloroflexota; class Chloroflexia; order Chloroflexales; family Chloroflexaceae; genus CAKZQX01. The sequence goes on along the minus strand of DAOTWD010000152.1, from coordinate 52,775 downwards.
AGGCCTGATGTCCCCACTGCGTAACTCGTGTCAATTATAGCATGATTGGGTAGAGAGTGATGCGTCGTTGAAGCGTTAACCCGTGCCAACGTACCAATGCCGCCCGACATCCCCTGTTTGAAGATGGCTATAGACAAACAAAATAACACAGATTTTCTAATATCTTTGCTATCATCACCTCTGACATAGAGCATTTCGGGACATTGCACTGGCATGCGCTACAAAAAAAGCCGGAAACCACTTGACAGCACAAGTGTTTGATTGGTATAATAGGACTGCCACAAAAGTTCTAGTGGTAGTTTTTTTATTTATGATCGAAACAGATGATTGGGCAGTGCAAAAAATAATGCCACCAGGTTTCCATAGCTGATGAGAAATACTACCGCGAGCCGCTCCGGCTGCGGTCAGAGAAAGGAACAACTCTATGCGAACAGCCGACGGTCTCTCGCAACGACAAGAACGTATCCTGGCCTACATCCATGAGTTTATGCGCCGGCATGGCTATCCACCCTCTATTCGTGATATTCAGACCGATTTGAAGATTTCATCGACTTCGGTGGTCGCATACAATTTGAAGGCGCTTCAGGAAAAAGGGAAGTTGAATCGGGACGGCAAAGTATCGCGTGGTATCACCCTGCCGAACCAGATGATAGGAATCCAGCCAATCAACACCACACGGTACCATCGTGTGCCTATGCTGGGAGTGATTACTGCCGGTAGCCCCTTACCAAACCCGGAAGATACCACAACTACGGATCATGATGTGATTGAAGTCCCGGCTGACCTGGCTCCTGAAGATAAACTCAAGGATGTCTATGCCTTGCGTGTCCGTGGTCAATCAATGATCGATGCGTTGATTGATGATAATGACATCGTTCTGTTACGCTTTCAAGAAACGGCTGAGAATGGGCAGATGGTGGCAGCTATGCTCCTGGACGAGAACGCGGTGACGCTCAAAAAATTCTACCACGAAGGACAGCGCATTCGTCTGCAACCCGCAAACACCACGATGGAGCCAATCTATGCCGTTCCTGAGAATGTGCGCATTCAAGGGCGCGTCGTAGGAGTACTCCGCTCACTGGTGTAACAGCCTGCACTCATCGGCAGATAGTTATCCCAAACGCATTATGCTGAGGAATGGTGCGGCAATCTCCCTAGCTGCATTGCCCTTGCCGCTGTCGGGGCGCACGATCACACGCCCCGACAGGCCCATCAGGGTGCCTCAGAACCAGCCCAAAGCACGACCCTACCAACTAGACCAGCACGTGAAAATATCCTGACATCCTCTACGTGTGGCACAGGCAAGAACGCCTTAACGCAGAATGGGGCGGAACTTGTAGCCGTACACCAGCACCCCATCCGCTCCCATGTCCTTCAACCGCCGTGTCACCATCTCAACTGGCAGCCCGATCGCCAGATCCGCTTCAGCGCAATCCGTAAGCTGGGCACTAACCAGCGGACCTTCGACCAGTTTGACCAGCGCGACGGGATAGGGGCCGATCTGCGCAAAGCCTGTGGCAGCCTGGCGCAACACCGTAAAGCTGTAGATTTCGCCCTGACCACTAAACACAAATGGTTCCCACACATCCGGGTCTTCGCCCGGCATCCCCGGTTGGGCCGGAAACCGCACCGCACCCGTTACACGGTGGCGCTGCCCTTCCAGACGATAGCGCGTGGCTTTCTGTCGCCAGTGCTTTGCAAGATCCATACAAGCTACTCCTCACATCCATACATATAGGTGCCGAATACCTGGACAGTTTCAGCGTTCTGCATTCACAAGAATATGGGTGACCGCCGTTGCTCCCACACCGCCAAGGCACTGGGCAAAGGCTACCTGGGCATCCTTGACCTGAGCCGCACCGGCTGTACCACGCAACTGACGCACCAGTTCTACTACCTGGTAGACTCCACTCGCGCCGCCAGTATCACCCCGGGCCTTATAGCCACCACCGGTTGCCAGCGGGGTGGCACCCGTCGGCGTAATACCACCATCGGCGGCATGACGCGGCGCAGTTCCTCGTTCGACAAAGCCACTGGCTTCGAGTGCCAACGCAGCGGCGATGCCATGCGGATCGGTCAACTCGAGCACATCTATATCGGTGTGGGTCAAGTTGGCCTGCCCCAGAGCGGTGGTTGCACTCTGCTGTACCGCAGCGAACCAGAGCAAATCGCGGCGGGCATGCAACGCCAACGTATCGGTAGCCAGCGCACTGGCCGCAATCCGAATAGCTGGCACCCCCCATTCGCGTACCCGACGTTCAGAAGCCAGCAATAGCACGGCAGCGCCATCAGCCAGCGAGGAACAATCGAGCATATTGAGAGGAGACGCAACTTGCCCTGCCTTGCGATACTTGTCGGCGTTGATCGCAAAGCGATACATTGCCCCGGGATTGCTGACAGCATTGGTATGGGCATTGACCGGAAAAGGTGCAAACGCATCCGCCGCATACCCATATTCGTGCATGTAGCGGCGCATCAGCAGCGCCCACTGCGCCGTCATTGTGAAGCCCTGTTCAGCCTCAAAGTCTGAGTCAATAGCCAGTGCCAGACCAGCCTCAACTTCGGGGTCAAGTTTGTCCGTTACCTTCTCAACGCCAATCACGGCCACCAGATCATGAACACCAGCCATAATCGCCATGGCTGCCTGCCGGAGCGCCACCCCACCACTGGCACCGGCAGCTTCAACCCGGATCGCCTCAATGCCCACCAGGCCCGTAGCTGTCGCCAGCAACGCGCCCAGTTGAGATTGTCCGGCCAGCGACTCACCCAGCGCATTGGCAACATACAGAGCACCAATGTCTGACGGAGTAACGGTCGGGGCTACTTCTTGTAGCGCCGCACCGAAAGCTTCAAGTGCTAAATCGGTCAGCGTGCGCATATAGTGTTCCGCAACGGGTGTTGTACCCGTGCCGATAATAAAAACATTGTGCATCGCATGGTCTCCTTGACCAGATATGATACCTTACGGCAAAAGGAGCGTCATCCAGGTATCTCCTTTCGCAGCAGGTTAACCTAACACCAGTTCATTTCGCCATTTCACGTACACTGCATAATCCACAAACTCCTGGCGTGACAGGTAGGCAGACATCAGCGGAGCACGATGACGGCGTTCGAGCAAGGCCGGGGTGACAACAAACGAATAGGCATCACTTCCAGCGCTACTGCCATACGTCGTCATAAAAATGGTATCGCCGGGCTGTGCTACATCCAGCGTGGCACACAGGCCCGCCAGCGCGATTGCCGAGTAGGTGTTGCCAATCTGGGGTGATAGCAGGCCGGGCGCAATCTGGGCATCGCTGAACCCCAATTGTTTCGCCACCGACTGTGGAAACTTCGCGTTGGGCTGATGAAAGATCGCATAGGTATAATCGGCTGGTGTGCGCCCCATTTGATCGAGCAAGCACGTGGCAGCGCTACGAATATGGTGAAAATAGGCTGGTTCACCAGTAAACCGATGACCATGCACCGGGTAGGGCCGATCCGCACGGCGGAAAAAGTCCGGCGTATCGGTGACATACGAGAGCGTCGCCTCAATGACGGCCACAGACTCCTCGGCTGGCCCGATCAGCAGTGCGGCGGCACCGGCAGAAGCCGTATACTCGAGCGCATCACCAGGACGACCCTGGGCGGTATCGGCCCCTATCGCCATAGCATAGTCGGCCATACCACTGCCAACCAGCCCCATACTGGCAGTCATCGCTTCGCTCCCAGCTTTGCAAGCAAACTGCCAATCGGCAGCACTGATCCAGGGCGTGGTACCTAATGCCTCGGCTACCACCGTACCACTCGGTTTTACGCTATAGGGATGGCTTTCGCTGCCCACCCATACCGCACTCAGCGCAGTGGCGGGTAGGGCAGCTCGGGCCAGAGCATTGCGTGCGGCCTCAATCGACATCGTAATCGTGTCTTCATCAGGGCCAGGCACACTCTTGGCATCAACTGGCACCCCGCCCTGGCCATCCGTCCAGATGCGGGCAATTTCCTTGCCCGCAATGCGATAACGCGGTACATATACACCATAGCCTACCAGTCCTACTGGACGATCTGGCTGCTTCATAAGCGTTTACTCCATATTATTTACAGGGCTTAAGCGACAATAGAAACAAATGCCTTGTTACAATTCAATACATTATTCTCGCCTGTGACAGCGTAGAGGAAGGTCTCACCAGAATCGGCTCCATAACGGATACAACAATCCCTGGTCTGTTCAAACTAGGATTCCCGGCATACGTGGGAGGAATGCCTTGTGTCGGCTGAAGCGGGAGCGGTCGAAGCAAATACCAGGGTTCAGCCGAATCTGGTGATACAACGGCGCGCGTGGGGTCTCTGTTCTGTGCTGCTGCTCTACGATGCACCAATTTCCAACTCTGGCCCATAGAGAGCCGAGAGCAACGCTTCGGCGCGGGCAGGCTTGATATTGCGCTCTTGCACCATACGCTCGGCGACTTGCTCAACCAGTGCCCCCGTGGCCCCGGCCGCCATCGCGATCTGCCGCGCGTGCAAGCCCATATGCCCTTGCTGAATGCCTTCAGTTGCCAGGGCACGCATCGCCGCCAGATTACTGGCGAGACCCACACAGACACAAACCTCGGCCAGTTCACCGGCGGTCCTCACCCCGAGCAACTTGAGCGCCGCCTGCGCGGTGGGATGTACTTTCGTTGCACCACCAACGATGCCGACCGCCAGCGGAATTTCGAGTGTTCCCACCAGATTGCCCGCCGCATCACGTTCCCAGACACTCATTGAGGTGTAATGACCATTGCGGGCAGCATAGGCATGCGCCCCGGCTTCAACGGCACGCCAGTCGTTGCCGGTCGCAACCAACACCGGATCGATGCCGTTCATAATGCCCTTGTTATGTGTCGTGGCACGATAGGGATCAACAGCCGCAAAAGAGTAGGCCCATAGAATACCCTCGATCACCTCTTCTCCACGCATATCGCCACGTTCCAGCACAGCAGGGGGCACAACCGCTCGCGCACGCGCCAGGCGGCGGTCACTCAGGTTCGAGAGAATGCGCAAATACGCTCGCCCACCACTGATCGCCTCCAGTCGGGGAGCAATCGTTTCGCACATACTGTTGACGGCATTAGCCCCCATGGCATCGCGGCAATCGACAATCAGATGCACGATCAGCATCGGCCCCATGGGACTGGATGGAAAATACCGGGTCTCAATATCACGTGCCCCCCCTCCCAGACGTGACAGGCTGGTACTCTGGGCATTCGCCAGAGCCAGGAGCTCATCTTTATGTTCGAGAATAGCCAGGACAGCCGTTTCCGGTGAGGCGAGATCAACCAGTTGCACCTGACCAATCATTAAAGGCTCGGTGCTGCTTGCTTGAAAGCCACCACCAGCGCGTACCAGGCGGGCGGCATAACTGGCACCAGCAACGATCGATGGCTCTTCAACGACCATCGGCACCAGTACATCACGTCCATTGATAAGAAAATTCGTGGCGATGCCCAGTGGTAAGTTGAAGGTGCCCACTACATTTTCGATCATCTTGTCTGCTCGTTCCAATGGCAGGGAACCATTACCACCGTGTAACGCCAGCAGTTCCTGTTCGTTCAATCCATCAAAAGCACCAACCATCTGGAGGCGCTCCGAGGGAGAGAGTTGATAGAATCCTTGCAACCGTGAATTTCTTGTTCCCATAAGTATTCGTTCTAATCCTCAATTGCATACATCACCCTGCATCCTTTGAACCCGACCGACATAATGTCTGTCTGCGCATTCCAGGTATTTCACAGGATGATTGCTTATATGTACAAGACTCCCATCCCGAGATGTTGCTTGTGATGCGTAACACGAGCGTTTCTAATGGAAGCATTGTATCATGAAAGTGTCCTGGAAAGGCACAAAAAAGCTGCCAAAAGCTATCAACTCGCTGTCTTATGCTGTCAGAAAGAGAGCGAGGGATCTGAACATGAACCGTGTCACCTGGTACTACAACAGTGCATCACAGCATTGCAACCAACCGGAATACCTCGCCCGGTGGATGCTCTATGGCATATAGTCAAATCTCCCTCGATATCATCAGAGGTGAAGAACAAGAGTCCAGGTTTGCGCCTGGACACCGATGCACGACGAGAACAGGCTTGCACGAGCCAGTTGCATTACGGCGATGACGATCCGTACTTTGTGATACACTGCCGTAGTCGGTAGGCTAGATAGGGACTGGCGGTATGTAATGCTGCATAGATTTGTTCAGCCTCGTCTCTATACTGTCCAATTTTCGTGGCACTCCAGGTGGCTGGTGGCTGCTGCAGGTTGGTAATGCGATCAGCCAGTTTGACTTTCCAGACGGCAGGTGGTTGCTCCTTGATGCGCGTCAGACTATCGGCCATCCGGGTCGCTCTGGGGAGTGTGGGATTTTTGGTCAAGGCCTGTACCCCACGGGCTACAGCGACCCCAAAGGTATGTTCCAGTTCAGCATAGGAAACCAGCGTATCTTCAAGCACATCGTGGAGCAACGCACACTGGATCGCCAGGTCGCCGTGGGGATCAGGCTCGTGGCTCAGGGCAGCCATTATCTCCATACTTACCAGACTAATATGCACGATATACGGCAACACGGTGCCAGGCACAAGCTGTCCCTGATGAGCATAGGCGGCAAACATATAAGCCTGAAAATAGTGTTCTTGTGACCATGTACTGGACATCATGGCGGAGTCCTCCTTTGCGCTTACATCATGAAAACCTGTTATAATGTAACAGACAAAGGGAAACCTTGTCTCATAAGACCGGGACGGCAGTCTCGTAAGGGCACGTGGCAACGTGCCCAGCTCAAGCCCTGGGAGCCGTCACTGGTGCTAACGCAGAGCAGGCACACATTTGTATGTTCAGGTAAAGATCAAGGCGATCCCTCCTGATGTACGGCAGCTCCCGTTCTCACTGGATACAGGTTATGGCATAGCAGGAGGAGCCACCCCTGGCCCGCTTGAAAGTTATCTGCACAAGTTGTGCCGAACATCTGGTAATCTGGGGGACACATGATGATCTGGTCGTTAACCTCACCCCAGAACGCCTGGCACGTGTGGTTCGTTGTCCAACCTGCGGAGCAATGCTTGAACGCTGGCCCGTGGTGCAAACCAGCGACAAGACTCTGTTGACCGGTAATGCCGTCCAACGTGCATAATCCACCACCGACATAGGCCTTGCACGCCCGCGCCCGCGACTTTTCGTCGCCGATGGAGCGAGTAGGCCTGGCACGCCCCGCCGGCAGGCCTGGCGGCTCTCGCCCGCGCTTTAGTCGTTGACGGAACGAGTAGGCCTGGCACGCCCCGCCGGCAGGCCTGGCGGCTCTCGCCCGCGACTCTAGTCGCCGACGGAACAGGGAGCGTTCGTCCTTATATGTTCCTTTCTCTATATCTACCCTCGCAGCCCGGATGTTCACGCACATATCCGGCATCATTCGTGGTACAATATGAATATCTAAAGTCGATACTATTATTGTATTGCTATCCTCTCCTGAGTGTTTGTGCTGAATATAGTCAACCTATCCTATTCGAAGCGGACGAGCGGTCTGCGCATACAAGCGTTTGAACATTTGCATGCTTCAACGCTTCGCAAAGGAGCTAGCTTTTTATGGTGACGATTGATCAAATCTGCGAGTACCTCGAGCATGCTATTGCCGAACGGTTCCTGGCAGGCGAGAAGGTTGGTTTGCGCCAGATCCAGACGACTGCCGGCGTGATGATGCATGCAGCTGAGGCGGTTGGAGACAAAGATACAGCGTTTCGCTTTCGCCGCATTGCCGCCCATGCCGCCAATAAGCTCGAAGATGTAACGGGTGAAGAGTAGCTATCTGAAATTATTGGAAGATATATGCAGCATCCGCTGATACAACGCTTGCGCCGGTTTCGGGGGATTGAGTTTCAACTGCTGGTGACAGTACTCCTGTTTTTTGCTGCCGGGTACCTGCTTGCAGTCTTTGCAACCCGCCAGAGCGAGTTTGTCGCCAGCGTATCAGGAGTATTGAGCATTTTGTGGCCCTCTACTGTGCCACTGTTGCTCTTTGTTGCCGTTTCGCTTGGGTTGAGCTGGCGCACCCGGGATGCAGATCAGATCCTGTTACCCCTGGTGGCCCTCCTCTCAGGGCTGGGCCTCCTCCTCAATGCGCGCCTCAAACCAGGGCTGGATCGTATCCTCTGCCCGACCCGTGATGGAACGTTTGTGCCATGTTATGGCGATGTTGCTGCCAAACAGACACTATGGGTAACATTGGGCGTCATTGTGCTGGCGGCCATGCTCTTCATTCCCTGGGATCGTATTTTTATCCGATTGCAGCGCTCCTCACTGATGGACTGGCTCAATCACTATCCCTATGTCTGGCTCACGATGGGTATGGGATTGATGATCGCCACATTTTTCTTTGGTACCGACCCCAACCAGAGTGGCGTGCGGGTCTGGTTTGACCTGGGTTTTTTCCTGTTTCAACCTGTGGAGTTACTAAAAATCATCCTGGTGATTTTTATGGCTTCCTATATGGATCGCCATCGTGAAGTGGTGGCGGCTCCCTATCGATTGGGGCCTCTGGCCTTACCGCCCTTGCCCTACCTGGTGCCCCTGATTGGTATGTGGGGCGTGGCTATGGGGGTAATTGTCTTTCAGCGTGACCTCGGTGCTGCGCTGTTGCTGTTCGGGGTGTTTCTCGCCATGCTGTATGTGGCCACCGGGCGTGGTATGTATGTGCTGGTAGGACTCACTGCGTTTGGGATAGGAACGATGGTGATGTATCGGCTGGCCATGACGCTTGATCTGTATCAGTACATCGATATTGTCCAGGTTCGACTGACGATCTGGCTTGATCCATGGTCTGTTGCCCAGGGAAGCGGCTATCAAATTGTTCAGGCCATTTATGCCCTGTCTGCTGGCGGCGTGTTCGGCGTTGGCCTGGGACGCGGCGTTCCGACCGTGGTGCCAGCTATTCATACCGACTTTATCTTTACCGCTATTGGCGAAGAGTTGGGACTGGCGGGTACAATGGGGGTGTTAATCTCCTATATACTGCTTATCTTTCGGGGGTTTCACATCGGGCTGGTCGTGCCAGGGCGATTTCGTGGGTTTGAGCAACTGCTGGCAATCGGTTTAACTTCTATCCTAGCAATTCAAACCTTTATTATTATTGGTGGCAACCTGCGTTTGATTCCATTGACCGGTATTACCCTGCCATTCATCTCCTATGGCGGTTCATCGGTACTGATCAATTTTCTGATTATCGGCCTGTTGATGCGGATTTCCGACAGTAGCCACAAAGCGAGATGGTGATGGTGATGCGCCATCACATTTTGAACGCAATCGAAGTACTGCCGGATGGTGATCGTCTTATCCTCCACACGCTTTTGCACAGCCATACCTCTCAGCCTGTTACAGCCAGGCAGGAACCCAGATGCCCATCTGGCAGTATGGTATGATCCCGGTGTGATGCTTGCAGGTGTTGAAGCGTTTGAGTGTGTCAACGCCTTAACACTCTAACGCTTGCGACTCGATCAAGACCGGCTCCGAACGTGGCAACATCACGGTAAACACCGATCCCTGATTGATCACACTACGCACGGTGATTTGACCACCGTGGGCCTGAACAATATGCTGCACAATTGCCAGGCCTAATCCATTGCCGGGATAGAGACGGGTGAGAGAACTATCCACCTGATAAAAGGGTAGAAAGATTTTCTGCAGGCTTTCGGGGGGTATGCCACATCCCGTATCCTCGATCCGTAGCAGCACCCGTGACGGTTCATCGTGGAGCAACAGGCGTACATACCCACCAGCTCTGGTAAACTTCAAGGCGTTATCGAGCAAGTTGCGCAGCGCCAGTTCCATCGCCCGGATATCGAGTTTAAGTGGTGCGACATCGGTGATAACTGCCTCTAACAGAATACCAGACTTTATGGCCCGATGTTGCGCCTCCACGAGCAGAGGTTCCAAAAATTGCGGTAGATGAACCACCGCCAATTCGAGCGTACTTGAGCGTACTTCTTGCAGGTAGAGCAGATTATTCAGATGCCGACTCAAGATCTCGGTATTGCGGTACATCACACTGATGGCCTCGGATTGCGTCTCGTTGAGTGGCCCCAGCGTACCGCGCCCGAATAGCTCCAGATAGCCAAGCAGTGAGGTTAAGGGCGTGCGCAACTCGTGCGAAAGTGTGGAGAGGAACTGATTTTTGATGCGATCCAGTTCTTGTAACTCAGCATTGGCAGCACTCAACTCGCGTACCTGTTGTTCCAGGCGTTCCACCAGTTTCTGATTATACTCGCGCAGCATCATCGTCTCGACCGGTGCCGGTAGAACCTCTCGTTTGCCTCCCAGAAAATCAGCAATCTGCGCCAGGAACTGGCGGGCCTCGATCGGTTTTGACAGATACCCGTCACAGCCCGCGACCAGTGCCCGCTCACGCGTACCGGGTGTTGCATCCGCTGTCAGCGCGACAATGGGTGTCTGGCTTAGATGGGGCAGACTGCGCAGGCGGGTCGTTGTTTCATAGCCATCTAAGCCGGGAATGTTCAGTTCAACCAGAACCAGCACCGGTTGCGACTCACGCGCCAGAGCTAATCCTGCCGGGCCATTTTCCGCAATCAGCACATGATAGCCGCGGGCGGTTAAAATACGCTGCACCAGGCGCTGGTTATCAACATTGTCTTCAATATACAGAATAGCTGGTTGCTCGAACATCGGCTGATTATTCTCTCCTGGTAACTGTTCATCTTTGGGGTAGAATGCCAGCCTGGTAGCGCGGGCTGGAAGTGCGGGCATCCCGCCCTTGTGGCGCTGCGGGACACGAGGGCAAAATGCTTGTGCTCCCAGATACGGGTGAACACGTACCGCTCCTACGCATACAATTCCTACGACAGAAACACATCATTATTTCGCTCATCGACTGGCTCCAGCGCAATGGGTAAGGTAAAGGTACTGCCCACATCGGGGGCACTTTCAACCTGAATATGCCCGCCATGCGCTTCTACCAGATGCCGCACAATTGACAATCCCAGGCCAGTTCCGTGTGCCCGGTTACGACTGCCGTGAACCTGACAGAATTCTTGAAAGATCTGGCCTTGTAACGCGCGGGGAATACCAATACCCGTATAGAGGGTTCTTTTCATGGAACACGAGTGACGCGGTTCTCCACGACCAGATAGGTATCGCCTTCGCCAGAACAGGACGGTGTCGCACTTCGCGGCTGCCACAGACGAAAAGGGCCTGGGATTCAAGCTACCACGTACGTCGTATCATGTGAATGCCAGTACTGCGCCATAATGTACCATATACAACCATTGCAATCAAGAGGATTAAGATGAAGATCGGTTTACAATTTTCCTACCAGCGACTCGCGTTTGCAACAAACCCGCACTACGCATATACTGAGAAGACAAACAGTCGCAATGATGTCCCCAGGTTAGGAGTCCGGCATGGATTATGTTCTTGATCGTTTTGTTCGGGAGGTTGAGACTGCGATACGGTCAACCCAGAAGGTGCCTGAGGCACTGATCGAACTCCAGACGCCACGAGCCAATATTCTGGCTGACCTGGCATTCCCAGTCTTCCGGGCGGCCAGGGCACTTGGTCTCGTGCCATCAGCCCTGGCCCAGGAACTGGTCAGCAGCGTGCAGCGTGCGCCGGATACACTGGTGGGGACGGTAGCGGCGAGCGGGCCATTTCTCAACTTCACGTTTGACCCGGCCCGCCTGGCGCGCGCCGTCATTATTGAAATTCTGACCTATGGTGACCGCTATGGTCACGATGATCGCGGTGCCGGGGCAACGATTGTGATAGACTATTCCTCGCCCAATGTTGCCAAACGTATGCATGTCGGCCATATCCGCAGCACAATTATTGGCCAGGCGCTGGTTCATATCTTTCGGGCACTGGGCTATCACGTTATTGGTGATAATCACCTGGGTGACTGGGGTAAGCAATTCGGGGTTTTGCTCGCGGCGATCAAGCGCTATGGGCGGCCAGAGGCGCACACGGAAGAACAATTGGGACAACTTGAGGCATTATATGCCCGATATAGCGCTGAGATGCAAATCAGACCTGAACTTGATGACGAGGCGCGGCGGTGTTCGTTGCTCCTGGAACAGGGTGATGCCGAGGCACGTGCGCTCTGGCAGTGGTGTGTCGAAACCACCCTGGCGGCAAATCAACGGAATTATGATCGACTGGGCGTGCAGTTTGATCATACGCTGGGCGAGAGTTTCTATGAGCCGCTGCTGGCGGGCGTGATTCAAGATGCACTCGACAGCGGGGTGGCCTATCGCGATCCTGGTGGCGCGGTCGTGGTCGAACCTGCTGATCAGGGGCTGCCAACATTTTTACTGCAACGTTCAGACGGTGGAACGCTGTATCAGACACGCGATCTGGCGACAATCAAGTATCGTCAGGAGACATTCGCACCCACCAAAATTATCTATGTGGTCGAACAACGTCAGGAACTCCACTTCCGCCAACTTTTTGCGGCTGCACGGGCGATGCGTTACGTCCCACCTGACGTCGATCTGGTGCATGTTCCGTTTGGGACGATTTTTGGTACCGATGGGCAACCACTGTCGACGCGCAAGGGTAATATGGTGTATCTCCAGGCGCTCCTTGATGATGCTGTAGCTCGTGCCCGCACTATTGTTGAACAGAAGAACCCGGATCTGTCAGCGGCAGAAAAAGACCGTGTGGCCGAAGCGATTGGTATCGGGGCGGTGATCTACAACGATCTCTATCAAGATCCGCGACGCAATATTACGCTCGATTGGGAGCGGATGCTCTCGGTTGAAGGGAATAGCGCCGCTTATCTGCAGTATTCTTATGCCCGCTGTCGTTCCATTCTCCGCCGTGCGGTGCAAGACGCCGATACAGATGTTGCACAGGCCGAACAAGAGTTTCAACTCTCTGAGGAGCAGTGTCTGGAACTCCTGACCCATCCGGCAGAGCAGCACTTGATCAAACATCTGGCGCGGCTGCCTGAGGCCACACGCGAAGCGGGCACACGCTATGCGCCCTTCGTGATTGCCGACTGGTGTTATACCACGGCACGCGAGTTTAGCGTGTTCTTTGAGCAGTGTTCGGTTCTCAAAGCCGGAACATCTGCCTTGCGTACGGCACGACTGGCACTGGTGGCCGCCACTGCCCAGGCGCTCAAAAATGGCCTGCACTTGCTGGGTATCACCACGCCTGAACGGATGTAATATGCTCGACTTCGCATCTATCCGCACACTTCTATTTGACATGGATGGCGTGTTGTATCGTGGGAAAACCAGGTTGCCGGGTGTACCCGAAATCCTGGAGTTTTGTCAACGACGTAACATTGCCTATGCCTGTATTACCAACAATGCCACGATGACGCCGCAGCAGTATGAGCAGAAACTGGCAGAGATGGGGATTGCCATACCCGGCGCGCGCGTGCTCACGTCGGCACTGGTTACCAATCGCTACGTACGGGACAACTATCCGCCGGGCACCACGATCTATGCGATTGGGATGCGTGGCCTGACCGAAGCACTGTTCGACGATGGCTATTTTGTACCCCAGGCAGAGCGGCCACAACTGGTTGTTCAGGGCGCTGACTTTGACCTCACGTACGAGAAACTCAAACTGGGCTGCCTGGCGATTCGGCATGGGGCGCACTTTATCGCAACCAATCCAGACCGTACCTTCCCTACCGAACAGGGGCTCATACCAGGCGCAGGCGCGATTATGGCGGCGCTTCAGACCGCTACCGGTGTGGAACCGCTGGTGATTGGCAAACCCCAACCGACGATGTTTCGGATTGCACTGGAGTTGCTCGAGAGTGTGCCAGAGCATACTCTGATGATTGGTGACCGGCTCGACACGGATATTGCCGGCGCACGTCAGGCCGGTCTGCGTAGCGTTCTCATGCTCAGTGGAGTAACAGGACGCGCTGAACTGGAGACAACGTCGCATCAGCCCGATGCCGTTTTCGAAGGGCTGCCACAATTGCTTGCAGCCTGGCAATCTGTAGACGAGTATGCTGAAGACAATGAGTAAGGTATCACCACAGGGAAAAGAGCAACAGCCGCTGCTGCAGCAGCCAGCAGCGCTCTTAATTGCCTACCAACGCCAGCGTGTGCGAGAAGTGTTGCGTGACTGGTCACCACAACGATTGGACGCTTTGGTACTGGCAGGAACTGAGACAGCAGAGCGACTCCCGGATCAGCAGCGGGCAGGGTCAGCACCAGACCTGCGGCTCTTGAATGCTGAGCAACGCCAGGAATTGCACTCCCTGCTGCAGGCGTGGATGCAACGAGCGCTGGGTTTATTGACGCTCCGTGATGCGCTGCTGATCGACCCGGTGCGAGGCGCGCGAGTCTATGATTTGTTGTGTACGGCGCTGACGGTCCAACAGCACCCGCTGCCACCTTGCAACCCGTTGGTCTTTCACACGACAGCGCATGTGGAACTGACACCGCAGCAGATTCGTCACCTGCTGGTCGAACACGACAGTTCACCTGCACATCTGACAGCGACAGGCAGACAGAGTGAACTATCATGGACGCTCGATGCGTTCCTGGCACGAGCAGAACAGGATGAACTGGGGTTGATCGTGCATTTGTTCTATGACGAGGCATCTGCAGCAAGTCAGGAAGCTTCAAAGGTATCCACCAGCTATCCGTTTCCGAGAGATCTCGACACCCTTTTGCCATCACCTCCAGCGGCCTTAACCAGACCAGTGCAACGGTTTGAACAACCAGTCGGCGGTCGGCGCATACTGGCGATGGCGCTGGCACTGCTGGGGGCAGTGCTGCTGATCTGGCCCTTACTGATGGGCCAGATCCCAACCCAGCCCGCCGGCTGGCCGCTGGCACTGCTCACGCTGGCGTTGATGATTGGCATTAAGGCCCGCTGGACAGGCTATAGCGGAGCGTTGTGCCTCTGGTTGGTACCAAACTTGCCTGGCTTTCATCATGATACAATTATCACCACACTGTGGATTGGCATTCCGCTGATGGTGGTTGGTATCATCTTGCTGACACTGGATCGATATGTGCGGGCGATGTGGCGGGCGATCTGGTGGTGGATGTGTGGACGTGACCAGTAACTGGTCTGGACGCTCGCGCTATGCTCGCTGCTCCCCGAACAGGAAAGGGATCATTGGGTTCATTCGCTGACAGGTGACCGGTAGAAGATAAAGGAGATTTATATATGGCTTCTGGAACAACTTCAGATCTGCGCAACGGTATGGTGATTCGCTATAATGGTGAACTCTATCAAGTCGTTGACTTTCAGCATGTCAGTCCCGGGAACTGGCGGGCTTTTGTGCGCATGAAGCTGAAGGGACTGACAACAGGCAAGGTGATTGAAGATCGGGTGCGGGCCGGCTCCGACATTGAGATTGTGCGTATTGAGAATCGGCCCATGCAATTTCTGTATCAAGATGGTGACAGTTTTGTGTTTATGGATAATGAGACATTTGAACAGTTGTCTGTAACAGCCGATATGGTTGGTGACAACGCGCGTTTTTTGAAAGACAACGAGACGGCTTATCTGGTCTTTGATGATGACACCAATACCCTGATCGGTGTCGAACTACCAACCTTTGTGGTACTGACGGTCGTCGAAACGACCACCGCTGTGCGCGGTGATACAGCAACGGACATTAGCAAGCCCGCTACGCTGGAGACGGGCGCGGTAATCAACGTCCCCGGCTTTGTGAACGAGGGAGATTTGATCAAAATTGACACACGCACCGGGGAGTATATGGAGCGCGTGCGCGAGTAAGTTAAGTCCTGGTATCCGCTTATCCCGCAGCCAGATCCACGGTACATCCTCTGGGCCAGGTACGGGGGCACGATCCTTGTATCGCCCACCGTCAGGTACTGGCACTTCGCGTCGCACCCGGCCAACCTACGCCTAAAAACCGGTTGAGCCAGATAGAAAGGTCTTCTGCAACAGGAAGAGTTTCCTGTCGTTGTCTGAGAAACGATCGTTCTCGACAAATATGATCGCCTGCATACCAGGCAAGCATACTTCGCCATACACCTTATATAATTGCAATCTCCCTCCCTCTTGTTCTGGTAGACAATCGGGGGTATAATACAAAAGGTGTACAAATGCTTTGCAAATACTTGACAAAAAGTATTGGATCAAGACACCTGGCTGGCGATTACGATCGGGGCACAGCATCTGGCAAGTACCATACAGGACGTATATCCCAGACGCAGATCTTCAAAAAACTCCTAAATTTTTTCTGAATCTTGACTATTTCTGTCTTCATGAAACCGGTTTCTTATAGTATGCTACCCTTATGCCTTGTGCAAGGCATAAGGGTAGAGCAACTCTGCACGAGTTGTACGTACCCGCGCAGGAAGACTTTCGCCAGCGGGGTTATGGGGTTGTGCCCATAAAAAACCCGCAACAAGCCTGAAGGGGCACTTCCCCTCCAGATCATTCCACCGGAACGGTTACGGTCGTGACGTTGGCACATCACAACTGATTAAATGTTACACCAATAGACAGGGCATGCGCCGCATGTGTTCTGTCCATAAAGCGACGAAAAATGAGTGGAGGAGAAGGCGGATTCAGGGCTGATACATTTCGTCTCTGCTATATCAGATCCTGATTGTACGCTGTTTTCATTTGTTGCCAGACTGAGAGTCTCAGAAAGAAGAAGAACAATGAATCCGTTGTGGAACGTACGCGCTCACACACCGTCAGTGGCTCTGTATCCACAGATCCTGAATCGTAATGACTGCCCATCTGCTGCTAAAGATACTCTTTCCCGCGCTCAATCCACAGACACGGTTGCTCTCGATGACCTTCACCGCCTATCCATCCAGCGCGATCTGGCCATTGCTTTGCGTACAACCAGCAACCAGGAAGAGGCATTGCAGCAGATGATGCACGCCGTCATGCAGATAGAGGGTATTGATGGTGCCGGTATGTATCTGGTTGATCTGCAAACAGGTGATCTGCAGCTGGTTATGCATCATGGCTGGTCAGCCCAACTGGTTGCGACCATCGCTGCCTATACCTATACCGCGTGGCAAGCCGACCTGATCCAGCACAACCTGTCGTCGTCTGATACATATTCGGTCTCTCTTCAGCCCATCCCGGAGAAACTACGGAATGAAGGGGTATTGACGCTGGAAGTCTTCCCGATACAGGATCAGAAGGGCCAGATACGAGCAGTCTTGCAAATCGCTTCACGTACATATCAGCTATTCCCAACGATGACCCGTTTGATGCTCGAAACTATTGCGGCACAGGTTGGTAATGTGTTTACACGGATTGCCGACCAGCAGATGATCAGTACCAGACATCTCGAAGAGTCACTGGCACGCCTGCATGTGCTGGAACATAATCTGCAACGCCAGATCCAGCGACTGGCAACGTTGCGCCAGATCGATATGACCATCATTTCTCATCTTGATCTACGGGCAACGCTGACGATGGTTGTGGATTTGATCCGAACGAGTCTTGAGGTTGACGCAGTGGGCATCCGGCTCTTCAATCCCTCTACCCAGGCATTCGATTATATTGCCGGACAGGGATTTCGTACTATCCTTCCGCACGAGACGCACCTCTGTCTGGCAGTCGATTGTGCTGCATGCACCTTGCTGCAGTGTCAGTTCCGTTGTGTTCCTGATACGCATCAATGTCCCAACTGCTCTTTGCGCAGCACCTTTCTGCAAGCCGAAGGATTCAATGTCTGTTATAGCATACCGTTGTTGATCAAGGGTGACGTCAAAGGGGTGTTGGAAGTATTTCATCGTACGCCGCTCGTGCCTGATGCAGAATGGGTTACATTTCTGCATACACTGGCCGGGCAGGTGATGATTGTGCTGGCAACCCGTGAATTACTCCACGAATTGCACGATACGACCCAGAAACTGGAGATCGCCTATGATGCGACTATTGCGGGGTGGGCCCGCGCGCTTGAACTCCGTGACGCTGAAACAGAGGGCCACAGCCAGCGGGTTACAACAATGACGCTGAAACTGGCCCAGGCAATCGGCCTACCGAACGATGAACTGGTGCATATTCGGCGGGGAGCGTTGCTGCACGACATTGGCAAAATGGCGGTGCCCGATCATATTCTTCAGAAACCAGGAGTGCTGAGTGCCGAAGAGCAAATGATCATTCGTGAACATCCAGTGACTGCTTATCATCTGCTGTCGCCCATTCCTTTCTTACAGCCAGCACTCGACATTCCCTATTATCATCATGAAAAATGGGATGGGACGGGCTATCCGCATGGCCTGAAAGGCGAAGCGATACCCCTCGCCGCCCGTCTGTTTGCAGTGGTCGATGTGTGGGATGCCTTACGCTCGGATCGGCCCTATCGCCGTGGATGGACAACCGCCGATGTGCGCACCTATATTCAAAGCCAGGCCGGAACCCACTTCGATCCCCATGTGGTCGACGTTTTTCTCGCGCTTCTCGAACACGAAGAGGCAACACAGGCTTGTGTCATAGAGCAAACCCTGGTCACATAGTCTTTTATCCACGGGTGGTAATCCAGGCTATTGTTCGCTATGCTACCAGAGAAACGCATGGATGTGGACACTCGGTAGAAGCGAGGTGGGTGATGCTTTCTCCGCGCTGGCGCAGTATTCTGCGTGACTTGTGGCAAAATAAGGCCAGGACGTTGCTGGTGGTACTCTCGATTAGCCTGGGCGTCTTTGCCATTGGGACGATTGCGCAGATGGCGTTCCTGGTGACGGACGATCTGTCCACCAGCTATGCGGCCGTGCATCCAGCGCATACGACGATCTAACCTGAGTTCGGGATATGTAGATACCTCGCCAAAATAGTGTATTCTTTCCAAAAGCAATCAAGAAAGGAAAACGCGGTATCTACCCATGAGTTTACCAGAATTGCTCTGTGCTGTCGATGATTTCTGGCAGGGATTGGCTCCCCGTTGGAAACAGCAGCAACTTGCCACTGGTTCCCGCCATCATCACACGCCCCACCTGAGCGAGAGCGATATCATGACCATCCTGATCCATTTTCATCAATCGCCGTATCGCAATTTCAAAGCGTATGACCCGGGGGATGTCGTGCTGCATCTGAAGGGTGAGTTTCCCAATCTGGTGAGCGATACGCGCTTCGTTGAACTGATGCTGCGAGTGTTCCTACCGCTTCTCTTTTCTTTTCTGACTTGTCGCGGTCAGTGTACCGGAAACTCCTTCGTGGACTCCACCGTGCTCGACGTTTGCCATACCAAACCCATCAGTCGTCATCAGGTGTTTGTTGACCTGGCTGCCCGCAGCACGCCCTCGATGGGTTGGTTTTATGGCTTCAAGCTGCATCTGATCGTCAACGACCAGGGCGAATTGGTGACCTTTTTTTCTGACCCCTGGCAATGCCGACGATCGGACTCCGGTTCCTGAGATGCCCCAGGATCTCTTTGGCCCGCTCTTGGGTGACAAAGGCTCCATCTCGCAGAAACTCTTTGCCGAGTTGTGTGAGCAGGGCCTCAAACTTGTGACCCCCATTCGCAAGAATATGAAGAATCGCCTCATGAATCTGGTGGAGAAACGGTTGCTGCGGAAGCGTTCCAGTATCGAGACGATCTAATGATCAATTGACAAACATCTCCCAGATTGAGCACACACAGCATCGCAGTGTGAACAATTTTCTGGTCAATCTGGTGTGTGGCCTGATTGCGTATTGTCATCAGGAGCAAAAGCCAGCGATCAAGCTTCCACCGGAAAACCTGGCTTTGCTCACCGATGACAGCCAAGATAATGATGATCCTGGTCTCGTTATCCCGAACTCAGGTTTTTAGCAACCCTATCTGATTGCGTGTCTGATTGCGCGGCTCTTCACTGTAACCTCAATTTAAGAGGAGGAGATGATACCACCGAATCGATTGGTATGATCTCGATAGGATGGAAAGCAATCGCTAACGAGCGACCATCCCCCTCTGGCACAAACGAACCACCCATGAAGGTCAAGGTTATATTATTAAACCCCGCGTTGAGGTGTAAGGGAACCACACTCACCACTCCAGATTGCACCGTCCATTTGCCACCAGGTGACTGATTGACCTTAACGCTTAATTGTCCGCTCGATCCAAATGTCTGGTCAACGTGCATTACATACGGCTGCAACTTGAGCCATATTTCTGTCTCATGGGGAGCATAGACCCAGAGTTGTCCCTGTTCCTTCATCCAGCGCACGTTCCATGCCGGTTCAAAGTCATACCATCCCGATCCGACAAGTACCCCCAGATCTGGTGTCATGAGAAATCCCTCCGGTACCACATCCGGTACAGCGGCCATTGCCGGATCCAGATATACATAAAACCCACCAATACGTTGTTCCACCAAGTTCGTGTAGCCTGATTGCGCACCCGCAGAAATAATAGCACAGGGGTAAAAATCCGTGCGTTCATAAACCTGACTGGCATTGCCAACACGTATATGCCGAATAACACCTTGATAGTTTTGCTCACGTAACAACATCCACAGAGGGTATTCCCATGAATCCTCATTGACTATCAGCCCTACCTCAGTGCACGTGGAGGCGATAATCCGATCGACTATTTCACGATACATAGGAAGTAAATAAGGTCGTCGTGCGAAATACCCATTCGTTCGCGGCACCTGAGCATACACAGCCCCTGGATTGATCGGACGTAACGGGTTATTAAACGTCCAGTTACATCCGAACAGCACAACCAGGATCGGAATACTTAGCACCAGACGGCTGCTGGTATTAAAGAGCGCCAGGGCAATCACCGGGCACCACAAAACAAATGCCGGTAGGTGAAGTCGGACGCGAAATTCACTAAGTTTCAAATATGCACAAAACAGCAAAAATGCGCTGAGTAAAACGATCATGTATCCAAGCGCAGAATACTGGAGTCTATTCCATAGACTCACCGCTCCAATCGAAGTGGTCATAATGATCAAGATTGCATGCAAAGGATTGCCACTGTCAGCTTCATAAAACGACATTTGTTTGGTAAAAACAGTACGCCCTACCCAATGATCTGGTGGTGTTGTACGTGGATCAGCCGGGTCAAGCCCGGTAAATTCATGCAGCAGACGGAGCCATCCCAGCATCCAATGATTGGTTCTATCCAGAATGGAGATTCCTGTTTCTAGAGGAAGGTGAACAGCCGTACTGCGAATGAAGTTTGACGCCAGTACATTTACCGAGAGTGTCCGATTACGGTAATAGTCTCTTGGACCCGTAGGCGACCCATACAACAGCGTATTCCGGGTGAAGTGTCCCGCATTCACCGCTAACACTAACACGAGAATCACTATACCTCGGATCAGTGCAGTTCCACGTAACCGATACAGCAGTACCAGACCGATTATCACCGCAAATGGTGGAGCATAGACGAATGCTGAGGATTTGGTCAGCAAGGCCAGGCCTAACGCCAGTCCAGTGCCAATCACATAACTCCATTGTCTAACATTCCGCAGCGCGTTCATCCCTAGCGCTACAAAACAGACCAACCATGCTGCCACCACATAATCGTTCTGTGTGCTAGCGGCCTGCAAGATGCCCATCGGAATCGAAACACACACCAGTACCGCAATGACTTGCCTCGTCCGATCCGCCCCCAGTTGGCGTGCAATTTCCGCGACCCCCACCAGACACAGCACCATCGCATACCACTGCACCAGGTTGACAAACTGATCGCCAACCGTCAGCGTGTGTAAATGGGCCATCACAAACGAGGCAAACGGCGGCATCTGATTTTGACGTGAAACGTGAGAAGCATAATGATGTACCGACTGCGCTTGTTGCCAGTGTACCACCCGAGCTAAATGATAGGACATCGCATCCCAATTGCTGGGCGCAAATCGATAGGCCACCATGGCCAGGGTCAGCACCTGGAAACCGATGAACACGAGCATAACGTTGATCCAGCGCGCAGGCCTTACCATCTTCCCTTCAGCCACATTCCACGTGCGCCGGTTCATCGTTGATACTGCGAACAAGCGTACCGTGGCTACGGAAAGAGGAAAACCAACGCGACGATACACGAGCCAGGCATAGAGCAACCCACCGGTCAGGAAAACACTGATCCAGGCAGTCAGCAACGCCTCGCGTTGGAACAGGTGCAGCAGGCTCAAGAACTCGGTTATTGCCACCAGGGTTGTTCCCCAGGCTACACTGGCGAACAAGAAGGAGATGCGCCACGACCAGAGAGTCGCTGTTCGTTGTGACCACTCATGGACGATACCGAACATCATTAACCAGCAGAGTAGGAGCAGTTGAATGGTTTGAGGCATAAAAATATTCCTTACAGGTACATGTTACTCGTTAAGGTAAAGCCCGGTTGCCCGTCCAGGTTCAGGACATGCGAACTCCAGTAAACCAGAACATCGCCACAGACGTTGTAGCCCGTCTGCTCGAAGTAGGTACATCCTTCACGTGGCTCCTCACGGGGCGTCGAAATACCGTCACGTTCTCCAATCGGAGCACCGAGGCGACCCAGTAGGACATCATAGGGTGCCTCGTTTTCGGGGTGTCGTTCCAGTCGGTTGCGCTCAAACCATTGCGCCTGGCCCGTCCAGTCACCGATTGTTTCCTCACGCCGCGGAGTGATTGGAAAGCCCAACACAGGCAGACCACCATTCTGCTGCCAATATTCGAGGATTGGCCCGGAGACGCAAAACCCGGTTTCCGGGAAACATTGTTCATTTTCCTGCCCCTGTGCAGGTAGCGGTATAACAGCCACTGGTAACAGGGCAAACAGGGCACCAGTCCCAACAGGTTCCATCTCAGCTTTGATCCAGAGTACATACAGTACTTCCTCCTTAATCGATCCAGAGACGCTATTGATAACAGCTATTTCCTATTTCCTGCTTGCAGACCCATCACAACACGCCCTTGGTACTCGGCACCGCGCCCGCCAGTCGTTCATCAATGCGTGTAGCGGCATCCAGGGCGCGACCCAGCGCCTTAAAGATACCCTCGACTTTGTGGTGGTCGTTGTGGCCGTAGAGTACCTGAGCATGCAGATTCAAGCGGCCATGCCAGGCAATGCTTTCAAGCAGGTGCGGAATGAGATCAGTACCCAGTTGCCCGACCCGTGGCGTCACAAAAGGAGCCTGCACCACACAATAGGGCCGCCCACCCAGATCGACCGCCACGAGGGCCAGGGCCTCATCCATCGGCACAAAACTATGCGCGGTACGCACCAGGCCACGCCGCTCACCGAGCGCCTGATCAAGCGCCTGTCCCAGGCAGATGCAGGTATCCTCGGCGGTGTGATGTTCATCAATATGCAGATCACCTGCGGCCCGTACACGCAAATCAAACAGGCCATGCCTGGCCCATAGTGTGAGCATATGGTCAAGAAAGCCAATGCCCGTCGCCACATCAGAATCACCGCGGCCATCAATGGTCAACTCCAGGCGAATATCGGTTTCGCCTGTGCGACGCGTGATTGTTGCCTGTCGCATTATGTCTCCTGCCTCATCAGTTGGAGTACCTCATCCAGCAGCAAGCCGTTCGTGCCTAATCCCTCGCCACCAGCAATGGTGGGTGTGCCGTGCCAATCGGTGTAGGTTCCACCCGCTTCTTGCAATATTGGCAGCAGCGCCGCCGCATCCCAGATATTCATCTGCGGATCGATGGCTATGTCGGCACGCCCGGTGGCAACCAGAACGTAGGCATAGCAATCGCCCCAGGTGCGAAACAGGCCCACCTGCCCCAGCAAGCGCTGAAACGGCGCATGCTTGCCGTAGTTCTCATAGCCGTGTGCCACGGTTCCAACCAGCAGTGCCTCGCGTAGTGTGCATGTGGACGACACCCGGCACGGTCGCCCGTTCCACCAGCAACCCAGATCCTGCCCGGCATAGACGATTTCGCCCAGCGCGGGCATGTTAACCACACCAATCACCGGTACCTCCCGCCGCAAAACGCCGATCAATACCCCATACAGCGGCACACCACGCACAAATGATTTCGTACCATCAATCGGATCAATAATCCAGCGCCATTCAGCATCGGCGCTACCGGTTGCACCTTCTTCCTCACCGAGCAGCGCGTGATCAGGATAGCGGGCCGTAATCGCAGCCCGCAGATAGGCTTCCGACTCACGATCGGCCACCGTTACCGGCGACTCATCGACCTTGCGGTCAACCGCAATACCGGTCTGAAAATAGCGTAACGTAATCTTGCCAGCTTGCCAGGCAATCTCGTGGGCAAAGGCCAGTAGTTCTTGCAATGTCTCTGCCATACAATCCTCTTTAGTGCTAAGATAGCGAGCGAAGATGTTATCATGAATAGGAATAGAAAATAGCCGTCAGGAAATAGGAAATAGCTGTCAGGAAATAGGGAGACATTGGAGAGGACTTCTATTTCCTCCCTTCTATTTCCCATTTCCTACTATGTGGTCACTCGAACACGCTGTCTTTTTCGCTTTCGATAAAGCAGTGCATTGAAGCGCCGAAGCGCTCAAGCCTTGAACGCTCGAACACTGCCCACTTGAACGCTTGAACGCTCAACAGCTCTCCTTCAAGCGATCAACCTGCCAACGGGAAAGCGCGTCCAGCACCGCCTGGTTTTGGGTGGCAGTGCCAATGCTGATGCGAATACAATCGCGTAATCTGGACGTGCGGTAGTAGCGGAGCAGAATCCCCTGACGTTCCAGCGCCTGCTTCAAGTGCAAAGCGTCACCGTCAAGCACGCGGCACAAAATAAAGTTGGCATGGCTGGGATAAACCTGCAACCAGGGCAGTTGCCCCAGCGCGGCCAGCATACGCTCCCGCTCGGCAACAATGCGCCCGATATTGGCCTGGAGATACTCCAGATCCTCCAATGAGGCCTGCGCGGCCACCTGCGCCGCCAGGTTGACATTATAGGGTTGCTTGATCTTCCAGAGATGCGCCGCCAGTTCCTCTGCCAGCAGACCATAGCCCACCCGCAACCCGGCTAACCCGGCCCACTTACTGAACGTACGCAGCACCACCAGGTTGGCATAGTGCCCCACCCATGCACTCACACCAATGTTTGCCTGGCGCTTGACTTCTGGCGCTTGATACGCGGCAAACTCGATATAGGCTTCATCGACCACGACCAGCAAGGGCAATGTGAGCAGACGCTCGATGTCAGTGGGTGGCGTGAGGTTGCCACTGGGGTTGTTGGGCGAGGTGAGGAATAGCACTCGCGCCTGCGTCTCTACAGCCGCCTGCTCGATAGCGGGCAGATCCAGGCTGAAATCGGCACGACGTGGTACCTGCACCAGACGCCCACCACAGACCGCCGTATCGAAAGCATACATACCAAAGGTGGGCGGACAATCAATCACCACATCGCCCGGTTGCAGGAACAGGCGGAGCAGCAAATCAATGATTTCATCAGCCCCGGCCCCACACACAATACGTGTCGCCGGTTGCCCGGTGTACACACTGAGCATCGCCCGTAGACGGGTATGCTCCGGGTCGGGGTAGATCGCATAGTGCGGCTCAGCGGCCAGCGCAGCCAGCGCTCGCGGTGATGGGCCGTAAGGATTCTCGTTTGCATCGAGCTTGATGATCCGTTCCACCGGGAGATTCAGTCGCTCCGCCAGCACATCCAGTGGCACGATTGGCGTATAGGCTTCCAGGTTGACAATATCGGGCCGAATAAGATCAGTCACCGAAGGCATGACGTTGCTCCTGCTTTGTTAAGGGTATGGGTTCTTCTCTGCGACGCGGGGGTATGGGGATCAATGCCCCGGCAAGCACGTATTCAGTTGTTCCGCACACGATGGGCAGCCCATCGTGTGCGAGATCCATGATCTCGCGCTGCGGACGTACAGCGACAGGCATACAATACTCCTTCCACCTCGGTATTTTCCACAGGTTTGCCCCTATTGTACACCAGATGGAAAGAGAGATGCTGCCACTCGCGCCTTCCTTGTCGGAGGCGTCAAGAGATGCTACAATAGAGTCTCGCATATTCGTGATGCGTGGCGTATAGTTACGCTCATTTTTATGATAGGGAGGAACATTATGGCCAAGAAAGGCAACCGCCTGGTCATCAAGCTCAAGAGTACCGAAAGCGGGCATACGTATACCACCGAGAAGAACCGCAAGAACGATCCGAACCGGTTAGAGTTACGTCGCTACGATCCATTGGTACGCCGCCATGTGATCTACCGCGAGACGAAGTAGGGCAGCAGTATGTTGCGTCCTCTACCTGCCACCACCATACCCGCGCTTGAGAGCATTATTGCACATCTGGCGCGGGTACCTGGCCTGATAGCCGCGATCCTCTTCGGCTCGGCTGTCAACGAGCGGTTGCGCACCCACAGCGACCTTGATATTGCTGTCTACGATTATCCGTTTGCACAGCCAATCCTCAAGGCTATCCTCACCGATCATCTCCATGATCTGGAAGACTTCTCTGCTGAGATTCTGGCATTGCTGCCAACGTCTCCATAACCACTATCAGTTTGTCCACCCAGGTATCGCGCAAGAGCCGCCGATCCAGACGCACAAATTGCGGGCCAATCTTGACACTGGCATCACGCCGGAAGCGCTGCCGCAGCAGTGACACTCCCGCTGTACGTGTTCCCGGTAAGCGCACCATAAACTCCTCATTGGTCGTCATCACCGAACTGACACCCGCTGCTAATGCCAGTGCCTTGAGGTGCAACCAGATGAGTAAATGCATGGCCGGCGGTGGGAGATCGCCAAAGCGATCCTGCAACTCCTGCCGTAATGCTCGTACTTCTTCTGGGGTCAACGCCTGGGACAGACGCTGATAGACACGTAGCCGCACGGTATCATCAACCACATAATCATCGGGGAGATAGGCTGTCAGTGGGAGATCAAGCGTTACCAGTGGGCTGACCAGCACCTTCTCGTGAACCACCGGTGTCCTCGCGTCCCGTCGCTCCCGACGATCAGGGAAGGAGGTGGAAACGCGATGACTGGTCTTCGCTCCTCGTCGCTCGCCTTGCAACTCGCCTTGCGCTGTACGTACATCGCTCATCGGCATGGCATCCTGCGCCTCTCTCTCCTGGAGACGGGGGCCTTGCTGCGTTATCTGCTTTACCGCCTGCTCCAGCAGCCGGGAGTAGAGGTCAAACCCGACCGCCGCAATATGCCCACTCTGTTCGGGGCCGAGCAGGTTACCCGCACCTCGGATTTCAAGGTCACGCATCGCAATGTGAAATCCGGCTCCCAGTTCAGTTGCCTCCTGGATGGCTTGCAGACGCTGTCGGGCCTCGGTCGTGATCAGCGCGTCACGCTTGTAGAGGAGGTAGGCATACGCCCGGGTGGCACTACGCCCCACCCGTCCCCGCAACTGGTAGAGTTGTGCCAGGCCATAATGGGTTGCATCATCAATAATGATCGTATTGGCATTCGGCACATCCAGGCCACTTTCAATAATAGTCGTACAGACCAGGACATCGTAGGTACCACGAAAAAAGTCGAGCATAACCTGTTCCAGTTGCCGCTCGTCAAGCTGGCCATGGCCGACGCCAATATCAGCTTCGGGAACGAGTCGTTGCAAGTGCGTGGCAACGTGGTAGATGCTGTGAACACGGTTGTGAACAAAGTAGACCTGTCCACCCCGATCAATTTCGCGCAGGATGGCGTCACGTACCAGTCGATCATCAAAGGGCAGGACGTAGGTTTTGATTGGCACCCGATCATCGGGGGGCGTCTCGATCACGCTGAGGTCGCGGATACCCGCCAGCGACATGTGCAGCGTGCGCGGAATGGGCGTAGCCGTTAGCGTCAGCAGATCGACCTGGGAGCGGAGGTGCTTGAGCCGCTCTTTGTGCCGCACACCAAAGTGCTGTTCTTCATCGACAATAACCAGACCCAACTGCTTGAATTGCACGTCTTTAGAGAGCAGGCGGTGGGTACCAATGACAATATCAATGGCCCCGGTGCGCAAGGCTTGCACAATGGCTTCCTGCTCTCTCGTCGTCCGAAAACGGGAGAGCATCTCGATGGTCACCGGGAAGGCGGCCATACGGCGGCGAAAAGTATCGTAGTGCTGCTGCGCCAGGATCGTGGTGGGCACCAGAATAGCAACCTGTTTACTATCCTGCACCGCTTTGAAGGCGGCACGCACTGCAATCTCGGTTTTACCAAAGCCAACATCGCCGCAGATAAGCCGATCCATCGGATGAGGTTGCTCCATATCCTGCTTGACATCGGCCAGAACCCGTATCTGATCGGGTGTCTCGATATAGGGGAAGGCGTGTTCCAGTTCGCGCTGCCAGTCATTGTCAGGGCGAAAAGCATGGCCCCGAGTGGTTTGACGCCGGGCGGAGATTTCGAGCAATTCGTTGGCGAGATCCTGCACGGCAGTGCGGGCCTTGCGTTTGGCCCGCTCCCACTCCTGCGTACCCAGCCGGGTAAGCTGTGGGGTTGCTTCGCCAGCCCCAATGTAGCGCGATACGCGATCAACCTGATCAACTGGCACATAGAGCCGATCACTGCCAGCATAGCGCAAGCTCAGGTAGTCGCGCTCGACGCCGCCAACCGTGCGGCGCACCAGGCCGTCGTAGATTGCAATGCCATGCTCAATATGCACCACATAGTCGCCGACGTGAAGGCCTCGCAGAAAAGTAGTCCGCTCGTCAGAACTGTGCTGGGAACGGGCCCGTCGTTCGACCAGGGATCGTCGAGGGCGCCAGCCGAAGATTTCGGTATCGGTATAGAGCGTCAGATTCAGTTCGGGCGCGCTCCAGCCAGCATCGAGCGTACCGTGAAAGACCAGGAAAGATGCTGGCAACGGGAGATCAGGTGCAGCGGATCTGGTCATTCTGCTTTCCAGATGGCAACGTTCTGCGACCAGTTCTTGAATACGTGCCGCCTGCGAGGTCACGATGGCGACGCGCTCACCAGCGTTGAGCCGGGTGAGAATCATCTGTACCAGTCGCCGCAGTTGCCCACCAAACAGATCTGTGGGCGTGAACCGGGGTGCGGGAAGAACATGGAGCACATCCCGGTATCCAGGAACATCATCGAGCGGATTGGTGCTCAGGTTGAGCAGGATACGGTGCGTACCACTGCCTGCTACAGGTGGGCCAATGTCGGTATCACCACCGACATCCAGGCCGAGTTCGTCCCACAGGGCATAGGGGCGAGGATATGCTGGAGCCAGTTCGCCTGACGCGATCAGCGTGTCGCGCCGGGCCTGGGCTTGCTGATGGAGATCAGCGGCGATCTGGGTCAGAAACATGGCGTCATTGAGCAGGATGATACTGTCGGATGGCAGATGGGCCAGCAGTGTCCGTTGTGCAGGCGCAGCATCCCAGAAGAAGGGGGCCAGGAAGGTCAGGGTTTCGCGTGACTCGCCCGTTTGCAGGGCGGTGCAATGACGTTCCCACTCGGCACGAACTTCCGGGCGCAGCATGGTAATGTCCAGTGCCGCCAGTCGTTGCCGGGCCAATGCCCGCTCCCAGAGCGGAATCTCGAATGCCGGGCCAATCGTAGCAGTAGTGAGGCGCATGTCGCTCCGTTGCGTGGTCGGATCGAAGGGGCGCAGACTATCGATCTCGTTGCCAAACCACTCGATACGCAAGGGTTGGACAGCAGACGGGGGCCAGATGTCAACAAGACCACCGCGCCGGTTGATCTGTCCCGGTGCCTCGACGGACGGGGCAACATGGTAGCCCTGATCAATCCAGCGTCGGAGCAGGGTATCCTGGGCGAGTATCGTGCCCAGACGCAGCTCTATCGTGGCACTGGCCAGTTCCGCGGGAGTGAGCGTAGGTTGCAGCAGCGCTCTGACCGGTGCAACGATGATCAGTGCATGCATGGGAGTCGTACCGATGGTGTCCTGCGGTACGTGTGCCATAGCCTGGATCTGCTGCAGAACATGGATGCGCTGCCGCACGACATCGATGGCAGGTGCGATTGGTTCGTAGGGCAGCGTTTCGCTGGCCGGATAGAGCAGCACCCGTTCGGATGCCAACCACTGACGCAGGTCTTCTACGGTACGCAAGGCGTCGTCACTGCGACCGACCAGCACCAGATACAGATGTTGAACATGCAGCGCGAGGGCAGCTATAACCGGGGGACGTGCGGCGATGGGCAGCGGCGCAATATGCAGTCGCTGTCGTTGTGGGCGCACGAGCGCCTCGATCACAGCCGCGAGCGTTGGCAGGCGTGCCAGTTCGTGACACAGATCGACAAGGTGTTGCATGGTAATTCCAGGAAGAGCTGATCGCCAGGATTAGCCCTTATCACCACTCCCTGTTGGGTTATAACACGAGTTGCGATTGAAGAGACGGCTCCCAGGGCCGAAGGCAGCCGGGCTTCAGAGACTACCGCCCCGGTCTCGTGCTCTGCGGAGCCATGGTGGGTGGGGGGTGGCCTCGTTGTTGCGCCTGGCTGTGCTGACTCTCAGGTTGGTTCCTGCCGCCGAACCGACGCACCACATGACCATAAGCTTTTTCCCCAACGATGGATTCCCCGTTGGAACGTCCAAAACTCAGTTGGAACCGTGCATGGGGTGCACCTACCCCCATACGAATAAGTGTACCACACAACGGTATTTCGTACAACCCATGAGTGAAAGCTGCGGAAGCAGGGCGCTTCATCCCCGGCGTGAACCCGCCGGGCTTTCGCGCCGAAAGGCAAGCATCCGTAAAGACAGCTCGGGGACATTTGGACGTTCTCTAACCGGGAGTCCCGGCCTGAGCCAGGACTCCCGATTGTTACGAGACTTCCAGCGGATAGAGATATGGTATGGGCATCTCGCTTTGCCTGGGGTAGAGCCAGTACCTTTCAGTTTTAGAACGTTCCAACGCCCAAAGACAGAGAACCGGAGCCAGGTCATGGTATACTATAGACACCCATTCAGCTTGCCTGGCACTCTGGATAGACCTATGTCAGAAATCGAAACCTACCAACTGTCTCCTGAATCATCGGATTATCCACCTGCACTGCGGTGCTGGCTGGATGAGAATGCCTTGCCAACTCTGACACTGCAGGGAGATTGTACCTTGCTCCAGCGGCGGATCGTGGCGATCTTTAGTTCAAGTCAGTGTCCAGAAGCGCTGATAATGCGTGCCCGCCTTCTGGCGCACCAGATGGTGCAGCATGGCATCACTGTCATCAGTGGCTTCCACTCGCCAGTGGAGCGCGAATGCCTGACCGTGTTGTTGCACGGTACACAACCGCTGATCCTCTGCCCGGCACGGAGCATTGTCGACTGGCGACTACCTGCCGAATATCGCCCCCCCTGGCAGGCGGGACGGCTCCTAATCATCTCTCCATTCAGCAGGACGCAACGCCGCATCAGCATTGATACGGCTATGACCCGCAACTTGATTGCGGCGGCCCTAGCTGATACGGTGCTGATTGTCCATGCAGCGCTGGGCAGCAAGACTGGCGCTTTCTGCCGCGAAGTGCTGCGCTGGGGCAAGCCAGTGCATACCTTTGCCAGCGACCACAATGCCAACCTGATCAAGCAGGGAGCGCAGGTGGTACGCTCTGACACCGAGGAAGCGCTGCTAGCGGCAGCAAAGTGATAGGGGAATGCCCACACGGTGGGGTATCTCTTCCATATCCCCTAACCAATCCCTGGCCCCTACACACTGAACTGGCGGTATTCCCCACCCGTGCTGCACCCTTCACCGCATCACCGTGTGCCTCACGCTATCTGAAGATCTCTTTGTTAACGCAAAGGTGCACAGGCATCAGCGTATCAATGTTCTAACGCTCTAATGTGCGAACATCTGGCTGCAGGATGACGCAGGTGAAACCTTGACGCGCTAACAGTTTAGTACTAAACTATTTTTATGAAACGAGATGTCTTATTGTAGTAATCGTATCAGTTAATAGTGAAAGGATAGCTTATGGCTCTACCAAAGATCGCAATTATCATCAGTACCACGCGCCAGACGCGCTTTGGTGAAAAACCAGCGCAGTGGATTTACGAGATCGCGTCGCAGCGGCACGATATGGCGGTCGAACTGCTTGACCTGCGCGACTTTCCGATGCCGTTCTTTGATGAGGTCGCCAGCAACGCCTGGGCACCGACGACGAACGAGGTGGCGGCGCGCTGGCAGCAGAAGGTAGCCGAGTTCGACGGCTATATTTTTGTCACTGCTGAGTATAACCGCGGCATCCCAGGTGTCTTGAAGAACGCTCTCGACTATGCCTATCCGGAGTGGAACCGTAAGGCTGCCGCCTACGTGGGCTATGGGAGTGTTGGTGCGGCACGCGCCATCGAGCATCTACGCTTGATCTGCGTCGAGTTGCAGATGGCTCCGACCCGCACCGGCGTACATATTCAGGGCGGCGATTTTATGGCCGTCTGGCGCCAGGGGAAGAGCCTGACCGAGATCGACTACCTACAGCAAAATGCGAGTACGATGCTGGACGAACTGGTCTGGTGGACGAACGCGCTCAAGGCTGCGCGGGCGCAGTCGTGAGCTGCCGCTGGCACGGCGTGAAGGTGGCGCTACGAACCACCTTCACGCCGTTCTACAATCTGCATATCACCGCATATCTATACGGCTCGCTCAGTGACGAAAGTCGCGAGCCAGGTCTACGAAGCCCGCCTGCGCGGGCGTGCAAGGCCACTTCCGTGGCCTTTGTACACCGGAGCCGAGGTGTTTACGCCGACGGTACAGCTATCATTATGAAACCAATACATACAGAACGACATCGATCGCGCCATCCAGCCGTCTTTGCCTGGCTGCGGCTGGCGCGCGTGTTCCAAAAGATCGACACCCATTCCGAGCGTCTCTTTCGCACGTATGGCCTGAACCGTGCCCAGTTTGATGTCCTGGCGCATGTGGGGGCAGCAAGAAGTATGACCCAGCAGCAATTGGCGGACGCACTGGTGGTGACAAAGGGAAATATCTCGCAGCTGCTCTGCAAAATGGAACAAGATGGGCTGATCGCCCGCTGCCATGCCGGGCGTACCAATTATTTGTCGCTGACCGAGGACGGGCAGGCGCTGTTCCAGAGAGTGGTACCGCAACAGGAAGCTCAACTTACCACCCTGCTGGCCTCGCTATCGAACGCGGAACAGCTTGAACTCTTACGTCTGCTGCGCAAACTTGATCGGAGTATCGAAACACACAAAGCGGTCTGAGTGCAGAGCTTTCTTCTGGTTGGTTCACCGATGTTTTCGATTGTGCAATCTAAGCTGAGCGATAGGTGTATAGCAATTCTACATACGTCATAAACAACCGGATTCCAGGCTTTCGTCCGGGTCTCGCTCCATCCAGGCGAAAGCCTGGAATCCAATTGACAATAAGGATAAAATAGCTATATCGTCTACGGTTATCAGCTTGATATGTTCCAGCATAGTCTGTGATCTGGCCTGCCACGTAAAAGCAAAACCTTCTCCTGGCTTACCTCTTTCGGCTGCACAAACAGATCAGAATACTGCCAAATCATATCATAGCCCTTCTTCAGCCAGATGCTGCCGAGTACAAACATCTCATGGCCGCTGAAGGTGGGGTGAATATTGGTGTGAACATCAGGCATTCTTAATGAATTCGCAAGCTGGGAGACACAGTTTTTGCCCGACGATATTGTACCATAAAAACTATTGAGAAATACAGAGCAGTGATTGGGCACATTCCCGATTCCTATCCAAAATCTGACTATACAAACTCGCAGACTATGGTACAATCATAGCACGCCACAAAAAGCAAGGGGATCTCCACATCTATATCCACGCCGCTCAGATAGACTATCTTCTTGTGGTACAATAATCTTCCTTTTCTCGGTATCCTACGATAATGCAGCCTTATGTGTGAATCAGTCTGGATCCTCGGCGATCAACTACTGCACGATCATCCCGGCTTGGCACCGGGACGACATGTCGTGCTGATCGAGTCGTTGCAACATTTGCAACAACGCCTGCACCATAAGCGCAAGCTGGGACTCATCCTGGCGGCGATGCGCCACTATGCGATTGCATTGCGGGCGCAGGGCTACGAGGTTGACCTGCGGACGGCACCCGACTTTGTCACCGGACTGCGCGAGCATCTGGCCGCCAGCGGGAGTACACGCCTGGTGTGCATGGCCGCCGCCGAGTACGACACGCGCCAGTTACAGTTGCACCTTGCTCCTATGCTCAATACAGTCGTGGAGGTCTTACCCAACGATCAGTTCCTGGTCACGCACTACCCACCCCGCCGCACACCGGCCCGTATGGAGCCGCTCTATCGTGCCTTGCGCCGTCAGACCGGGCTGTTGCTCGATGCCAACGGCGAACCAGAAGGCGGACGCTGGAATTTTGACGCCGATAATCGCCAGCGCTACGACGGTCGCCCGGTTCCCGCGTTACCCACCTTTGTCCCCGATGCCCTGACCCGCTCGGCACTGAACGATGTGGAAGCCCTTTGCCCGCAGGCAATCGGTAGCACGGACGGGTTTGCACTGCCCGTCACCCGTGCCCAGGCACTGGCTGCACTGGACGACTTTATCACCCATCGCCTGCCAGACTTCGGGCCATTCGAGGATGCGATGCATAGCCACGAACCGGTGTTGTTTCACTCCATGCTGTCGCCGCTGATCAACATTGGCCTGCTGCGCCCGCTCGAAATGTGCCAGGCCGCCGTCCGCGCCTTCTACAATGGCCAGGCACCCCTGGCCTCGGTCGAGGGCTTTGTACGTCAGCTTATCGGCTGGCGCGAATACATCTACTATCGCTATTGGGACATGATGCCGGGTCTGCGTGATGTCAATGCCTGGAACCACCAGCGCCTGCTCCCGGCCTTCTTCTGGAACGGTGCGACCGATATGCACTGCCTGTACCACGCGATCACCCGTGCCTTGCGTGATGGCTATACACACCACATTGAACGGCTGATGCTGATCTGCAACTTTGCGCTGCTGGCTGGTCTGCAGCCGCAGGCGGTGAACGACTGGTTCACAACTTGCTATATCGACGCCTATGAATGGGTCATGCTGCCCAACGTCCTGGGCATGGGGTTGTACGCCGACGGCGGTGTGACAGCCACAAAGCCATATATTGCCAGCGCCAATTATATTCAGCGTATGAGTAACTACTGTAGCACCTGTCGCTTCAACCCAAAGGCGCGGGTAGGAGCGGATGCCTGTCCATTTAACACACTCTACTGGAATTTCTTGATTGTCCATGAAGCACGGCTACGGGCTAACCCACGTCTGGGGCCAACTGTGCTGGGCCTACGCCGCTTCAACCCGGCGCAACGGGCGGCGATTCAGGCCCACGCCCGATTTGTGTGCGAACATGTTGTGCAATGAGCGCGACCTATGCAAAAAGAACGAACACGTGCGTTGAATAGAGTCCCGAATGATAGAGATAAACGGTGCACCCGTTCAGGAAACCGTTTGCCAGCAGGAGTTGCGGAGTCTGCGGCTTCCCCGAAACCCTTCGACCTGTTATGTTAGCTTTGCTGCTCCAACGGGTCGAAGAAGAAACGCCGGGAGGGGCACGGCTTCGCCGGGCCATTCTCCTACTCCAGGGCGCCGCACCTTGCTACCCAGGGGATGGTTCGTTATCGTACTACCTGAACGGTTCTTACCCTTTTGCAGGAGGATCAAAAGATGTCGTTACTCCAACGTATTGTCATCGCTGATGATGACCCACAGGTACGTACGCTTCTCGTCCGTATGATTGGATGTTACCATGGACATATGCATATCACCGAAGTTGATAATGGTCTTGATGCGTTACGTGTTTGTATCAGCCAACCGGTTGATCTCTTAATTACCGACAATCAAATGCCCGGCATGTGGGGTGTTGACCTGGCACATGCCTTGCGTCTACGCAAGATTACTATTCCGATCGTCATGATATCCGGCAGCATGCCCGACATCGCGATTGGTCTGGAAGCCAGCATTAATCACTTTTTAACCAAGCCGATCAGCCTGGCTCAGTTGACCCAGGTGCTGGCCAAGACACTGAGGCTGCCGCAGGAACGTGAGGTCGCCGGGTAAGAACCGTGCCATGCTTATCTCTAGCACCAGTAATCCGCATATCAAACACATCCGTAGCCTGCGCCAGCGTAAGGAACGTGAGCGTAGCGGGTTGTTTTTTATTGAGGGCACACGGCTGGTGGCCGAGGCTATTCAGACCGGAGCAGCAATCGAGACACTGATTGTGGCACCGGCTTTGCTTACCAGCTCATTTGCCCAGGAACTAATACAATCCCAGGAACAACAGGGCACACACTGCATAGAGGTCACGTCCAGAGTGTTTGAGAGTATCTCGGCCCGTGAAGGCCCGCAAGGTATTGCAGCCGTAGTACGCCAGCACTGGCAACCACTGGCATCAATCCACCTGGGAAGCGAACTGGTCTGGGTTGCGGTTGATGCGATTCAGGATCCGGGCAACCTGGGCGCTATTTTGCGTGTGAGTGATGCCGTGGGCGGGGCCGGGGTGATCTTACTGGGTCATTGTACCGATCCATATGATCCGACGGCAGTACGCGGCAGTATGGGCGCGATCTTCAGCCAGCAGCTGGTGCGCGCTAGTTTTGCCGAGTTTGCGCTGTGGCAACAGCAACACGGCTATACCGTCATCGGTACCTCCGATGACGCCCCTACTGATTATCAGTTCTTAACGTACCATCCCCCGCTGGTGTTGTTGATGGGCAGCGAGCGCATGGGGCTAACGGCAGAACAGCAAGCCATCTGTACTCACGTAGTGCGCATTCCTATGGTCGGACGCAGTGACTCGCTCAACCTGGCGGTGGCAACCGGCATCGTGCTGTATGAAATCTTCAACCAGTACCGCCGCAATAGGGAAGGGGGGTAGTATAGCACTCCTGTTGTAGAGGTAACCCTGGTAACGTTAGCCTGGTAGCGTTGCGTCCAGGCTAACACCTGGATTGCGATTGTTCACAGTAGACTGCGATTACGCACCTTTGATTTAGGATTGCTATCCTTCAACAGGACGAAGCAGGTAGCGAGATGCGGTCGCTCAAGCAAAATGTCTTTTGCCAGGGGCAGAGCGGTATTTTTTGCTTTTCTCCCCAACTTTTCGCCTTCGGAAAAAGTTGGAGAGGAATGAAGCATTTCCCCACGCTGCCGCATGCGAAAAACACCGCCACCATGTACTCCGTGTCATAGAGGCTTGCCAGAGAGATGCCAGAAGTACTCTAAAACGATTTCGCACCCTTTATGGCACTTCCAGCACCGGGCAGTGTGCATAGCGCAACACCTGCGCACTCACGCTGCCAAGCATATCACGCAAGTTACTGCTACCACGGGTACCCATAATGATCAGATCGATATTATGATCAGCTGCCGCCGCAATAATCGCCTCAGCAGCAGCACCAATCCGTAACTCACCACGAGCGACGACGCCATCCTCGCGTAGTTGATGCACCACCTCGTCAATCAGCGCCTGCGCCACGGCACGATGCTGATCGACCAGCGCCTCGTACCCTGGGTAACTGGCATAGCGTGCGGGTGGTTCATAGGCATGGAGCACCAGAATTTCGGCCTGTTCCACCCGAGCTACATGCCCAGCATATAACACTTCGCGCTCAACAACGGGCGAACCATCAGTTGCTAACAGAATACGTTTAAACATCGTTGTTTCCTTATGGTATTCAGGTGATTGAACTCAGGATTCAGTGATCTGGCATCGATTCAAAGCTACAATTGTGCTTTGAAATCTTATAATTGACGCCAAGGATTTTCAATGCCTTGTCGAACACTGACCGAATAACATTCGGTTGATTTCGCAGCTGCCCCACAGTCTGGTCAGCAGCGATAGTTGTAGCAGAAATTGAACTGCATCGGTGCCTCTAGAACTATCTACAGCCATGCACAACAAACGTATCAAGAAACGAGCATGTAATCAGCTCGATCTCTGTAAAAGAAAGTTAGATACCATAAAAACATGTCATATATTGTTCCATTTGAAACCAGATGTTACATACGTCCATCCTGATCGTTGCTCACGTCACATACGCTGTCACGGACTCTTCGTGTAGCACATATGGCAGCACTTCATCCATATGGTTGACCAGCACAATCTGTAACTGATCCCGTATTTCGGCGGGTATCTCCCGCAGATCGGGTTCATTGTCACGAGGGAGCAGCACCATCTGCACACCAGCCCGTTGCGCGGCCAGCACCTTTTCTTTGACCCCGCCGATTGGCAACACACGGCCACGCAGCGTAATTTCACCCGTCATCGCCACCTGCTTGCGGCAGGGACGCCTGGTCAGAGCCGAGATCAGCGCACTGGCAATCGTAATGCCGGCTGACGGCCCCTCTTTAGGGACAGCGCCAGCCGGGACATGGATGTGAATATCGTTGTTCTGCGAAAAATCAGGAGCAATCCCTAGCTGTGCGGCCCGAGAACGGGCATAGGTCATAGCTGCCTGCGCTGATTCGCGCATCACCTCCCCTAGCTGGCCGGTTAGAATGAGCTGACCTTTGCCTGGTACGACACTGGTCTCAATAAACAGAATATCACCGCCTACCGGCGTCCAGACCATGCCCGTTGCCACACCTATCTCATCTTCATTGAGCAAGGTCTCGTGACGAAACCGCGGCGGCTCCAACAGGTCATCCAGATCAGGCGCATCGATCATATCAGGGATAGATTGCCCCTGTGCCAGGCGAGTTGCCATCTTGCGAAAAAGAGCACCGATCTGCCGTTCTAGGTTCCGCACACCGGCCTCACGGGTATATGCGCTGATCAGCCGTTGCAATGCAGCGACACTGATTTCGGGTGCACGTTCGGCTAACCCCTGTTCCATGCGCTGGCGCGGTACCAGGTAGCGCTGACTGATCACCAGCTTTTCGGCCTCGGTATACCCGGATAGTTCCAGCACTTCCATACGATCAAGCAGTGCGGGCGGAATGGTATCAATACGGTTAGCCGTGCAAATGAACAACACACGACTCAGATCAAACGGCACATCCAGGTAGCGATCCACAAAGGCACGATTCTGTTCGGGATCGAGTAGTTCCAGCAAGGCCGCTGCCGGATCACCTTGAAACCCCACACTTAACTTGTCAACCTCATCCAGCATCAACACCGGGTTGTTGCTACCGACACGACTGATGTTCTGGATAATACGCCCCGGCACCGCACCAATGTAGGTGCGACGAAAACCTCGAATCTCCGATTCATCACGCACCCCCCCAAGGGCAACCCGTACAAACTCACGCCCCAATGCCCGTGCGATGGACTGGCCCAGACTGGTTTTCCCCACACCTGGCGGCCCCACAAAACAGAGAATCGGGCCTCGCAGCCGATCTTCGCCCTGTTCATGTTGCAATTTGCGTACCGCCAGATACTCGATAATCCGCTCTTTCACCCGATCCAGGTCATAGTGGTCGGCGTCAAGCACTGCCTGGGCCTCGGGGAGATCAAAGGTATCCGTCGTGCTTGTATTCCAGGGCAACCCGATCAACCAGTCCAGGTAGGTACGTACCATGCCTGACTCGGCGGCACCCGGTGGCATACGCTCCAGGCGCTTTAGTTCACGTTCGGCTTCGGCACGCGGCTCATCTGGCAGCCGGGCCTCCTCCAGGCGACGTCGCAACTCCGTAATCTCGGCCTCCTGTTCGTTCGTCTCGCCTAATTCACGCCGGATGGCCTCCAGTTGCTGGCGCAAAATATACTCACGTTGCGTGCGTGACATCTCTTCCTGCGCCTTCTGTCCAATCGACAGAATTTCGCGCTCGCGCCCCAGAAAGCCCATAATAAGCCGCAAGCGCTCCCCAACATCTATGGTGTCACGTACTGTCTGCTGCTGTTCGGGCTTCAGATTTAAGTTGGCCGCGATCAGATCCGCCAGCACACCGGGTGACGGCGTGTTCATCGCCACCATCGCTAGTTCGTCAGGCATATTTGGATTAGCCTGCACGACCTGTTGAAACAGGGTTAACACATTGCGTGCCACGGCTTCAACCTCGAGCGGAATGACTTCTGGCTCCGGCAGGATAGTCAGTTGCGCCACCGGGTAGGGAGTCTCACTGACCATGGCTACGATCTGTACCCGTGCCAGACCCTGCAACAACACCTGTACCGTGCCATCGGGCAAGCGCAACATACGCACAATCTGTGCCGCTGCCCCGACCGTTCCGATCTGGTTCAGATCGAACGTATCTCCCGGCTGTTTACGCCAGAATACCGCCAGCATTTTGTTTGACAGGGCAGCATCGTCTACCATTTTTACCCAGGATTCGCCACTGATCGCTAAAGGCATCAGCATATTGGGAAAGAGTACCCCATTGTTGATCGCAAGAACCGGTAAAATGGAAGGTATATCTATGTGATTTACACTACGGTCTTCGTTGGTGCTCATTCCTACCCTCCATCCGTTACGTTAATGACGATACGCTGAGGAGAGTGCCGCATAAATGGCAACATAATGTGCAACAACCCCTGCTGATAGTATGACTCGGTGTGCTGCGGATTTACCGTCCGATTGAGTGGAATATTGATATCAAACGGGCCTGATGTGATCTCCATACGATCAATCCGTCGCAAATCATCAGGGGGCCTCACGTTACGACTGCCGCGAATGCGCACCAGATGGGTCTCAACGTCAATGCTGAGGCTATCGGAATCGACACCCGCCAGTTCCGCAACGATGACCAGTGCCTGTTCGGTTTCGTAGATATTGAGAAAGGGCTGCCAGAAACGTTGTTCAAAAACGACAAATGGATGGCGAATGGTCAACACATGTAAGCTCGATTTTTGCGGATCATTCATCATGCTGTTCCTTATCAGATAGAAACCTTGTTACTCTTGAGATTTTAGTATCGCAGGCCTATCCCAATGGTACATTCGAGTCCCAGCTTTCACCCGGGTTTCGCTTCCACCAGGCGAAGGCCGGTACTCCGATTGTGTACGACTCATGTCTTGCAGGATTGCTATATATTCCTTGAGACATACCTGGATGTAGTATAGCACGCTCCCCGCCCACTGCCCACTATTATCACGGGGGTTAACATTCCTCTTACGCGGTTCTTATCTTTTTCTGATACTCTCCGGTTAAAATTGAGGACAATCACGTTTCAGTGTTCGACTTATCACAATCCCGTGCCTGTTGAGAAGCACTGAAGTTCAGGCACCGGAGTCCAGGCTTGCGCCTGGCCAGAGCCAGAACAAGTCTGGATTCCAGAATGCAATACCCACTCGTATACTTAGTTCGAAATTATATAAAACACGTAACCGTTCAGGTGGTACCTGTGCCAGCCAGGGCGCGGGGATCGCGGCTCCCGTAAAACTGTTGCTTCGGTTCGTTCAAAACGGGTCGAAACGAGGAGACTCCCGGAGGAACAACGCCCTTCCTGGCCACCCCCCTGAACGATTACATAATATAGTACTACAACGAGGCATCTCCTGGGTAAGGAGACGATGAATTCCTGTTGGAGTAATAGGTATGATGAGGTGCAATGCACAAAAAGCTTCTCAGATAGGATTTTAGCGAACGAGAGAGTACAAAATATGGATCAAATAGGACAGTGGTTAATTGGAGCGGGTGTAGTCATTTGTATTGTGGGAGGTATATTTTTACTAATCGGGCGTGTATCATGGCTGGGACGGCTACCCGGTGATATTCTTATTGAGCGTGAGCATTTCAAGCTATTTATCCCTATAACCACCATGCTTATGGTCAGTCTGATCCTGACTATTATTGCGAATATTATCGCCCGCATCTGGCGCTGATACAGAAACCCTGCCATCTCGTGGAGTACGAAGTCCTGGCGAAATCAGCAACCTGGCTTGGGCCGAGCCAGATCTACGGCGAATCGGGATTCCTGATGGAGGTTTGAATATGCAAGCTGGATACGCTCACAATCAGAGTCTCGGCTGAAATCTGGCCTGCATTACCAACCGTTCCAGCCGGGTAGTCTGGCGGGGCAATCCCCTCCGACATATCAACATACGCGTCCAGCTGAGGATCTGGGTGCCTACGTTATGTACATAGCATAGGGCTGAAGGGACAATGCCTCTTCAGGCGTTTCTCCGGCATCAAAGGCCTGTGGCCTCCAGACCCCTGCTCGTGAAAATCGCCCTGCACCGGTACTTGCCATAGCAAGCTATAGGCTACAGCACGATGTTTGCCAGAGCAGAGTAGAACTATGGGAATGAAAGATTACTATGCAGAACTAGGAATAACACCTGATGCCGATAATTACGTTATAAAGCAGGCCTATCGCCAACTGGCACGCCAGTATCATCCTGACGTTAATCCAGGCGATAAGCAGGCCGAGAGGCGCTTCAGGGCGATCAATGAAGCCTATCAAACACTCGGTGACCCGCAAAGACGCCAGCAGTACGACGCCTTCCACCAGCAATATCAGCAGTGGCAGCAGTTCGGCAGCCAACCTGGCTTTGATGGTGGGTACTGGCAAGCCGGGTCAGGTACGCACGTTTATACCACCGGGCATTTTGATCCCCAGGATTTCGCAGATGTGTTCGGTACGGCATCGCCATTTCGTGATATGTTCGGTGCGATGTTTGGACAGACCGGTTATGACAGTAGTGCCTACACTCAACCCGGACGCGATCGCGAAGTGAGCGTCGATATTTCCCTGGAAGAAGCGTTTAGCGGCACGACGTGCTTACTCCATCTGGGCGATCAGTACATAGAGGCTCGTATTCCTCCTGGTGTCAAAACCGGGTCACGAGTACGGCTGGCAAACCAGGGCCGGTTGGATGGAACTGGCGGTGCGATCGGCGACATTTATCTCCGTATTCAGGTACAACCGCATCCGCGCTTCAAGCGTGAGGGCCACAACCTGCACACCGATGTACTGGTAGATATGTATACAGCTGCAGTGGGCGGCGAAGTGCCGGTAATCACACTGGATGGCACAGTACGCCTTAAGATTCCGCCGCGTACTCAGGCCGATAAGATTTTTCGGCTACGTGGCCAGGGTATGCCACGCCTGGATCGGCCCGACGAGCGCGGGGATCTGTACGCACGGGTGAAACTAGTGCTACCAGATGTACTGAGTGACAGCGAGATCGAGACGCTGCGTAATCTGGCCCACCTGCGTCAGACGATTGAATACGCTCAATCACGAGTAACGGCTTGAACCAACTATGATTGATTCATGTCAGGTGGATGCGGATGTGGAGCATCAGCACTCACCTGACAATATGCCACTCCAGTACAACCTCCACGGCTCCCCCGCGCAGCCCCGCACATGCATGAATTATCCGTTTTCGTGGTTGTATACAGGCCATTCTGCGTGTGCGGCTGATACGTTTGATCCGTTGATCGACCCTGGCAGTCTCCACCATGGTGTCCCCTGCCTGCCCAAATTTGTGCAAAATGTACAAATAGATTGCCCGTTTTTTTGTTGAAATGATCCAAATTATCTGCTATGATGGTGATGTGGTTCATTGCAGCATTGCAACGCAGAAAGCATGTTTACCTTGAACAGATGATTGGATTGGTTATATTATCAGGAGGATAACGATGAGTGGTATTCAGCAGGAACACAAGACTGTGAACCAGACCGCTGCCCGCGCCTCGATTGCCGGTGGAGTTTTGCGCGCTTTCCATATCGATCCGTCGAACCTTTCGTTGGCTCAGGCCGCTGCGCTGACCTCCTCGAATCCCGACGAGGTTCTGGCCATTCTGGAAGCGAAAATACGCCGCGCAGCCGTACATAATCAACTGTTCCGTTAAGCCATTATTTCTAAACCCGAAGATGCACTGCAAAGCTGTCCGTTATCAGCAATCACGTTCTGTGCCATAAACACCCTGGCTATCGAGCCTTCTATAGAGAGATACGTTCTTGAGTGCCTGGTATGTACTCGCTTCATGGAACGTTCGCCCGCAGGGTGCCAGGGCCATAGGCTCCTGCGAACCCTTCTTCCTGACCTCCATAGGGTGACAGCATAGACGTTACCCTATGGGCCGAACAAGAAACACCAGAAACAGCCTGGTTCTCTCCATGCCACTCTAATGGAACGAATACGATGTTATCACTGGATCCAGTCAGGTACCTGGTATAATCTAAAACCGGAAGCGAACTGCTTCCGGTTTTGTGTGCGCAGATAAGCGCGTCTATGATTGCCAGTGGGACATTCGTGAGACGCTGGTTACTGGCTATATGCGTACTCCAAACCTTTAAAACAACCCGTAACGACAGCACAGACGCTGAATGATTTGCGCCACTGCGTTCTCTATGGCTTCGATAGGACGTTCATGGCCATACACCGCATTGCAATACTATCATTCAGCAGCAGTTTGTCATTGCTGACGTTGAATATGAGTCACAGTCAGTTCTTCTCCCGTTATGGGATCGTGCGTAATACACCGTTCACACCGTTCGTCATTCACATCGTAAAATTCGATAATGTACGAAAGATCGTACTGATGTTCCTCAACCTTGATAGGATATCCATGCACCGTACCAAGCCATGTGTTGCGTAACGTACTACTCTGTTTCATGGGTACACCTCCCTATTCTCAACTCTGTACGTATGAGCCACGCACCACTCTCACGAGCAACTGCGCCCTCCGTCTCATACTCTCAGTATAATGAACGACAACCAGACTGCAGCCATCGCCGATCAGTAAGCACGGCTA
The DNA here is from genome assembly GCA_034435975.1 of Chloroflexaceae bacterium. Classification (GTDB taxonomy): domain Bacteria; phylum Chloroflexota; class Chloroflexia; order Chloroflexales; family Chloroflexaceae; genus CAKZQX01. The sequence continues at coordinate 8,356 of DAOTWD010000152.1, read as the reverse complement.
CTCACAGCCGACTGAACCAGCGTCTCACGGATATGCCACAGCTTTCGTTCCTGGACAGGTGCGAGTGTTACAACAGACAGAAAAGAGGAATCAAGATCCACATTTTAGGAATCTTTTGTAGGTGTTAAGCGGGGCCTCGTAGCTCCACATAGGCCAAACATTGCTTTGCCATGCGCGTTATTCACAAGACTCTGCCTGTGGCGCTGCTTTGCCACGAGGAACATTATACACCGCGCAACATTGCTTGTAAAGAGATGTTTGACTCAGATAAAACTCTGATGAAGATCGCTGGAGGAAGGCGATCTTCATCGGAGCCAGGGGAAGGTACAGCGAGGTTCACCAGGATGATGGAAGGACGATGATCTGGTGACGAACCCGAAACAAGAGGCACCTTATCACAAATCGAGCATCTTGCTTGATGTATAGTATACCTACACAGGTTACAGACGAGTAACAGGACGGGACGGGACGCACAAAGCAAGGCGTATCTGACCGAGGGCGCGAGCGGCAGCCGATGGTGACGCGGCGCGACGACACCCCGTAGCGCGTCCCACCGGGGCGTGGACGGCGGCCTTCCTGACGACGGGGCGCACATGGCCCGGCCGCGGGCACGCCGGAGCCGTCCCCTACAACCAAGCGTCGTCACCCGTCCCGCAAAGCGTCGTCGCGTGTCCCACCGGGGCACGGCCAGCGGCCTTCCTGACGACGGGGCGCACATGGCCCGGCCGCGGGCACGCCGGAGCCGTCCCCTACAACCTGGCTGCGGGCACGCCGGAGCCGTCCCCTACAACCAAGCGTCGTCACCTGTCCCACCGGGGCGCGGTGTCAGAACCACCACGTACCTCGTGTTCTGGAACAGAACTGACGCAGTGAGGATACCCTCAAACAGTGCCGCTGTGTTTCTGTAATAAAAAACGCCAAAAGATTGGCATTTTTTACCAAAACTGTTGACATTTATAGGTAGATATGCTACAATTATCTTTGTAGTTGGTAGAAAATGCCATACCGTTCATGATTTTTGGAGGAACAAAGGCACGGCAATGGCGGGCAGGGCAGCGTTCAACGCGCCCGTCGCAGTGTTTGCAGCGTTATGCGATTGCGGCAAGGAGTTACATGATGCACCAGATTATTACACGTGACCCGATCAGTGGCAACGAGTTGATCGTCACCCGCCTGGAGTGTCCCACAAGTGGGATCGTGATCGAGGGCCAGTTTAGCCTGGGTTGGATTGGACATCTGTCACCAGAGCAACTGGAGTTTGTGAAACTGCTGGTGAAAAATCGGGGTAATATCAATGGTGTTGCCAGCGAACTGAAAATCGCCTACAACACGGCACGCAGCCGCCTGGATACTATTGTGGCGACCCTGGGCGGCTCCCCGGCAGCAGACAGTGAGAGCCGCGCCAGCCGCCGCGCCATCCTGGATCGGCTCGCCGCCAGCGAAATTAGTGTTGAAGAAGCCATGCGTTTGCTGAAAGGTCAGGGCGATGGCCGCATCGACTGAAGAACGGAATCGTATCTTGCATCTGGTTGAGTCTGGCCAGATTACGGCGGCTGAAGCGGCGCAGTTACTCGATACCCTGGGCATCAATCGTGAGCGGCTCCGTGATCGTATGCTACGTGTGCGGGTCACGGACTTGACCAGCAATCGACAGAAAATCTCTGTCACGATTCCGATCGGGTTGATCAACATCGGCTTGCGTCTGGGGATCCGCCTGGCACCCCGGTTGAACGAACATCTGCTTGACGATCTGCTCGCTGCTATTGAAACGAGCAAAACGGGACGGCTGCTCGATCTGCACGACATGGAGGAAGGCGAGCGGATTGAGGTCTTTGTCGAATAGCATAATCCGTCTTCAGTACCGCAGATGGGTGTCTCTCGTTCGTTCTGGTTTGCATACGGGCCAGTGCCTTACTAACCAATGCTGTTACTGATGACGCTACATGAGGTGAAATATGACCCAACAGACCTTTCCTGCTGGCTCAAACCCACGGGTGATGATCTCGCAGGTTACAGGCGATATACGTATACGTGGTTGGGCCGAACCAACCATTGTCTTCGATAGTGATACCGCTCCTCAGGAAGTATATGAAGAGTCCGGTACACTGACCATCACAGGGTGTCGGGATGATCTGCGACTACGGGTACCCATGGATAGTACGATCAGTATTACCCAGACCAGCGGCGCAATTGCGATCAAGAATGTACGCCGTGTGGAGCTGATCGAGATTGGCGATGAAGTCGAACTATCGCAGATCAGCGAGGCGGTTGAACTGACGAATCTGGCGGAAGACCTGGAAGTGGCTCATACACCGACACTACTGGCACGCCAGGGCGTTCAGGGTGATGCGACGCTCACTCACGTTGAGCACGCCGAAATTGAGGCAATTGACGGCGATCTTACCCTGGAACATGTCGGAACGATCGTGGTAGGGACGGTCGGTGGCAACCTGGATGCGGAACATCTCGCGAGTGCCTTGCGTGCGGGCACCATCACCGGTAATTGCGCGCTGATCAAGTGCCCCTCAGCCGACATCACGTTAAGCAGCGTGGGGGGCGATCTGGAGATTGATGGCGCACTACGTATCCACGTCAGCACCGTCACGGGTGACTGCGATCTGAGCACCGTTCAGCATGAAGTTCAGGTGGTACGTATCGGTGGTGACGCAAGCTGCCACGACATTGGTGGAGCGCTTCAGGTGGGCGATGTGGGTGCCGATGCCGAATTTATGGCAATACAGGGGGCAGTAACAGCGGGACATATTGCTGGGAACCTGGAACTGCAAGCTGCATTTCCACGTGATAGTCAATCACGTCTCGATGTTAGTGGGGATGCCGAACTTATCCTACCCAACGATGCTGATCTGACCCTCCAGGCCAGGGTCAATGGCGAGATCAGTGGCCCCGGAGTGGCAGCACGAGATACAGGAAATCGCATAAACCTGGTGTATGGCAGCGGTCAGGCATATATCGACCTGACAGTCGGAGGCGACCTGGATATACGGGCAGCGAGTCATCCACATCACAGCCGCATCAGTGGACTCTGGGGTGAGTTTGAACGCGAACTGGACGACCTTGGGCGTGAGATGAGCAAATTTGGGCAGGAGCTGGGCCGCGAGATGGGAAAACTGGGGCAAGAGTTGGGCCGCGAGTTTGCCTCCCTCTTTGGTAGTCCGCAATCAGGGGCAGAAACCTCAGATGCACCCTGGTCTGATTGGCCGGCACGAGGTGCACGCAAGGCTGAAAAACATGCCCGCCGCTTTCAGCGAAAGGCCGCAGAACGCGCCCGCCGCCAGAAACGAGCCCGCGAACGTTCGCGGGCACATGATCCGCGCGTGCGGGTACGGCTCAACGAGCGGGAATGGCTGTTCGATCCAGAACGGTTGGAACGTATTAAGGAGCAGGCGCAACGTGCTGCGACTGAGGGCCTGTCTAACGCACTGGAGGCTGTTGAACGCGCTATCAGCAAATTACGTGTGACACCGCCGTCGGCACCCCCGCACCCATCGGGCAAGCCAGTACATCCACCACACGCACCGCATCCACCAACATCAGATGCAGTGTCGCGTGTGCCAGCGACTGGGCCGACCATCAACTTGCATCCATCCGAATCGTCCGAATCATCGGGGTCACACCCACCAGTAGCAGATACACCACCATCCGACCAGACACCGACTCCACCGCCCGTAACCGATACACCGGCGCTCAACCCGGAGCAGGATCGGGAGGCCATTCTGCGTCTGGTGGCTGAGGGACGCATCACCCCCGAAGAGGGCGATTTGCTGCTGGAAGCGCTGGACAGCTAATCGCGCTACCCTCATTGCCAGGGCCGACGTTCCCGCATCTTTCAGATGCCGATGCGGAGGCATCGGCCCTCTCTGCCTCCCTGCAACCATCGCTTCAAACCAGAACCCACCACCACCTACGTTATGTAATCGGAAGTTTGAGCATATAATCTGAATAGGCGAACACCCGGATTCCCGGCGCGAGCCGGGTCTACTGCTAGGGGCAACATCGCTGCCAGGCAGTAGCGTCGCTACCACACGTTCTATCCGTTCTTTGAATGTCGATATACCAGAACCGGCATGATTCAATGAAAGAACGTGGGGCTTCAGCCCATGAAAACCTTGCCGCCTTCGCGGCAGTGGATGAAACGATTCTGGCTTTCGCCATAGTTGACAATCTCGTAGTGTGCGGTATAATGCCAGCATGGGGTACAAAACTGTTGAGATTGTCTGGACACCAAAGTCCAGAATAGAGTGGCAAATCTTCACCCTGGCACGCAAGGATGTCGCGCGTTTTTGGAGTGACCTCGTGATCCGGCACTATCGTATTCGCCGCATCAATCGGAAATGACCTACAAAATGTCGTTGGGAGGAGTGGGCCAAACGCACGTACCCCACCTTCATTTGCAATCTGTACGGCAGATCATCGGTGAATTCTGCGAAGCCGTACATGCCACACGCCAGCTTTGGCGTAACGACCACCCTGAAGCTAACTATCCCTGGTGCAAACCAACGTATCGAGATGTTGTGTATACCAACCAGGCAGCACGTGTCAGAAATGGTAAATTGGTTTTGCCACATGGACAGGCTGGTACACCGCACATCCCTTTGTCTATTGCACTTCCAGGACGCTTGATGGAAGTGCGCTTGCAGATGGGAAACGTCTTGCTTGTCTGCGAGATTCCTGATGAGCCACGTCCACAACAAACCGTCATCGGTGTTGATCTGGGCATGAACACTCTCATCGCGGCTACCGACAGTAAGAAGGCTATTCTCATCAGTAGATGCGAAACCAGAGCTACGGTGCAATGGCGTAACAAGTGTCTGGCTCAGATTCAACAAGCGCAAAGCACCAGAGTCAAGGACTCGCGACGGTGGAGGCGCTTGCAACGGCACAAGGCCAGAATGCTTGCTAAAGCCCACAGGCGCATCAGAGACATCACACACAAGGCCACATGCCAGGTTGCTGATGCTTTCCCTGGTGCAACGTGTCATATTGGTAAACCGTTCAACGACGCCGCGCAAAAGATGAGCCACCGACAGGCTCAACACGTGAGCGAAGCTTTTTCTTCGCAAACATGCCCTGTGTGCGGAGAGCGGAACACGTGTCAATGTATATACCGATGTAAGAAGTGCCACTTCACCATGCCACGTGACGCGGTGGGTAGCACCAACATTCTCTGCATCGGGAAGTACGGCACGCTGGTTTCCGGTTGTCGTGTACCGAACACGATGCGGTTCATCCTTGTACGTATCCTGGCAAGAGCCAGATGTTTGCCCGGACACGGCGCACGTTGCTCAGGGTAGCCCCTGAGAAGCCGCGGGGCTTTCGTCCCCGCTGAGTGTCACGAGCTTGATGATCATGCACGTCAATTCACACAAGGAGCAAAAACAATGACCGAATACGTCGATCGGCTGCTACTTGGTGGTACCGTGGTCACGATGGACGGAGAAGGCCGTATTTTCCCGGATGGCGGGGTAGCGATCCGCGGGCGCGATATTGTCGCTGTTGGGCCGACAGCTGAGTTGTGCTCACAATTTCAGACTGAGGATGAAAATGTGCATGACTGCCATGGTTGTGCTATTATACCAGGCCTGATCAATGGTCATGCCCACGTTCCAATGAGTCTGTTACGTGGACTGGTGGCTGACCAGCAGCTTGATGTGTGGCTGTTTGGCTATATGTTTCCGGTTGAGAGTCAGTTCGTCAATCCTGAATTTAGCTATGTCGGCACACTGCTCTCATGTGCCGAAATGTTACGCGGTGGCACCACCACCTTTGTCGATATGTACTACTTTGAAGAACAAGTTGCTCGTGCTGCTGACAAAGCCGGTATGCGCGCCATCTGTGGGCAGACAGTGATGCGTCTCCCCACCCCCGATGCACGTTCCTACGACGATGGTCTGGAGCGCGCCCGGCAGTTTATTGCGGAATGGCATACGCACGAGCGGATTATTCCTACCATTGCGCCGCATGCACCCTATACCTGCACCGACGCCATTTATCGCGAAGCGGCTGCCCTCTGTCGTCGCTATGATGTACCACTGATTACCCATCTGTCAGAAACGACCCGTGAAGTGGAGGCAAGCCGGGCCCAGTATGAAACGACGCCAATCGGCTATGCACGGCGAGTCGGTATCTTTGACGTGCGCTGTATTGCCGCCCATTGTGTGCATGCCACCGAAGATGATATTGTGTTGTTACGCGAGTCGGGGGTTGGTGCAGTACCCTGCCCCAGCAGCAACCTCAAGCTTGCCAGTGGAATTGCGCCTTATCGCCGCCTGATTGAAGCAGGCGTACGCACCGGTCTGGGCACCGATGGCCCCGCCAGCAACGATGATCAGGATATGTTTACCGAAATCCATCTGGCCGCCCTGTTGCCGAAAGGCGTCAGCGGCGACCCGACTGCTGTGCCCGCCCGCGACGCTCTGGCACTGGCGACCAGTTGCGGTGCCCGGGCTATTCACCTGGATCATATCATTGGCTCACTGGTTCCCGGCAAACGAGCAGATATCACCGTGGTCGAACTGGATCGGCTGCACAGTGCTCCACGCTATACCTATAGCACCGATGCCATCTACTCGCATCTCGTCTACAGTGCCCGCGCCGCCGATGTGCGCGATGTACTAGTTGATGGGCGCTGGCTCCTGCACAACCGCCAGTTGTTAACATTGGACACAGAACAAATTGTAGCCCGGGCACAAACGATTGCTGAAACCATTAACACCTTTCTTGCCAACCGTGAGGCCAATTTACTCGACAAAATCCTGGCGATTGGTGGTGTGCAGCAGGCTGAGATTTTTGAGGTACAGGTGAAAGCCTACGTTGGTGAGCAAGGCCAGCAGTATGTCAACGCTCTGCTCGATCTGCCTGATGTCGCCGTCACCAAGGCGAGCGAGCGCATCCAATATGATACCTACTTCCTGTTTGATAATCGTGAGCGTGGACGCATTCGCATTCGCGAGGATCATCGGCTTGATCCAGGTGCCCGCGTTGATCCAAAATACACGATTACGCTGATGGCTGAAGCACAGCGAGGTGAGTATCCTTCAGCTATTTTGCTCTCACGGGCACGCTATACCGCCCCTGCCGATCACACTCTGCGCTTCTACCGCGAGTATTTCCAACCCGATCGTGTCGTGGAACTCGAGAAGCGACGCCTGCGCTGGCGAATTACCTATCAGGGCCAGGATTTTGCCCTCAATCTTGATACTCTGGTTAACCGCCACCCACCTGGCCCCTATCTGGAGATCAAGAGCCGCACCTGGAGCCGTAAGGACGCCGATGAGCGAGCGCATATGATCGGTGCCTTATTGACCCGCTGTGGGTTAGACGAGCAGGTGCTGGTCAAGCAAGAGTATATTGAGTTGAAATGACCTGGTGTCGCTGGTCACCAGACTTCCTGGAACCGAGGAACATCTTGAAAAATCCCAACCTTTATATCATTGGACTGACCGGCGGGATTGCGTGTGGGAAGAGTACCGTACTGGCGATGTTGTCGAGTCTTGGCGCACGTACTATCGACGCTGACCGGGTGACACATCGGGTGCAGCAGCCCGGTACTGCTGTTTATCACCAGATTGTGGCTGCCTTTGGTGTTCATATTCTGACGCGACCAGGCGGCCCTATTGACCGGCGGAAGCTAGGCAGTCTGGTCTTTAGTAATCCTGATGCCCTACAGCGGCTCGAAACCATTGTGCATCCCGCTGTGCGTACGGAAATCAAGACCTGGATCGCCAGCATTGCCCAGGAGCGCGGGCACGGTACCCGTGAACAACCATTAGATTACCCTATCGCCGTCATTGATGCGATCAAGCTATTGGAGTCCAACTGGCAACCCTACTGTGATGCGATCTGGGTAGTTACCTGTACCACCGACCAGCAGATCGAGCGCCTGATCCAGACGCGCGGTATGAGCGCTGAGGAAGCACAACAGCGCGTCGCTGCCCAGCCACCACAGGCCGAGCGCATCGCTCATGCTGACGTGGTGATTGACAACAGTGGCACCATTGAAGAAACCCAGGCACAGATCAGTGCGGCCTGGCAACAGATTCTGCGCGAGATAGATGCCAGCAGAGAGCACAAAGCTGATTAAGCCCAAAGCAGCCTGAGCGCACAGCGGTAGGTATTGTAGGAAATAGGGAATAGGAAATAGGGATCTGTTGAAGCACTGCCCTCTTTTTTCCTCGTTCCTCTTTTCTGATTCCTATTTCCTCTTGGTTCGCTCATTTTTATGGTGGATTTACAGAATTGACCGCCAGAGAGGAATAGATGCTTACAGGGATGTCGAGCAGGTCCAATATCTTGCGCTGGAGCTCAGAGAGCGGGGTGATATGGCGATAAGACCGTC
>DAOTWD010000151.1:0-45476 GCA_034435975.1 Chloroflexaceae bacterium | reverse complement strand
ACGATTGAGACGGTCAATAGTCAACTGGAGAAGATGGGCATTGAGCGACTCTCCGCCCGCACCAATGCCGGGTTTGAACTGAAGGTGCATGCAACACTCATTGCACTCATCTGTACGAACATGAACTAGCAATCAAGGTACCCTTATAATCATAAGTCCGAAACGTATTCAGACCGAAATATAGGGAAAGCACGTAAAGGACGGACGGTTACCGTATACATTTGGGTGTAATACTTGGAATAATATAGTCTTAATAATTACAGATATGGCGCATGTTGTCAAGTGGATTGCTTGCAATCTACAATGTGCAATAGTTCACAAATGGTACGACGTTTGCTGCCAGTGCCTTTCATGAAAACCGTGTCGTTATTATATGACAAAGACATCACGCCGTGGCGGTTGCCAGCAGCAATACGGGAGCCAGGTCTGGCTCGCTGTCGGTGGCAGCCAGTTCATCGCAGCGCAGAATAGTCGCCGGGGGCAGCAGTGGGGCGATGCGGGTGCGCAGGTCAGGCCAGGCGCACAACGCCAATTCGGCGCGATAAGGGTCGAGTGGCGCTGCTGGGGTAGCAGGCGGCAGCAAGAAGGCGCGGACGTGGACAGCCCTGAAGCCGACTGTAGTCAACTGGTGGCATAACTCGTCTCCCAGCCCATCGTCGGGCAGCGCAGGCATAGCTCCGGTAGCCAGCGAATGGGCATAGGCCTGCGTCAGCAACTGGCCCAGGTCAGGCGGCCAGGAGCGGATGCGCACCCAGCTTTGTTCACCTGTAGCGATCACAATGGTGCCACCCGGACGCAAAACCCGCCGCAACTCGTGCAGCGCTCGCAGCGGGTTGGTAACCAATCCCAGCGCCGCAATGCACCAGGCCAGGTCGGCACAACCGGTACGTAACGGCAGCGCCAGGGCATCACCAGCCACCCAATCACAGGGTACCTGATCATGGGTGTGAGCCGCAGTGCGCAACGCCATCTGATCAAGGTCAACGCCAACCACCCGACCAGTCGCATGCAGCATGTCCAGGAGCCATGCGCTTTTTAATCCTGGCCCACAGGCCACGTCCAGTGCCAGTTGCACATTGCTCAGGCCTTGTTGTGCCAACGCCAGGCGCAGGATCGGCACCAGTGGCGCGTGGAGTGCGTCCAGATCGGAGCAGGGTTGATGATGGGTGTGCATACGATCCATCGCTTTCGTTGTGTGTGACTTCCTGGTGACCGGCGCCTAAATAGACCAGTTCCAGGGCATACGTTCGGGTATAATCATAGCGATTGCAGCACGGTGGCGATATGAGTATCACATTCATGCTACCACCTGGTTCTAAAGCTGATCCGGCATAGCTCTGTGGCACGGCCTGGTGATCAACAGCCGATTGGAAAAAGTGTCCATCGTGCAGATCATCGAGCATCTGATCAAGCCTGGACTGGATGGTCTGAGAAAACGATAAAAATTTCCCTTGGTTAAGGAGTAGCTTTATGCGGAGGCGAGGGGCAGGGATGCGGGAGGCGTGAGGCACGAGGTGAGACGTCTGGGTACCAATCGCCCGCATAACGTCAATCTCGCGTGTGCGTTCGATCACGCTGATCAAGAGCGTGCCCATCCGCCCGATATCGCCCACGATCGCCATATGAATCACCTATTTCTATGGTTAACGCAGTCGAACCATCTCACTGCTTCAGCAATGCTCTGCAGCGAGATCCTTCCCTTGCTACGGCTCGGTCAAGACGACAGGGAAGAGCGCTGGCACCCGGTCAGGATGCCATGGTAGAGCGCTAACGTTCGATCAGGATGCCATAGCGTGGGTTGGTGCGAGGCGCGGCTATGCGATCCTTTCTCAGGGACACCCTTTGTGGGTGCCCCTGAATGGTACATTGCAGGGGCATTTCATACCATCACGTTACGACCGTTTTAGCGGCGTACCAGCGGGAGGTAGATCTGGCGCTGGTCAGATGTCACCCAGGTATTGACCTGAATACACCCTGGGAAACCGATCAAGGGATCGCTGCCATTTACGGTTGTCAGCCGAACGACGCCGGTGTGGAATCCGGGCCTGAGTGCCGTAGAATTCACATTGATCTCCACGGTATTATTTACCAGGCGGGCCTCGATCCAGTTGGCACTGCTCGTTGCCTGTAATGCCAGCGTGCCGCCGCCGGTGTTGCTCCAGGCAATTGTCTGCGGGGCGAAGGGGTTATCGGGCATGTTGCGGAACACCAGCACATCCTCTGCCAGCGATAGGCGCGGTTGCAGGAATTCGGCAGGATAGCTTCCAGGGTCGAGTGGATCGGTGCCTTGTGCCAGTTCCTCGGCATCGCTGAAGCCATCGCCATCAGTATCCTGGCGCGTCGGGTCAGTGCCTGCCGCAAACTCTTCCGCATCCGTCAGGCCATCGCCATCGCTGTCAGCCGTGCCGCCAGCCACGCCATAGGCTGCAGCCCAGTCGTCGGGAGTCCCGTCACCGTTGCCATCAATGCCATTGGTTGGAACAACAATGACGGCGGGCGTCGCCGTACTATGCCATGTATCGCTAAAGACGGCATGCGCTTGCACCGCGTAGCTCGCACCCACCTGCACCCCGTTCAGCGTCACACTGGTGTTGTTGGTCGCAAGCGTCAGGGCCGTGTCGTTGCTGCCCAGGCGGTTCGCCGTCAATACATAGCCCGATGGCGCGACACTGCTCTGAGGCGCTTCCCACGTGAAGCTGGCACTGGTTGCCGTCACCGCGGTTACGGCCAGTGTCTGGGGCACGGCCAGCATCGGGTTAAAGCCGGCCTGTGCCGTTGCGAGTACACGATTGCTCCAGACCGGCTCGCTGGTATATCCGTGCTGCAGATCTTGTTGTATCACGCCAACCTGTACGCTATAGGTGCTACCGTTCTGCAAGCCGCCGATATGCAGTGAGGGCACGGAACCGGCATTGACCAGTTGTTGACCAACGGTCAGGAAGATGCCCTGGAACGAAAAGCCCCAGCGCACAACATAATGGGTAATGCGTGGATCGGTAACGGGATTCCACCGTACCAGCAGACCATCGTTTATGCCTACCGCTGTTACCCCGGTGGGTGCGGTGGTGGGTTGATAGAAGTTGCCGACAAAGATCTGAGCTGACGTGAAGACGACTGTGCCGGGAAAACGCTCGGCAGCAAAGGCACGGGCAGGCGGCAGTTCGTTGCTCGATGCTGGACAACCCTCCTCAACACCCTGGGTGATGGTGGTCGCTGGAATGGCGATCCCATCGTCCACAACAGCTATGATCTCGTAGTGCCCATTCGGGAAGCGGGTTGTGTCCCAGATGTAGCTGCCGGCCTTAAAGGGCAGGTATTGAGCAATGGTGATGGGATAATCAGGTTTATCGCCATCGGTAAAGAGAGGATTAGCAAACAGGCTGATCTGCGCCGTGTCTGGCGTGTCAGGTGGTACTTCCCAGCGGATGGTATAGCTGCCTACGATCTGCTCCGCTGCCGTGACCGGTGCTAGAAAACGTCCGCGATTGGCTTCGGTTCCAGGTGCGCCCTTGTTGGCAAAGTAGACAAATTTGTACCGCTCACGTTGATCGTCACTCAGGTTGCTGATCCGGGCCTGCCATGTGCCCGCAACTGGATTGCGCACTCCCACCAGCACACTATTGCCCGTCTGTTCAAATTCAGCCGCGTGGGACGTCGCATTGCCGGGCGTGATTTCGGTGCCGTCGGGCTTGATCAGCGTCAGTTGGGGTGCGCCGGCCTGCCAGCCCAGAGCAAACAGCAATCCCTCGGCAGCCGGGCTGACCTCAAACTGCTCTGTCACCGTATGGTTGACTTGCGGCGCCGGGGCACGCACCTGTAGCGTTGGATCATCGGTAACGTGGGCAATGGGTGCCGTTTGCGCACCGCCAAACTGGTCAATCAGCACGTGGTCGTCATTTCCGAGAATAAAGTCGATACTGTGGAACCCGATCTGTGGGTTGGTCAGATCGTTGCCAATCCCAATATACAGCCCGATGTCATAGCCGGCGACCCTGATCTTGCCCTTTGCGCCCCATTCGTAGGTGGTACAACTGGCGTTGGTGCAGAACTGGCCCAGCGCTATCTCCACGCCAATGCTGATGGTCTTGGGTGGGATGTCGATAAACCACCAGCTAAAAATCGCACCCTTCTTCACGCTCAGGGTCGCGTTCCAGGCACCTGCCGCGTGCAACTCGTCGTTGTCCGGGAGCCAGGTATAACGGTTACCCCAGCCCTGCCCGCGCCAGACGTGTGCCCGCAGTCCACCCGACAGCCAGCTACCAATGCGTGCCTCGACCTCAAAGCCCGTGTCCAGCGGGTTCCAGGCAATCCACAGCTTGCCATCGCCATTCATGAAGCCGAGCAGCGTATATTGGGCCTGCAATGCGAACAGCCCACGGGTGTCGATCAGGACATTGCCGGTGCCGCGCAGTACGCCGCCGCCTGACCCCTGGGAGGCCTGCACACTTATCTTCAGGGTGATCTGGGTATAACCAGGGTTAATATCTATCCTGCCACCAACGACGGTCATAAACAGTCCGCTGTTGCCCAGGGGAATCCCAATCGGTGATGAGAACTCGAAAAAGACTTCGCGGAGTGAGGACTGGCATAGCTTGAAGGTGGCGGCAAACCGTTGGGGTGGTGTGCCTGCATCGGGTGGGCTATCGCCTACATTCGGTACGGTCAGGTCGATGCTACCGCGTATGACCGTAACCGCAGTCTCGCCTGACTTGCATGCCTCGTAGGTCACGCTGGCCCTGGCATTGGTACCGGTAAAGCTGTACTCTGCGGGCAGTGCCTGGAGGTGTGCCTCCGGGTGGTCGGTGCTGAACACCTGTAATGCTCCCACCTGACTGAGCGCTACCGTGCCCGGTTGTATGTTAGTACGTAGATCGGGCATAGTCCAGTTGCGATCGCGGTTGGCAAACGTTGCACCAGGAGCCAGCAGATCGATACAACTGATCAATGTCTTTTGATCAGTTGCGCTACAAGGGGGTATGTTGGTGCCGGGGATAGGCTCTCCACGCTGATGCAGGGTGGCGACGACCGGCTTGAGCGCACCGCCAAGTTCGGGTGGTTGTTGCACCTCGGCAGCTGTGGCCCAGAGTTCGGTAAATTGGCGTGGTGTTTCAGCTTTTTGGGCAGGTTGCATATTCAGCGAGTACGTATCGCCCAGTTTGAGGAGCAGGCTGGCGACTGGTGGGGCCTGTCCGCTGTGGTGGCTGACCGTGCTGGCAAGGGCGGGCCAGCCATTGATATTCAGCGACCAGTTCACATTGAAGGTCATTGTGCTGTTGTGCTGGCTGTCGCCAATCACCCGTTGCAGCCGGGCACTCCCCCGCGCTTCACGGTCTATGGGGTCAACCCTATACGAAGGGCTTTGCAAATCCGCTCGATCCGCTGGTGACCAGGCCGATTCCAGCTCAGCCGCAAAGCTAGTATCGGCTGCAACCAGCAGTGGCGTATCGATATTCGCCATCTTGGTATTCCGCATCGGCCCGCGAAAGACAGAGAAGGGTGGCAACAGGTGGCGACTATTACCGGTACCTGGCGGTTCGCACTGCACCAGTAGCACTTCTGGTGCGCCACTGCCATCACTGTCGAGGCTATACTGGTTGCCACTGACCGTGAGCTTCCCACTCACCACCGCCAGACTGGGTCGGTTCGGGGTCAATGCACCGACAAACGGGGTCGTGCCTGCCGGCGTACTGGTATTGCCCGTCCATCCGCCCTCGTTCCACAGGCGCACGCCAATAGCGGGTATATCCTTTGTAGGCGTTGATAACGACGGACATTTCACGACCTGACAGGTGCCCGTCTGAGTGGGGAAAGAAGGGTTGCCCTCAGCATCGGGTCGGCATGAGGTAACCCGCACCTTCACGGTGAATGTGAGCTGGCTGACATCAGCCAGCTTTGGTGGTGGAATATAGCCCCAATCAACGCGGGCACCATTGTAGGCGAGCGCCAGACCATAGGTGTCGCTATCGGCGGCAAAGGTTTTGGACAGATGGTAGCGTCCGCCTTGCGCCGTGTTGATGTTAAACGATGTGTCTTTATTGGCGAGGAGTTCGAGCGGCTGATCAGCCGGGCTAGAAAAAGCACTCCCATTGCCCGCATACAGGTGGGCCTGGAACTTTTTTACATACTCGGTATACAGGCCGACTGTGCTGGAATCTGACGGAAACGGTTGATAGCTCGGAAAAGCGATGTCAACGCGGCTGTTGCTGTTCGGCGCGACGCTAATGTTCCACAGAGCCAGCGGGTCGGCGGTATCAAAGGTGTATTCGATCTGTTGGGTGGTACCAAGCTGCCCGGCCGGGATAGCTGTGGTTGCAATGGTGGTTGATTGTTGACCGACCAGCGCGATGTCGTAGCCCTGGGGATTTCCGCCGGGGGCCTTGATCCGCAGTTGCGGTGTTGCACCAGCAGCCTTGTGCCCATTGAGCATCACATAGCCGACACCGTTACTGGTAGCCAGACTGCCATTCGGGTTAGCAGGCACCACTCGGATAGCCTTGTCATAGAGTTCTAGCGGTAGGCTACCATCTGGATTGCTGATAAAGGCGGTGTTGGGTTGGGGCGGGTCACTACCAAGCGTGGGGCCAATGCCACGCACCGTCACGGCCTGCCAGCGGTTGGCTGGCAGCGGGGCAATGCGGTATTCATGGTCGGCGTGATAGTAGGGAGGTACTGTGCCACGTGGGTTGCGGGTGCTATTCGATAGCCGGTCACCTTCTTTTATGGTCGCGCTGGAGTAATAGACAAGCAAGCGGATACCGCTCATGCCTGTGCGTGCGATGAACGGTTTTGCAGGCTGACTGAAGGTTTCGGTATCCTGCAACTCCTCATCGGTCCATGATGAGGGTTTGCCGATGTAGAAGCCACCACAGCCGTCGGGTGTGGGACGGCAAAACTCGTTCTCGGTACGGAGCATCACGCCGCTACTCGCACTGGGGCCAAAAAGGGGTCGGTTAAACCAGCTGTTAGCCAGATCGGTGACATCCCAGATCAATGCTTCTGTATCGTGGGGATTGCCCCGGCTATAACGCATCACCGTGTCGCTTTCGGGATGAAAGGGCAGCACCCTGTCGGTCAGAGGTTCACCGTCTGGCCCCGTATTACTGGTCAGGTTTGCGGCCTGCACCCGGGCCGCCAGGTGATCGCGGTTGGTGAAATTGACATCGCTCGGCGTCACTACCAGGTAGGCGCGGTCAACGGTGGCACCCACGGGTAATGCACGGTCGTTAAATTGAACCACCAGCCGTTGCACCCCATCATTGAACTGCCCCAGTTCCAGCGGGGCAATGACTCGCTTATCCTGAAAGGCACGGGTTGTGTTGGGATAGAAAACACTGTAGGCTGACAGGGGCGAACGAACCTGAAACATCGGGTCGATAATGATCGGATAGTGCCGCTGGCGTGCCCATAACCAGGCACCAGGAATGCGTACCCGTAATTCCATGACTGATGGATCGGCGGTGCCGACTAGTTCATAGCTGCCCATGACATCTGTGGCAGGATCATGCTGCTCAAAGGCCCGTGGTGGCTGCAGCAGCAACTCGCTGCCATCTTCAGCGATAAAAGTGAGTGGGCCACTGGTCGTCAGCGGGAGTGCGGCGAGTTGTCCATCGACCTCGATGCGGGTACCGGGTCGCAGGTGCAGATGGACGCGCAGGTCGAGCGCGGTGGCCGAGCGTCCGACGACTGGACGTTCGGCCAGGCGCACGGTGTATTCGCTGCTGCCGGGGCGTACCTGCCATTGATCCTGGATGGCCGGATTACTCCAGCCGTGCACGTAGCGCACGGTAGCACCGTCTGCGCTACGGGTACCGGGAGCGGCCTGGCTCTCTTCCAACGGTACGGCCAGCGATCGGGGTGTACCGCTGGCGGTAATCAGCATAAGTGAGCGTGGCTGCCAGCCAACCCCGGTTGTACCGGCAATGATCGTTGCGTTGCTCGTACGTTGTGCCAGCATGGTCTGCAGGATATCGGCGTCGTTGGCCCAGCCGTCGGTGATGGGCCTGAAGTCAGGGCGGATCGGTTGCCAGTTGCCCTGGTCGTCAAGATAATGCAGGGGGGCACTATCGTGCAGCAACGCATAGGTGCCGTTGTCCAGCCTAAAAGTGGCACTGGCCGCTGTGCGGTGCGCCGTCAATTCGGGCTGGCCCAGCAGTTCCGAAGGCAGCCATGCCGGTGTCGCAATGGTGCTCGTCGGCGGGAAAGCAGTCGTCGGCTCGGCAGTGAGCGCGGGCGGAATGGCAACCGGCTGCACCGGTGCTGCCAGGTCAGGTTCGGCTGGAGTGGGAATCGATACCGGCGGTAGCACGGTCGTGAACAGGAGCAGCAATGTCACCAGCATACTCATACGGTTGATGTGGTTGCGGTTCACTGCCTGTGTAGGGGGAGCAAATGAGATAAACATATGCGACCAGCCTTTCATACCAGATACGAATACAGGTATCAGTTTGCCCCGGCACGCGGTCGATTGTTATGGAAGAGATAGAGCGAGCCTATCTCCCTTGTCATCCGGAGTCCCGGCTTGTAGCCCGGTTGGAGTGCTACTCAGGCTGAAGCCAGGACTCCCATTTTTTTGATGTATGCAGGCTTGCTATAGCAGAGGGATGTATCGTGAATGGGATCCAGGTTGCGGCCAGGGAATGGCCCGGAACCGGCTCAAGCCGGGAATCCATATTCTCACGACACATAGAGGATGGATCTTGAGATGCAGACTATGTCGCTCTTGAATAGAGTGCCAGGCTTGAGTATAATTATATGATAAAAAGGCTGAATGTCTAGTTAAAAAATCTATAAAAAAACATACAAAGACGCAGCATGGCCGGAGGCATGCCGGAGGTGTGGCCTACAGCGGGCGGCGTGAGAGCGGGCCTGGGTGGGTGCCTGGGTGCGCGTCCCTCCGGGGCGCAGGTGCGGGCGGGGGAGCATCTTCCCGATCGGCGGCGTCTCGCGTGTGGTGCACGCGGCACGGCCGGAGGCACGCCGGAGGCGTGCCCTACAGCTTTGGGCCTTTGCGTTAAAAAAGAGCGGGCGGGCGTGTAGCGCGGGCGCGGGCGCGAGACGATGGAGCGTGTCCCTCCGGGGCGCAGGTGTGGGCGGGGGAGCATCTTCCCGATCGGCGGCGTCTCGCGTGTGGTGCACGTGGCACGGCCTTCCCGATCGGCAGCGTCTCGCGTGTGGTGCACGCAGCATGGCCGGAGGCATGCCGGAGGTGTGGCCTACAGCGGGCGGCGTGAGAGCGGGCCTGGGTGGGTGCCTGGGTACGCGTCCCTCCGGGGCGCGAGACGCGGCACAGCCGGAGGCACACGCCGGAGGCGTGCCCTACAGGGGGCAGTGGTGCACGCGGCACGGCCGGAGGCACGCCGGAGGCGTGCCCTACAGGGGGCAGCGTGAGAGCGGGCCTGGGTGGGTGCCTGGGTGCGCGCCCCTCCGGGGTGCGAGACGCGACATGGCCGGGGGCACGCCGGAGGCGTGCCCTACAGCGGGCAGGCGGTGAACCTGGGAGCGCGTCCCTCCGGGGTGCGGGCGGCGCCCCCCTGGGAGCGCGCCCCTCCGGGGCGCGGGCGGGGCGCGTCCCTCCGGGGTGCGAGACGCGACATGGCCTACAGCGGGCAGCGTGAGAGCGGGCCTGGGTGGGTGCCTGGGTGCGCGCCCCTCCGGGGCGCGAGGCGGGGGCACGGTGGAGTACGTCCCCCCCTTTCACGTGTAGGTTTTTTGTGCAAGGGGCCGGTTTTGCCCCATCAGGACGCAAGAAAAGCAACCGACACCTATCACCTGTCACCTGAAGACGCCTCACGATCGCTCTGCATTTTCCGCTTTGCGCTCCCCGCTCTGTACTCAATCCGCCGTCAAACGACCGGCCAGCGCCTGGGCAATGCCGGCTTGCAAGGTAGCGTAGGTAATAATGCCCTCCAGATCGATGCCCAGATGTACCAGCATCTGCGCAATTGGGGGTTGAATTCCGGTGACAATCACCTGTGCGCCCAGCAACTTGACTGCCTTGGCTGCCCGCACCAGCGCCTGGGCAACCTGGGTGTCCACCATCGCCACCCCGGTAATATCCAGGATGGCGAGATCGGCTTGATATTGCGCCACACCTTCCAGCAGGGTCTCCAGCACCATCTGGGCGCGGCCACTGTCGATAGTACCAATCAGCGGCATAATAACCACATCACGTGCAATAGGGATAAGCGGTGTTGATAACTCGCGCAGTGCGTCCTGCTGGGCATCGATCACTTGTTGTTGCAACGCCAGGCGCTCCTCCTCCATCTGTTTGCGCTCGGTAATATCGGTGGCAAAACCACACAATACATTGATTTGCCCGTGTTCATCAATAATTGGAGCCATAATCGAGAGATAGGTATGCATACCATCCGAGAGTGACACATTGTTCTCGGTCTCGACCGGGGCACGGGTTTCTAGCACCTGCTGCTCAATCGAACGCCACTCAGCTACCGCTTCGGGTGGAAAAAAGTCAGCCTGGTTTTTACCAATGATTTGCTCCCGGCTCATTCCGAGCGAAGATTCGTAGGTTTGATTGACCACCAGAAACGTCCCATCGAGATCTTTGCAATAAATAAAGGCAGGAATAGCATCCAGCACGGCTTGCAGCATATACTGTGAATTCTCCAGTGCAACTACACGCTGGCGCAGTTGTTTATTCTCCTGTTGGAGTTGAGCGATCAGGGTTGCCTCGTTAGTCATGGTTTTTCCTTTATGAATAATTGGTTATTCCCGTACGGGCTTTTTTGTCTTTCTCTACCTTGAACGTCGTGGCCGAAGCAACACCACAATTGTGCGCGGGGCTACCAGATATTTCAGGCTGGATAAGCGTCCTTCCTCACCAGGCGCGGCAATGTCAAGCGGGCCAGGCAGACTCGTATCCACCACGCGGTACCAGTCAGTCGCTTCGCCTTCTTGAATAACAAAGACAAGTTCTTCCCAGTAGGCGTTGATCATCACATATATATCGTCATCGCGATACGACTCGCCATGCAGACAATAGGCCAGCGTGTGCGAATGATAGGCCAGATCGACGTGCGCCCCGACGCCATACCAGTGAATATCCTCGCGCCAGTAGCGTCCGCGGCCAATTGAGGGATGCGCTTTACGAAAGGCGATCATGTTCTTGAAAAAGCGAAAAATGTCGCGGTTTTGCGCGAGCCGATCCCAATCCAGCCAAGTAATCTCGTTATCCTGGTTGTAGGGATTGTTGTTGCCCCGCTGGGTGTTCAAAAATTCATCTCCCGCACAGAACATGGGCGTGCCATTCGCCAGCATCAACAGGCAGCAGAAGTTTTTAATCTGGCGGCGACGCAAGAGCATAATCTCTTCAGGTACATCCAGGTCACCCTCCCAGCCGCAGTTCCAGCTCAGATTGTGATCCGAGCCATCGTTGTTGCCATGGCCATTGACCTCATTGTGCTTATGATTGTAGGCCACCAGGTCATACATACAAAATCCGTCGTGAGAGGTAATAAAATTGACACTCTGGAAGGGACGATAGGCCTCTAGTAACGTATCAGGGAACAGATCATCACTACCATATAGCCGCTGCATCAAATCGGCTACCTTCCCCGGATCACTCTTCACGAAGGCGCGAATATCGTCGCGGAACTTACCGTTCCACTGCAACCATGAAAAACCGGGAAAGCTTCTGCCTAGCTGGTAACTGCCAATATCCCAGGCCTCGGCAATCAGACGTACATCAGCATAATGGCCGAATGAGCTGATCTCAGTAATCAGCGATGGCTCGTAGAGATTAAGAGAGCCGTTGCTGTTGCGCGTAAAAATCGATGCCAGATCGAAGCGAAAGCCGTCAATGTGCATCTCATTGGCCCAGAAGTGCAGGCTCTCGAGAATCAGTGCTCGTACCGCCGGGTGTGCCGAGCGTAACGTGTTGCCACAACCGGTGTCGTTGAGGTAATACTGTGGATCAGCAGCGAGCAGGTAGTAGCTTTTGTTATCAATGCCACGATAGCCATAGGTTGGCCCTTGCTCATTGCCCTCACTGGTATGGTTATATACTACATCGAGCCAGACTTCGATCCCCACGGCGTGAAAGGCCTTGACCATCTCGCGGAACTCAAGCAGCGGATCGCCATATGCATACTGCTGGTGCGGTGCAAAAAAGTTCAGCGTCATATAGCCCCAGTAGTTGCCTTCCTGCGGATCAAACTGGTGAACCGGCAATAACTCAACCACCGTTACACCCAGATCTTGCAGATAGGGAATTTTTTCCATTAAGCCCGCAAAGGTACCCCGTTTTTCCGGGCTCACCCCCGAATTGGCGCGAGCCGTGAAGCCCTTGACATGCAGTTCATAGATGATCGTGTCGTGTCCATGACGGGGACGATCGTCGCTACCCCAGTCAAACGTGGTGGTAATCGTCGGCAGCACTCCCAGCGGAGCCACGCCATCGGTGGGGCCAGGCTGTGTACATGCCATCCGGCTGAATCCAGGTGGAAAGAAGACCGAGCGGGCGTAGGGGTCGAGCAAGATTTTTTGCGGATCAAAGCGATGCCGGGCCTGTGGTTCAAATGGCCCCTCAAGGCGATAGGCATAGAGGGTGGCACCCTGTGTTGCGGCAAGCGGTACCCAGCAGTGCCAGATCGGGCCAGTTTTATTGATCCGCGGATTAAAGTGATATTTAAAGACGGGGTTCACTGGATCCGCTTCAGTATACAACAACAGGGTCACGCCCGTCGCATAGCGTGAAAAGAGCGCAAAGTTATATGCCTGCTTCGACTCAACCAGGGTGACACCCAGCGGCGAGGGTACACCCTCAATCTCCGCCTGGGGTTCCAGGGTACCGAGCCGTCCTACTCGTTGTGCTATCATCGAAATGCCTCATCTGGGTCTTTACGTGCGAGATAGGTCGCATCGTTCAGACTTCTCACATCAAACCAGAGCCATGGTGCTATTGTAGCATTGGTATACTGATCGTGTTGCAGCCGGGAGAGGGAGGCACGGATGCACGGAGGTGTGAGGAGGTACCACATTGTAACGCGAGGTCACAAAGGGGCAAAGGTGCAGGAGCCGCAGGGATGTTTTTACCACTCGTTCATTAGCGTGGTGTACTCGGTTCTACGGGTGGGATCGGTGTACCAACGTACCCTCAGGTAATCGCTGGTCTTGACGATGCCCAGATATGGTATGACTGATCTCTTTGCTACTATAGCCGGAGCCAACCGGTGTCAGCAACCAGTGCGTCAGGCTGGCTGCCGTTGCCCGGTACTGAAACCAGAACGACCAGAATCGGCCAGAATCGC
The DNA here is from genome assembly GCA_034435975.1 of Chloroflexaceae bacterium. Lineage (GTDB taxonomy): Bacteria > Chloroflexota > Chloroflexia > Chloroflexales > Chloroflexaceae > CAKZQX01. The sequence continues at coordinate 32,211 of DAOTWD010000151.1, read as the reverse complement.
TCTTGCTTCAGCGATTAAAAATGGTATAATGGCACTATGTTCTTTGACGTTGAAAGACCTGGTGTAAATTATATTACAAGAGACGTTGTATCACAATGAGGATACGTTCTCGAACTATCGATCCTTCTGGCTGCGCTCCGGGTCTCGCGTGGTGGGCATATCCACAAAGCCTCGTGGCAGCATGTATGCTGCTGGATGACGTGGTTTTGACCGTTGGTAGAATCAATTGGTTAAGAAAGGAAGCTGTTATGAGTTGTATCATCCATCCCAACCATTTGCATGTGCATAGCGAACACTGTGGGCATACCCGTGTCCAACACAACGATCATATTGACTATTTGCACGATGGGCATTTGCACCATCCACACGATGGACACTATGATGAGCATGTGCTTGAAGTAAGTGCCACCAATCCCAACCAGTGTATACCTATTGCGTGCCAGTGCGGACATCAAGGATGTGGACACGAGGTGGTGCCGCATGGCGATCATATTGATTACCTGGTCGATGGGCGTCTGCATCATCCCCACGGCGATCATTGTGACGATCATGGGCCACTGGTTGTGTTGTGACGGCTCCCAGGCGTAAACGCATGGGCTTCAAGGGTCTTGTACCCGCGCTGTGTCGCCCCACAACCATTGGTTATGGGCTCGCCAGAACGTTTTACGCAGTGTGGCAGTAATTCTGTCGCCGTTGAGTCAAGCGTATAGGATTGCTATAACAGGAGTTACGCGGTGGATCCTCTGCCGACCGTTCTGGCCTTCGGCAGGGAGGAGAAATGCTTATTTCACCCCTGGATTTTCGTCGAAGGCCAAAAGGCAACCTGACCATCGCGTAACTCGTGTCGATGAGCTGGCCTGGTCGCGTCTTATCCTGGCCGCTCCGGCGCATCTGATGCAGGTTACTCATTGGCAGCCTCATTGTTGTCTGGATGATCACGTTCATCAATCAGTAACTGATGCGCATTGGGTGTCAACAAATCCCGGTCACGCGCATAGATCGCTTCCCAGACCGGATCATCGGGCGGGGGCATCGAACTGGGGCCAATGGTGCGACGCCAGATTTCCTGCACAGGCTGAAATCCAGAGCGGGTATAGAACTGGCGAGCACGTGTATTCGACACGGTCACATACAACTGAATGCGCTCATAGCCTTTTTCCTGGGCCCAGGCAATACCCGATTGCAACAGTTGCTGTGCCAGTTTTCTATTACGTGCCACTGGCGCAACATAGATTGCCAGCAGTTCGGCCCAGTGTCGATGTCGAAATAGGGGTGAGTCGCTATGTGTCCCCATCATTAACAGGCCAACCGGCTCATATCCTTGCCAGGCCAGCAGCGTCATCCCATGTCCGGTTGACCGTACATATGCTAAATGCTCATTCAATACCCGTTCCCATCCATCGGCGAGCATAAAATAGGGATCGAGTTCGGCATTGAACGTATGTAAGGCACTGAACAGGCGGTACACCGCCCAATCATCAGCGGCAACTGCCGAACGGATAATAATGGTCTGATCGTGTAAAGTCATTGTGTCTATATTTTTATAGTACTACAACGAGACCTCATCGCGGCCGAGGCGCGGGGGTTGCAGGCCCACGCACCCCGGTTGCTTTCCGGTGCGGCACGGCGAAGCCGCGCCTTCCTACCTAGGAAATGTCTCGTTGTCGTAATAGGAATCCTATTGCAATGGTAAACCTGGAGACCCGGCTTTATCCAGGACGGAGAGCTAGCAGGCGAATGTCGGGACTCCCGTGATTCACAACAGATTAAGAATTGCTGTATTAGCGACGACAACAAGGGCAATCCAGGCCATGGTATGCTGAACGCCGTGCTGATGAGACAAGCGTGCGCGGTTGAGCAGTAACCTGGGTGCGTTGCACACTGAACAGGCTTACTTCACGTTGACATAACCCATGACAGATCGGACACTCAACCGGTGGCCAGTCCGCCTCGTCAACTGGTCGCAATTCTTCGAGTTCGATGGCACACTCGGCACAACTGTAAACATATAAGGGCATCGTCGTGGCTCTCCTGGTAATAGTGGTCAGTGCGGAACACCGTCGTGTGTCAGATTGATGGTAACGATTCCACTGAGATAATGTATCAGTGGTAGTGCCATACGTCAACCTGGTCTATGCGATTCACCAGTATGACCTGCGTAGTATAACAGTTGCTGTTGTAGATTTCATGCCGAATCATTTGACAGCGCTGGTGACTCACGGCATGATGATACCCGATGATACTGAAATCTGAAAGTGTGCTGCATGCGTATACATCCTGATCCCCGACTCCTCCTCACCGACACGCCGCGTATGTCGCGGCTGATCCGGTTGTGGCGACTCTGGCCTTATGGCCTGACGCTGCTGCTGCTGGTGTTGCTCTGGGTGGCCAGCGATATTGCTGTCCCGGCCAGCCTGTCACTGTGGACGAGGCGGCTGCAGGGATTTGTGACGGTTTTTCTGGGTATTTTTATCGAAGCGCTCCCCTTTTTATTGGCAGGAGTGTTAATGTCCTCGTGTATCCATTTATATGTATCGGAAGAGCGCATCCGCAACCTGTCGCCACGCAATCCCGGCCTGGCGGCGCTGGGTGGCTCGTTGCTCGGCTTTGCCTTCCCTGTCTGCGAGTGCGGCTCGATTCCGGCCACCCGGCGCCTGCTCGCCAAAGGTGCGTCGTTGCCAACCGGTATTGCCTTTGCGCTGGCGGCTCCGGTGATTAACCCGATTGTACTGATTTCGACCTATGTCGCCTTTGCCAGTTGGGAGATGGTGGCCTGGCGTTTCGGGTTGACGATCCTCTTTGCGGTGATTGTAGGGATGATCGTCGGGACACCACCCCGACGGGCGATGGTGCTGGCTGACCGGGTGTGCCAGATCCCTGGTGGTGATGACTATCGCAACTATCTAGAAGAGGGCGACCTGCCGGGTGAGCAACCAGTAGCGGTATCCCCGGTACGCCGTGTACTGGGCCACGCCAGCACTGAGTTTTTTGAGATGAGTCGCTATCTGGTGATCGGTGCTATGCTGGCGTCTGCTTTGCAGACGCTGGTGCCACAGCAGGAATTGCTGGTACTGGGAAATGGCTTGATCGTCTCGGTGGTTGTCATGATGGCGCTGGCAGTAGTGTTGTCGATCTGCTCAACGGTTGATGCCTTTGTGGCACTCTCGTTTGTCAACACCTTCACCCCCGGTGCCATTCTGGCTTTTCTGGTCTTCGGGCCAATGATCGACATCAAGAGCGCTCTATTGCTCACCACGACGTTTCGTCGCCATACGGTGGCGATCATGGTGGTGTTGTGCTTCCTGTTAACGCTGCTGGCGGGTGTGGTGGTCAACTTTTATTTCTGACTTAACGCACCCACGCCAGATGGTCTACAGCATCAAGCACCGGCCAGGTCTCACCGGAATCGACCGCAACTATCCAGGCGCTGCGTGTGCGTTGGGCATGATCAGTGCGGATGAAGGCGATATGGCGGCTGTCTGGTGCCCAGGTGGGCTGTATATCCTCTGAATCATCGCTGGCGAACGTTATCTGACGAGCCGTACCACCATCAGCCGGTATCACCCAGATCGCGCGACTACCACCAGCGGCGGTGCGGCGTGTAAACGCAATCCACGCTCCGTCGGGTGACCAGTCGGGATGCCGATCAACGAACGTGCCATCCGTCAAATCCCGAACCGCGTCACTGTCCAGATCCACCCGACGTAGCTTGCTACTGGCAGTGTCTGTCCCGGTGGTGGCGCTGGCATAGACCAGAGTGCGGCCTGTCGGCGACCAGGTGGCTGGTTCTCCGGCGTGGGCCGGAAAGCGGCGGCGCTCGTTGGTGAAGTTGAAGATCTCAAGCGTCTGCTCGATACCATTGAGAAATGCGAGCTGGTCGCCTCCCGGCGACCAGACCGCCGCATAGGCATGCTCGTGATCGCCATAGAGTGGCCCCAGTGACGTACCATCGGGTTGCGCCAGCCACAGGCGTGGGTGTTCCATCACCGTATCCTGAATATGCGCCCGTTCAAAAGCAATAATGTCACTCAATGGCGACCAGGCTGGCCCGCTGGCGCTGGCATCGGGTGTATCCACCAGCGGGCGCACGTAACGCTCTTCCAGGTTGAGCAGCATCAGTGCCAGCCGCTGTCCCTGCTGGCGCGTGTAGATCGCCCGGCGGTGATCAGGAGCAAGGATAATGCCGGTGATCGGTGCTGAGTCGGTCGCGATGACCTCTCGATGACTGCCGTCGTGATCGGCCAGTTCAATCTGGCTGGTACCATCGGGCGCACTGCCAACCAGCAGCAGCCGCGGACGGCGGGTGTGAAATGTCCAGCTTAGTGCGGCGCTGTTGGGATGGCCGCGCACATCGATCAGTCCAGCCGCAATCGCTACCTGATAGGTCGTATCGGAAACCAGCGGCTGATCGGGGCGAAACGAAAGTGTTGGCCCATCCCAGAAGAAGCGCCCCGGTGCGGCGGGTGTCAGCGTAAACAGTGCCTCGGCCGAACGGCGATCAACCTGGCGCGAAAAAGTCAGGCTAATGGTTGCACCCGGTGCAACTTCAGTGCCAAGCGGTGTGGTCGCCACCAGCGCCACATCGCGTGTTTGTGGGCCACGCCAGATCAGCATGCCGAGCAACAGCAGCAACGTAAGGCATGCCAGGATAATACGGATATAGTATGCCATAGAGGTGAAGCCGGGTTTCAGGGATACAAGTAGGGACTCTGCGGCACTGCTACTGGCTCAACCGCAGTTGCCACAATCGTGGCCTGCTCAACCCCTGCCACCACCGTGGTCGTCAACGTGCCGTGCACGCGCACCCAGTCATCAAGCGGTAGCGTCTCGCCGCCAGCCCAGGCAACCGGCATCCCCACACTCACCCCATCTGCCGCACAGCAGGTAATGACATAGCGTGCCACATAAAAATGATCAGCACCGGCCCTGGCATCCTGAAAAACGAACCCGATGACATCCACGGGGTGGTCTTCCAACTCCGGGCCATAAAAGCTCAACGCCACCGCCCATTGCAGCAAATCCCAATCACTCGAGTCACTGTCAAGCGATGGTTGCCAACTGGATACATTCACCGCGGTTGATGGTTCCAACCCGCGAGCGATCAATGTGTTGGCTCCCAGCGGTTGCGCCGGAACCAGTGTGCCAAACACCAATGGTAGCGCTACCAGCAGGTATGTCCAACCCAGATTGCGAGTTGGGCGAGCTGCAAACACATGCCGCAGTCGGACACCCGCCATCAAAAAGAGGATGATTGCACTGACCAGAACCAGGGTGGTATAGCGGGGATGAATATAGAAATCAAGCTGCCCGCGTGCCCACTTTCCCCATAGCAGTCCTGCCAGACCAGCCAGCAGAAGGATTTCGTTCAGCACGGGGTAACGGATCGTTCTAGTCGTATATGTAATAGGTTGAAGAGACATCGATCACTCTTACTTAGGAGAAAACCGTTGCAGCCAGTATACACGATCCCAATCCAACGCGCAACTTGACCTCTGTTCTCGTCTCTGCTACAATAGGCATGATAGTGTAATCTGGTGATTATATTCAAAGAGCAGCATAACAGCGTATGGTGCGGGCGACAATTGGGAGCGTCACTTCCACTACTTCTGAGTTGTGGCTGGTTAAGCAGCCACGGTCAGGTTGGAGATCGCTATACCCGTCAGAGGCGTTGCATGCTAATCGTGTGGACATTGGCATTGTTGCGCTTCTCAAGATGCAGTGTGGTAGGGATGAAGATCTATGAGGAGGAAAGTTCTATGCACAGAGCAGGTTGGCAGGTTGGTCGCGGGACGTTTGTCGTGCTGGTTTTGATGCTTGCCCTTCTGACGGCATGCGCAGAACAGGGGATGTCGGGGAGACGGGGATTGACACCATCACCAACACCGCGGCCTATCGACACTATTCCCGGTATTGGTGAGGCACCGCCAGTTGAAGGGATGCCGAATGTGGTTCAGGCACAACGTGAGGAATTGATCATTAACGAGGATGGGGAACTAGGGCCGGAAAGCGTGAACTTTGATCCGGGTGTGTCGGTGGAGATTGTGGTGTCAAACTTGAGCGAAAATGATGTCAGTTTGGGTATCAATCTGGGTGGTGGTAGCACAGCCTTCAACCTACCTGGATCGACCCAGCAAGGTTCAACGGTGACGTTTACTCGCCAGTCGATTTTTGTGACCTATGATGATGCGGGTACCTACGAGATTGTCTGTCTTGGTGGGTGTAAAGGCACTGTCAACGTAGTGGTTGGTGAGGGCGAAGCCGAACCGGCTGAGGGCGAAGATCTGATCACTGAGCCGACGGAAGAAGCTGCCGCGCCGACGGAAGAAGCTGCCGCGCCAACCGCCGCGCCAATGGCGACTGCCGCGCCAATGGCGACTGCCGCGCCAATGGCGACCGCAGTGGTTGCACCAACGATTACACCCACAATGGCAGCAGCGCCAGCTGCTCCGACAGCGGCAGCGACAGCGACAGCGACGACAGTGGCTCCAACGGCTCAGGCTACGGCAGCGGCTACTCCTGAAGCAGCGGCACCCTCTGACACGGGGAGCGAACCGGCCATCAGTGGCGATGCAGAGGCGGGAAAGGCCTTGTTTAATCAGCCTGTCTTCCAGTCTAGTAGCGGCATTGCGTCTGGATGCTATACCTGTCATTATGTTGAAGCCAGCCGTGGGAACTTCACCGGGCCGAATCTGGCCGGTGTGGGCAGCCGGGCTGCTACGACCGTGTCAGGCCTATCGGCAGCAGAGTATTTGTATAATTCGATCGTGAATCCGAATGACTATGTGGTGGAAGGCTTTGTGGCAGGATTGATGCCCCAGAATTATGGTGAGGTTCTGACTCAAGAACAGATTGATAATCTGGTGGCATATCTTTTGACATTGAAATAAGATGTGATTTTAAGACCACTTAACACGTTACAGGGTGTAAGAACGTCTACGTTTTCTAGTACTGTTAGCTACCAAAGGCGCTTCTACGAACAAATAAGTGTTCAATTGTGGTCTTTGAATCATCTAAGAGCCTGGCTAAAAGTGACGTTCATTTCACCTGAACCCGGCATATACTTTATGTATATGTATCGTTCGTGGTCATTAGCCGGCTGGTATGTGGGGTACGCTGGTCGTTTACTACATCCAGATGACTTTTCAAGAACGCAACGATAGGCACAGGCCCCGTTCGCTTGAACGGGGCTTTTTGCTCTTTATGGACAAGGTATGTCATAATATATATGTTGTGTCAAAGCGAGAAAAGATGTCGTTTTGTGGAAACACGTTTATCTGGCAGGAGTTGTGTGGTGGCTCGTAGCTCCTCTCCTTTTTAACCCGGGAAAGCAGGGTTGTTTTCCCGCAACATTTTCGCCCTGGGCATGGTTCCGGATGTATGTCGCATTTTGGTATGACAAATGTAGGAATGACTCCAGTTGTCTGGTATGCTCGGAACGGTTGAAATATGGTATGTGAAACCTTGTCTGAGGCGAACATAAGGAGCGAGAAACAGATGCAGGATCCGTGCCCTGTGCCTGCCCTTACTCTGCCGGAGGCGAAAAGGACGGTTTGTTCGAGCGGCCACGTACGTCCTATAACAAAGTAAGGAGTATGTTATGCAAACAGCAGGTTGGCCCATCAGTCGGGGAGCGCTGATCATCCTGATCCTGGTATGCGCGCTGCTCACTGCGTGTGCTGAACCAGGAATCCCGGTGATCGAGGGCGAGTCTTCCGTCCCATCGTCCATATCTGCCGCCATCCCCGATGTTGATGTTATGGATGCGGCACCTACTCTGCCAGCAATGCCAGATGTGACACAGTATCAACGGGAGTACATCACGATTAATGCGGAAGGAAAACCGCTGCTTGAACAGGTGCGCCTGCAACCCGGTGTCCCGGTGGAATTTGTGGTAGGAAACTTAAGCGACCAGCAGGTGCGTCTCAGCCTGGAAGCTGTGTCAGGAAGTGTAGCGTTTGATCTACCAGCGGCAACGACGAAACGGTCATCCACCAGATTCAAGCGCCAGTCGATCCTGGTAACGTATGATGCCGAAGGAACCTATGCTGTCCGCTGTCTGAGTGGTTGCACAGGTAGTGTCAGTCTTGTCGTCGGGGCGGAAGCGGTGCCGATCGCACCGGGTGTGCCGCCAGAGACGGGCGAAGCGCTGCCAGCCGAGGAACAGGCAGAAGTGCCGACGGAAGACGCAGCCACGCTAGAGGGGGAATCGGAAGAGCGTGCGCTGCCCGCGGATGCAGCACCCTTTGACCAAGAGGAGCCAGCATCGGCTGCGGAAGCTCACACGGCGCAGCCAACACCAGCGACACCTGAAGCAAATGTAGAAACACTGCCGGAAGCGCCAGATGCAACAGATGGGCCAGCAACGGCTATCGTACCAACCGCTACCGTGACTCCGTCCAGGACACCTGAAGTAGTGACACCCTTGCCGGGTACTGGACGCCGGGTGGCATTAGAGATTGCCAATCGTGGCGAGCAACTGCGGTTCAACAAGGAGCAACTGGGCCCCATCCCCGCTGGTGCGTCCGTCACGCTGTTCTTCAAAAATACCTCGATTGTGAATCCACACAACTGGGTGTTGCTAAATACCGATGATCTGCAAGAAGCGGCGGCGTTTGCAATCCGAGGGTCCACGGAGTCGGATGGCGCAGCAGCGAACTATTTACCGAAAGATACATCGCTCATTATCGCGCATACCAGATTGCTGCCTGCCGAGCAGAACGAGAGTGATACGATTATCTTTACCGCCCCGGCACCAGGCCGGTATATTTATGTGTCGACCGTTCCAGGTCAATATCAGGCCGGTATGTGGGGAGTGTTGATCGTCGAGTAAGTACAGGCCATCAGCGTATGCAAAGCCCCGCTCATAGGAACGGGGCTTCTGGTATACGTCCATGTACCAGTTTTTTCCGTATGACGCGCCTGACTGTTCATTGTAACGCCTTTTGTTGCTTTTTATCGCCAAAAGGCGTTCCTGGTATCGCAAGGGTGGCATCGTATCTGGCATGAACGTGATGATGCAGAAAGGAAGCACGTATGCAGCGACGAAAAGGCAACGTTCGCTGGTTACTGGTGCTGTTCACCGTGTTGATGGGTGTGCTACTGGCGAAGACAGCACTGGCGGCCGAGTTCACCAGCAACAAGATCTACCGGCTCCCCGCAGGTGAGGTACTCAAGGATGATTTGTATATAGCGGCTGCCGAAATTTATATTGATGGCACGATCCAGGGGGATTTGATCGCAGCTGGTAACTATGTTGAAATCAGCGGTACTGTTACTGAAGATGCCATGATTGCCGCTGCCGAGATCAATGTCAGAGGCACCATTCAGGATGATGCGCGTCTGGGGGCAGCCGGGATCATGATCGGTGGCAAGATTGGTGGTGATGTGCTGATGGCAGCCGGTGGTGGAGCAGAGAGCGTTGCATTTCCTGTTGGCGGGCGTACTGTTGAGCAGGGCATACGCCTGGGCAGGAGTGCGCAGGTCGGTGGTGATGTGGTCGTAGGTGCGGGCGCGGCGATTGTGGATGGCACGATTGCGGGCGATCTCCTGGCAGGCGCGGGATCACTGACGCTGGCGGCTGAGGTTGCCGGTGCTGCCCGGCTCGATGTAGAGCGACTCGTTGTTCTGGACGCAGCCCGCGTGGCTGGCCCACTACGTTATACCAGTACTGAACAGATTGCTATTCCCGAAGGTGTTGCACCCACTATTGAGTTTGTGGCAAAAGCGGAGGAACGTGCACAGCCGCAGCCAGGCAACCAGTTCCTGAACTGGCTGGTGCGGACGATGCTGATTATCGCTGGATTTGCGCTACTGGGCTGGCTGGCGTTGCGCTTTGCACCTGGCACGCTGATGCGTCCAGCCCGGACGCTGGCAGCCAATCCGGGACGAGTGGTGCTATCCGGGTTGTTCATCGCCCTGCTGTTTATTTTTTTGCCGCTGGCCTCGGCGTTGCTGGTCTTCCTGATGTTTCTCTTCTGGGGTTGGTTTCCAGGTATCATCCTGTTCCTGCTCCTGTTTGCGTTGCTGGCGGTCATCTGGTATCTCAGCCCGCTGGTGACCGGACTCTGGCTGGGTTGGCAGGTACGGCGGGGGCTGAAGCGCGAGTTGAACGACCTGACCGCATTGTTGGTAGGGGTTGTGTTGCTCGTCTTACCGGGCCGCATCCCGATTCTTGGCTGGTTTGTCTATCTGGTGAGCTTTGTTCTTGCGCTTGGTGCATTATTCATGGCTCGTTCAGGGCAAGAAACCCCACCACTTCGTGTGGCAGACGGTGGATAGCTGGTTGATCATCCTTGTGGGTGTCTCGATACAGGCGGGAATGTCTGGGCCGCAATCGTTATCCAGTCCACCAGCATCCCCAGTTCACGACCGTCATCGGCGTCAAAGGTTGGACTGCGTAACTCGATCAGAGCGCTGCTGTTTGTATCGTCAGCCAGGAGGAGGCTGAAAACCCGCCAGGTTGCTTCTACTGCGATCGACTGGCACTGCGCAGTATCAACTATGCAGACTGTGGCTGCCACAGTCTCGGTGTCAGGGTGCGGTGCGGTGAGACGCAGTTGCACCAGCGCCGAGCGCGGCAGCGCTGCCAGCAGTGTGCCAGGAGGCGTGGTATGGTCAACGGTTTGATGAGCGAGACGAAACAGCGCTCGCTGCCCTGTCCAGCGCACCGATGCTCCCTGTTGTGTCTCGTCTGGATAAACGCCATACACATAGCCAAAGTCCAGGTCGTCGCCCACATCAATATGCGCTGCTGGTGGCGGAGATAGATTGTGCCAACTCCAGTCAAGAACTTTCTGCTCAAAAACGTAGCGTCCGGCAAACGCCTGGCGTGCTTCCTCGGTGTGGCCCCGTGACCGTAGCAAATCACCTAGATGAACCATCGCCGGGATATAGTTCCAATCCTGTTGCCAGGCCGAGCGATAGGCGGATTCGGCGCGTGCATAGTCGCCTTGTCGGCGATAGATGTGGCCCAGCGCAATCCAGTTATCCGGGGTATCACTGGCCGCAAGTGCACGCTGGTAGACGCGTGCTGCCTGTTCCAGATTGCCCTGCACCAGGGCTATCTGGCCTGCCAGCCGATAGAGGCTGGCCACGCTCCCGTTTCTGGCCCACTCCCAGGGATAGCTGATCATGACGGTGTAGAGCAGCAGGACACTCAGGAGGCTACTAACCAGAAAAGGCCGGTTCAAGCTCGTCTGCAGCGCTATACCCGGCTGACGCTGCAATATTGCGATGTTCCAGCGTTCCCCTGCCTGAAGCAGGGCGATGGCGGCAAAGGGTATCAGAACGGGAAACAGAAAATGCCGATACCGTCCTTCACCATGGGTCAGGACGATCGTGACGATGATGGAGAGGCTCCACAATACGAATAGGATACCACCCGGATGCCGGTACCTGACGGCCTGGCCCAGACCCAGTACTCCTGCGATCAAAATAACGAGATAGAGTACATCATCCAGCAGCAGGCTTGACAGGAACACAACTGGTGGTGGGTCGGAGGTGTAATCGGCCAGCAAAAACCGATCCTCAATAACCTTGACGCGCCACAGGTTAACCCACTCTGGCCATAGCTTGCGCAGCAGAATAGCGGGATCGGTGCGCAGACGTTCCAGGCCACGCCGGGTAGCGACTGCGGCGCGCAACGCCGGATCAGGAATTTGCTCGAGCGTGCGAACAATTGTCGCTTGATCCTCAATCGGTTCGTTGAAGGCCCACAAATTGTAGGATAAGCCTGTCTCAACCAGGATGCAGCGTTCATAGGCCCGACAGTTGCGTATTGTCCACGGTGCGAGCATGAGCAGGACACCCAGGACAAACAGCAGAGCATACCCGATCATGCGCCTATACGGGAACAGCGTGGGCTGGCGCTGTCCCTGTTGCGGATGGCCGATAGCAGCCATGAACCCTATCCACACCAGCATCAGTGGCAGAAAGGCCAGCATTGCCGAGCGCGTTAATGTTGCCAACCCGAACAGGATACCAGCCAGCAGGCAGAAAACCAATCGTTGATCCTTCGTAATTGACCACCATCGAGACCCTCTATCCTGCATGCTCACAACGCGGTGTTGCCACTGTAGTAGACAGATCAGTAAGGCGGTAAAGAAAAAGCTAAACAGCGTCTCATTCATGTACAGGCTGGCAAAGGTGTTGAAGGTAAACAGGACAGCCGCAAAGAAAGCAGCCAGGAGCGGCGCGTAGCGTTGTAGAGGGGGGACGTCTCGTTGTGGACGATCATCCGGTGCAAAACGTATTGCATCAGTCAGCCGATAGATCAGGTACACCGTCGCCACGCTTATCCCAATGTTGGGCAGTGCTGCCAGGTGCAGGTTTCCACGTGCCAGCCAGAGCGATGCTGCGAGAAAGAGTGGATACAGTGGTGCCCGCAGCCAGTGGTAGGTATCATAGAAGACCCATCCGCGTCCCAGCAGCAGATCGTGTGCAACCGTTATGTATTCGACTTCGTCGTTGGCTGGCTTGTGGAGCGGTTGCGACCACAATGCCAGACGTAGCGCCAGTGCCAGCAGCAATATGCCGATCACCGCCCACTGCCGATGGCCCATCCTGACTTGCACGCTGAGCGCCGGGTGTTGTATGTTCATATGTACGTCCTTTCCCCTTCATCTAGTCAGACAGCGAGGCAGCGTATGCCGACGTGCGCCTTTTGCCCCATGTCAACCAGGTTTAATGTAAAGACGCAGAGATGCAGCGGGAAGCGCAAAGTCTTGAAGCGCAAAGCGCTATTGTAGCAAATAGGAAAAAGGGAATAGGGGCGAAGCACTGCCTTCTTTTTTCCTCGCTCCTCTTTCCTAAAAAGTTTTGCGCTTTGCGCTTCTTGTTTCGAGGCGCTTTGCGCTTTGGAACACCTCACGCTCGCCCGATCTACCATCACGCCCAGTATACGACCATCATCACTGGCACGGTCATACGTGCGTGGCGTGAAGGTCGGGCTGTGGAGCGAAACCACCAGATCGGTTGATGGCGTGGCGTTGGCTGTGGCGGGTAATAGCAGGTAATAGTTACGCCAGTCGGATGCAACCTGGAAAGCGCCCGGCAATTGCTGCTCAACCTGGATATGCACAGTCGGCGCGGGCGTGCCTGGCGGTCGACCGGCTGCCAGCCGTAGCTGCAAGATGCGTGCCTGATCACCGCTTGCGGTGGCGTGCGGTGCCATGGCAGCGAGGCGTATCGTCGCATGCCCTGTTGTCCAGCGCCAGTCACCGCTTTCCGCAGCGTGAAAGCCACGAATCCAGCCCAGATCGAGCCCACCGCCCACATCAAGCGTCGCCGGCGGTGGACTGGTAAACCAGTGCCAGCTCCAGGCTTGCAGATCTTGCAGCGAAGCCGTCTCGTAGCCCAGGGAGTGGCGGGCCGTCTCAGCGTCACCCTGCTGGCGGAGCAGGTCGCCCAGCAGCAGGTGTGCCTGGGGATGGGCAGGCAGCGTGGCAATCGCGTCGCGCAGCATAAGCGTCGCCTGGGGCTGATCATCCGCCAGCAGCGCCGACCGTGCCAGCGCGATCCGTGCCAGCGCTGAGGCCGGATCATGCGCCAGCGCTTGCTGCGCCTCGTGCCGCGCAGTTGCGTGATCGCCGCGCTCCAGTGCCCGCTCGGCCTGCGCCAGATGCCAATGTTTCCAGCCCAGTTGCCATGCCAGCGTCGGGTAGGGGCGATGCAGCAGCAGCAAGAACACGATGCTGGCCGGCAACACCAGCGCTACCATGCGTTGCAGGCGCGCTGGGGGCCAGTTGCCAGCGAGCAGCAGCGCCGTATAGGGCAGCAGCACCGGATAGAGTGGCAACCGGTAGCGCAGTTCCACATGGAAAAGCAGGGCGGTCAGCAGAATGTAGAGCGACCAGGGGACAAACAGCCAGCGCGGATCGCGTACCGTACACCGGAAACGTTGAAACCTTTCAACGGCTGTGTGCTCCGTCCGCTGTGTGGTGTGTCTTTCTGTTTGTCCGGCCCACTGCACCCCCAGGCTACCGCCCAGGATCAGCAGCAGCCACACCCCATCGCCCAATAGCAAGCGCATCCAGACTTCAGCCGGGGGTACCCAGATCGCCCGCCGGTCACGCAGATCATCACTATATTCCAACGCGAAGAAATGCTGCAACTCGTTCCAGGCTTTTGAGCGAAAGTGATCGGGGTGTTCGATAATCACGGCGAGACCCCGCTGTGTTGCCAGGCGCTGCCGAGCCAGCCGTTCATCGCCCATTGCGTACAATTGTGCCTTGACCGCCTCGCGCCCGGCCGGATCGTTGTCCAGCCAGAGATTTTCGGCTCCGGTGGTATCGATCAGAATCAGTCCACCATAGGTGACATAGTTGCGCATCGTCCAGGGCAGAATGGTCAGACTAAACATGAGCAAAAACAGACCGAGCGGGGCGTAGAGGTGTAGCAGGGGTATCCTGTGCCTGTGCTCTTCGCCTGTGCCATTTTGTGCCTTTGTCGGGATACGCCTCATCAGCGCGTTCAGCATCAGCCACATGGCTCCCAGTGGCAACAACGGCAGCGCGACCGAGCGCGTCAGACAGAGTGCACCCAACACCAGACCCGCCGCGGCTGCCGACCAGCGTCCACTGCCATTTGTCTGGTGCTGGTGCCGCACGATGCGTAGCAACAGCCAGAACAGGATGGTCAGGCCGAACAGGAACAGCGTCTCCGTCAGCAATTCGGTCGCATTGGCGGCCAGGGTATAACTCAGAGCGCCGAGCAGCGCTGCCAGCAAACCAACCCGCCCGGCATATGTGCCGTCAGAGTTGTGCGCCAGTACCGCCTCGCGGGTCAGCAACCAGACCGGAATGACCGTCGCCGCGCTGATGATCGCCTGGATCAGCCGCAGGTGCTGGACGAGCGAGTCGACCAGCAGGATGCAGCCAGCCAGAAACACGCCGTAGAGCGGCGGGCGCATAAAGCGCAGTTCAACATAGCGGCGCTCTTGTAGCAGCGTCAGCGCCTGCTGCAGGTACTCCTGCTCATCGCCACCCAGCGGATAGAACGTGCGCCAGTGCCAGACGATCAACCGGAGTGCCAGCGCCAGCAGAAAAATGCCGACCAGGAGGATGCGCGGATGCGTCTTCAGGGGACAGGGGACAGGTTGAGGCGTGAGCAACGAGGAACGCCCCGAATCCTCTCCCGTGAATGGGGGGGATAAGGGGGGGCGACACGGTGAAGCGGAAAGCAGAAAGTATTTAAGTGAGAACCGTGACGCGCAAAACATATCTCTCTTCTGATTCATTCCCGATGGTGGTACCTGGTGCCATGTCATCTCGTTACCCATTATTTCGGTATTCTTCCTGTTTTCTGGGTTGTACTTCGACCACGTTGCGCTTCGGCGCATTCCGCTTTCTGCCTGGAGTCGTGATATGGTTTCGAGCAGAAAGGGAAGGCGTAGCGCGAGAATGACGACACGTTTTGCGTTTTGCGCTTTGCGCTTCACCCAGGCTGCGCCCCTACGTCACGCCGCGCCGCCGCGTCGCCGCCATCCAGGACACCAGGTACCAAAGATACTTTGCGCCTTTGCGCCTTTGCGTTAAAAAAAGAACGTTCGTCTGTCACCTAAAAGAACGCTTGAACGCTTGAACGCTTTGATGCGCCTCACGCCTGGCCCTGGTGCGCGTTGAACCGCTGATGGGCGCAGCCGTGGGCAAACATGGCACGGTCGCAGGCATCCCCTTGCCACGGCTGACGCCCCTACATGCATGCGCCGCGTCTCGTCGCCGCGTCGCCGCCATCCAGGACACCAGGTACCAAAGATACTTTGCGCCTTTGCGTTAAAATCATGCGTTCCCTGTCCCCTCTCCCCTCTCCCCTAAAAAGCGCCTCACACAGGACGCACTTCAGCCCAGTCGATGCGCACACCCAGCAACCGGAGTTGACCAGCCTGGATTCCCTGCTGAGACAGCAAATCATCGGCCTCTGGCGTAAAAATACCAGAATGGATGGTGATCACAATGTCGGCCCCAGCAGGTATGCTGGCTGGTAATGCAGCACAATAGACTTGCACGTCGCGTTGGAGGGCGATACGGGCAAAAACCTGCTGCCTGGTTATCAGGTGTAACCGGGGGAGTTCCAGATCATTCGGCCAGCCGCGTCCATCAGCACGCATGCAGAACTGCTGCCCACCTGCGTTGCCGGCCTGGGGAAAGCGTAAGTGAGCCTCGGCAGTTGACCAGCGAAATGTGCCGACACCAGCTTCGCCTTCGCCCAGATAAAAGCCCCGGATATAGCCCAGGTCAAGATCGCCTCCTAGGTCGAGGTGATTATTGGCGAGCGGGGCCGGATATAGCCAGTCCCAAGCCCACTCCACCGGGTTGTGATTGTCTACAAACGTAGGCGAGAGTATCTCGCGCGCTGCATCCAGTTCACCCATATGCCGCAGCAAGTCCCCACGCACCACCGCCTCCTGCCAGTCGTTCAGCGGCATATTCGTTTGACGATCAAGCAGCGCCAGTCCGTCCGCCGGTTGACCTTCAAGCGCAGCCAGCAAAGGCCAGGCAATTGCCTGTATACGGGTCGGGATGTTATTCGTTTCCAACAAACTGCGTGTAGCAGCCGCATCACCAGCACCCAGTGCGGTTTTCAGGTGCTGTTCCTGGATGTGGTTCGGGCGCTCCTTCCAGGCGATGATCGTACTGACCAGGCTGGAAGGATAGGGGCCGAGGTAGGAGGCAAGTGTGGCCGGTGATGGTTGCAAATAGGCATAGGGTGTCCAGATGACAAATGCCAACAGTAACCCGATCACGAGTGCCCAACTGCGGACTGCTAATCGTTTTGTTCCTTCGTGTTCTTCGTGGTTTAATGTGTTGCGCCTCTGCACCAGCGCGTAGGCAGCAAAGATAAACACAAACGGCAGCAATGGCAACCGAAAACGATTGATCGCAAACAGCAAAGGTGCGGTTAGCACGTTATACAACCACCACAAACCGACCAGCCCGATGAGGCGGGGAGGCGGAGAGGTGTCTTCAGGTGACCGGTGACTGGTGACCGGTGACCGGTGCGGGGATGTGGGGAGGCGATGGGGCGGGGATACGAGAGTATGAAGATGCGAGAATGTGAGAGCGTTCCAACGCGAAGACGCCTCACGCTTCGCACCCTGTCGCCTCATCGCCTCATCGTCCTGCGTCTCGTGTCGCGCATCGTGCATCGCACGGCCATAGCCGATCGCCGCCAGCGGCACCGCCAGCGCATAAAGCGTATCGTCCAGCACAAACAGCGCCAGCGTGTACCAGCGTGGCAGTCGGCCCAGGGTAAAGCCGCTACTCATACGTTCTGCGCCGGTATAGTTGATCTGAAAAAAATCCAGGAGTTCTTTCAAGCTCTTCATCACAAAAGCACCCGGTCTGGTGCGGATCAGACACAGGCCCTCGGCAATGATCAATTGCTGGCGCTGGCTCTGGGTGATGGTGGTAACTGGCTGTTGCAGCACGTCCTGCAAGCGTGGGTCGTTGTGTTGCCACAGGCACGTATCGTTCATCAGCCTTTGCCGTTCGCCTGGCGTCAGGCGCTCATTAAGGAGCGCCAGTACAAAGTTCCGTGGCGGCGCATCCTGGCGCTGCCCGTCGTAGGCCGTGCGTGCGCCCAGCAACAGGTTGTACGCTCCGGTTGTATCTACCAGCACCGGCCCGCCATAGACGCGGCTGGCATACAACGACCAGGGCAGGATAACGAGACAGCAAGCCGCGGTAAAGATGCCCATGGCACCAACCACCGTCGGCAGGCGACGATCGGCGGTTGTCCACCCCACCCACAGCGCCACCAGCGGCAAAAAGCCGAGGGTTAGCCCACGGGTCAAGGTTGCCAGTCCCAAGAGTCCGCCTGCCAGTGCTATCAACCATTCGCCTCGTTGTCGCAGCGCCAGTACCACAAATGCGCTCAACAACAGCGTTTGATACAACGTCTCGCTGAGTATGATCTGGGGGTAGACGGCAAAGGGCAGATAGATCGCCATAAGCAGCGCGGCTACCCCTGCGAACCAGGGTTGTCCACTGGATTCACCGTTGTTTGCACGGGGCACAGGCATTAACCTCAGTGCCAGCACATAGACCAGGATCACATTCAGCATGCTCAGGATCGTCTGGGTGACATAGATTGGCGTCGTTTGCAGGCCGAAGCGCTGGATATGCCACGCCAGAAAGATGATATACAGTGGTGCCCGTGTCCACAGCCACTCCCGATGCCAGGCAAAACCGCGCCCTTGCGCCAGCCAGTCAGCGGCTGCCAGATATTCGGCCTCGTCACCGATCATCCCGGTGCGCGGCAGGTTCTCCCACAGCGCTACCCGCACGATCAGCGCCACCAGTAGGATTGGAAGGAAGGTTGGGATATGCCAGCGAACCAGCCAGCGGTTGTGCCAGCTTTCAACGTTCATCATCCGCCTCTGATGTCAAGTGGTCATGGGCCGATGATTGCCGATCTGCCAGCAGATCCTGCAGTGTCCGGGGCGCGATTGCAGCCAGTACCAGCAGTGGCATAGGGAGCGGTTGTTGCCAGAGCCAGGCGACGTTCAGCCAGAAACCAGGGAGTACCAGAGCGTGATAACGTCCATCCGTCGCGGGCAGAGCGGCCTGATATTTGCCATCTGGTAAGAGATGGTAGAAATCGGCACGTTCTTTGCTCGGACGAGGATCAATGATCCAGTATTCACGCACACCGGCTTCCTGGTATTCGTAAAATTTATCGGCCCGATCACGGGCAACACTGGTATCAGACACTACTTCCACCACCAGATCCGCCGGCCCTTCCAGACGTTCTGGAGTAAGCCGATCTAGATGCTCGCGGGTCACAAAGAGGACATCTGGTTCACGCGCAGACATACCGGCCCGAAGGCGCATCTCGAAGGGTGCGGTCATCACCGTGCCCAGATCGTAAAGATCGGCATAGAGTGCCAGTATCTGAAATAGGAATCCGGTCAGCCGTTGATGAATGGTATTGGGTGGCATAAAGACAGTAACCTCCCCCGCAACCCATTCGGCATGCGTATGCTCATCAAGAAAGGCGCGGAACTCTTCATAGCTCATCTGGTGCCGCTTTTCGCTCATGTCTTGATTCGTTGTGACAAATGCTGTCATCGTTTATCCTCTTTTTTAACACAAAGACGCAAAGGGGCAAAGCCGCAGAGAGATTGATGGGCGACGTGCCAACGCCTCCGCGCCTTGTCGTCCCCAACGCCCCGCCCGCATCCCGGGGCGGCGCTACCGTTCCGACGCGACGATGCGTCGCCGCCTCCTTCCGTCGTCGCCTCCGCGTCTCGCGCCTCCGCACCCCTTCGCCTCTTCACACGAGGGAACAGAATATCGGTGTCCGAGCCTGTCACCTGTCACCTAAAGACGCCTCGCGCCTCCGCACCTCTTCGCCTCTTCACACGAGGAAACAGGGTATCGGTGTTCGAGCCAACCAGCCTGTCACCTGTCACCTAAAGACGCCTCATGCCTCCTCACCTCGGTGCCACTATCTCCACCGTTGTCAACACCAGGCGTTGATGTGGCAGTACGTTCGCACCCTCTACCGGCAAGCGGGCCGACGGCGCGGGATCTCCGGGATAATACACGCCCACCAGCAACGTGTAGCGACCAGGCGGCATATCGAGCGGTAGGCGAATGGCCCGCTCGTCGTGAACCGGCTTACCGGGCAGCCAGACACTGGTTGGCAGATAACCACCCAGCGGTGGCCCATCCTGGCCGGCAACTGGCGGTACTTCGCAATCCTGACAGAGATGGACAAAGATGCTGTAATCCTGTTCCGGTTGCGCCAGCACATCCCAGAAGAGCGTGATCGGCAATGTACCACCGGCCTGGTACACACCAGAGCCAGCCGGTGTGGTCGCTTTCAAGGTATAGCCGAACAGAATGATCTCTGACCCAAACTGCGCCTGTACGGGTATGGTAGGGCGGGCCACCTCACCCAGTTCATAAGTTTCGGGCGAACTCTGGCAGAAGAGATGTACGCCGTTCCACTTCCAGATGCCGCATGGCCACTTGCGCTGTTCGCGGGTATACTGAAAATACAGCCCCACCATCCCATACGTGTCGCCTTCCTGCGGTGGATCAACAAAGCGTGCATGGTCAGGCGCGATCAACAGAAAGCTGCGCAGATAGCCACTGAAGGTTTGCTGGCGGCGGCTATGCCAATCGCGCTGATTAAACGTTGTCTGTCCACGTTTGAACTCATCGAACACCGTCGGTTCAAGCGGGGGATCGGTGGTCAACTGGCGCATATAGTAGGCATATAGCGGGCGCAGGTACTCTGGATGGAGTACCACCAGATCATCGGGGTGCATATGCTCAATGAGTTCCTGTAGCGCCTCTCGATATTGCTCCTTCACCGGGTCGCCGGAGAACAGACCGAGGCCTGGCTGGGTCAGGGACGCTAGATTAATGCCCAGGGCCATCATCAGCAACACGCTGAAAAGGAACCGGCTGATATCAGAGAAACGTTGCCGGTCAGTGTTCAGCAGATGCAGCAGCGGATAGACCAGCAACACGATCCAGGCCGGGTAGATCAGCAGCAGATAGCGGGCTTCATACATGCGCGTAAACACCAGTTGTGTCAGAAAGAGTACCAGCGGCACTCCCAGGAAACAGAGCAAAACCTGCGCGGTCTGGCGCGTGGCGGGCGCGGTATCACGGGACAGGCTGTGCCAGAGCAGCAGCATGCCGCCCCACACCGTTAGCCCGATCCAGGGAAGTAGCCACCAGAGCGGAAATTCACCCGGCCAGCGATCGACACTGAAGCGCACAAAGGTCAACCATAGTGCCTGAAGTGGCGGGGCCGGTATCGCCCCGGTCTCAGCCGTCTCGCGGCCCAGACCCTTGACCATCGCTGCCACCAGGCCGACGCACGCCAGCCCGAAACTGATGACGAACCACCGACCACCGATCACCCGATAGAGACGTTGCCCGACCGTCGCATGACCTCTACCTGCCTGCTTGTGCCGATCTCCTGTCAACAGCCAGCTGGCCCAGGCAGCCAGCAGCAGTAATAGCGCCAGACGATGCACAAAGATGCTGATCAGCGCAATACTGCCAGACAGCAACCAGGCGCGGCGTGGCCCCCCCGTGGACGGGGGGTCGGGGGGGAGGTGCGGCAGCGCATGGAGCAAGCACCCCAGCAGCAATGTGGACATGAGCAGCAGCAGGCTGTAGGTCTTTGCTTCCTGCGCATACCACAGCGCAAAGGGCGAGGTCAGCAACAGCAAGCCCGCCACCAGACACGCAACGATGCGCAGCGAGACCCCCCCGTGGACGGGGGGAGTAGGGGGGAGAGGAGCCGACAATCGCAGCGTCGTTGCAAAGAGTGCCACAACTGCCCCCGCCCCCGCTACCGCCGAGGGGAAACGTAATGCCCACTCGCTATCGCCCGCCAGCACCACCCAGCCTTTTAGCAGCAGATGGTACAGCGGGTAGGCTGCATCCAGGCTCACCAGATCCCACAGCAATGCGCTCCAACTGTGCTGGAGCATCTGCCAGGTGCTCCCCTCGTCTAGCCAGAGACTCTGGCGATCGAGCCAGATCATCCGCACCCCCAGCGCCAGTACAAAGATGCAAAGATGCAAGGATGCGAGGATGCGAGGATGCGAGGATGCGAGGATGCGAGGATGCAAGGATGCGAGGATGCGAGGATGCGAGGATGCGAGGATGCGAGGATGCGCATTCGTCTCTTGCCTCGCGCCTCGTCGCCGTATCGCCTCGCGCCTCGTCGCCTCGTCGCCTCGCGCCCCGTCGCCATAGTGTTGCCTGGGTGTCGTACTCATAAGAGGACAATTTTCTCCCGTCCCTGCGTCACATGGCGCGTTGCGTTGCGGGTATCCACCACAGCCGCCGCCTGCGCAACGATCTGTTCATAATCGAACGCACTATGATCGGTAATAATCACCGCGCAGTCAGTACTTGCCAGCAGATCCATGTTGAGCGGTGTGGTGTGCAACACCTGCCCGGCATGGTTTTGAAACGAGGATATATGCGGATCGCAGAACACAATCTGCGCTCCATCGGCCTGCAGCAGATCAGCGATCTTGAATGCGGGCGACTCGCGGTAGTCATCCACATCCTTCTTGTAAGCCACGCCTAGCAGCACCACCGTTGCACCATTGAGTGCCTTGCACTGCTGGTTGAGCGCCCGCGTAACCAGATCATGCACATGGCGGGGCATCTGCGTATTGATCTCCCCCGCCAGTTCAATAAACCGGGTCGATAGGTCAAATTCGCGGGCCTTCCAGGTCAAATAGAACGGATCGATGGGAATACAATGACCGCCCAGCCCCGGCCCGGGCAAGAATTTCATAAAACCAAACGGTTTGGTCGCAGCGGCTTCAATCACCTCCCATACGTTGAGCTGCATACGGTCACAGAGCAGCGCCAGTTCGTTCACCAGGGCAATATTGACGGCGCGGAAGATATTTTCAAACAACTTGGTCAGTTCAGCCACCCGTGGGGATGACACGGGCACGACCTGGCTGGTAATCTGGCGATAAAAAGCACTGGCAAGCGTGGTACAAATATCCGTCACACCACCGACAATCTTCGGCGTATTTTCTATGCTCCAGCCCTGGCTGCTGGTCTGCCCAGGATCAATGCGTTCGGGCGAGAAGGCCAGAAACACGTCCTCGCCAACCCGCAACCCAGTGGCTTCCAGTCGCGGTTGCACGATCTCCTGCGTCGTGCCAGGATAGGTGGTACTCTCCAGGATGACAAGCTGACCCATGCGGAGCATGCGGGCGATCTCTTCGCTGGCTTGCTCAATATAGTGTAAATCCGGGTCGCGGGTATGGTTCAGCGGAGTCGGGACGCAGATCACAATCACATCACAAGCCCGCAAACGGCGCATATCCGTCGTTGCTTCCAGCGTTCCCTGCTGCCGCACCGCCAGCATACGTGTCGCTGTCACATCACCAATATAGCTTTCACCATTATTCAGGGCGGTCACCCGGTCACGATCAACATCAAAGCCCAGCACCGGAAAGCCGATTTCGGCAGCTCGCACGGCCAGGGGTAGTCCCACGTACCCCATACCGATCACGCCGATCTGGGCAGTATGGGACACGATCTTATGCAGCGGTGCTGGTTCAATTGCAACAGGTACTGTCATAGATAAACCTCTCATCTTCATAGGTACCAGGTGACAGGGGATAGGTAACCGGGAGTAGTGCCCCTATACTCTGTCACCTATCCCCTATTTCCTTGCTCATTCCTCATCGCCAAAGCCGACTGATACATCTGCTCAAAGCGGGCCGCAGTCTGTTCCCAGGTCAATTCCAACTCAATGCGTCGTCGGGCAGCCGCCCCCAGGCGTGCGGCCAGCGCCTGGTCATCCAGCAAGCGAATGATCGCCGCCGCCAGCGCGGGCGCATCGCGGTCGGGAACGATCAGGCCATGCTGACCATCGTGGATAACATCGGGCACACCTGCCACCCGCGAGGCCACGATCGGGCGGCCCGCGCTCATCGCCTCCAGTAACGTGTTCGGCAACCCATCCGCGCCCTGATCGCGGATGATGGGCAACGCAAAGACATCGGCGGCGGCGATATACATGGCGGCGCGGTGCCGTTCAAGCTGGCCAGGAAAATAGACCCGGTGGGCAATGCCCATCTGTGCCGCCTGTTGCTCCAGGCTCTCGCGCAGGTCACCATAACCGACCAGCGCCAGTCGTGCCTGGGGATGTGCCGCTAGCACGTGGGGCCAGGCCTCCAGCAACACGCCAAATCCCTTCTTGTAGACCAGACGCCCCAGTCCCACCACCAGCCGTGCTGCATCGGGCAACCCCAGTTCGGCATACACCTGTGCCCGTGCGTTGGGATCGGGGCGGAACTCCTGCGGATTGACCCCATAGGGAATAATACAACTACGGGGTACCCGCGATCCCAGGCGCAGGCTGCGCTGGTACAGATCGTTGCTACACGCGGTCACAGCGTCTGCTTCGCGCAAAGCCAGGCCAGCCGAGGCTGACATGGCCCAGTGCTGCTCGGCCAGATAAATGTCGCTGCCATGCAGACTGATCACCAGCGGTAAGCGATACTGGTGGGCAATCAGCGCGGCTGGCACACCGTTGGGTAGTACCCAGTGCGCATGAAGCAGGTCAAAGGGCCGGTGCGTCTCCTGCGTACCGGCTGCTGACCCGTTCAGCGCATGGTACCCATTGGTGAGGCTGCGGCGCAAGGCGTACAGGGTACCTGCCAGCGCAAACGGCATGGCCGCCAGCGTCTGAGGCTTAATATCAGTATCGCTTAACAGCGATTGGGCATAGCCCCAGATGTTCAGGGCCGGGTGTGGGGCATAGCGAAAGAAATGCAGAAAGACGCCTCGTTCCTGCGGGGCGCGCCGCACATGTGGATGCCAGGGTGCAATCAGGTGAATGCAGTGCCCGCGTGCAGCTAATCCGGCTGCTATCTCCTCAATAAACGGAGCCGTTGGTTCACCTGGATATTTGGGATATGAGGATGTTAGCATCAGAACCCGCATAACACTCCTTGAAGCACAAAACTTCTAAGCAGAAAGCGCAAAGCTTTTAAGCGCAAAGCGCTATTGTAGGAAATAGAAGGGAATAGGGTCTGTTGAAGCACTGCCCTCTTTCCTATTTCCTCGCTCCTCTTTCCTAAAAAGTTTTGCGCTTTGCGCTTTTTGTATCTCCTCTTTTCTACCGCTCTGCTGAAGACGAAAAGACAAGTTGACCATGCGACCGCGTATGCCCTGAGGAGATAGCATAGGACGCTATCTCCTATCTCCTATGGGCGTTGTCGGTGGAAAACGATAGATCAACACCCGCTGCTCGGCCGGCTGACTGATATAAACGAGGGTAAAGCCGGCAATCGTATCTCCAACGCGCACATCCTGGGCATGGATCAACGGAGCCAACGTGTTGGCCGCATCGCTCTTCACCCGCAGCAAATGTTCGAAGATTACATAGCGGGCATTATAATGGTCTGCCAGAAAGAGAAGCATCTCCATATCAGGCGTGTTGGGTATCATAACTGCTGGCCGTTCAGCATGCCAGTTCAGTTGCCAGGGATTGCGGGCCATAATCACCGTATCGGGGGGGGTATGTGTACGCAACCAGTCATACGCCGCCAGATCGGGTGCCCAGCGTGCTGGCTCGGCCTGCACTTTATCGGCAATCAGTGGCCAGGAGGGCTGGATGATGCTGCCGATGGTGTATACGACCAGCAGCAGACCCGGCGGACTCCAGCCACCATTGCCCAGCGTCGCCAGACGGTCATAACCAGCCCAGAGTATCCAGGAGGCCAGTAACGCCAGCCATGGCACCAGCATCACAAAATAGCGTTCTTCGTTCGTGCGCCAGTAGGTTATGAGAAACAGCGTGTAGACACCCGATGCCAGTAGCAGCAGACTCAGCAGACTGCGCCGAAAGCGAATAGCGGCAATCACGCCCAGGAGCGACAGCCAAGCACCGGTAGGCGACAGCAGGTTTTTGCGCTCGCTGCTGCTAAACAGGTGCGCCAGTCCCTCTGGCAGTCCTGTCCAGGCAGGTAGCAGATAGTCGCGGGCCGCACGTACCTGGGTCAGGAATTTCTCAAAGGAATAATCAAAGCCCCAGCGTAGAATCCAGCTGCGATCCGGCCGGCCTGGCCCCCCCAACTCGCTCGCATAGACGCGATAGATGTCCTCCCAGGCAATGCCGCTGTCGCCGCGATAGCCCAGCACCCAGGCGTCATAGCTCTCGGTGGAATACACCGGTGCGCCAAACAGCACCAGATTGCGCAGCAGGTAGGGCGACAATACCAGCAATGCCGGGAGCGCCCAGAGCATGCCGATCACAACAATGGCCGACCAGCGGTGGACAATGGCCGACCACCAGGGGCCAACCACCGACTGCCGGCTATCGACTGCCAACGGTTGACCCAGAAGCCATAGGCCCATGCCAACGGCAATCATCGCCCCGCTCGGTTTTTGCAGCATCATCAGCCCCGTCAGCACCCCGGCTGCGATCAACCAGCGTGCTGGAGCCACTGTCAGAACGTGACGGGTAATATGTGAAAGGTGAGCCGCCATATCAGCGCTACCCGTGGTGTCCGGTATGGTATGTGTAGTCATCCATGCCCGGCTCGCCAGTGTCCCACGATAGAGCAGATAGATCGCGGCCAGCGTAAATACCACGAAGCCCAGGTCGCTCGTGGCATAGATCGTCAGTTTGAAAAAGAGATGACTGGTCAACGTCAGCAATGCCGCTGTCAGTCCAATGCGCCGATCCCAGAAATAGGTACCAATATGGTAGATCAGTACCAGCAAAATGGCGTTGAAAATCAAATTAGGGATCTTAACCGCCCAGGCATGCGGGCCAGCCAGTGCCAGGAACGGGGCAATCCATATCGGCTGCAACAGCGGCCAGGTCTCTTGCGGTCGGGTAACACCATCATAGAGGCGGTAAAATTGCGTGACATAATCCACTACCCATCCGCGTCCAGCCACCAGGTTACGGGCGACAACTGCATTATCGGAGTAATCCGCGTGGCCTACATAGGGGAGCGTCGCAATAACCGTCGCCTGGTATGCCAGCCAGATACCACCCGACAGCACGAGCAGCAGCAGCGCGACCGGGCGGCGGTTTATGCTGTTGACCAGCCTGTTGACGCTGCGTGGCAGACCGCGGTGCCCCAACACCAGTGTGAGTGACAGCAAACCGGCACCTAACAAGCCGTACAACAGCGAGTCGGGGAAGGTATCCCGAAACACATGCAAACCAGGTGGCTGATAGGTCTGACCGAACCGGGCCAGCACATAACTCAGCCAGGCCAGCGCCGCAGTCATCAGGCCATAGTTCAGGGTGTGGCCTTGCGTGTAGCGCCGTAACAGAGCACACAGTCCGTAGCGCAGCTCACGCTGCCATGTAAGCTGCAGCGCCAGCAGCAATACCACCAGCACCACATTCAGAATAACACCCATCCAGATCCGCAGCAGGGCCAATCCTATCCCCACCAGGCCGATCCCCAGGATCGTGAAGACAAAGCCCAACGCGGATGAACGGAACAGGCGGAGCAGCAGGATGTAGAACAGTAGTGCCACCAGGATCAATGTACCAACCGCGTTCCAGGCCGGTGTCAGGAACAGATGCTGGCCCACGCCAGGAGTATGAATCTGAACTGCCGCCAGCCGGATGCCTTTGGGTCGTGGATCGGGGCCATGCCGTTCGGTGTCGGTAAAACTGGCCGAGGTGCGCAGATCGATAGTGAGATCGGCTGAGGTACGGTCACCAGCGGGGATGGTAAGGGTATAGGTTTCCCAGGTACTGGTTGGCACAAATGACCCAACCAGACGACCATCAGCCTCAACCGTAACCTGCGGCTGATCGACGGCTGGTGCCACAACATCATTCGGCCAACCCTGCACCAGCAGCGTGAGCGTGCTTGTGGTACCAGGCCCCAGATCAGACAACCGCAACCGTGCATGTTGCCGTGTCCAGCGGCTTCGTCCGGTCGGCGAGTCGGGCGTGAGATCATCGGCATAGAAGTCGCCGCGCTCGACCGCATCGGCCCCCAGGCCAGCGCTGGAGTCAAGAAAAAACTGATCGCCAGGCCAGCCGATGGCCACCCTGCCTGCTGGTGGGGCTTGATAGGCCAGGATGCCCACCAGCACACTGAGTAGCACGATCAGCGTCATCGGGAGCATAGTGACTGTGATCCGCTGACGGTTGCTGGCTACTGACAGGTGATTGGCGGCTGCTGGCTTCTGATTACCGGTTGACACTCGCTCGCGCCCATAGCCTGTTGATGGTGATTGTGTTTGCATAGTGCCCATTATACAGCGAGTCAGCATATGCCAGAATGATACCCTGGTGAATGGCGGATCATAGCGGTGGTGCGAGGCACGAAGTCGCAAAGCAGATGCGCCGTAGCGCTTCCTCTCAGCGGGGGGGCCGGGTGGGTGCCGGGGCGCGGGTAGCGAGGTGTGAGCGTACCTGGGAGCGCGCCCCTCCGGGGCACAAGACAACGTAGCGCCCCTGGGCGCGCTCCCAGGCCGGGGAGGCATCCTCGCGACGGGCGGCGTCTCCACGTGCGGGGTACCCGGCACGCCTGCGGGCACGCCGGAGCCGTGCCCTACAGCGGACGGCGGGGGTGGAGCGTGTCCCACCGGGGCGCGGGTGGGTGCGGTGGGGACGGGAGACCACGGTATGGGGATGTGCCCCCCCGCATACCGTCGTGCCTGTGCCGTGTTGCACCTGTGCGTTTATCCGGGGGACGTGCGGTTGCGCTCTTGCTCCAGCGCTCCTTTGCACCTTGACACCCCATCGGAACCACTGTATAATCCATCATCTTTGAAGACATAGATTATTTCTATTATTATTTCTATGCGGAGAAGACGGATGCCTCAGACGATCCAACTGCTCATCCTCTGCTGGCTGCTGATGTTGGGGATTGCCCATGAATGGTCGCACCGGGCCGCAGCACCCTGGTCGTGGCGGGTCTCGGTGCTGTTCGCCAGCGTTGCCTGGGGAACGACCGTGGTCGCAATCACCGAGGTCTTGAGTCTGCTGCACCTGTTCCAACGCGAGGCGTTGCTGATGGCCTGGATCGGTGTCTTCTTGATCGGTGGTCTGCTCTATGGCGGGCTTGTCTATCGGCGTGGGCAGGTGCCTTTTGCCCTGACGCACGTGCGGCTGGTGGCGCGCCCATTCCGGGCGTTGCCCCGGTGGAAGGTTCCTGAATGGCAGATTGTATGGCCTTCGCGATCCCTGGTTCTCATGCTGGTGCTGATCGGCTTTCAGGTGCTGACCCTGGCTATGGCAGCCTATCAATTTGCTCCCAACAACTGGGACTCAATGACCTATCATTTAGCTCGGGTGGTGCACTGGCAACAGGCGCAGTCGGTCGCGCATTATGCCACCCATATTGACCGGCAGATCCAGATGCCGCCCTTTGCGTCCTTTGTAACGGCGCACCTGCATACGTTGACGGTTGGCGACCAGTTTGTCAATCTGGTGCAATGGGGGGCGATGGTGCTGTGTCTGGTGGGCGTGGCCGAGATAGCCGGGCACCTGGGGGCGGATCGCACGCGCCAGGTGATCGCGGTGCTGTTGTGTGTGTCGATCCCAATGGGTATTCTGCAAGCCACCAGTACCCAGAACGATTATGTCGTGGCGGCGTGGCTGGTCGGGTTTGTGGCGCTGGGCATGAACCTGCTGGGTAATGTGCACCAGTGGAGCTTTGTGATTGGAACCGGTCTGGCTCTGGGTCTGGCGCTGCTGACCAAAGCCTCGGCCTTCGTCTATGCGCCGCCCTTTGTGCTGGTTCTGGGGCTGGGGGTGCTGTATCGCCTACGCAGGGCCGCGCTGGCACGCGGAGTCGTGGTTCTCGTGGTGGTGTTGGCGGTGAATGCGGGCCATTTCACGCGGAATATGCAGCTGTATGGCTCACCGACGGGACCGAGAAGTGCGTACCGGAATGACATCTTCGGGGTGAATGTCCTGGCGTCTAACCTCATTCGCAGTACGGCGATGCAGATGGCGTTGCACACCGGTATCCCTGTGCTCGATACGGCTCATGCATTTACTATGGGGTGGCTGCGGCTGCTCCATGAATTTACGGGGCTTGATCCCCTCGATCCGCGTACCACACATGCTGCCGGTTACTGGCCATCACCGGATATGTTCTCGGCACCGATGTCGTTTGATGAGGATTATGCGAGTAATCCGCTCCATGCCGTGTTGATCATCGTAACCATGTCGGTTGGAACGATAGGGTTGTGGAACCGACGCCAGTATCAGGCGCTCGGATATATGGGGGTGGTGGTTGCGGCCTTCTTCCTGTTTTGTGGGTATCTGACTCTGGATCCCTGGCGCGTTCGGCTCCACCTGCCGGTCTTTGTCCTGTGGTGCCCGGTGATCGCGGTGGCGCTTTTTCGAACCGACAACCGGCTGATCCGCACGGTTCCGATCATCGTGGCGCTGTTCGGGTTTACCTGGACGTTTCAGAATAACACCCGTCCGATCAGCCCACAAGCCGCGTATGCTCAACACCCCCGCACCGATGGGTATTTTACAAAACAGCCTGGTCTGCTCCCCGTGTACCGGAGGATTGCAGATACCCTTGGTGCCTCCGGTTGTTCACAGGTCGGGCTGATCATAGGTGGTGATACCTGGGAATACCCGCTCTGGATGCTGTTACGGGAGCGACACTATTTCGGTGCGCTGCACCATATCCGGGTGCAGGACCCCAGTCGCGTGTATGAGCGCACGGATGTTCACCCCTGTGCGGTTATTGCCAAAAGGCGTCGGTCAGGGTATACCAACTGGATTGACCACTATCTGGATGGATCTGCCGGGCAGTTTTATCTGTACATGGATCCGGCCACGGCTCCGGCACCGGTTGATGCGCCAGCCGGGGTCACGGTGTCGTCCGCTGTGGATGTGGGGGTTCTCCTGGGGACAGGATGGTATGACTTTGAACCGGAAGGGAACGTGCGCTGGATGCAGGGGCACGGTCGTCTCTGGCTGTATGCGGAGACGGCAACCGGTGCGGTGTTGCAGCTTCGTCCGTATCGTATGCATGATGATGGTTCGTTCGGCGTGAGTGGGGAGATGCTGGTCACGCTCAATGAGCAGCAGCTGGCGCGGCTCACGATGACGGCAGACAGCCCCGTATCCCTCGCGCTCCCGCTTGCGCCGGGCTTTAATCGGCTCGATCTCCGACTGGCCGCCGGGGATTTTGTGCCCGCTGAGAGCGACCCGGACAACGGTGATCGGCGCCGCCTCGGCATCGCCTTCTATCCGCTCACGCTGATGGCACCGCACGAGGCAAGCCGACCGGCGGGGTTTCATCTGTCCTCTGGGCTGCACGTGCTCCCAGGGACGGGATGGTATGATTTTGAACCGGGGTGGAACGTGCGCTGGATGCAAGCAGACAGTGATCTCTGGGTATATGCCGAGGAGGCAACCGGTGCCGTGCTGCAGCTTCGTCCGCATGTGATGCATGTCGATCAGACCTTTGGCACGATGGGCCAAATGACCGTGACGCTCAACGCCACAGAGAGGGACGTAATCACCACCACGACCGGGATCACGAACGTGATCCCGCTGCAGCTGGAGGCGGGATGGAACCGGGTGGCTCTGGCGTTCGGGGCCGGGGATTTTGTGCCCGCTGCCACGGTGCCACCCCTCAATAGCGATGAGCGCCACCTCGCTATCGCGTTCGCCCCAATGGTCATGACGACCGTTGCGGACATGGTGCAGCCAGCCGGGTTTGAGGTGCCCGCCGACGTGCGGGTGCTCCCAGGGGCGGGATGGTATGATTTTGAACCGGGGTGGAACGTGCGCTGGATGCAGGAACGGGGAGAGCTGTGGATCTATACGCCCGACGCGACGGCAGGAAGGCTGACGGTGCAGCCGCATGTGATGCATGTTGACCAGACATTCGGGTCGAGCGGGGTGGTGCGGGTGACGATCAATCAGACCTTCGGCGGGGAATGGGGGATGGAGGCCGGGGTGCGTCGGGCGATTCCGGTGCATCTGAACCGCGGCTGGAATAAGGTGGTGCTGGAGTTTCTGGGTGGCACCTTTAGGCCGGAAGGCGATGGGCGGTCCTTGGGGATAGCGTTCTATCCGATAGAGATCACAACTGCGGCCAGCGGTGGACGGTGACCGGCGCGGAGCGAACGATCCGGTGAGAGTGGGAAGGGCGGGTTCATGGAGGGGCAGATGCCACGAGGGGGGAGGGGCGTGGTGGGGGGACGAGCCCCGCCTGACTTTCTGCGGGAGGAAGGTTCCAGGCCCATCGGAGCGGCGGGCGCGCCTGGGAGCGCGTACCAGGGGCGCGCCCCTCCGGGGCGCTACAGGCCGGGGAGGCATCCTCGCGGCAGGCGGCGTCTCCACGTGCGGGGTACCCGGCACGACCGCGAGCACGCCGGAGCCGTGCCCTACAGCGGGCGGCGAGCGCGCCTGGGAACGCGCCCAGGTCGGGGAGGCATCCTCGCGACGGGCGGCGTCTCCACGTGCGGGGCACCCGGCACGCCTGCGGGCACGCCAGAGCCGTGCCCTACAGCGGGCGGCGAGTGCGCCTGGGAGCGCGCCCCGGGTGCGCCCCTGGGTACGCGCCCCTCCGGGGCGCAAGGCAACGTAGCGCGCCTGGGAGCGCGTACAGGCCGGGGAGGCATCCTCGCGATGGGCGGCGTCTCCACGTGCGGGGTTCCCGGCACGACCGTGAGCACGCCGGAGCCGTGCCCTACAGCGGACGGCGAGCGCGCCTGGGAGCGCGTACAGGCCGGGGAGGCA
>DAOTWD010000150.1:0-16838 GCA_034435975.1 Chloroflexaceae bacterium | reverse complement strand
CGGTAGGCCAGCCGCGCCTGCGCCAGATCGCGCTCATAGCGCAGGCGTACCTCGGCGGTGTCGGGCACCAGTTCGTAGGCTCCCTGCAGCCCCCAACCGCACTCAGGGCAGGTGGCTTCGTCCGCGCCATAGGGCCGTCCACAGACGGGACAGGGTGGTTTGTTCGTCATAGGTGTTCTCCCGTGTGTTTGAAATACCGATAGACTTCGTTGACATGCACCGCGAAATTCAAGCCAGAGGCAATCTCCTGGCGCACGCCGCCATGGACAACGCCGATCACCCGCAGATCGGGTTGGCGGAAGAGCGGTGCCCCGCTGCTGCCGTGGGTCACGGTCGCCGAGATCTGAATAATGGCGATACCGTCTTGCTGCCGTAGCGCACTCACGGTGCCATCCGTCAGCGTAATGTCGCGTCCAAGTTGCTCACCCAGCGGGTAACTCAAGACCCTGACTGGATCGCCAAGCTGGCACTGCGTCTCCGGGGGGGCCAGCGGCACCCAGGGATAGGTGCCTGCGGGCAGGCGCAGCACGGCCAGATCGGCCTGAGCATGCCATCCCACCAACTCGGCATCGATCCAGGCGGTGGCATTACTGTCGAGCGCCACCTGGATCTGGGCGGCCTCGGCCACCACATGGTAGGCGGTCAGCATATGGCCCTGGGGCGTCACCACAAAGCCGGTGCCTGAGCCTTGCTCGCCGTTACGGGTCTGGACAACGATATACCCGGTTGCGGCCTGGGCTTCGGCCAGGGATATGGCGCGGCCTGGCTCGGATGGCGCCGACAAGTATTGTTGCAGCGGATAGCAACGGTGAATCGCTGCGGACGGTGAACCGGCGCCCCGTTCCCATCCCGGCACATCGGCCGCGATCAGCACGGGTGTGGTGTCGTCAAATGAAGAGCTAGCCTCAGAGAGGCGTTGGGCCATCCGTTGCTTCATCGTCTCAAACAACGAGCGCACACTACGAGCATTGCCAAAGGTCTGCGGATTGGCGACCTGTTGGGCCAGCAGATAGCTCCGCGCCGCCGCCGCCGCCTCGGGCGTCACCGCACACCCTTCGGCGTTCGCCATCCGCTCCAGGATGATCAGCCACTCGTCGGGTTCGTAGTCGGGAAACTCCACGCGCATAAAGCGACTGGTCAGGCCGGCGTTGCTCTCCTCAAACCGGCGCATCTCGCCGGGATAGCCCGCAGCAATCACCACCAGCCGATCACGCTGGTTTTCCATCGCTTGATTCAACTCCGTGATCGCTTCATGCCCAAAATCCTGTGGCCCACCCTGGGCCAGAGCATAGGCTTCATCAATAAAGAGGACGCCATCGAGGGCCTCTTTGATGATGGCTTTCGTCTTCGGCCCCGTCTGACCGACATAGCCCGCCACGAGGTCGCTACGACTGACCTCAACCACATGGCCCTTACGCAAAAGCCCGAGCGAGCGAAAGATGCGGCCCATCAGCCGGGCGACGGTCGTCTTGCCCGTGCCGGGGTTGCCGATGAACAGCATGTGCAACGCGCGAGGCGCCGTCGTCACCCCGCGCTGGCGCTGGGCCTGCTCGAAGCGCAACAGCGCCACCTGCCCGCGCACCCATTCTTTCACCGAAGCCAGACCAACCAGATCGTTCAGTTCCGCCAGGATCTGCTCAAGATCCGGGATGGGCGCCGCCAGAAAGCGCTGGGCCTCAGGTGGCAGATCGACGGGCAGTAGCGGCGTATCAACCGGCAAGTTGTGCTCACGACGGCGACTGGCGCGACGGCGCTCTAGGCCATCCGCCAGATTGCGCATCACCCGCGCATTACCGAACTGCTCATCACGGGTGGCATACATGCCGGCAACCACTTCACCTAGACGCACCTCGGTCTCAGGCGGACACGGCAGACCCTTGTGCTGGAGCATCTGTAGCAGAATCTGCATCAATTCGCCCGGATCGTAATCCGGAAAGTGGATGCGGTTCTCGGCCGGAAACCGGCTGCTCAGGCCCGGATTCGAGGCCACAAATTGCTTCATCTCATTCGGATATCCGGCAACAATCACCATCAACCGCTCGCGCTCATTTTCCATGCGCGTCAGCAGCGTGTCCACCGCTTCCCGCCCAAAATTCCCCCGGGCTGAGTCGGTCAATTGATAGGCTTCATCAATGAACAGAACCCCATCCAGGGCACGATCAATGATCTCATTGGTTTTGATCGCCGTGCCACCAACATGCTCAGCCACCAGATCGGCGGCCGTCGGCACTTCCACCACATGGCCCCGGCGCAGCAGCCCCAGATCGCGGTAGATCTCACCCATCAGCCGCGCGACCGTGGTCTTGCCGGTGCCGGGATTGCCGGTAAAGACCAGATGCAAGGTAGGCGGCTCGCTCTGCTGGATCAGCCCGTGCTGCCGCCGCTCGGCTGCGTCCGCCATCAGCGCACTCAACGCCTTGATGCGCTCCTTGACCACCTGGAGCCCGGTGAGCGCGTGCAGGCGTTCCCAGGGGCTGCCCTCGGTCATGGCCGAGGCCTGGAACCAGTGCTGGGCACGGGCGGTGGCTTGATCGAGTTGACCGGTAGTGCGCAGGCGACTGAGCCATTGCTGCCCACTGACCTCCTCTGCCGCCATCCAGGTGGCAAGCCGCGCCCGCTCCGTCCAGGCCACCTGCACA
Organism: Chloroflexaceae bacterium; assembly: GCA_034435975.1. Classification (GTDB taxonomy): domain Bacteria; phylum Chloroflexota; class Chloroflexia; order Chloroflexales; family Chloroflexaceae; genus CAKZQX01. Next base: position 14,199 of record DAOTWD010000150.1, on the reverse strand, counting down.
CCATCCTGTAGACGTACCAGATCGATCAGGCGGTTGATCTCGGCAACATCAGGCCCACCCAGGCGCACACTACTGTAGCTCTGACGCCCCTCTCGCTGATGCTGTACGCAGGCCCGCAGTTCGGGGAACGGCAGATGCTCAACCGCAGCATGCAGGTCGGCATAGGTTGCGCTGCTAAACACGAAGCAGCAGACATTCCGGTTCCGCGATGGCAGGCGCGCCCATCCACCAACCCGCCCGGCCAGCAGCGGCTGTTGCGCAAAGAAGCGCAAGGTGGTTTCAGCTTGCATGATGACGACGGCCGTGCGCGGATCGGGCTGGCGCATCAACGTGTCGAGCAGGGCAACCGCATGCACATCACTCATCCCCCGCCCGACCGCCGGCCGTGCCGAGGCCGGTGAGGGCAACGTGGCCGCCAGCAGGTTCTGGCGACCCAACGGCCCGCTTGTACGCACCCGGTGCATCGTCGGGATGCCCTGGCCTGATGCGGCTCGTTCCGGTTTCGGCAGGCAGGTCTGTTGCGACTCGCGGTCGAGGCAGTAGACCCCACCACTATGCGTAGTAAAAAAGACAATGCGGCGAAAGCCCTGCTGGTGCAGGAATCGGTGCAGAGCCTGTTCAATGTCACACTCGCTATAGTCCTCTGCAATAAACCGATCATTCACGCCGGGGCCATACAGGACGAAGAAGCGATCCCCCTGATCAAAACGCAAGGTATGGATGAGGCGTTCAACGGTCATCGCGTCCTCCTGGCCGGTTGCTGCACCGGCTGGCGCTCACGCACCTCTTCGATCCGCGCATACGCCGGATCTGGCTGGTCACCCACACGCGTGATCGCTCCCGCCTGAAGGCCACGCTGCTCAAGCGCCCGGGCAATCGCTTCGGCACGGGCCCGAAGTTCATCCTCGGCACGCTGTTGGGCATCATACGAGTTAATGCTCAGGGTATTCTGTCCGGTGCCATCAGGTGTGACCACCACCGTTACTTTGCTCCCGTCCAGATGGGCTACCTGGGCCACAAAACCATGCCGCTGATCCTCGCCCTCATAGGTATCGTCCTGCAACTGAAAGCCCTGCTCTTCAAAGGTCTGAACAACCGCATCCGCAATATTGGTGCGCAACTGGGAACTGATGACCGCATCGCGGGCCTGCGCAATCGTCTGCTCCAGCCGCTCGTGCAGCGCGGGAAGCGTTGCTTCGGCAATCTGGCGTAACTCGCTGGTGGTTAACGGCGTCGTTGCATCTGCAATCTGCGCAATCACCTGGCCAAGCTCCGCTTCCAGCATACTGAGCTGGCCTGCCGTCCAGTAATCGACTTCGATCATGATGTCGAGCTGGTTGCCTTGCAGATCCAGCGCCGAGCAGGTACGGTTGCGCTGCGCCAGCGCCAGGATCTCGCGGGCTGCTTCGAGGCTACGGACCTGCCACACCTGCCACTCGCGCTCCAGGCGCTCCAGTTCCAGCCGCAGATCGGAAAGGCTGCCATAGGCTTGCTGGGCCATCGTCACGGCTGCCTCGGCCACGCCCTGGGCCAGATTGGATTCAGCTTGCGCGATCATCCGCGCCAGGCGGGCCAACTGGTCGGGCGCAAACCGCTGATGCGCATAGTGGCTGTCGATAAAGTCGTGCAGGATCTGCGCCGTCTCAATCCACGAACGGGCCAGCGTATCTTTGTGGTGCTGTTCGGCCTCCAGGCGCCGGTGGATGGCATGGATCTGCGTCTCGCGGGTCTGGCGCTCCTGATCAATCAGTTGGGTCAACTGATCGGCCTGTTGTGCCAGCAAGTCGCGGGTTTCGTGGCGAACCTGATCGGCGACCGTCTGGACATGCCGTATCCGTGCCTCACGTTCATCGCTGACCATCCGCTCCGTCTCCTGGCGGGCCGTCTCAACTTCACGCTGGAGCCGCTGGGCCGTCTCAGCGATATGCTGGCGCAGCCTCCGCTGCTGCTCTTCCAGGCGTTGGGCCATGTGCGACTCAACCTGCCTGACCTCGTCGCGCATACGTTGTGTGGTCTGCTGATACTCGCGTTGCCGCTGTTCTAGCGGCTCCAGGCGTCGCCGCAGTTCGGCCTCGTTATCGCGCATCAAGCGGTTCAGCACCTCCGGCAGATTCTGCTGCATCGAACGTAACTGCCCCTCCGCCATCTGTAAGCGTCGGTAGTCCGCGCTATCAACCGTTATTTGTTTGCGTCCACTCATCGCTATCGTTCCTTTCCGGTTGTGGATTATCAATCAGTGTCGTTGTCAGGCACTTGTGCCAACAGCCGCGCCCGCGTCCGCTCAATCGCCTGCTCAACCAGGGGGACCACCCCGTGCGGTGGCACCCCTACCAGTAATGCATGTCCATTGCCAACCTGAATTTCAACCTGGCGCGGCTCGGCGGCAAAGTTGAACGCGGCAAGCCGGTCAGTCAGATAGTGAATATGCTGATTACGGCTACCGCGCAAGCCCCGATTATCATTCTGGGCCGCGATATACCGACCATCAATCAAAACATCTGTTTCGCCCAGCAAATCCGCTACGCCGGGGCCGGGTGGGTCGGATCGCAGTTGGGCCAGCGTAAACCCGCTGAAACAGATCAGCGAGAGCGGTCGCTGCTGGCGTGCCAGACGGATCAGCCGGGCCAACCCGACCGCCTGCATCATCGGCTCGCCCCCGGAGAAGGTCAGCCCCGTAACCTGGGGATGCGCCAGCACCTCCGTCACGAGGTCTTCCGAGGCCACACAACGTGCCGGACGCATGGGAATCCAATCGGGTGCCAGGCAGCCCGGACAAGCGTGCGGGCATCCCTGCACCCACACGACGGCCCGCACGCCTGGCCCCAGGGCGTGGGTAGCCGTGCAGGTGGCGGCGATATTCAACAGCGGCCACCCGCCCGTGCGCCAGGGATCGCCTGGCGGCGGCATCATTGCACTCCTCCCGCAACGTAGAACTTTTGCACCTCTTCAGCACGGGCACGTGCTTCCAGCACCCGGGCCAGAATCTCGTCTGCCTGTTCCAGGAAGCGCCGGACGCGCTGGAGCAATTCCTGGGCTGAATGCACATCGGGCAGATCGCCCAGCGCATCGGCCACCGCTTGATCGGCGGCATGATACAGGCGTAGCACCTCACGGTGGGCGGTTATCTCAGCCTCCAGTTCCTGGTAGCGTGCTGCTGCCGCCTGCCAGTTCGCAAGCGTCTGTTTGAGTTCCGCCTGTTGCCGATCGGCATGCTCCAGCATGGTACGCACCTGCTCCTGCACGTGCGTTAGCTGCGATGCGGTCAGGGTGATCAACTGCTGCGTCCCCTGCGCCAGGCGTCCTTCCAGCTCTTCCGCCGCGTGTTCGGCAGCGGAACGCTGGCGTTCTACCGTCTCAACCTGGGTACGCAGCGCCTCGACGGACTGCGCCAGTTGCGCCAGGCGCTGCAATTCAGCCAATCGCGCTTCAAGCTGGACACGTTGCGCTTCCAGTTGCGCACGATCCGCGACCTGCTGGCGCAGTGCGGCTTCGGCCTGCCCCAATTCGGCAACGTATGCGCCGAGTTCGTCCAACTGGCACATACCGGTCGCAAGCGCCGCACGTCGTTCCTCCAGTTCGGTCTTCAGGGTTGGGCCGGGCATGGCCTGCTTGATCAGGCCATCCAGCGCATCCAGCCAAGCACGCCCATCGTTGAGCGCCGCCTTCACCCTGACCATGAAATCTAATGCCGTAACCCGATCGTCCATGATTGTTGAATTCGTTACAGTTGTACACCAGATCAACGTCTTTTGTAACACCTGTACCGCCAGTTGCCATTCTTCAGATGTGGTATCCGTAAGCAGGTCTGCCAGTGCGGTGCGCGGCGACTCTCCCATTATGCCTCCTCAATCAGCAGTGATGGGCTAATATTGCCCAGTGGATAGCGGCGGCGGGCACTATCCTCGATCGGATCGAACACCAGCGTCCCCAGATTGGAGCGATCAATCACCACCCCGACGTGATAGCGTCCGGGCGGTGGAAACTCGGTCTCCGGTGTCTCCAGGATAAGCGGTTCCCCTTTCCCCATCAACCGCAACTGTACCGGTAAACGACCACATGCCTCTGCCGATTCGGGGACGGTAACAACCACCTTCTGCCCATCTTGCTGGGCATAGTAGGGGTCGAGACGCCCGGCCAGCGCCCGGCCAGCTTCAACAATGGGCAAGGCAACCTGGAGCAAGGTGGGGCGGGTACGATGCACCAGAAGTTCAAGGGTATGCGGATAGTATTCCTCGATCTGGATATACCCATGGGCAATCAAGGCTGCCCCGCGTGCCACGGCATAAAAACGTTCGTCGCTATTAAGCGTAAGCGAGCTATCGCGCTGACCGTGCCCGGCCTGAAGACCAGGATGATCCAGGATGGTTTGCTCGACCAGCGGGAACTGGCTGAAGCCGCCAACGAGCGCCACCCGCTCGACCGTCCACTGCCGCGCTTGCGCCCGTGCCAGCAGTTTGTCCAGCACCTGCGTGATGCCGGCGCGGATGGGTGCAAAGCATTCGCGCACCTGCTCAATCGTAACCTTATATTTGCGCTTCCACTGATAGAGTTCAGTATCCGCCAGATCGCGGGCATGATCTGCGGAGCTACGGCACAGCGCAAACAGACGGCTGGCTTCGTTATGTTTCTGCAGTTTAACCTCCTCAAATGCCCGTACAACTTCGATAAAATCGACGTCGTGCGGATCTGGGGTGTGGCCGAGGTTCTGATAGGCCGTCGTCACAACGCGCTGATCAAAGGCGACCCCGGCGCTGCCCAACCCAGACTGCCCCAGGCCATCAAAGTCCAGCACCTGGATTTTATAGCCGCCGGCTGAACGTTGGACGCGGCACAGCACCATATCGAAGGTACCGCCCCCCATATCACAGACGAGCAAATGCAACGGTTGCGTGAGATCGGGCCGTGTGTGCCAGATATAGTAGGCCGCAGCACAAACCGGTTCGCTCTGTAAATGGTCTACCGGCAACTGAAGGTCATCAACCAGAATCTGGCGTAGCGTTTCGGCCCCTACATTCGTCTGTCGCTGCCAGAGTTCCGGTACCGACACGACCATGCTGGTGATTGGCCCATGGCGACGCTCGAAACTCCCTTCGCTCTCACGCAGCAAGTGCCGGAAGTAATCGTGTGTCACCTCATACGGCGTGCGCGGCGTTGTCCAGCCGTGACGCTGCCATTCCTCTGGCGTCTTCAATGGAAGGAGCATTTTTACGTTCTCGCAGAAGACGGTATCCGGGATATTAAGCCCATCATGACGCGCCGCCTCGCCGATCGAGATGATCGATTGACCCTGATAGGTGCTATAGGCCACCGCAGTCGGAACATACGGTTTCTCCCCCGGTGGTGGCGGATAGACAAACTGCTCTAAGCGGTCGCCCTGCGGATCAAAAAAGGCGATCTTCGTGTAGGTTGTGCCAAAGTCAACCCCGAGATGCATACGTTCCCTCTCTTTATATCATCCAACCGGCACTGCTGCCGCACAACCATGCCCATAGGCAGAACCATGCATGTTAGATAGTCAAATAGACGATTTTGTTGCACCACAAAGACGTAGTTACCCCAAAAGATACAGTACAATCGCAGGCTGTGCCGTATACGAAGATGCGACGACGCATGCTACTTATGAAGAAAAGATGCCATCGGGCACAACTTCGAAGCATACCTGGCCTATCACGCTTCACCCGCAGAGCCTTCACCTGATCAGCCACCCAGACTATTTTATTCATTGGTACCATCCCGACCGTTTTTTTTCGGTACAGATCCGCATATCCGTAATGCGAGAACCATACTCGCGCACCCACTCACTGCGCAATACAGCAGTACTCGGCCAGGATGCAGGCAACACACGGCCTGGGTATACCCGAAAGAGACATAGGTATCTGTATATAGCTGATCTAACAAAGGGGAACAGGCAGACCGGAACACGTTCCGCATGGGGAGCGTCCAATGCGAACCAACAGGCGTGACGTGTAGAACACCAGAGTCAAGAGCGATAGGCATAGCGCACCTTGTGCATGGACACCCAGGATGAACAACCGTGTGCCGTCGTTGCTGTCTCTGCCACTCGTTGGAGTTAAGGGGCAGGCAGAGCAGATTTCGCCCTATAATCCGCCAGTGACCGGATAGCTGTTTATCCATCCGATCACAGAGGGTCATTTTACAAATATTTTACCATAGATGTCAATGGGTGGCAGGGAGCTGGAGAGGTACGAACACTCGTTGCATCACCGCCGGGTATAGGTAGCAAAGTATTTTCATTCTGCAGTATGTGGTGGGGTAGAGAGCGCTACCCCATCGCTGCATGTCTGATGTGCCAGATAATCACGCAACAGTGCGTGCCGAAATTCATACTGGTTTCCAGCGCGCTGCAGGAGCAATAGATTACAGACAGTATTCAGCCACCGCACATAGTTCAGGGGCATACTGCCCTGACGCCAGAGGCACAGACGCAGAAGGTAGTGCTGGATGACTGCCCACCAGCCATACCGAAATCCAAAACCGAATCCGACAGCTAATCCTCCTGTCAAACCGGCCATCAAATCAGACATCAAACCGATACCCAATCCGATCAGCACACATATCAGCCCATAAACACACCAACCGAGCAACCCGTTTGTCAGCGAACGATGAATACCCTGATTAGGATGCACCAGAGAATCAACGGGCTGAACCTGCAGTCCATCGATCAAGGCATTAATCAGTACATAGATCAACGTGGTGAACAGAATACTACCGAGCAGTCCGACCAATCCAACGACCAGCACAATCAGTACCCATTCTACTGTCCACAAAATACCGACGGAAAATTGGATAAAAAGCATAATTGACACAAAAGGAATAAGTATAACGCCGGTACTCTTGAGACTGATGGACAACCCGCTTCGCAGATATCCTGGTATACTTTGCCAGACATTCCTCCACTACAGAGCAATGCACAGCAATGCGCAGCATTGTGAACGTTGCGGGACAACGCGGCCACCCACCAGCGGTGCCCCGACGATCATGGCCGGGTGTTGCCGGGCGATGCGGGGCAGTGCTCCACAACGCGGGCACCGCCTTCCATGATGTGGCCATGCATGCAAGCATGATCCTTGCAGCGACCACAAGGGTTGCCCACAGCGAAAAGCATTGATACACGATGCAGCGATGCGGCAATACCAACCATTGCGGGGCAGTGCAGAATTGATCTGCCGCGACTACCAATGCGGATAATGCGTATTCATGCGGCCACCCACCAGCGGTGCCCCGACGATCATGGCGTGGTCGTTGCCGGGCTATGCCGCGCATTGACTGCCATGTTATGGACATGATAGTCGTGTGGGGCATAGCCGGCGCTCGCCCGGCACCAGTCGACCATGTCTGTATCCCACCCGACCAGGTCAGACCGGCATTAATCAGCGGCCACCACATCAGCTTCGCGGCGATTGCGGCGCACGAGCCGAAAGAGCGGATTGGACTTCGATTGCACGTGATCGATCAACGTGACGATCAAGAAGCCGAGCAGACACAGCGCCAGCGCTGCAAAAAACTCCGGCGAGCTCAAATCTGGCAACACGTTGTGTTGCAAAAGCGGGACTTCCACACCATGCCGATCAATCATTGTCCTGACAGTTTCCTTCCAGGGCCAGATCTTGCGCAACGAGCCGATCATAAAACCCACCAGCATCGCCACTGTTGCCTGGTGATAATGCCTGAGCAACCAGCTCAACACGCGGGCAAAACCCATAATCCCAATCATCGCGCCGGTGCCGAGCGCCATAATGGACACGATATCGAGCGTCTTGACCGCGTTCAGCGCAAACTCATACTGCCCCAGAATGAGCAGAATAAACGAGCCAGAGATTCCCGGCAGGATCATTGCCATAATCGCCACCATACCGCTCAACAACAACGTCAACGGGTCATGGGGCATATCCAGCGGCACCAGACCCACAATCAGGTAGGCCACCACCGTCCCGACAATAAGCGCGACTATTGTGCTGACAGACCAGCGCACCGTGGCACCGATTGCCAGAATAGAAGCCAGAATCAGCCCGAAGAAAAAGGCAAAGAGCAAGATTGTCTGATGTACCAGCAGCCAGCTTACCACATGCGCCAGAGTAAAGACCGCCGAACCAATCCCGGCCAGCAAGACCAGCAGGAATTGCCAGGGCACCTGATCGAGCGCGGCCTTCAACTTGAATTGAAGCAGCAGCCTGGCCACATCAAGATTGAAGGACTTGATCGCATTCAATAAATACGCATAGATACCCAGAATAAAAGCCATCGTGCCGCCGGAAACACCGGGGATAACGTCGGCAACGCCCATTGCTACGCCTGTAGCGAAGATTCGGAGTGGGCCAAACGGCATACGTGCCGCCCATTTTGATCGGGTCATCATCATTTCTCCCGTCGAGTGTCTGAATAGTCTTCAGTATGATAGGTATGATACAATCACTATTGTACCAGGTCAAAATAAATAGTTGATGGTGCAATCACAGCTTCAGATAGCGAAATATTTAAATCAGGAGAACACAGCGATGGGGATCGTTCATCATCAGATTGCCAGCGCCGATGCTGCAACATGGGACTATGCCACCGTACCGCCCGTAGCCTATGTCAGTGGGGCGCAGGGCGCGGCTACGGCAGGGGCGATCAAGCGTGTGCTGGTTGGCCCGGCCGAAGGAGCGCAGGATTTTATTATCCGCTATTTTACGTTGCCGGCGGGTGGGCACTCGGCGCTGGATCAGCATGCTCATCCGCATGGCGTGGTGGTGGTTCAGGGACGTGGGCGGGTGTTGCTGGGCGAAGCGTGGACGGAGATCGGCGTGGGCGATGCCGTGTTCGTGGCACCGCACGAGGTGCATCAGTTTGAAACCCTGGGTGATCAGCCACTCGGCTTTCTGTGCGTGATACCCACCTGGGCCGAGCAACCCGCCACGGACACTGCCCGTACATAACCAGGAGGCAAACAGCCAGAGACAAGCGGGTATACTAACGAATCACCCTCCTTTCCCTGGCTGTATCCTCACTCTATCAGAGGTAACGCTCCGCGCCCTGATCCCACCAGTTCTGCTCGCTCCTCCGGTGTCATCAGTCGCAATGTTCCATTATCATTCAGATACACAATCGCCTCACCGCGAATAGTCACGAGCAGGTCAGCCTGTCCGTTCCCATTAACGTCATACAATGTGGGCCGAGCCACCGCATAAGCCCCGTCGCGGCCAAACAGATATGGCCCTTCCAGCACCTGGACTTGCGTGGCATCACTGCCAGGCAGCACCAGAATGCTGACCTGACCATACATATTCAACGCAATAATCTGTGTGGGCAAACCGTCCACGTCGCCAGGGGCAACGATGCCGCTGATGCGTGCGCTCCGTGGAAACCCGTAACGCACATCATCGAGCCAGCGCTGCCCCCAGGTCATCGCCCGCTGTGCGAGTACCACTATTGCCAGCAACGCCAGCACATACGTTACCGCTGTCAGTAGCGGCATGAACCTGAACATGCGCCGCGGGCGATCAGGCGCACGATCAGGCTTGAAAGGTCGAGAAACAACCGCCATCGTGAGCCTCCTCTTTCTAGCCGGAGGCACCACGAGCGGAGATGATGAGGCCGTTCAGCACGGGCCACTCTGATCCGCTGAGGATAGAGCCATTATAGCAGGATTTCTGGTTATGTAAATTAGAATCGTGTTAGAATTTTTGTTCGCCTGATACATTGTGGAGCAACAGCATAAGTCCTGTTATAATGAGCATGTTGTTCAGACATCGTTCTGTCGCGTGTGCTATGGGATAATCTGAAACGTTCCGCCTATAGAACGTTCGGCGTTATGCCTGCACTTCGTACGGTTTGATCCCCTGGTCGATCATTGCCGATTTGTCCGCTTATGGTACATTATCACGGGCGAATAGCATAGTATGGCTAGTCTGTCCGCCAGAGCGTCCTATTGTATGGAGATGGAGTTGGGAGGGCCCAGTGCAGAGAGCAGAAGGCAACAATGTGGTTCAGATGGAGTTTCATGTTTCACGTCAGGCACGTGACCAGTATGCGTTTGATCTTGCGCTATTTTCGTTGAGCGGTAATGTCATTTTTGCGAACTTTCATGCTGCCCGTCTTTTCGCCCAGAAGATGAACGATAAACGGGATAGTATCAACGACCCCGAACGTGCTGTGCAGGCCAGCCATATCAACGCGATGGGGTTGATCGATGAAATCCTCCACTACGTGCTGTTCCTGTACCGTCGTGAACGCAACCCCACGGTGATGAAACAGGCGTTGGATTGGATGGATGAACGGTTCGGCAAAGAGGCAATTGATACCGCGCTCTATACCTTCGCCGATGAGTTTCCGCCGCTCCGAGTCTATCGTGGCGAGATCGGTCTGGATGAATATATGAAAGGCGAGACTGACGGGGTGCCCCACGACCATATTCAAAAGGAAGAGTTGTTAATGCTCTGGCTGGCGAATATGAATCCCGCCTTTGCGCCCTATATGGAATTGTTTGATGATACCCGGCTGGATGCCAATACGGTCTACCCCCAAGTTATGGCCAGTATGCGCGACTTCTTTGAAACCCAGCCGCGCTTTGGCCCCTATGACCAGAATCTCATCGATATGCTGCGAGCGCCAGCCATCGCCCATCCACATTCGCTTTTTGATCAACTTGAGTATATCATTCAACACTGGGGCAGTTTCCTGGGTGACTTTTTGTTCCGCCTCCTCAGTAGCCTGGACTTCATCCGCGAAGATGCCAGAATCTTCCTGGGGAAAGGCGGGTTAGGGCCAGGGCCATCGCTGGTCTATGACTACTCGGCCCTCGATGTCGAATACGAGCGCTTCAGTTCTGACCTGGACTGGATGCCGCGGGTCGTGATGATCGCCAAGAACATCTATGTCTGGCTGGATCAACTCTCGAAGAAGTACCAACGTCTATTGACCCGTATGGATGAGGTACCCGACGAGGAGTTGGATACGCTGGCTCGTTGGGGCTTTACCGGCCTCTGGCTGATTGGGATCTGGAAGCGTAGCCCGGCCTCGCAACGGATTAAGCAGATGTGTGGCAACCCCGAAGCCGAGGCCTCGGCCTATTCGCTCTTTGAATACAGCATTTCCGACCGTCTGGGTGGTGAAGAAGCCTTTGAAAACCTGAAACAACGCGCCTGGCGGCGCGGCATCCGCCTGGCGAGCGATATGGTGCCCAACCATATGGGCATTGACTCGCGCTGGGTGATAGAGCATCCTGACTGGTTTATTTCCCTGGATTACAGCCCATTTCCGGCCTATAGTTTTAATGGGCCAGATCTCTCCTGGGACAGTCGGGTAGGGATTTATCTAGAGGATCATTACTACAACCGTACCGATGCCGCCGTGGTGTTCAAGCGGGTCGATCACTGGACGGGGAGTACCCGATATATGTACCACGGTAATGACGGCACGAGTATGCCCTGGAACGATACCGCCCAGCTGAACTTTTTAAACCCGGAGGTGCGTGAGGCGGTGATCCAGACCATTCTGCACGTGGCGCGTAAAACCCCGATCATTCGCTTCGATGCCGCTATGACGCTTGCCAAACGTCACTATCAGCGTCTGTGGTTTCCGCAGCCGGGCACAGGGGGCGATATTCCTTCCCGCTCCGATCATGGCCTCACGAAAGAGCAGTTTGATGCGGCCATGCCGGTCGAGTTCTGGCGCGAGGTGGTGGATCGTGTCGCAGTTGAGGCCCCTGATACGCTGTTGCTGGCCGAGGCGTTCTGGCTGATGGAAGGCTACTTTGTGCGTACCCTGGGCATGCACCGCGTCTACAATAGTGCTTTTATGAATATGCTGCGCGATGAAGACAATGCCAAATATCGCTCGGTGATGAAGAATACGCTTGAATTTGACCCGGAAGTAATGAAGCGCTTTGTCAACTTTATGAACAATCCTGACGAACGTACCGCTGTCGATCAATTTGGCAAAGGCGACAAGTATTTCGGCATTTGCGCAATGATGGTAACACTGCCTGGCCTGCCTATGTTTGGGCACGGTCAGGTCGAAGGCTATACCGAAAAGTATGGCATGGAGTATCGCCGTGCCTATTGGGACGAACAGCCCGATATCGGGCTGATACAGCATCATGAGCGGGTGATCTTCCCGCTGCTCCATCGCCGTTATGTATTTGCTCAGGTACATGATTTTTTGCTGTATGACTGTTTTGCTCCCGAAGGTTATGTCAATGAAGATGTGTTTGCCTACTCGAATAGTCATGGGAATGAACGGGCGTTGTTTGTGTTTCATAACAAATTTGCTACGGCGAGGGGATGGATCAAGACGTCGGTGGCATATTCTAAAAAGATGGAGAATGGTGAACGGCAGTTGACCCAGCGCATTCTGGGTGAAGGCTTAGGCCTGCACAACGACGGTGCATATTACACCATTTTTCGGGATACCATAACGGGGATGGAGTTCATTCGTAACAGCAAGGAGATCTATGATCAAGGTCTGTATGTCGAACTCCAGGCCTATCAGCATCACGTGTTTATGGACTTCCGCGAGGTACGTGATAATGAGTGGAGCCACTACTATCATATCATGACTCATCTGCAGGGACGCGGCGTGCCCAGTGTTGAGGACGAGATGAAGGAGATGATACTGGGGGTCGTGCGCCAGCCGTTCCGTGCTCTGGTCAATGCCGACGTGTTCCAATCGCTGATCAACGCTCGCGTCACCAGCATGGAAGAGACACTCGATCGTGTGCTCGTGGATGACGTCGATGCAAAGGTGCGGCACCTGTTACGCGAAATAAAGACCTTTACGAATGGCGCGGGCGATGATGCAGCGATTGCCCTGGATATTCGCCAGAAGCTGGAGGTCATGGTACGTCTCCCAACACTGCCGCATCGTCTGGGTGACCAGCACACCGCCAGCTTCAAGGCAATGATGGAGCAACTGCAAGCTCGCCTGACTGATGAGCCGTTGGTATGGAGCACGATGTTTGGCTGGTTGTTTGTTCATACACTCGGCGGGATTCTCAGCGATCAGGATGTGGCGCAGCAGAGCCATAGCTGGATGGATGAGTGGCTGCTTAACCGCATCATTGCCAGCGCGTTGCAGGGGTTGGGCATTGACGAACACCAGGCCTGGCGTGCTATCGGGATTATTCAAATTCTGATCGATCAGCAACGCTGGTTTGATACCCCCACGGCACAGAACCGGCGCGCTTTTGAACTATTGACGCTTGGACTGCGCGATCAGGTCGTACGCCAGTTCCTCCAGGTCAATCGCTACAATAATGTGTTATGGTTCAACAAGGAGGCTTTTGACGAGTGGCTCTGGTGGTTGTTGCTCGTGGCTGTGGTAGATAGTATGCTGAACCCGGATCGGTCTGTGTCCGAGATAGTGACGGAGATCGATGAGCGCTACGACACTCTTCAGAAATTACAACAAGCCGAGTCACGATCCGAATACCAGGTAGAGAAGCTGCTGGCGAATACTGAGGGCGCTCCGGGGTGGAGGACTCCAGCAACAACGGGAGAGTCCCGGTCGTAATCTTTATGTCAGACAGGTGTGCATAATCGGTCTCAACATGCTTCATGGCTCAGGGGTGCAACGCTCTCGCATCGCCCCCCTGAGCCAGAGGTTTGCGCCCTTGTGAAAAGGATATCAGACCGCTCGTAATGTGTATTTTGAAGCCCGCATCGCACCCGCGATCAGAGTCCTGCCCTGTGTTCTCTTCAGCGCTGCTCAGCAGGGCATGGCTCTGGGGTACCCGGACACGCTCTGTTCTTCCACGATCAGGAGGCCAACCCTTCCAATGCTGGTTGTTGCAGTGCAATCGCAAGAAAGGAGCGTGGAACGAAAGCGCCCGCGCCCCGGCGGGACGCGCTCCCGCTCGCCCGCTTCTCGCGTGCGGCATAGAGTAGGGCACGGCTCCGGCGTGCCCGCATCCGTGCCGGGTGCACCCCCGTTCGGTTGGCCACCGCCCGCGCCCCGCTGCCCGCGCCCCGGCGGGACGCGCTCCCAGGCCCACGCCGCCCGCGCCCCGGCGGGACGCACTCCCGCTCGCCCACTTCTCGCGTGCGGCATAGAAGTAGGGCATGGCTCCGGCGTGCCCACGGTCGTGCCGGGTACACCCCCCGCTCGGTTGGCCGCCGCCCGCGCCCCGGCGGGACGCGCTCCCAGGCCCACGCCACCCGCGCCCCGGCGGGACGCGCTCCCGCTCGCCCGCTTCTCGCGTGC
>DAOTWD010000149.1:0-6480 GCA_034435975.1 Chloroflexaceae bacterium | reverse complement strand
GGCGGCGGGCAGCCCCCGCCCGGCCCGTCGGCACGCCGCCGGCTGTCCGCGGCGCCGGGTCCGGATCATCATTGGTACGGCCGTCCCGCAGCTCCGAGTCACGCTTCCCGACCCTCCGGCACGCGGCCGGCCCAACGCCTCGCTTCAGGTGCGCCGCTGGCAGACTCGATTGATGGCACAGGTGTTTACACGCGACGGCCTTGAACAACGCACCGGGTGTGGGGCCGCGCCAGCGGCGTCACCTGCGAGCGGTTGTTGGGCCGCAAGAACGGGATATGTTGGCGTATATAATGCGGAATATGCAGCTCTTTTCGATGGCACATATGGTATCGTTCCGCTGTCATACCTATGTCCGGCTGTCCGGAATATACAGTATTTTTCAGGCTCTTTGGGAATCGCCGTGGGTGGCTCTAGGGCTAGGGGATGCGCTAAAACGTGATTTCGCGTTCCAAAGCCAAATCGAGCCTTTGTAGTGTCGGTACGACACCACTAGATATAGTGGTACCCACGGCAATTCCCAAAGAGCCATAAAGAATCTGGAAGGTCGTGAAATGTACGGCTTCCAGATGCGCTCGCCGAGAGGCATTTCCAGATTCTTTATCTGACAGTCTATAGCCGCGATGGTGGCGTAGGTTCCCCTAGTTTGAAATGGTCTCCCTATGTAACAAGTCTGCATAGTCTAATTCACGGACATGGATAAAATATGTATTGTTTGTGATCTGCTCAAGCTCCTCCGGGAACCAGACATTGTAGACACGATCATGCCACCAAAACTCAGGGCGCTCGCGAACGTCAGATGGTAAGATAGCAGATGGTAAGATAGCAGCCCACAATAGTTCATCATTCGGAGGGGCAGCAGTCATTTCGAAACTCTGGCGCATTCGCTCAGACCAAGATGCTGGAATATAATACACACTACAATTAACTATGGGTCGGTAGTTAGGGCTATACACAAACTTTGGTGTGTCGAAAGCTCGGCAGTAAGCCCAGAATGCCTCATCGAGCGGGCGGAGATTGATAGTATCCCAGTCGACCCAAAGCACTTCACCAAACTCTTGCAGTGCCCAGTAACACATCCAGTGCTTCATATGGTGGACGGCATGGGAATGGATGGAGGAAGGTGCGTCGGAGAATGTTCGATAAGGGTGGAGTCCGAAAGAAATCAGATCCTGGGCCGACTCCTCATCACCGGCAAGAAAGAGGATCTCCTGGGCATACCACCGATTGATTTGAAGCGACTTCGATATCTCAGTGAGTATTCGCTCTGGGCGAGTCGGCACTGCTCCTTCCGTATTGCGGTAGAGTCCAGTAATGATAGGTGGAGTTCGAGACAACGACATCCTCCTTATAAATCAATGTCCAGATCAAAAAATCGTTGTGTGCCCTTGTAGCCTAGCAAAAATCTATAGTAAATAATCATGTAAATCTTTCATTACAATCCTAGATACTTCATGGTCTGAAAAAGCTAGTGATATTTCCCAGAGATCTATCTGCATAGAAATTCTTGAATTAAACAGTTTAAAATCAGCATCGCAATCGCTGATCATAACAATCTCCGAGATCAACGGACTATATTTACGCGAAAAGAATTCAAGCAACTCAAGAAAAACGGTAAAACTAGATGGTGTTATGCAAATTACTGCCCACTTAAGAGAGGATTTTACTCGCGTCACATGGAATGTCATAACAATCCTCAGCGTGTCCAAATATGAAAGCTGTCAGTGGAACAGGCAGAGATCCTATCAACGAAAACTGACCCTCCGCGACGAGCCATGAAAAAGCCCCACTGCTTGTGGCAAGGTGGTTTACTTGATATTACATCCCTAAGATTGAAAGCAATAGGTGTTTCTCATTCTCATAGGAATAATATTCGCGTGCTCGTCGCCAACCTGCAAGCCCCATCTGCGTTCGCAGTTCCGGCTCTTGAGCAAGCTTGATAAATGCACGGGCTTGGCTTTCAACATCATTTGGTTCAATCATGATCCCGGTCTCTCCATCAACTACAATTTGCTTAACACCACCAATTGAGCAACTTACTACTGGAAGTGCAAATGCCATTGCTTCTACAACGGCCACTCCAAACGCTTCTATCTGACCGGATCGCTCTCCCACCATTGAGTGAAGTGTAAAAATATCTGCGTCAGCCAATTTCTTTGTCACTCCTTGATAAGCCATAGAGCCAAGCATGTGAATGCGACATTGCCACTTTGAGCATGCACGCATCTCCTCGCAAACATCTCGAAGTGGTCCATCACCAACAAGTATCAGTTGACCCTGTAACCCCAAATCACATGCCAGATCGAACGCTTGTATAGTTCGATCTGGCCCTTTACAATCAATTAATCGACCAACATGTAAGACATTAACATCGTAATTCTTTAGCCGTAGAATAGGTTCGGCAGGAATCTCTACGCCATAATTCTTAATTACGAGGTGTGTTCTTGGTATATGCCATTGAACAATTCGTTCATAAACATGTGGGGTACAAATAATAGTTGAGCGGCGAGCAAGGCGTTCAAATGTGTGACGATACTCAGGTCTGTGCATGTGTTCATGTGTATCTTTACCGTGAACATGGATAAATAGCTTCTGAGGTACGAATTCCAATAAGGATGCGAAAAGCACTGCCATAGTGCCATACTGACAGAGTATAGTACTTGCCTTTGTATTAGATAGTATATCTTTTAATATCTCAATTTGAGTTGAATATTCAGGTATTACATTAGGTTCATGATCGTAAGTATCAATCCCACGACGGAGTCCATACACAGGAATATCATCCCATATAGTGTTGCCGGTTAATCTCGCAGCAACTATTGAATCAAGAACTGCCTCTTCTTTCAGCATTTGCAACTGGCGGTATATAAATCGCTCTGAAGGCGCATTCCAACTACCCATGAGGCATAATACAGACATTCATCCCCTCCTTTTCATGTGTTTTGGCAACGTCGAGACATCCATGATTGAATAGCTAAGTAATAATTTCCGAGGTCATGCTCATTCTGGAAACATTGTAGAGCACGTTGACAGTATGCTTCATAATTAGCAAGAATAATCCGAGCTGCATCAAATATCTCTGATGCGCTATCTACGGCAACTCCACAGTCATAGGTTTTAATGAGTCGGTACAACGATGTAGCCCTCCGTACGATAACTGGTACACCACATTTAAGGAATAACGCCAACTGTCCAGACGCATGCGCAGTGAACCGATCATTGTCGTTCCAATCGGGGTAAAAGACCAAGCCAATATCAGCAGAAGCAGGAATACGTTCTAGCATGTCAAAAGGAACAGGCATACTAACGTAGCAAGGTGTATTTTCTGCCATTTCTTTACTAGCTTTGTCGAACTTACCATGAAAGACTACGGCCATATCAGGAGGGCAAGAATGAGCAGCACTCATTAGTTCCGCAGCATATCTGGCAAGTACAATCGATCCTGCCTGAAGTAGTATAGTCCGATTACCAATACTAGGAAAACGATCACGGAGCAATGAATCCCTCTGCCACATCGCGGCCCCTAAGTAGGAGACTGGGAAGTATAAGACTTTGGTTGGGATATAGATTTGGTGCATATCTTCAAACAGTTTAAATGCACGATCTTCATCTTGAATTATCACTGCATCTACATAAGCAAATGCTTGGCGCTGAAATTTTTTTAAAAAACGTCCGTAAAGAGACTTACGAAAAGCATGTTTTGGGTAATCTTCATAATACAACTCTAAGCTATAGTAAAGCAGAGGAACATCTGGCAATACTTGATGTGCAATTACCAATCCAGCTTCTTCTATGCCAATTGTATAATCATAAGTTTTTTGCGAGACACGCTTCATAATAGCATTATACATATCTAGCGAACAAACCAATTTAAGTGGTCTCTTCCTATTTTGCACAATATAAAATAACAATTTAAAAGTTTTTAGTACATCTCTATAAAAGTAATCCCTCTCTTCTTTTCTTAAACGATTACTATCTTTATAAGGCTCTCCAAAAAAATCCTCGCCTGAAAGATGCCTTAACCCTTTCCATGTAATCGTTCTGGGTTTTGAATTTTCATATACATTATTTATCGAAGCAAGTACTGTGTTCTCTTTTATGAGTTGTGAAGGAGTAAATAAATCTATCTCCACACCGTCATCTAGTAAGAGTTTAAGCAAAGTATAAACTGCAGGCGAGACATTTATATCGAAACCCGGCCAGTTCAGGAAGATTGCTACACGATGTGTTGATGTCACTTTATTCAGCCCCTTTTACTCGTCCAATAACATATATACCCCAAGTATCAGATCCTGGATCACGCTCACTTAACCATTCACCACATTTTACCCGCTCAAAGCCAGTTTGAGCAAACAGCATGTCTATTTCTGGCAGAGAAAGATAACGCATACGGTGGGTTTCTTGAATTTCTGTCATTATCTCACTAGTTTTATCTTGCACAAAAACCCGGTAATGCACATCTACAAAATTATCATTAGGGTGTAGTTTGGGTTCGGCGACGCGGATTATACGGGTATTTTCATCTTCCACATACTTAACACGAGTAACTGGTTGGAGAGTTAGCACTGCTGGAGCATACCAGCAATCAAAAATAAAATATCCTCCCAGTTTTAGATGTGTTCTCGCTGTGGTAAATGTCGCCAATAAATCATTATTAGTAGACTGATAACTAATAACATGAAACAAGGAAATGACCACATCGAAAGACATACCTAATCGTATATCCCGTATATCACCCTTTACAAAACGCAGTTGTGGTGCATCTTCCACTCCAATCAAATCTATACGCCTATTCGAGTGCATAATCATCTCATCGCTACGATCTACACCCACTATATTATATCCTTGAAGTGAAAGTAGAACGGCATGCAATCCAGTACCACTACCCAGTTCCAGTATTGAATGACATTGCGGTACATATGATTTCAGTAAGCGAGAAATAAAGTGGGTCTCATTATCATAATTCTTATCTCGATAGAGTATGTCGTAATAATGGGCGTAGAAATTAAAAGTGTTCAATTCAAAACCTCACACATTACTTCAACTACGCGATTTATCTGCTGATCAGTGATCGCTATTCCGCTTGGAATATAAAACCCGCGTCGCGAAAGATTTTCCGCCACCGGAAGGATGTCGTTCGAAAATAGCCCCATCTTGCGAAATACGGGTTGCTCATGCATAGACCAAAAAAACGGGCGCGTGCCTATGTGGTATTTACTCATACGTCTCATGACCTCTTCAGCATCGAAAGGTACATCTTCACTTAATACCACACCATAGACCCAGTAAATATTCTCGGCGTATTTGGTTTTTGGGAGAGGTAATTGTAGTTTTCGTTCGTTTGCTAAAAGTTCAGTGTACCGTCGTCCAATATATCGCTTCTTTGCTACTGTTTCATCAAGTCGATCCACTTGTGCCACACCAATTGCTGCCTGTATATTACTCATACGGAAATTCCATCCCAAATCCTCATGCACAAATCTTTTCTGTTCCTGGAAACAGAGATTCCTCAATGATCGGCACTGCTTTGCTAGAATATCGTCGTCAGTGACGATCATACCACCTTCACCCGTAGTGATGTTTTTATTCGAGTAAAAACTAAAAGTGCTTATATCACCAAAACTACCGCACGGTTGTCCGTAATAGGTTTGTCCATGCATCTCGGCAGCATCTTCTATAATCTTCAGTTCATACTTTTTAGCTAATTGTAGTAAAGGTTCCATATCTATTGGCAACCCATAAATATGAACGGCCATAATCGCTTTAGTACGGGGGCATATCTTTTCTTCAATCCGCGTTATATCCATATTCCAAGACAACGAATCACTATCAATGACAACCGGTATTGCGCCGGCACGAACAATAGCAGCAGCACAAGAGATTATTGTAAAAGTTGGTAAAATTACCTTATCACCCTTGCCAATACCAAGCGCGACCACCGCAAGATCGAGTGCTGCAGAACCATTACACACTGAGATTCCATGTCGTCGTCCAACACGAGCAGCAAATTTCTCCTCAAACAGTGGAACAAACGGGCCTTCTGACGAAACCCAACCAGTATCAATGCATTGGTTAAGATATTTCCGTTCATCCCCATCCAATAATGGCTCATTGACCGGTATTGGTATGTTCATCGAATTTTCTACCTTCCCTTAAAAACGTTGTTTTTCATCGCTAAAATATGGACCCTGTTTAATCTCGAGTAAAATCGTATCCTCAAGCATACGAAAACCATGTCCATGTCCGATCATAAATATTGTATCACCAGCCAATAACTCAAAAGTACCAACGATTTCGCATGCATCATTATAAATATCCACCTCGCACCTTCCTCTTCGTACAATAATTACCTCAAATGTACCAATAATCTGTCGATTTATTGCCTTATGAGTATGTCGACTAATCTCGCCGCCTTTGGGGTAAACAATAAAACCAAGTTGGACATTTAGATCGTGGGGGGTCATAAAGATAGTTTGAGCCGAA
>DAOTWD010000148.1:0-2055 GCA_034435975.1 Chloroflexaceae bacterium | reverse complement strand
AAGCACGTTACGTCGTGGCTCAAACTGTGCCCCAACAATCAGATCACCGGCGGCAAAATCATCCGTTCTTCCACCGGCAAGAGCCACAACCGGGCCCGCCAGGCCTTCCTCCAGGCAGCCGCCTCGGTGGCCCGCAGTAACTGCGCCTTTGGCGCCTTCTATCGCCGCCTGAAGGCCCGTGTCGGTCCGGCTCAGGCCCAGGTCGCCACGGCGCACACGATCGCCCGGGTGGTGTACCATCTGTTAAAGTTCAAAGTGGAATACTGCCAGATGAGTGCCCAGGAGTATGAACAGCAGTTCCGCGAACGGGAAACCCGCTACCTGCAGCGCAAGGTAGCCCGCCTGGGCTTCACGCTCACACCCACCGCTGCTGTTTCTTAGCATGCTGCGCCTGCTGGTTCAGGAACTGCTGGCTATCGCGTTCGAGGTGTTCCAGGTTGCGCCGCACAGCCTCAACATCGATGTGGCCGATGCCGCGTGGAACCGAGCGCCAGTGGTCGCGCATAGCCCGCAGCGCATGCGTAAACGTCTGCGCCAGGCCCTTCTGGATGTCGTGGTTGAGGTACTGACTGGACTGGTACCAGTTGTCGCGCCAGTGCTGCAGGGAGTTATTCACCAGATCGTGGGCGAGATTGCCGCCAATTGCGGCGCAGGTGCCCGCGACCGCCGTGCCCAGGACAGGCTCGCCCAGCCCCAGGCCGATGTAGGTCGCCCCCGCCGCCAGCAGCAGTTTACAGGCGGTCAAGCGTGTGTCGTGGTCAGCCAGCATCAGCGATACCTCCGGTGTGGTGGGAATGTGAGCAGGTCAGGGGTATTATATGCATAAGTGGGGAAGTTTTCAAGGAGCAGGGGCGCAGCACGGGCCGCGTGCCACCTCCGACCGCCGTCCCCGCCATGTCGTCGCACGGTCGCCGCCATTGACCAGTGGCGGCGACCGTGCTGCGCCCACGGCTTTTTTGCTGGTTGACAGAGCGAATTATCAGTGTGTATAATTGGAAAGATAGAGAAACCGAGTTGCTCCTTCGTCAGGTACATCGCTCGCACAGATATCGGTTCCGGCCCCTCGAGAGCCGTGCAGGGATAGACGCTACAGCCGGGACGGTGGGATGAGACCAGGTGACTGCCAGATTGCTCAGTGTGCGAGGGCTTAACCTCAACCAGGGAAGAGAAGACGATCCACAGTGATGACGCCCCTCCCTGCGGTTGCAGAAGGGGCATTTCTGCAGATATGGGTATGGACGGTAGTAGTTCCTATTTCAGTCAACGGCACACTGTTACGTCAGCCAGACAAAAGAAATCCGGCCCACCTGGTACGCCCTCGCTGATACCGGTTAGCAGGCAATAACCTGCAACTGCGAGATCCTGCTGCTCTCGGCGCTCCTGGTTGCGTCGGGAGTTTTTTGTTGTCCTCCGTATGGTTGACCTGACGTTGCATTGCGCCCCCTCAGGACTGGTGATCTGAATACAACACAGGAGGACGGATATGGCGGTATTTCCCACCAACAATATTGAAGTGCTGTTGAAATCAAAACGGTGGAGTGAGCTACGGGAAACGCTGGCGGACTGGCCGCCGGCCGAGATCGCCGATCTGCTGATGAGCCTGGATAACATTGATCGCGCGTTGCTCTTTCGTAGCTTGCCGCGTCCGGTTTCGAGCGAGGTGTTTGCCTATATGGAAACCGAGGAGCAGAATGCTCTGCTGGCCGATCTCACGGCAGAGGAGACCCGGCAGTTGCTGGCAATTTAAGCCCCGATGATCGCACGCAGCTCTTTGAAGAGTTGCCCGGCCAGGCGACGCAGAAGCTGCTCAACTTGCTCTCCCCGGACGACCTGCGCGAGGCGCGGCAACTGCTCGGCTACCCCGAAGAGAGTATCGGGCGCTTGATGACCCCGGATTACGTGGCGGTGCGGCCCGAATGGACGATCCAGCATGCGCTGGAGCATATCCGCAGCCGTGGGCGCAACAGTGAGACGATCAATGTGATCTATGTCACCGATGCAAACTGGCGCTTTCTGGACGCGCTCGACCTGCGCCATTTTATTCTGGCCGATCCG
>DAOTWD010000147.1:0-6041 GCA_034435975.1 Chloroflexaceae bacterium | reverse complement strand
CAGGCAAACGGGCGCAGCCGTGGGGTGACACGGCCCGGCCGCAGGTCGCCGTCGGCCACGGCTGACGCCCCTACACGGTCCTCACAAGTGTAGGTTTTTTTGTTTTATCGCTTTGTGATGCGGCAAAACGCATCTGTTATCATCGCTTTTTTCGCGTCCTGATGCGGCAAAACCGGCCCTTTGCACAAAAAAACCTACACGTGAAAGCCTACACGGTCTGGCGGCGCACCACACGCCTCATCGCCTCGTCGCCTCATCGCCTCATCGCCTCATCGCCGCTCCCCGGTCAACGCATGGGCAACGAATAAACGAATTGCCTGCTCCTGCGCACCTGCTTTGCGCTTTGCGCTTTGCGCTTGGAAGCCCGCCCGCGCCCGGAGGGACGCGCTACGCCTCACGTTTTGCGCTTTGCGCTTGGAAGCCCGCCCGCGCCCCGGAGGGACGCGCTCCATCGCCTCGCGCCGTCACTATGTAGGGCACGGCTCTGGCGTGCCTGCGGCCATGCCGTGTGCGCCCCGTCGTTCGGATGGCCGCCGCCGCGCCCTGGCGGAACGCGTTACCTGACGTGCCACTATCCAGAATGCAATGCCATATGCTGGCGTCGGCGATTTTCTGTGGGGGGTACTATAGTTGACCAGTACTATTTTCTCAATCCAAAAGAAGGTATTGAAAGGAAGTGGATTATGTGATATGATAAATTCAAAGTTTAATTACTAACCTGTTCTGTTTGAAGATAGGGCACTCCTAAATCAGGTGTGAAGCACTGTATTCCAGGGTTTAGCCTGGATATAAATAGGTGTCAATAAGTTTTTATCACTTCGGCAAACTGTCAAACTCTAATCATACTGCATCAGGATGATATCGAACAAGCAGCGGCCATTACATGAACAAATTGACACTACTTATCTTTGTTTAGGATCGAGCCTGGATCTAAGTAGGTATCAATACGTTCTTATCCCTTTTTGGCTCCAGCCCAGGTTAGCGCTTGCGCCGGGGTCATCCGTTCGAAGAAGGTGTCCACCGCCTCGAGAATCAGTTTGATCGATCCGTAGAGCCGATTGGCGGCAATCTGTCCTTTCATCTGGAGCCAGATGGACTCCACAGGATTGAGATGCGAACCGTATTTCGGCAGAAAATGCAGCTTGATGCGCGGCTGTTCCGACAGCCAGGCACGCACGGCGTGCGCGGTATGGCTACTGTAATTGTCCACCATCACGATGATCGTTTGGGTCGGGTAGACGGTCAACAGATGCTCCAGAAAGGCGATGAAGTCTTCCTTGCGCATCCGTTCGCGTACCAGATAGCTCCACTAGCCCGTGCGAATGTTCAATGCACCAAAGATCGCACGCGTAGTATTCGATCCGGGCGTTGGGATGCGGAGTTGCTGGCCCATCCACTGCCACATCGCCCGAAGCACCGGCAATGTCTGGACGCGCGACTCATCCGCAGAGAGTACCACGGCGTCTGGCCCCGCCGTGATGACGGCGTCGGCAATGGCCCACTGCTTGCGGGCCTTCTCGGGATCGGTCTTGCGTGGCATGGCCAACCGAGGGCGTCGCCAGCGCAGCGTGAGTCGGTGCAAGGCATTCCGCACGGTACTGCGACAGACGATGACCTGGCGGGTTGCCAGGACGAGTACCAGCATGGCCGTCGTCCAAAAGGTCGCCAGATAGGTCGGATCGACCTGGTACGGATCCTGCGTGAGCACCTCCAACAGGGTTCGTTCCACGTCCGCCGTCACCTTGCGCGGGCGGCCCCTGCGCGGGTCATCATACAGCCCGGCGGGGCCGGCGGCGTCAAACTGGCGGATCCAGAAGCGCACCGTTGCACGACTGACGCCAAAAATGGTCGCAATCTCGGGCACACTCCGGTGCTGTGCCGACACGAGGATCATCTGTGCCCGCTGGCTGACGCGACTAACGTCCTGGCGGGTCATGCGCCGTAATTCGGTCACGTCATCATCGGTTAACGGTCGTACGGAGATCATCCATCACCTTCACTCGTATCATACCGGGAACGAGGCGGAAGTGCAAGAAACGTATTGATACCTACTTAGATACAATCTGAGATAGATTTGCTATAGAGATTGAAGCGACGAAGGATACCCAAGATGGCTGATAATACATTCTCAATGAAACAGCTTGTTTCTGATGCAAGGAGTAAAGAAATAGACATAGATACACTGAAAGTTCGTGGAAAAACCCTGATCTTTGGTAATTCCATATTCTATATTCCTAACATATCAAGAATTGATGTGCATGATTTGTCTATTGAAAATGAAAAATCATTACCCTGGTATTTCTGGTTATTATTAATTACTTCTTTTTTGTTGTATTTTGTATTTGAACAAGCTCTTTTGAGTGTAGTGTTTATAGCTTTGATGGGATTAATTTTATACAACTATTTATTAAAAGATCGGCAATTTCGCAACCGATATGGTCTGGGGATTACGCTTAATTCAGGCAGTTCAACAACAATGATAAGTCCCTATTTGGATTTCGTTAAAGAAGTAGCAGTAGTACTTTACAACATTATGAATAGTGAAGAGGATAAATCGATCAACTTTCATTTTGATGAACGAAAAATAGTTGAGATTGGTGGCGATGTATCTGGATCAACGGTGGTTTCAGGACACGTTGCTGGTGATATTGTTAACAGTATTTGACGTGTCTAGCTCGCATATAGCAATCTTAGTCTCATGTCTCAACTACATGTACCTTGCAGCCGTAATCCTATCCCAATTGTCAACTGGATTCCAGGCTTTAGCTTGGACAGAGCTAGACCCAAGCTAAAGCCTGGAATCCAGTTCTTTACGACTCGTTTAAGATTGCTAATAGCAATCTTTAGTAAGATACAAAGTTCTGGAGTATCGTCTTTAGTCAGATTGGAACCGCAACTAGTACTACAACCAGACCTGTCTGAGCAAGTCTTTTGGAAGCCATCCTGTACATAGCGATCAAACGTTCTGATACATACATTACCACATACAGTTGCAGAATCGCTCAGTGGTTCTCTCGTTGTAGTACTAGTCACAGCTAGGACTTACGTTTATAATCTACTTAGGAGCATTATAATCCTGTCAAAATTTACGTGAGGTAAATAATGTCTAAAAATGAAGTAAAGATTGGTGGTAATGTATCTGGGAGCGTTGTGGTTTCAGGAACGGCAGGATATATTAGTAATTCTGGCAGCACTGATACGGAACCAACGATTGATTTCACGAAATTATCTGATGAGCTTGCACAGTTACGTGAGGCAATGCTTCAGCAAGCAAAAACCCGCGAAGAAAGTATTGCAGTGGGTGAAGTAGCTCAGGCAGAAAAATTTGCCCTAGAAAAAGATTATTCAGGTGTATATAAACACCTAAAAGAAGCAGGTCATACGGTGCTTAAAATTGCCCAAGATATTGGAGTTGAAATTACAACCAATATCATTAAAAAGGCAATAGGTATTTAAATCTAATAAATTATATGGCAAACTTGTGCCAATTGTAAATAAGAGTCCAGGGTTGAGCCTAGACTGACCGCTATCCAGGCTCAACCCTGGACTCCGGTTCTTCACGACTGATTCAGAATTGCTATATCGTTGGTGTTTCTGATAACACTAAAGCTATGGGGGGTAAGTATGTTTCAGTGACTGACAACAAAATAAGAAAGCAAACTATAGTGTATGATCGCTATAGTAAAGTAGTTAAAGATACTGGTTGGAAATAGCAGCGTCTTTACCAAAACCAACCATGTATATCCCTGGCACAATCCTGATAGAACGAACTAAATGGTTGACCACCGTGATGTTGAGGGATACGTAGGAACGACAAATGTCGTTCCTGATGCCGGAGGAACGACGAAAGTCGTTCCTCCATGCTCCGCATATCCAGTGTGGCTGACCACGAATCAAACGTATGCAACTCTGTTGTCCCGCTTGCAAGACACCATGTACACCGCAGGACGTCTTTTGTCCGAACTGCGGCTATAAATTACCTGCTCAACCCGCGGCAGCGGTTGGGCCAACGATGTCATTGGCGCAGGGCCATGCGGGTTATCACCCGCTGCAAGCGGGAGAGCTTCTCGCCGGGCGCTATCGCATTGATCTCCGGTTAGGGGCGGGTGGGTTTGGCGCAACCTATCGGGCCTTCGATACGAGTCTCAATGATCGTCCCTGTGTCGTCAAGCAACTGACGATTGACCCGACCTGGGACAAAGAGGAGCAGGAAGCGGCCCGGGCGACTTTCCGGCGGGAAGCGCAGATGCTGATCGAACTGAACGATCCCGGTCATCCAGGCATCCCTGAGATTTATGCCTATCTTGACCAGGATGCTTGCCTGGTGATGAAGTATATTGAGGGTCAGTCGCTAGAAAACGTATGCCACCAGCGCGGGGGACGTTTACCGCCAGCCGAAGCTCTGCGCTACGTCCGCGATGTCTGCTCGGCGCTGGTCTATATGCACGGTCATCATTCTGGCCCGGTACTCCATCGTGACATCAAGCCCGACAACATTATGCTGGGCAAGGATCAACGGGTCTGGCTGATTGACTTTGGCCTCTCCAAAACAGGTATGATCCAGTCGGTACCGGGGCAGGCTGTCGGAACGGGTGCAGCGGGGACGATAGGCTATGCGCCGCCAGAACAGTGGCAGCAGCAAGCTGAACCGCGTTCTGATGTCTATGCTCTGGCAGCCACGTTACATACGCTCCTCACGGGCTATCATCCCCCCTGGACACAAACCGATATTCCTGACATTGTGCTGGGACATAAGGGGGCATTTCCGCCCGCCAGAACCATGAACCCGGCGCTTAGACCGGCACTGGAAACGCTGTTGCAGCGGGCGATGTCGTTTTCAGTGCCGGCCCGCCCGACGGCAAGGGAACTACTGCGCGAACTGGAGCAACTGCTGCAACCCCAACATACCATCCAGGCCCCGGATGGCATGGAGATCAGAGATGAGCAGGAACTGGTCAACTGGTGTGAACAGCACTGGTCGCAGGCCGTGCAGTGGCTCTACGACCGCGACGTTTTCCCGTCGCAAATCGAGCAACGGTGGGGTAAAAACAAACTGGCGTAGGAATTGCGGGCGATCAAGCAACAGCAGCATAATCAAGCTGCGGGTCTGGATACGGCCCTGGCGCTGCTTGACCCGACCGAGTTTGGCGCTCAACAACCAACGTTCCAGGTTGACCGCGCGATGCTTGATTTTGGAGATCTGGCGGTGGGAGCAAGGCGTAGCGATACGGTCACAGTGATCAATAACGGCAGGCGATATATGCGCGTGACATTGCAACCCCTTCACGGCTGGCTGTCGGCTGACCCGGGGCTAGTGGCGTTGTCACCGGGCCAAAGCGGTACCATCACCCTCACGGCCGATATGTCGAAGACGCAGGTAGGCGGCCGGCTGCGTACTGATATGCAATTTGATAATACCTGCATGACGGTGCAGGCAACGGTCTCACCCTGGCGTACCGCGCTGATCGGTCATAGTAAATTGCTGGCGTCGTTGGTTGGCGTTGCCAGTGGTTCAGCAATCTTGGTAGCCCTGGGTTATCTGATATACTTTATCAGCGTAGCAAGTGGAGACGAGGGTGGAACCTTTGCATGTTTGTTCATTTTGTATCTCATTTTGTTAGCCACGGCATCATCATTTACAATAAATGTACTAAAAGAAGGAAGGAATGAATACGGTATATTGCTTGTTTTATCCGTGGTTTTTTCTTTTGTCATCTCGTTAATAATAATTATTCCTTTCCCTATCGGCTTCATTTTAGCTCTTGCACCAATGTTTGTCTTGTCTATTCCGGGATATAAACTGGCATTGTCGCTGATTAAAAAGATAGTAGGGATATAGCCACTACGCACTTGTCAGAATTTCGCTCTGCATGGCGACTGTGCATCACGATGGCGGGCACAGCCGTGGGGTGACACGGCCCGGCCGCAGGTAGCCGTCGGCCACGGCTGACGCCCCTACCGGGTCTGGCGGCGCACCGCACGCCTCGCGCCGCATCGCCGCATCGCCGCATCGCCTCCCGCCTCCCGCCTCACGTCAGGCA
>DAOTWD010000146.1:0-53894 GCA_034435975.1 Chloroflexaceae bacterium | reverse complement strand
CGTTATGGAGATGAACAGACAAGATCCCCAATTATACTCAAATTTTCGGCCACCGTGAGCCGACCACGCTCCTGGAGCGCTTGCTCGCGAGCATCACAGCACATACGATCCGCATCTCATGGTACCAGCAACTCCAGGATAGCAGCACGACTGCGCCGGTCATAGCACGCCGAAATCCCAACTGAAGCCAGTCTACGCCTGGCGTCCCGAGTTCAGTCAGGACTCCGGTACTCCCCGACCCGGGTAACCTGTAATAAGACAGCTTCTTAGTATATTATCATCAAAAAAATCTTTTCTCGCAAGGAAGAGGATGACGGTATAATGCAGGCTGTTCAAGCATAACCAGGGAGGAACCCTCGATGGATCTCTCACACCTCCAACCGGTCATTGCCGCATTGCATGCCACACCGCAGCGGCTGGTATATGAGTTCAGCGGCGCAGGTAGTCTGGCGCTGTGGTGGCTGCACAGCGTGGCAGGCTCTTCGCGCACGGTACTGGAAGCAACCGACCGGTATACCGCCCGTTCGCTGAGCGACCTGCTCGGCCATATGCCCACCAGATTCGTCGCCGCAACCACTGCGTCCGCCATGAGTCGGCAGGCCTACCGGCGAGCACTGGTTCTGCGTGACGACCATGTGCCCGTACTGGGCGTGGCATGTACGGCCAGTATTGCCACCGACCGCCCCAAACGCGGCGACCATCGCGGCGTGGTGGCAACCTGCGATGATCAGCGGCTAACACTCTACTCCCTCACCCTGGTGAAGGGCCACCGTGATCGTCTGGCAGAAGAGACACTGGTCAGCCAGATGGTCATACATGCTATTGGAGTGGCATGGGGCCTTGATCCGGCACCAGCGCTGGATGATCTCAGCGCAGACGATACATTGACCACAAGCTGGTCGCGTCCTGGCACGCTCGAAATGGTGGCGCAGTTACTGGCGGGAGAGGTAACAACAGTGACTGTGTATGCGGATGGGCATTGTGTGGCGAATGAACCGGTCAGTGGCGCGTTACTTTCCGGCTCGTTCAACCCGCTGCATAGCGGGCACATTCAACTGGCAGAGACGGCAGCCAGGCGGCTTGGCCTACCTGCCCTGTTCGAGCTACCGGTGATCAACGCCGATAAGGGCAGTCTGGCGCTGGAAGAAATTCTGCGGCGCCTTACCCAATTTTATGGCCAGCACACGGTGGTTCTCTCGCGTGCACCGCTGTTCCGTAACAAGGCCGACCTTTTTCCGGGCAGCGTGTTTGTGATTGGCTACGATACGGCCATCCGGCTGCTCGCACCGCACTACTACGGCGGTGCGGAGGCGATGGATGCAGCGCTGGCCGCGATTCGCGCTGCCGGGTGTCGCTTTCTGGTGGCCGGACGTAGCGTTGAGGGGCGCTTTTACACGCTGGACGACGTGTCTGTCCCACCCGCCTACCAGGATCTCTTTCTCGCCCTGCCCGCCAGTGACTTCCGCGTCGATCTCTCCTCGACCGAACTACGGCAGCGAGCAGGTTGAGGAGAGGCAGCCGGTCAGCGCCGCAAGAAAAAGATGGCAACGACCTGGCGATTGCTGCTGACGCCACGCCCTACAATGCTCCACTGGCCATCAACATCAGTGGCCAGCGTGCGGAAGCCAACCAGAATGCCCCCATCAGCATCGGCGGTGGTCGTATAGGGCACTTCGCGTACCGAGCCATCGGGCAGATTGAGCCACATGCGAATGGTTTCACCGGGACGATAGCCCCGCGCTTCAAAGCCAAGGACAGTGCCGGGTCTACTCACTTCGGGAAAGGCGCGCCCAAAGGCAACCGGGATAGCCGGTGGGCAGCCACGGCCATCGCCTTCGGGTACTGGCCCGGTCGGGGGCACATTCGGCGGCAGGGGTGGCCGCAACTGACAGGGTGCGAGGACATCACCGAGCAAACCGAGCAACACGCGGTTGTCATGCAGCTCAAAGCGCGCCCGCTCAAAATATTGCACCGTGCGTTGTGTGCCATCCGGGAAGCGTTCAACACCCTCCTCGCTGATCGGATAACCAAACAAACGCATCCCGTTGTTCGTATCCCAGAATACCTTGAACAGGCCGCGCACACTGTGGCCAGTTTCGGCAAAGTAGCGGGCGCTGGCGGTGCTGGTAAAGGGGGCGACGCGCTGAAAAATGTCACCGCGCAAGCGAATATATTCCGTACCGAGCAACCCCAGGTCAATAACGGCCTGATTGTTCTCAACCCGCAGTTCAAAGCGGGCACGCTCAAAATATTGCACCAGTTTGCCATCGCTGCTCCGAATATATTCCTCGGTAATAGGATAACCAAAAATCGTAACCCCGCCGTTCCGCTCCCAGAAGGAACGAAAAGCCCCCCCAAGATAATGACCAGTTTGCGGAAAATAAAAATAGGTTAAGACCTGTGTCTGAGCACGGATCGGCACGGCTGGCAATCCACTCACGATGACCAGCATGAACATGCCCAGTGCCAATGTCCAGCGCTGCCGGCTTGAATACATAGGTTAGCTCCCTTTCAATCAGCAGATCCACCAGGGGAGTATGGTGTTTTTGATGGTTATGATACGAAATTGATCCGGTACTGTCAATGCAGGTGGGGATACAACGACCCTCTGCCAACGAATGAGCAGCGAAGAAACGAACAGGTCAGCTCGCCCCGGCCAATGCCACGAGGTACACGGTATTTTTCAGCCAGCAGCCGCAGGGAAGCCTGGAACGTCGGAACGTTCCACTGCTAAAATAGTGGGCTGCTGCAGGCGAAAAAGCGAGCTGAGGACATCACCGCATAACTCCTGGTACAATGAAACCCATCGAATGCACGAACGCACCAGGAGAAAGGCATCATGAGTATACCAATTATCAGCAATATTGATGGAGCACGGGCCAGCATTTTGCAGCGTGCGCCGTTGGAAGAAGACCAGGATACCGCCGAGAAAGTCGCCACCATTGTGCGCGATGTGCGTCAGCGCGGTGATACGGCACTCCGCGAGTGGACGCAACGACTGGATGGGGTGAGGCTAGAGCAGTTCAGGGTACCTGCCGGGCGCATGGCTGACGCCGCCGCTTCACTGGCACCCGACCTGCGGGCAGCGTTGCAACTGGCGGCCACCGAGCTCGAACACTTTCACCGCCATCAGGTGCGCAATACCTGGGTCGATGTCAACGCCGAGGGTTTGCTGGGGCAAATGATGGTACCGCTCAATCAGGTAGGTATCTATGTGCCGGGCGGAACCGCGCCGCTACCGTCCTCGTTGTTGCATGCCGCCATTCCAGCTCGTGTCGCTGGCGTGAGCGAATTGATTGTCTGCTCGCCACCGCAACGTGATAGCGGCCAGCCAGCCGATCTGATACTGGCCGCAGCGCATATCATTGGGGTGCAGCATGTTTTTGCGCTGGGCGGGGCGCAGGCAATTGCAGCGATGGCCTATGGTACCGCCAGCATCCCGCGTGTGGATAAGATTGTCGGGCCAGGCAACCAGTTCGTCACGATGGCGAAAAAGCTGGTCTTTGGCGCGGTGGGCATTGAGAGTCTGGCTGGCCCGACTGAGACGCTGATCATTGCCGACGCCAGCGCCAACCCGCGCTATGTCGCCGCCGATCTGCTGGCCCAGGCTGAACACATCCAGGCCAGTGCGATTTTGCTCACCCCCTCGTCCACGCTGGCTCGCGCCGTTCAAGCCGAGGTCGAGCGGCAACTGGCGGCCCTGCCAACGAGCAGCGCCCACAATGCCGCTGAAGCGATGACCCGGCGCGGCGGCATTGTGCTGGTGGACAATCTGGAGCAGGCCTTTGACCTGTCCAATGCCTATGGGCCGGAGCATCTCTGCCTGCTGATAGACAATCCGTGGGACTACGTGGGCCAGGTGCGCAACGCGGGCGGTATCTTCCTGGGCGAACGCTCCTTCGAGGTGCTGGGCGATTACGTCGCTGGCCCATCGCATATTATGCCCACCGATGGCACGGCACGTTTTGCCTCGCCGGTGAATGTCGATGATTTCCGCAAAGTTATTTCGCTGATCGGCCTGAACCAGACCGCGCTAGAGCGTATCGGCCCGGCAGCAGCACGACTGGCAGAGGCAGAGGGGCTGTTTGCGCATGCCGCTGCCGTGCGGGCGCGGCTGGCCGAGTAGCAAACCATGATCGTCGGGGCACCCACAAGGAGTGCCCGCAATGCACACCAATGCATGCCAATGCGAACAGCGCCCCCATTGCCCGCAATGACGGGCATTGCCCCGTATTGTTTCGCATTGCCCCGCAACGACCAGGCATGGCGATCATGACACTCGTTGTTGCGCAATGGATGGCAATGCGGGCACCCACAAGGGGTGCCCCTACGATCGGTGTATCGCAATGCACGCCAATGCATGCCAATGCGAACAGCGCCCCCATTGCCCGCAATGACGGGCATTGCCGCATTGCCGCGCATTGCCGCATCGCCGCGCATTGCCCCGCATTGCCTCGCAACGACCAGGCAGGGCGATCAGCGCCATCGTTGCATGGCAATGGATGGTAATGCAGGACAATCCAGGTGACCACCAGGGTCACTACCAGATCGAACACGAACAGCCCAAGTCCTGGTATAATGGTTAGTGAACCGGAGAAGCAGCTAAAAGTAAGGTTGTCGTGATGTTTGTGCAAAACTTTATTGGAATGTTGTTTCAGATCCTCTCCCTGCTTATCCTGGGGCGAGTGTTGCTCTCATGGATCGATCCGATGGGCAATATGCAAATTTCGCTGGTGCTGCGTGAACTGACTGAGCCGATCCTGGGGCCAATCCGTAGCATTATCCCCAGTATCGGTATGATTGATATTTCGCCCATCATCGCCATTCTGTTGCTCAATATGCTGGGTCGGCTGATTCTGGGTGCGCTGTAAGGTAGTACCTACACATTCTGCTGGTGTATGCGTTGAAAGGTGCAGGCACTGGTAGGCCACAGCTAATGTATGATCAAACAGAAACGCCCAGATCGTCGCCCACACGTTCTTTCGCTGATGGATACCAATCCACCAGTGCCGGCACAGAGGGGCGCGGATGGCCTGGGTACCAGTGCTGCCCGCCGTGAGCGACTGCAGATTATGCCTTCTGCCGGGCCGCATAACACGCTCTGGTATTATCCTCGTGTTACAGGGGGCTACCATGCGGTTGTCTGGAATGCGGCGTGGATCTATGTCGCTCGCTTTGTGCCGGTACTGGCGGTGAAGAATGCGATCTATCGATTGCTCGGTATGCGCGTTGGTGCGCATGTTTCGGTCGGCTTGATGGTTATGTTTGATATTTTTTTTCCCCAGGATATTACCCTCGGTGATAATTGCATTCTGGGTTATAACACCGTTGTGCTGTGCCATGAGTTTATGCGCCATGAGTGGCGGCGTGGGCCGGTCTGGATTGGCCGTGATGCCATGATCGGGGCTAATACCACCATTCTCCCCGGTGTTATTGTTGGTGAGGGCGCAACGGTGTCGGCAATGAGCCTGGTGAACCGTGATGTGCCAGCCGGGGCACTGGTGGGAGGCGTACCGATCCGTATGCTACGGGCGGCTGACAAGAGTGATGGAAGGTACTAGCAATGGACTATCTGCGTCAATCCATGCTGCGCATGGCGTTGCGGCGGCCACGGCTGACCTGGCGATTGCTCAAGGAGCATATCACCATCGAACGTGTTCTGCGCTGGACAATGGATTGTATCCTTCAACGCCCACTGCTCTTCTGGGCCTGTGTCGTGGCAAATGTCATCGGCGCAGTTGTGGGTGGGTTGTTCTGGTATGGCCCGATGCTGTGGACATCGCCATTGTGGGCTATGCCATTTATTCCAGACTGTCCGCTGGCAGCATTGCTGGCAAGTATTGCGCTGGCAGGTTTGCGAGCGCAGCGGCGCTGGGCGTGGTTCTATGCCCTGGTTGCGTTTGCCTGTATGAAATATGGTGCGTGGACAGTGGCATTCTGGCTGTGGCACTGGAGTAACGCTGGCACCATCGCGCCCGTTGAGGCCATGCTGTTTATTACCCATATTGGTCTGTTTATCGAGGGATTATTGTTCGTGCCTTACATTGGTGCGCTTACGCTTCCAAAACGACTGGCAGTCACTGGCTGGTTTGTACTCTCGATTATTGTGGATTACGGCCTGGGGTTTCATCCACCGCTCACCAGCCTGGTTCCGGTTCACTTTGTGTTCTGGCTGGCAACGGGATTGACAGTGTTGCTGGGCGTGGGCCTGATCCTCCTGCCCCGGCGAACCGCCGGGCCGCTACAATCGGCGGCAGGAATGCTGGCGGCGTTGTCCCGGTCAGTCAAGCAATGAACACAATATCGGCCTTCAAGCCCACGTCCAATCGGTTCTTACTGACCACCGTCTTTCTCTCTGGTGTCGGTACACTCGGTGTCGAGATGGTGATGCCGCGATTGCTGGCACCGTTTTTTGGTACTTCGCAGCCGATCTGGGCTGTCGTGATCGGTATGACGCTGATCTATCTGGCGGCTGGCTATCGGCTCGGCGGGCTTCTGGCTGACCGGTACCCTGATGAACGCCTCCTCTATCGATTGATCGCCTGGGCCGGCTTTCTGTGCGGGGTAATTCCGCTGATCGCCCGGCCAATACTGGGTGTTGCCCAGCAATCGCTGCGTAGCGTGGCTGCCGGTAGCTTTCTTGCGGCGCTGATCAGTGTGGTATTGCTCTTTGCTGCACCGGTTATCCTGATGGCGATGGTTGGCCCCTTTGCGATTCGCATTCAGATCCACCGCCTCAACGAGGGTATCGCCGCAGCCGGCCGTACCGTCGGGTCGATTTCGGCACTCTCAACCCTCGGCTCAATCGTTGGTACCTTCCTGACCGTGTTTGTCTTTATTCCAACCATTGGTACCGAGCGAACGATCTATCTGTTTGCTGGATTTTTGCTGGCGCTGGGCATTATTGGCCTCCGTGATCTGCGGTATGGGCTGCTGCTGCTGGTTGTGATGGGGTTGGCAGTGTACACACGTAATGTCTCGCCGACAATCAAAGCTGCTGACTGTTATCGTTGCACGCTCATTGCCGAAAGCGAGTCGCGCTATAACTATATCCAGGTGGCCGAACAGACGATCACCTTTGACGATGGTACCGTCGATCCGCGCATAGTACTGATCCTGAACGAGGGTCAGGCGATTCATTCCAGTTATCGTACCCGGTTTCGGCAAACCAATGATGCGATAGATCTGCTAACGGGCGGTGGGCCGTGGGACTATTTCGCCGTGGCACCCTATGTGTATCCCGACCGCGACCCCGCGTCGATTACGAGCATGGCGATGCTTGGTTCGGCTGCTGGCACTATTCCCAAGCAATTCCTGGCGATTTATGGAGCTGATACACACATTGATAGCGTCGAGATCGATCCACGTATTAGCGCCATAGGTTGGCAATATTTTGATATGGAAGCTGGCGATCCACGCTATCCACATTATGCTGTGCATACCCAGGATGCGCGCTACTGGCTGGCAACTACAACCGATACGTATGATGTGATCGGCATGGATGCCTATCATCAGCCCTATATTCCTTTTCACCTGACAACGGTTGAGTTTTTTGAAGAAGTCAAAGCGCGGCTGACCACCGATGGCGTAGCGGTTGTGAACGCCGGTCGTCCCCCCAGTGGTGACGATCGCTTGCCCAATGCACTGGCTTCAACGATGCTGGCCGTTTTTCCGCAGGTGTTTGTGATCCATACACCGAGTGGGGCTAGTTCGATCCTGATCGGCGTGCGGCGACCTGTGGGTGACGGGCTGGCTCATTTTGAGGCCAATGCCGCCCAGATGCGTATCCCGGCCTTGCTGGTGGTGATGAACTGGGCACTCCACTATGGCAGCGAACCTATGCGCGAATTTATGCCTGATCAGGCGCGGTTCAAGCCGTTTACCGATGATCATGCGCCGGTGGAGATGCTTATTGACACGATGATGTTGAGTGAGGCGCAACATATGCTGCGCTGATGGTCTCAACACGCAGCGTGTATGGATATGGCTGTCGTGTACTATTTCAGCCACCTGGCCTGGCAAGTCATAGCCGGTTACATCGATAGTGCAATGCACCTCTACCGTATCCACCAGTTCGGGCACCCTCTCAGGGACATGCAAGACAATCAGCAGATGGGGATGCGCACCAGACGCCGTCTTGCCAGTACATCCTTCGGAGCACCTTGCCCCATTTTTGATGCACAACTGGCCCACCCGGCCAGGCTGGTCAGTCAGAGTCGTTCGCGTCGATCTATCGTTGGGTTCCAGGTTCCAGGTCAGGGCGACGTTAACGTCCCGTTCATCTGGCTGTACCGTGGGCATAAATGACTCGGCTCCAGTGGGCAACAGTGACCTCCGTGGCCGTGCCAGCCCGCGCAACCCTGGCCCACGACGTCCGTCGCCAGGCAGTCTTTGATCTGGCCTGGGCCTCAAGTTGATACCGGTACCTTATAATTGGTTCAGGGAATACCCGGACACTCGGATACCGACCATGGAACGCAATCCATGGTAGACTATGTACATTTGGCACTGAAGTTGTTGCAAAGAGGAGCCCGCTATGACCAGTATGCTACGCGACGAACTGGTTGCATTGACCAGCGACTTGATACGGTTCCGTAGTACCGCAGATCGCCCTGATCAACTGGCAGCCGTGATGGACTACGTTGCACGGTATCTTGAATCAATTCCTGGCCTGTGCATTCACCGCTCCGTGAGCAACGACAAGCCAGCCATTGTGGCAACCTTGTACGAGACGCATACGCCTGCGTTGATGCTGAATGGGCACCTGGATGTGGTAATGGCACGCCCGGAACAGTTTGAGCCAGAGGTACGCAATGGACGTATCTATGGCCGTGCCAGCCAGGACATGAAGGGTAGCGTGGCGGTGCTGCTACGGCTGCTGAAGGATCTGGCGGGACGCGAGGTACGCCCAGACCTGGGGGTGCAGTTTGTGGCCGATGAGGAGATCGGTGGCGAGCATGGTACCGGGCGGTTACTGGCGGAGGGTTGGCGCTGTGCCTGTTTTATTGCACTGGAGCCAACTGATATGGGGATATGCCATGCACACAAAGGCGCGCTGTGGATTGATGTGCAACTGCCGGGGGTGCCTGCACATGGTTCGCTCCCCTGGAAAGGGCGGAACCCGATACTGGCCTTTTATGCCGGGCTAGAAACGTTGTTGCGGCGCTTTCCACCAGTCGAAAATGCGGCATGGTGTACCACGGTGACGCCGACCATGATCCAGACCGGTGCTGGCGCGCCCAATCAGATCCCATCTGTACTCCAGTTTACCCTGGATGTACGACACATTCCCACCGACTCATCTGAGATGATCCTGGATCAGGTGCGATCGGCCTTTCCTACTGCTAATTATGTAAAGTACCGCTATGCCACGCCACTGGCTACCAGTCCCGATGAGCCGGCGATCCAGCGGCTGGCCGAAGTGAATCGCCAGGTGCGTGGGCAAGCGACGCGCTTCTATAGCGAACACTACAGCACCGACGCCCGCTTTTATGGCGCGGCAGGCATCCCTGCGGTCTGCTTCGGGCCGGTTGGGGCTGGCTTGCACTCGGATGAGGAGTGGGTGGAGATCGCTAGCTTGACCCAACTCTATGAGGTCTTATGGCGTTATATAGGTGATGGATAGAAAGATGTTCAAAGTCGTGTATGTTGTATTATTTACAGACTATTCCCGGACTAGGGCCACTGGCCTGGCAGGAAGTGCAACAACGCCTGAGTACGAGCGATACCGAGGGTCTCTCCGACTCGTCCAGCATCCGTTTTGTGCCCGGTCGCAACGACATTGTACTGCTGCGCTATGCTGGTAATCCACGCGCCCTGTTGAACTTGCGCGTGAGTGAAGATGTGTTCGCGGTGACTGTGCGTGCCTTTCATGTTGTGTCGGACGAGCGCGGGTTACGCCAGATGTATGCCGCCACCCGTGAGACACGAGCGGTGGGCGATGCGCTGACGGCATGGAAAAAAGCACTGAATACGCGCCGTGTGCCCTCTACTTTTCGTATGGTGGTGCGTGCCGTCGGATCGCATCGCTTCACGCGGCGGCAGATCGGGCAAGCCGTGGCGGATGCGATCAAGGCCGGCTGGCCGGGGCGCTGGCGACAGGTGGACGAAGATGCGGATGTGGAGATCTGGGCCACGCTGCTCGAACACGAGTTGCTGTGTGGTTTGCGGCTGTCGAGTGTGGATATGCGCCAGCGCGGCACGAAGACGCATTTGCCGGCCGCGTTGCGCCCTGCGCTGGCGGCAGCTATGGTCATGCTGACAGAACCAGAACCAGACGATGTCTTTCTCGATCCGCTGGCCGGGACGGGAACACTGCTGGTTGAACGCGCCGCAGCCGGGCCATTTCGTGAACTGTATGGCAGTGACATCAATACCGATGCCGTCAGGGCGATGCTGGTGAATACCCGCAAAATCCATGGGCAAGTTACCTGTGAACGCTGGGACGCACGCCACCTGCCGCTGCCAGACGCAAGTGTGGACAAGATAGCGATGAATATGCCGTTTGGCAAGCAGGTTGCGCCAGACGCCGACCTGCCAGTGCTGTACCGTGAGATACTGGCCGAGGTGCAACGGGTGCTACGTCCTGGCGGGCGCCTGGTGGTGCTGGTGGGTGATGCGCGGATGCTCAACGCCGCCCGTACTGTGGCTGCCCGTCAATTACGCCCTGGCCAGCGCCAGCGCGTTGAGGTGCTGGGCATGGGCGTGACTATCTGTATTTTTGATCGCTAAGACAGGGTACAGGGTACAGGGTACAGGAGTCCGAGCCAACTAGCCTGGTCATCTGGTACCTGGTACCTGTCACCTGTCACCTTTTGAAATCTGGTCTAAAAAAGGAAAGCAATGGATCAATTTAACGCCTATATCAATACACATCAGGAACGATTTCTGGAAGAACTTTTTCAATTGCTGCGCATTCCATCGGTTGCCGCGCAGGGGCGTGGCATTATCGAGGCAGCAACGATTGTCCGTGAACGATTGGAGCGCCTGGGTGCCAGCGTACGGCTGATCAGTACCAATGGCGGCGCACCAGTGGTGTATGGCGTGATTGGCACCGGGCCACGCACGCTGCTGATTTATGATCACTATGACGTACAGCCGGCCGAGCCGTTTGAATTGTGGACGACCCCGGCCTTTGAGCCGACGATTCGCGACGGCAAAATCTATGCGCGTGGGGTTTCGGACAACAAGGGCAACCTGATGCTGCGTATCCAGGCGATCGAGGCCTGGCTTGCAACGCAGGGCAACTTGCCACTGAAGATCGTGTTTGTCATTGAGGGCGAAGAGGAGGTCAGTTCGGGCACATTGCGCGTTTTCTGCCGTGAGCATGCCGATCTCTTGGACGCCGATGGCTGTCTGTGGGAGACAGGTGGTGTCGATATTGACGAGCGACCAACGGTGCATTGTGGGGCCAAAGGTATCCAGTATGTTGAACTGGTGGCACGTGGTGCCGCGCATGATCTGCATTCGGCCAATGCACCGATCGTGCCTAATCCCGCCTGGCGATTGACCTGGGCGCTGGCAACACTGAAGGCACCCGACGAACATATTCTTATTCCCGGCTTCTATGACCACATCCGGCCCCCCGGTGCTGCCGATCTGCGAGCGCTCGATCAGATCCCGGATACCGATGCAGCGCTACTGGCCGACTATGGCATTCCGGCCTTTCTGCATGGAGTGCGTGGGGTAGAGCGTCTGCGTCGCTATCTGTTTGAGCCGACATGCACCATCTGTGGGCTAGTATCGGGCTATACTGGCGAGGGGTCAAAAACGGTTTTGCCCCACCAGGCCCGCGCCAAAATCGATTTTCGTCTGGTTCCCGATATGACTCCGGAAGAGGTGCTGCACCAGTTGCGCACGCATCTGGATGCGCAGGGCTATGCGGATATTGAAATGATCGACCTGGGTGGCGAGCGGCCAGCACGCAGTGATCTCAATGCAGCGGTGGTTCGTGCTGTCATGAGTTCGGCCGAGGCAGTCTATGGTGTACCGCCGATTGTCTACCCAACGATGGCCGGCACTGGCCCGATGTATCCGCTCTGTCAGGCATTCAATACCCCTGTAACCAGTGGTGTCGGCTGCGGGTATCACGGTGCTCTGATCCATGCGCCGAACGAGAACGCTCGCCTGGTGGATTACTGGCAGGCAATGCGCTGGATGGGCGCGTTTATTCCGGCGTTTGCGTCTATGTAGTTGCCCCGGTTTGTACGATTTACGTAGGATGGCTATGACCCGCTTCTGCTAAAGCGGAATGTTTCTTCAAAACGCTGTTACACCAACAAGGAAATGGCCCATGGATCACACCAAAGCTCCCCGCCGCATTGCCATAGCCTGTCAGGGTGGCGGGAGTCATACCGCGTTTACGGCGGGTGCCTTGAAAGGTATTCTCAAGAGCAATCCGCAACAATATGAAATTATAGCCTTAAGCGGCACATCGGGCGGCGCTATCTGTGCGCTTCTGACCTGGGCCAACCTGCTAACCGGTGACCGCAACGTTGCGATTAGCGTCCTGGATGCCTTCTGGAATGATACATCTGCCCATTTCTTCTACGACATGCTGCTGAATAACTGGGTCGTATTGGGATCACGCCTGCGGGATGTCGTCACCATGCCAGCCGTGAATCCCTACTTCTACCCACCCTGGGGCCAGGTGCGTCTCCAGCTCTTGATTGAAAAATATGTTGACTTTGCTCAGATCCCACGCCTGGTGACCGCCACTAGCCCCGATCTGCTGATCAGTGCAGTTGATGTCCTTTCGGGTGAATTTAAGGTTTTTCGCAATACCGCTGTGAATGCCGAGGTCGTGCTGGCTTCAGCCGCGCTGCCCACGTTGTTCAGGGCTGTCCACACTGGTGGTGGCGTCTATTGGGATGGTCTCTTCTCCCAAAATCCCCCCATCCGGGAGTTTATCGCTGGTCAACCCGATAGTCAGCACAAGCCAGACGAGATCTGGATTATTCAGATCAATCCGCAGCGGCGACCGGAAGAACCAATGTCGGTGCAAGATATTCAAGATCGGCGCAATGAGTTATCTGGTAATCTGGCGCTCAACCAGGAAATTTATTTTATTGAACGCATTAATCAATTTCTGGCCGAAGGGATACTCACCAGCCCCCGCTACAAACCCATTACAGTACGGCGATTACTGATGACCCGCGAACTTGATTACGCCTCAAAATTAGATCGCAATCCATCATTTATTCAAGATTTGATAGCCGATGGTGAGGCAACAGCGAAAACATTTCTGGCAGAACATGAATAGCGTAGGCCCATAGACATAGCAACCCGACGTCCTGGCCGCCGGTTGGATGATACCCTGACTGAAGCCGGGAATCGGCTGTATCACGTCGCCTCAACAGCTACGGACTTCGATAGGGGAATTAACGATGATAGATCTCAATGACGATTTCTACAAATCACTGCTCGATAATCTGTCCGACGGGATTTATTTTGTCGATTGCCAGCGCAAAATCATCTACTGGAACAAAGGTGCCGAACGTATCTCAGGGTTTTGTGCAGATGAAGTGCAGGGCAGTTATTGCTGGGACAATATCCTCAAACACATTAATGAGCAGGGACTGATGCTGTGTCACTCCATCTGTCCTCTGGCCGCTACCATTCTCGATGGACAGCCACGTGAAGCATCGGTCTATCTCCACCATAAAGATGGTCATCGTGTACCGGTGCTGGTGCGCACTGCGCCCTTGTATGATGTCCACAGAGACATCATCGGGGCGATTGAGATTTTCAGCGACAATACGCTGCAATCAATGATCACGCAACGTGTCTCTGAACTGGAGAAGCTGGCATTGCTTGATCCGCTGACCCAGCTGGCTAACCGACGCTATATCGAGATGAATTTACATTCACGCTTAGAGGAGTTACGCCGCTATCAATGGCCCTTTGGTATCCTCTTTCTTGATATTGATCATTTCAAGTTGATTAATGATACCTATGGACATGCGATGGGAGATGAGATATTACGTATGGTGGCGCGTACATTTACGGCCAACATGCGCACATCTGATATTGTTGGGCGCTGGGGCGGAGAAGAATTTGTGGCGATTGTGCGGAATATTGATTACCAGAATCTGTACAATTTTGCCGAGCGTCTACGCATCCTGGTAGCCGAATCGCATCTGATCAAAGAATCGGCGGTTATTCAGGTTACTATCTCGATTGGTGGTACACTGGCTTGTGCTGACGATACCGTCGAGTCGTTGCTGCAACGCGCCGATCAGCTGATGTATCAGAGCAAGACAGCCGGCCGCAATCGGGTGACACTCGCTCCATCCTGATCCATACGAGCATAGTAGCCTGCTGACGCCCAATGTGCTGGCTAAAGCACCAGGCGTTCCTCTTACAACAGCGCTGATCGAACGCTCACAACATCACCTCGCAAATGGAGAAAGCACAGGCTATGAAATCAGTCATTGAATTTTTGAGGGAAGTTTTTAACGAATGGAGTGAAGACAAGGTACCCCGGCTGGCGGCTGCCCTGGCTTTCTATACCCTGTTCTCACTCGCGCCGCTGCTGATTATTGTGGTCGCAATTGCCGGGATGGTCTTTGGTGAAGATGCCGCTGCCGGTGCGTTGAGCAATCAGATCGGGGATATTGTTGGCGAGAGTAGTGCCGAGTTGATCGAAACAGCGATTGCTAATGCTGGCGCGCCAGGGGCCGGCATTCTGCCCACGATCCTGGGTGTCGTGACCTTACTGTCTGGTGCTACTGGTGTGTTTACGCAACTGCAGGACTCTCTGAATACCATCTGGAACGTCCGGCCACAACCGGGACAGCCGATGATGACCGTTGTTCGACAACGGTTGCTGGCCTTTGTGATGGTGCTACTCATCGGGTTGTTACTGATCGTCTCGCTGATTGCCAGTACAGTTCTGGCCAGTGTCATGAATTTTATTGGTGATGAGTTACCCTACTCTCCCCTGCTGATAAACATCGTTAATAATATTTTTTTGTTTCTGCTCGGTACGGTGTTGTTTGCTACCATATTTAAGATTCTGCCCGATGTAAAAATTGCCTGGAGTGAAGTCTGGTTAGGAGCGGCTGTGTCCGCTCTCTTGTTTGCCCTTGGTCGTTACCTGATTGGCAGCTTTCTGGTCACGGGGATCGGCTCGATCTATGGTGCTGCCGGTTCGCTGGCCATCACGTTGCTCTGGGTCTACTATTCGGGGTTGATCCTGTTCCTCGGAGCGGAATTTACCCAGGTCTATGCCCGCCGCTACGGTACCGGTATTATTCCAACGGAACGGGCGGTGGCTATGACCGACGAGACGCGTGCCCGACAGGGCATT
The DNA here is from genome assembly GCA_034435975.1 of Chloroflexaceae bacterium. Taxonomy (GTDB): domain Bacteria; phylum Chloroflexota; class Chloroflexia; order Chloroflexales; family Chloroflexaceae; genus CAKZQX01. The sequence continues at coordinate 38,584 of DAOTWD010000146.1, read as the reverse complement.
CCGCGCACGGAGTATGTTCGGTCAATGGCCGAAAAACAGGAACGCCATTCATAGCCTGCCTGTGTCAGGTATGCTATGGATCCTGCCTGTGATACAGGCAGGAAGCGCTCGATATGATGCTGCATGCATCATGATGGGGGAACGACTTCCGTCATTTTACCGTGTCCCAAACGATGCTCGTCGTTCCGCCGAAAACCCGTTTCTGTCCGCCGCTGCGTGGCGGGTAGGGAAGAGTGTGTGGGGCTTTGCCCCACACACTCCCCTTTTTCAGACACTGCTAAGGCAGAAACGACAGGAGGTTTCAATGTCTACACAGCCAGAGCAGTACATATAGCGCCTTACCTCGTTCCACGCACAAACACGTTAGGCCAGGCCTTAAAGCGCGTAAAGAACGAGTCGCGCCGCACTTCGACCCCCTGCTCCACAATGGCTCGATACACGACAATATCGCGCCCATTCCGTGCGACATCGCTCTGATAGATCGTACCCCGTGGCTGGCCGGGATCATCGATATACACTGGCGTGGCTGGCGCGGGAACCTCGTTGCTAACGTATGGCCCATCCAGCACCACCTCGCGACCTGGATTGGTGCCATAGAGTCGCACCGCCAGTATTTGATTCACCTCATCTACCGTGGTTTCCATCAGCAGCCAGTTGCCGGTATCGTTCACAAACTTGAGATCATTCACGCCCGTATAGATCGTGGCATCCATGCCTGCTCCATCGCCATACGGCCCGAAGGCAAAGCGATCATACCAACTAATGTAGAAGGGATGAGCATAGCGCTCGGTAATCGGCAGACCAGCCCAGAATGCAGCCCGGAAGATAGTCGTTGAGTTCTGGCAGATCCCTCCGCCCCATTCGAGTTGGGTGCGATTGCCAATAATCGCATAACCTTCCACAAAACCATTGGCGGCATTGATGTCCCCCACCTGAGCATTGAAGGAAAACTCCTCATCGGGCGCGATCAAGATGCCGTCGGTACGGGTGGCACCCATCTTGATGTTCGTAATGCGATACTGGGCCGAGCCAGCAAAACTACTGTAGCCCTCGGCCAGCAGTTGCGTAATGCCCAGATCACCCAGATTCTCAGCAGTAACTCGCGGGTGTAGCTCCTCAAAGGGCAGCGCCACCACCCGATTGGAGCGTCGGCGCTCCTGAAGCGCTGTGTGGATAAGATGCGCAGCCTCATCCTGGATCAAGCGCCAGCCCTGCTGGCCCTCCTCGACTATATACACCCCGCCATTCCCAAAGCGCACGCGTGGCTCACGCTTGTCACTATCGGTCATCTGCGCCAGATCCGCCACAGCACGGGACAGGCGTTCCGGGTCAATCTCCACCGCCAGTTCCGCACCAACCGGATGAATGTGCAGCAACGCGGCGATCGACTCGGGATGCCATGTCCAGTTAGCCTCACCACGGGTCATCAGCAACGGACTGCTGAGGAAGATCTCGGCTTGCTGCTGTGCAGCCTGGAGTGCGACATCGTTGATCGTTGGTGCCAGGGAACGGCTGCGTAGCTCAACATGCTGCGGGGTCAGCGTCTGCAGTGCCAGTACCAGATCGTGGGCACTCTCATCAATCAACAACTGGCGGCCAGGCTGGCCAGGCATACCCAGAATCTTGCCAGCAGTGACACGTAAGGCCGCATCACGGGGTGGCGCTTCAATCGCCGGTGCCAGGGACTGCAAATAGGCTTGCAGGCGGGCCTGGTCGATCGTCAGACGTGGCGCAACATCCATACCGTGCTGCCAGAGAATCCACTGTTCACGCAGGCGGTTCAGCACATGACCGCGCCGACCGATCTGCAGAATCTGAGCTGCCACTGCATGGGTGTCAAAGACTACCCCCAGTTGCGACAGCGAAGGCTGCCAGCTCTGATCTTCAAAGGTCAACGTAACAGGCTCATGCAGGAAGTCGGCATAGCGCGCCGTCAATCCATCACGGATCATCTTCTCGTTGGCACCGCCCAGCGGCATACCTTGCACCATAATGTTGGGCAAAGCTTGACCGCGATAGTAGAGCGCCACCGCATAGGGGATGCATGTCACCACCAGGGTGATGATCACCAGTACCCGCACTACAAAGCGGAGGGGTGAAAAACGGTGCTGCTGTGCCAGTTGTCGGGCACGTCGCCGCTCATTTAAGCGCTGACGAGCGGGCGAAACTGAAACCGGGAGCCTATCCACCTTTGCCATATCTGTCAAGGTTGGCGTATGCAACACTGGACGCACAGATGTAGACGAACGTGGTCTTGCGACTGCGACAGGGTGTCTATGCGTTGCCGCCCCGTTGCCGGCACGGCGACGGCTGATCGGCCCATACTCTTGAAAGTAGTCGTTGATCGACATTGCCTACCTGGGTCACTGAAGTATCTGGTGGAACTATTGTACACCGCTCTGGTGTCTAATTCAAGCTGTATACCTGATTGTCATGCTATCTTAATCAAGCATAAAGATACGACGCGAATATAGTACTACAATCTAACCTTGCCCAGATCGGCTTCCAAGCGCTTCACCACCGTACGTAACACTTTAATGCGCGCAAAGCGCTTGTCCTCGGCCTCAATGATCGTCCACGGAGCGGCCAGTGTTGATGTGCGCAATAACATCTCATCGGTGGCCTGCTCATAAGCATCCCACTTCTCGCGGTTGCGCCAGTCTTCCTCGGTCAGTTTCCAGGTTTTGTAAGGTACACTCTGCCGCTCTTCAAAGCGACGCAACTGCTCCTCCGGGCTGATATGCAGCCAGAACTTGCACATAATCGTCCCAAATGCAATCAACTGGCGCTCAAACTCGTTAATCTCGGCATAGGCACGTTGCCACTCGTTGGTATGGGCAAAACCTTCAATGCGTTCGACCAGTACTCGCCCATACCACGAACGGTCAAAGATCGCTATGGTACCACGTTCAGGTAGGCGTCGCCAGAAGCGGTAAAGATAATGATGTACGCGATCTTCGCCGGTCGGGGCCGAGATCGAATGTACCGTATAGGAACGGGGATCGATAGTCTCGGTGATGCGTTGAATTGCGCCACCCTTGCCAGCCGCATCCCAGCCTTCAAATACCAGTACGACTGGCCGCTTCTGTCGGTACACTTGATACCCCAACAGGTGCAGCCTGGCCTGCAGTCGTACCAGCTTACGATCATACTTCTTGTCTTCCAGCTTCCGGGTCAGATCCACCCGGCGCAAAATGCCAGGCGCTGGCAATCGGGCTACCGCAGTGTCAGTGATCGGTGCAGTCGATGGAAGTGTCAGCGCATAATCCTTGACCCGATGCGCCGCTGCATCATCTTGAGCGGCCATCAACTCGCGACGAAAGCTGCAACCATTGTATTCTAGCGATGCTCCAGATGCCAGGGAGGGGTTAGCCTGGACGCCCAATCGTGCCTGCAGACGGTTGACAATTGTCTCTAATGCAGTAAGATGGGCATAGTGTGTGTTCGTCGCTGGTAACACAATCCAGGGTGCATAGGGCGTATCGGTACGGGCCATCAGATCTTCCATCGCATCGTTTACGCGGTGATAGTGGCGATTCTGCCAGTGATCGTCGTCCGTTACCTGCCAGGCGGTCAAGCGATTCGCCTCCAGGCGTCGTAACCGGTTGCGCTGTTCTTGCTGCGAGATATGCAACCAGAATTTGAGCAAGACCGCCCCATCGCTGGCAATCTGGCGTTCGAAGGTCACGATATCCTCACAATAACGATGCCATTCGGCGGTTGTGAGTTGTTTGCGTGTACGCTGTGTCAACACCTGACGATACCAGGAACGATCAAAAATGGCCATTTGTCCATAGCCAGGTGTCTTGAGCCAGAAACGATGCAACCAGGGATACTGCATTTCATGGGTGCATGGTGGAGTAATCGAATGTACACGCACGCCACGGGGATCAAGGCGGCGCATCAGGACACCAATGGCGTTGATTTTGGACGTGGTGGCCCAGCCCTCGAAGATAATCAAAGTGGGAATGCGCGCTTCGAGCAACGTTTGTTCCAAAGCATACAGATGTTGTTGTAGATCTGGCAGGCGCTGTTTGTAATCACGTTTTTTGATGGAACGATCCAGATCGATCTGATCGAGCATAGCTGTCCCTGCTGAAGAATGACCAGGCAATAATCAACATTAAACGGAGAAACCTTGATCTACCATTATAGCATTATATGACAGGATGGACGCGGTGATATACTCAGATAACCTGTTCGCCTGTGACCGCATGGAAGCGTGGGAACGTGGGAACGCTGAAATGGCGGAACGTTCCAGCGCCGGGAGGTACCGCTCTGTCGCAGGCGACAGCCTTCCCATAATGAGTGACTGCGTACCAGGTGTCATACGCTCAAGATATGGATGAAGCGACCAGGTCGTATGACCACCCGGCAAAAGTCGCACACTGCTGAACAGGTTGCGCCTCAATTCTGCGCATGCTATAATCATCGGCTGTTAATAATAAGCATGAATGATGATACTTTCTGCGCCACCACCCTGTACGGCTCACGCGCTGCCGGAAACCACCTGTTCAAGGTGTCACAGTTTGTTGAGTGGAGCATAACCAGAGGAGGACAATGTGCGCGAGCGTTGGCGTGACTATGAGTTGGTGTTCATTATTAGCCCCTTACATTCGAGTGATGACGATGTGGCTACGATTATTCAGCGTATCCAGCAGACCATCGAAACGGAGGGGGGATCGGTTACGACAGTAAACCATAATCCGCCCTGGGGTCGGCGCAAGCTGGCTTATCCTATTCGCGCCTATGCTGGTGGCGAAGCCAGTCGGCGGAGTTTTAGCGAGGGTTTCTATGTTTTACTGCAGTTTCGCCTCTTTGCCTCGCGGGTGGTTGAACTGGAACGCACGCTCAAATTGACCGATTCTATTTTGCGCTACCTGATCACCGTTGTTGAACGCAAGGATGTCTTGCGTGAGGTACCAGACGATAATCTCGTGGAAGATGATGTAGATTTTGTAGATGATACAGACGATCTGGACGAAGAAGATCTGGACGAAGAACTCTATGAGATGGAGGAAGATTAGTCGCTTACGTATCCACGTCTCATCTCGTGCTGTTGTAATTTCCAGGGTGGGTTGTTTTCAAGAAAAGAGACCGTGCCACCGTTATGTATTGATGACTGTATGATTGACATGCGTGGTACTGTTTATGGCAGGTGGATGCGTTGAGGGAGCATGGAAATGGCAAAAGACCTGAATAAGGTGTTGATTATTGGTCGTCTGGGGACGGATCCTGAGTTGCGTTATACGCCAGGTGGTAATCCGGTGACTACCTTTCGGGTGGCTTCCAGTCGACAGTGGAAAGATAGCAGTGGCGATCTACGTGAGGAGACTGAATGGTTTAGTGTGGTTGCCTGGAATAAACTGGCTGAAATTTGTCATCAGCATCTGGTCAAAGGGGCACGGGTCTATCTGGAAGGTCGGTTACAGACCCGTTCCTGGGAAGATCATCAAAATGGGCAGATGCGCTATAAAACTGAGGTGATTGTCAGTGATATGATCATTCTTGAAAGCCGGAGTGGGCGCGAGGGTACATCGGTGGTGAGTAATACGTATGATACACTCACCCGCGATGCCCTGCGTTCCTATCGTGAACCAGCTAATCATGAGCCGCCACCAGATATTGGTGATGAGGATATTCCTTTCTAAGGGCGTTGGTGCCGAGGACGATAGCAGTCCTCAGTCAGCAATCAGATGTGAGCCATGAAGTTTTGGCGTTCCCTCGGCAAATACCTTGCCAGTACCTGAAGCCAGAACTCCTGTGCGCAGACAATATTGTGACGACTCCCAGGGCTCAAGCACCTGTTGCTTTCGGAGACTGTCGCCCCGAAGAGGAGTGAGGGAAGAGAAGTGAGGAGGGAGAAAATAGCTGTCAGGAAATAGGAAATAGGGAACCATTGGAGAGGACTTCCTTTATTTCCTCTTCTATCTCCTCTCCTATCCCCTCCTTTCTATCTCCTCCTTTTCTAATTGGCCGAAGCCACTCAAGCAGATGAGGCCCTTCTATCCCAGGACTGAAGCATCTGTTGCTCTACGGGCTATTTTTGTAACATGCAGGGGATATGTTCATGCAACCCTTTTTCTTTTCTGCTCACCGTACAGCATTGTGGTTGAATTTATCAGAAACTGGACGACTGACTGTTTTTATGTGGAGAGATAGACATAAACATGGCAGATTCATCTAAGAATCCGCTGCAAAGGCAACAGAGTAAACCATCAGCGCCCGATGCCCGAAGATTACCAGCAGCACCACCTGCGCGTCGCTCATCACAGCGTACACTTTCCAAAAAGCGGCGTGAGCAGCGGAATCAGCGTCTCGTGCTGACCCTTGTGGGCGGGGCACTGGGGCTGGTGGTGATAGCACTGGTCACTGGTGTGTTGTACGAACAGGTCTGGATTCCCAGTCGCCCCCTGGCTCAAGTGGGCGATATTATCCTGACCCGCCGTGATTACTGGCAAGAGCAGCGCTATACTCTGGCGCAAGAAGCTATTCAGAACACACGGCTGCAGGCGCTGTTTAGCGCTAATCCTGACATACTGGATCAGTTAGGCGGGCGTAATTTTCAGGTAAATGCGCAGGTTGCGTTGATCCACACCCAGGAAGTCAACGAGCAGCGCATAAACCAGTGGGTGGATGCACAGTTGATCCAGCAAGGTGCAGCGAGTATCGGCATTCAAGTCAGTGATGATACGGTCAACCAGCAAATCGTGGCCGATCTCGGCTCTACCTTTTTGCCAGCAGCGCCCATAACGCCCACGACAACGCTCACCCCCACAGCTACGATTGTGGCCGAGGCTACGCTTACGGATGCGATGGGCGGAACCAGCGAGATCGGCGAAACAGCCACGGCGATGGCTACCGCGACATCCTCCACCACGCCATCTCCTACCCGCACGGCCACACCGGGCGGCCCGACGTTGACGCCGACTGATACCAACACCCCGGTTCCCACCGATACACCGCGCCCAACGCCCGTTGCCAGTGTAGCCAGCGAACAAGTTCCACAGATTATTGATGCCATCTATCGACAATTTGAAACAGAGGTTCGTCTTGCTGGTCAGGAACCCCAGCTCACTCGGGCCGATTTTGACGGTGCCCTGCAGCGCCAGTATCGTGACCAGTTACTACGTGATCAACTCCAGGCACACCTGCTGCCAGAAACAGAATTTACGGCCACGACAGAACCTGATCGCATTCGGGCACGGCATATTCTGTTGAAGGTTGAGGTGCCAGATGATGCAGACGAGGCTGCGATTGATGCTGCATTTGCCGAGCGTCGCCCAGAGGCCGCTGCGATTGTCGATCAGTTGCGGGCCGGAGCTGACTTTGCGGAACTGGCAGCGCAGGTCTCTGAAGATCCGGGGTCACGCGACAGCGGCGGCGATGTTGGCTATTTTGATGCCACGGGATCTGCCGACAATGGGGCAACCTATGATCCCCTATTTGTTGCGGGCGCATTTGCGCTCGATGGTGATGAAATTAGCGATCCGGTGCGCACCCGGTTTGGCTGGCATATTCTACAGGTGACGGATCGCCAGGTGCCCGATCCCGACACACAACTGGCCACAGCCCGGTCAGAAGTCTTCAATGATTGGCTAGAGCAACAGCGGGCTGAACAGACCATACGTCGTTTCCCAGAGCCAACGCCGACTGAGGCTATACCGACGGCTGAGCCGTTCCCTACCATGGAGCCGACATTCTTGCCCGGTCCGCCCACACCAGAACCAACGCCGACTGAGGAACCAGAACCGACGCCGGAGCCGACACCAACCGAGGCCGTCTCCGAGGTGGGGCCACCATCACCAGGATCGCCTACACCCACGGAAAAGACCAATCCAGTTGCAACACCAGATGGGGCTCCCTGATGCGTCGGTGGAGACCAAAATTTGCGTTTGGGCCGTGGTTCGGTCTATTGCTGCTGCTGCTCACTCTGGCCGGCGTGTGGTATTTGGGGCAGCGTCTCGTGCTGGCTTTAAGCGGGACACCGCAAGAATGGCCGATTACGTTGAACCTGTATGCCAACTTTGTGGCGTTACTGGCGCTGCTGCTGCTGCTGGCAGCGCTGGCCTATCGTCTGGTGGCGGTGTTCACGCTGACGTACGAAATCGACCGCAACGGTGTCTATATCTCCTGGTCTGGTCATCGTGCCATCGTACCGCTCAATCAGATCGAACATCTGGACATTGGTACGCCAGGGGCGCGTATACCGTGGCGGTTGATCCAGGGAATTGGGGGGTACTGGGGCCAGGGCCGCACCGCCAATGGTCAACCACTGCACCTGTTTGCCACTCGCCCACCCAGAAAGTGCCTGTTGCTGCAAACGAGTGATGCCGTGTATGCTATCTCGCCAGCGGCACAGGAAGCCTTTGTCCAGGATCTTGAGCAACGCCGTAAGCTCGGTGTGGTCAAGCCGCTGGCGGCAAAAGTGGAGACCAGCCGCCTGCTGGCTTATGCCTTCTGGAATGACCGAATTGCCCGCCGGGCACTGGTTCTGGCCTTTAGTCTCAATCTGCTGATGCTTGGCATTCTGGCAGCCCGCTATCCCAATCTCGCGGTGGCGCTTCCCTTGCAATTTGATGTGACTGGTCAGCCGATTGATCTACGGCCACGCCATCATGTATTGTTGCTACCGCTGGCAGCCTTTCTGATTAGTGTGTGCAATGTGGTGGTAGGAATCATCCTGTATCAGCACGAGCGCATTGGAGTGCAACTCTTGCAACTGGCATCGGTGCTGACGCAGGTGTTATTTGGTGTGGTCATCATCGCCATCGTTTTACGTTTTTGAGGTTTGACACTGATCAAGGATATAAAGTATAATTTTAACGTCTCCTTGATAAACTACCTCGATACTATCCGATAGTATCTGGCATACACCCTGAGAGTACATCATATTGTGGTATGATCCGCTGTACTTACTGGTGAACCAGGAAGGAGGAAGACTATACGCTAGTTATGGCATGCTCTGTTGCGCATTCAACAGGGATTGTATCTGGCCGATTTAGGTGATAGAACACTGCTGTGGAAGGAAATGTGTCCATGCGATCTGTAGTAAGTTTTTCTCTACCGCGCCTGCTCATGCTGGCGATGATACTCACGATCCTCGCTGCCTGTGGTGGTGCTGTGACCTCCCCCGATGCGCCGGTACGAGAAACTATGGCTCCTGCCGAGCCAACCGCAGTTGCAGAAGTAACGGCGGAACCTGATACAACAACAGAAACGACTCCTGAGCCTGAGACTGAGCCAACTGCGGAAGAGGAGGAAGACGAAGAGTCGCCTCCTGGCTCATTTACTACACCACACCCTATCTTGAGTGATGTACGGGTGCGGCAGGCCATTGCCTACTGTACTGACCGTACTGAATTGATCCAATCGGTTTATAACTACCTGAGCCCTGAAGAGCAGCAAGGATTGCTGATGGATAGCTTTGTACCCCAGGGTCACTGGGCACTGGCCGAGAATATCACGACCTATCCGTTTGACCCGGAGAAAGGCAATGCATTGCTTGAGGAGGCTGGTTGGACGTTGCCCGATGGGACGGAGCCTGGCCCTGGTGTTGTGCGCACCCGCGAGGGTGAGCAACTCTCGCTCGGCTTCGTCACCACGGATGCGCAGTTCCGCCAGACCTGGGCGACGGTCTTTGAACAGCAACTGGCCGAAAATTGCAGCATTCAGATTATCCGAACGCATGCGCCAGGTTCATGGCTCTTTGGTGACGCGACTGGCTTGCGACGACGCGACTTTGAACTGGCGGCATTTGCCTGGGTCGGTGAACCTGATCCCAAGGGACGGACGCTCTATGCCTGCAATGAGATCCCACTGCCCGAGAACAACTGGGCTGGCCAGAACTATATGGGGTGGTGCAACGAACGCGCCAGTCGTGCCATTATTGCCGCCAACAACACGCTTGATCGTGACGAGCGTATTCGGCAGTACGCTATTTTCCAGGAAGAGTTTACCCAGGATATGGTCAGTTTGCCGTTATTCCAGCGTCTGGAAGCCCAGGCTGCCAGTAACAACCTGGTCAACTTTATTTCTGATCCGACCGAGTATATGACCGCGAATATTGGGGAGTGGGAACTGACCGATAATGCCGATACGATCGTTCTCGGTTTTTCGCAGGAACCCTCCTCGATGTGGGTGCTGGTGACGGATGCGGCGGTGGCGACACAGGCCGCTGATCTGATTGGCTTCCGCGCTTTCACCAAGTATAATTACGACTACCAACCGGTGGCGCTCACCCGCTTGCCAACCATTGAAAACGGGGGGGCTGTACTGAAGGAGATTGAGGTTACGGCCGGCGATATGGTCTGGACAGTCGATGGCGAGGCGGTTGAACTGGCACCCGGCGTTGAGGTGATCAATGCCGAGGGCGAAACAGTGACCTACGCCGAGGGTGATACGATCACGATGAGCCAGTTAAGCGTTACCTTTGAGTATGTCGAGGGGTTGACCTGGGAAGATGGTGAGCCGGTTAAGCAGGCGGACTTTGAACTGGCGGCGCGGATTAACTGTGACCCGGATTCGGGAGCCAGTGATCTGACGATCTGTAATTCGCGTCAGAATATCGATTTTATCAGTGATACGTCCTATACTATCACCTATCTGCCGGGAGCCTTGTGGCCAGAGTACTTTATTTACACTGTAGGGGCAGGTATTGCGGGCAACCGTGAGGCCTATCCATCGCATCAGGTGTTATCTGATGGCCGCAACCTGGCCGATGTGCCCGCTGGTGAGTGGAGTACGTTGCCCGAAATTGCCGAGCGGCCATTGAGCAATGGCCCCTATACCCTGGTTGAGTGGCAAAAGGGGCAACGGCTGGTCTTTGAGGCCAATCCCAACTTCTTTGCTGGTGAGCCAGCCGTTCCAACCGTCATTATTCAGATTGTCACCGATACCAATCAGGCCGTTGCCCAGTTGCTGACGGGCAATATCGATGTGCTGGAGAAGGCGACACTGGGGGCTGGGCCGGAGGTGCAGACGGTGATTGAGGCGGGCGAAGCTGGTCGGGTGCAGGTCTTCCTGGAAGCCAGCCCAACCTGGGAACATGTCGATATGAATCTCTTCTTGCGCTAGGCGCAAATCTACAACAGGAACAGTGGTGTACGTGTAGGGGTTCAACATGTGCCGTGTTTGATCGTTCAGGCACGGCACGTGCTGTACCCCTACTTCCATACGTGCGATGACAACGTTTTTACTGCGGCGGATTGTACAGATGATCATTGTGATCATTCTGTCTTCGATGGTGGCCTATAGCCTGCTGTATCTGGCTCCGGGTGGGCCAATGGTGGAGTTTCAGCAGCGTCAGATGGGCGGTGGACGGGGGTTAAGTCAGGCCGATCTGGCGCGTATCCGAGCGCGCTTCGAATTGGATCTGCATCCCGTAACACGCTTTACACGCTGGTTTGTGGGGCTACCCCGTGGTCCAATTACCATCGCCGGGCAAACATTCCTGGCCGATCTCCAGGTCGGCTGTGCTGTGCCAGGTCAGGTGCGGCTGCGCTACCCCGATGGCCGCGTCGAGATCGTTGAGGAAGGCTGTGATCAGCCTGTAACCATGGCTGACCTCGAAGGCCGGCGTGTCAGCCGAGGTATCCTGTTTGGCGACTTTGGCCGCTCGCAGGTTATTGCTCGCGATCAGCCGATCAGCACCTTGATCTGGAGTCGGTTGCCCTATACCCTGGCCTTAATGGGCGTCTCGACCTTCCTGGCGATCCTGTCTGGCGTTATCATTGGGGTCTATTCTGCTACACGCCAGTACTCCCGGTTTGACTATATTATGACCACCGTGACGTTTGTCGGTGCATCGCTGCCCAGTTTTTTCTTTGGAATCATCCTGATCCTCGTGTTTGCAATCTGGGCCAAAGAAGCTGGATTGCCCTACCTGCCGCCTGGTAATGCCACCGCGAATCGCAATTATGTGGTACCGTTGCTGGGCACCGTGACAGCCGGTTCACCACTAGATTTTCTGCTGCATTTTATAATGCCCTGTGCCGTGTTAACATTTATTAATATTGCCCAGTGGAGTCGCTTCGTGCGTGCCAGTATGCTTGAGGTGCTGCGGCAAGATTATGTGCGTACGGCCCGGGCCAAAGGTGTACGCGAGCGACTGGTGATCACGAAACATGCGCTACGCAACGCCTTGATACCCTTTGTCACTTTACTGGCGGGAATCTTGCCCTCCCTGTTTGCCGGAGCGGCAATCACCGAGGCAGTGTTTAACTGGCCTGGCCTGGGGCAACTCTTGATTGACTCGCTGAATCGGTTTGATTACGCGGTTGCGATGGCGTTGCTCTATATTACCATTGTCTTGCAGCTTATTGGCTACCTGATCTCTGATATGATGTATACCGTGGTTGATCCACGTATTCGACTGACCTAGGAAGAGTACGAGCGTATGGCAACGACGACTCCGGTTGTGATGGTTGACGAATTACGCTCACCACGCGTCGAGGGGCAGTGGGCGATTGTTTTTCGGCGCTTTCGACGCCACCACCTGGCTATGATCAGTCTGGCGCTATTGATTATTGTCTTCGTTGCTTCCCTGCTGGCACCCTGGATTGCGCCTTTTCCCCGTGATCAACGTCAGCTAGGCCAGACTTTTCTGCCCCCTATGACGGCAAATGCCCAGACAGAGCAGTTGCACCTGATGGGTACCGATCAGTTGGGGCGAGACTATTTTACACGGGTGTTGTATGCCGGGCGCGTATCGCTTACCGTGGCAGTCACCACTGCCTCGATTGCCGTGGCGATCGGTATTGTGCTGGGCTTGCTGGCGGGTTATTTTGGCGGATGGGTGGATGTACTCATTACCCGCACGCTTGAATTTATTTCGACCTTTCCCACATTTGTGATCCTTTTGATCCTGTCGGCCATTCTGATCCAGAATGACGCTCTGCTGCCAATACCTGATGTGGCCGTGCGCGGTGTCGCCTCCATCACGGCTCTCCCGGAGCGGGAAGCGCGCAAAGTGACCCTGCTGGTGTTTGTGCTGGCCTTCCTGAACTGGACACCAACCGCACGCCTGATGCGCGGCATGGTGCTGTCAGTGCGCGAACAACTCTATATTGAGTCGTCACGGGCATTGGGGGCATCGAGTCTCCGTATTATTTTTAAGCATGTTTTTCCTAATGCCTATCCACCGATTATTGTAGACTATACGCTGCTGATCAACACCGTGCTGGTGCTCGAATCGGCATTGAGTTTTCTGGGTTTTGGGATTCAAGATCCGACACCTACCTGGGGCAATATGCTCACAGTGGCCCACAGCAACATGTTTAATCATCCATGGGTGCCGCTCGTACCCGGGTTGCCGCTATTACTGTGTTCGCTGGCGATTAACTTTGTCGGCGATGGCATGCGTGATGCACTTGACCCACGCTTGAAACTCTAGCAAGGGAGATCTCATGGCGAACAATGTTCAACCTGCCATAGCCGCAAACCAGGATACACTCACTCCCTCTGTGATATATCCCGTTGCCCATGATGATCTCGCGCGGGTTTTACTCCGTGTTCAGGGCTTAAAAACATATTTTGATACAGAAGATGGCGTGGTGCAGGCTGTGGATGGCATTGATCTGACCTTGCGTCGGGGCGAGACGCTCGGGGTTGTGGGGGAAAGTGGGAGTGGCAAGAGTGTCACTGCGCTTTCGATCTTGCGCTTGATCGATACACCGGGACGCATTATCGCCGGTCAGATTATGTTTGATGGCATCGATCTGCTGACCTTGAGCAATGAAGAGATGCGATTGGTACGGGGCAACCGCATCTCGATGATTTTCCAGCAGCCTACTACGAGTCTGAATCCGGTTTTTCGCGTAGGCGACCAGATCGCTGAGGCGCTGCAGATCCATCAGGGATTGTCTGGTGCCGAAGCCTACCGCCGCTGCGTCGAGTTACTCTCGATGGTCGGTTTGCCTGATCCGCAGCGGCGGGTGCGACAGTTTCCCCATGAGCTATCTGGTGGGCAGTGCCAGCGGGTGATGATTGCGATGGCACTGGCCTGTAACCCGGAATTGTTGATTGCTGACGAGCCAACCACCGCGCTGGATGTGACTATTCAAGCCCAGATCCTGGATCTGATGCGTGATCTGCGTGAGCAGATCGAGACGGCGATTCTTTTGATTACTCACGATATGGGGGTAGTGGCCGAAATGGCCGATACCGTAGCGGTTATGTATGCCGGGCAGATTGTGGAGTATGCTGATGTGCGCAGCCTCTTTGCCAGCCCGAAGCATCCCTATACGCAAGGCTTGCTGGCGTCAATACCGGTGCCAGGCCAGGTACGTAATGAACTGGCGGTGATTCCCGGAACGGTTCCCAGTCTGATTAACCCACCCGGTGGATGCCGATTTGCCAACCGTTGCCCGCATCGCTTTGAGCGTTGCGATGAACCGATTGAACTGCTGGCAATGGAAGACCAGCGCCTTACCCGCTGCTGGCTGTATCGCTGAACGGCGAATGCGATGATGCACGATATCTTGCTTGAAGTGAACGATCTGGTCAAGCACTTTCCGATCAAGGGTGGCCTCTTGCGTCGCACGCAGGCGCTGGTACGTGCTGTTGATGGCGTGAGCTTCGCTGTGCGACGGGGCGAGACGTTGGGACTGGTGGGCGAGAGTGGCTGTGGCAAGACCACCGCCGGGCGCACAATTTTGCGGCTCGAAACCGCTACATCCGGTGAAGTCCTGTTTGATGGCACCGACGTGCTGCGTGCGTCGCGCAAAAAAATGCAAGTCATGCGCCGCGATATGCAAATTATCTTCCAGGATCCGTATGCCTCGCTCGATCCGCGCCTGACGGTGGGCGAGAGCATTGCTGAAGGACTGGTGATCCACCGCCTGGGTAACGCTCAGGAACGACGTGAGCGGGTGCGCGAGGCGCTGATCCGAGTGGGTATGCACCCGTCGCACATGCAACGCTTCCCGCATGAGTTTTCCGGCGGGCAGCGCCAGCGGATCGGGATTGCACGGGCGCTGGTGATGGAGCCAAAGCTGATTGTGTGTGATGAGCCGGTGTCGGCGCTGGATGTCAGTGTGCAGTCGCAGGTGCTGAACCTGTTGCGCAACTTACAGCAGCAGTTTGGCCTGACCTATCTCTTCATTGCCCACGACTTGAGCGTCGTGGAGCATATTAGTGACCGGGTGGGCGTGATGTACCTGGGCAAGATTGTGGAACTGGCTGACCGGTTGGATTTGTTTCGTTTCCCTATGCATCCCTACACCAAGGCGCTCATATCAGCCATCCCGGTGCCTGACCCGTTCAAGCGACGCGAACGAATTATTCTCAAGGGTGATGTACCCAGTCCGATCAATCCGCCTGCGGGTTGTCGCTTTCACCCACGTTGCTGGATGGCCCGTGATATCTGCCGTACCGTTGAACCTGTTTTTGAACTCAAAGCTGCTGGTCACTGGTCAGCCTGCCATTTTGCGGATGAGGTGTCGGAGAGAATTTCTTAGGGATGCGCGAGGCGTTTTCGCATCTTCGCGTTAGAACGTTAGTAGTGCGTCCCTCCGGGGCGTGGGCAGGCGTCAGGGATATAGCGGACGGTGATGAGGCGAGGATGCGACGACGCGAGGGCACGACACGGCATGTAGCGCGTCCCTCCGGGGCGCGGTGTGGTGGACATCCTGATCGTAGGGTATACTCGTCATGGCCGCAGGCACGCCGGAGCTGTGCCCTACATTCTGCGTGTGGTTACCTGGACTAGGAAGGCATGGGTGTCATGGCCGCAGGCACGCCGGAGCCGTGCCCTACATGGTGGCACGCGGCATCTTCGCATTGGAACGTTCTAACGTTCTAACGTGCCAACGCAGATACCTTTGTCCCTTTGCATCTTTACGTTAAAAAAGAGATCGTGCCGAGGCGAAGAGACGCAGAGGTGTCTGGCATCCCTGCATCGCGCCTCCTCTACATGATTGGAAATATATTATATAAGGAGGAAAAAGCATGGTATCTCGTCAATTGATGGCCGTTGCCAGCTTGCTGGCGCTGATCGCGCTGGTGATGGCATGTACCCCTGCGCCACAGCCCGACCAGGCGGTCGTGCCTACTCCAACCGCTGCGGCTGGCCAGCCAGCCGAACCGACCGATGCAGAAGACACACCGGAACCGACCATGGCAACAGAACCGACAGGGCCTGCTGCGGATGGCTCGACCCGACCTGCGACTACAGGTGAACCTTATCGCATTGGTATTTTTTCTGATCTCACAACCACGAATTACTGGTCATATCTTGGCCCCAACACATCAACCTGGAATAGCTATGTCCTTGGTCCACAGGCGGCAGCGCTGTATGGACTGGCCGATAAGACTTTTGCCCTGGTGCCGGTGATCGCCACGGATCTACCGGAGCGTCCACTCGTACAGGAAGGTGAGTTCTTTGTCAGCGAGATCAGGATGAAGGAAGGTATCACCTGGACAGATGGTACACCACTGACGGCCAGGGATGTTGCGTTTACGGCCAATACCGCCTTACAACTGCGCTTGACGGGTAACTGGGGATCGATCTTTGATCCGACGTTCCTGGATCGGGTCGAGGCCGTTGATGACTACACTGTTCGCTACTACTATCGAGACGATCCGGGACTGGCTGTGCATGAGTATGGTGCCCTGGTCGGCCCAATTATGTCCGAGGCCTACTGGAGTCCAGTGGTAGAGCAGGCGCGCACGGCTGTGGGCGGGATAACGCCGCCAGCTGAGAAGGCGACCGAGGAGGAACAGGAGGCCTATCAACGGCAGTTAAGCGAGGCATTGAACGAACTGTATAGTCACAATCCTCAGGATGAACCGAAGATTGGCCCGTTTACCTTTGCCCGCTGGGAACGGGGCGCATTTGCTGAAAATACGGCCAACGACGACTATTTCTTCTCTGGTGCTGAGGTGACAGTCTTTGAAGAAGGCTATCGCGATGTCAAGCCAGGTGGCTACGAGACAGTCGTGGGTGATACGGATGGTGAACCGCTGGTGACGTATACGGTTGGCCCATTTGTGCCAGCGGTTATCTACACTATCTATGGTGATCAGAATGCGGCCCTGCTGGCCTTACAGCAGGGCGAGATTGACTTTATGCTCAACCCATCGGGTTTGCAACGCGGATTACAGACACAGATCGAGCGACAGGTAGGCCTGAACGTCATTGAGAATCCGACCAACGGCTTCCGTTATCTTTCGTTTAACACGCGCCGCGAGCCAATGGGCGACCGGGCCTTCCGCCAGGCTGTGGCAACACTGATTGACAAGGAGTTTGTCACCCAGCAAATTTTGCAAGGGGTGGCATCGCCGATCTATAGTTTCATTCCGCAGGGCAATGCCTTCTGGTACACCGATGATGTGCCGAAATTTGGACTGCACAAAGATGGTACGCCGATGACTCGTGAGGAGCGCGTGGAAGCAGCCATCGCCATCCTGGAGGAAGCAGGCTATTCCTGGGAAGGTGGTGTCAGACCAACCTGGGATGCCGACAATCGCCAGGTGGTGCGTGGTGGCACGCTAGTGTTGCCCTCTGGCGAGACAATGACTGAACTGGAGTTGCTGGCACCCGGCCCTGGCTACGATCCGTTGCGCTCAACCTTTGCGATCTGGATCGAGCAGTATCTCAACGAGTTTGGCATTCCTGTACGGGCTAATCTTACTGGCTTCAACATTATTCTGGAACGGGTAAACAACCAGCAGGACTTTGATATGTTTATGCTGGGTTGGAGTCTGACGATCTTCCCTGACTATGTACGCGACTTCTTTCATAGCGATCGCGCCGGTCTGGGCGATTTCAATGCTGGTGGTTTTTCGAACCCGGAATTTGACGAACTGGCGGATGAAATCAAGGTTTGCAAGTCGTTTGATGAATGCCGCGAAATCTCGGTTCGTATTCAGCAGGTACTGGCAGAGGAACTGCCCTATGTTGTGCTATTCGATACCAACATCATTGAAGTCTATGCCGACTATCTCCAATTTCCCTACACTGAGACGCTTGACGGTCTGCAGAATCTGTATGGGATGCCGTCGATCGTGACGATAGAGTAAGGATGTGTTTATGGAGTGCGGCAGCTATGCTGCCGCACGCATCAATTGTGAAGAGGCCGCGATGTTTCGTTTTATTATGCGTCGCCTGGTACAAATTATTTTGACCTTTCTTCTTTTTCTGGCACTATCATATGTATTGATCGAGGCCATGCCTGGCGATTTTGCGAATGTCTTTTTGCAAGATTCCAGACTGACGCTGGAGCAACGCAATGCTATTCGCGTCAGTCTGGGTCTGGATCGCCCACCGCATGAACGCTTCTTCATCTACATAGGGGCGCTCGTGCGTGGCGATCTGGGAATTTCGTTTCAGTATTACCCACGCCGGGTGGTTGATGTGATAATGGAACGTGCGCCGCGCACTCTGATGCTGTTTATCTCCGCCACCATCGTCTCGTTCTACGTCGGGTTCTTTGCGGGCAAGGTGCTGGCCTGGCGGCGCGGACGGGTATTGGAATACGTAACAACCGTGGGTGGTGTGACACTGTATACCGTTTTTACGCCCTGGTTTGGCCTGATGATGATCTGGTTGTTTGCCTTTACGCTAGGCTGGTTCCCGATCGGCAAGTTTATTACGCCAGCGGTATGGCGGCGGGCACCGGTGGAGGCAAATGTGGTCTTCAACTGGATGCTGCTGACCGCGCTGGGAGTCTCGGTACTGATCTTTGGCTGGCTGTGGTTGACGCGACATATGAATGGACGCTGGCGTGGGGGCATCCGCTGGTCAGGCATCGGGGCGATACTGCTTGTGGCGCTAACGCTCTGGCTGCCATCCGGGTTAGGACGCTACGCCCTCAATATTCTGCATCACCTCACACTACCGGTATTGACACTCACCTTGATCTCCTTTGCGGGTACTATGCTGTTGACGCGCAATAGTATGCTGGAGACATTACGCGAAGACTATATCACCACAGCCCGGGCCAAAGGTCTCCCCGACAATGTGATCCGTGATAAACATGCGGCGCGCAATGCTATGCTGCCGGTAGTGACATCACTGGTTTTTAGTCTGGCATTTGCGCTGAGTGGCGGGGTGATTACCGAGGGTGTTTTCTCCTGGCCTGGCATGGGCGAGGTCTTGCTGCAATCGGCCGTCACCCAGGATATTCCGATGATGATGGGGGCGTTGATCTTTACCGGCATTCTTGCCCTGCTGGCACATCTGGTAGCCGATATTTTATATGCTTTTTTGGATCCACGCATTCGTTATGCTTAGTACTACAGCTTGCCCGGCGGCTAAAGCTGCGGGTTTACTCCTGGCCAGGCCGTCCTACGCTGGCTGTGGTAGGCCGCTAAAGCGGCCTTCGTAACCGGAGCCGAAGCCTTCAGGCTTCCGGTGCGACCCTAATACTACAGCGAGACTTCATCGCGGTCGGGGCGCGGGGGCGAGGAGCACAGCCTTTCACACTCCTCTTTTCACACAGGCTCTTAGGAGTTGCCTATGACAACGGACAAACGCCAGAATGTACCAGCCGTTATACCACACGATTTGACGGCACTCGATCCACAGGAGCGCACGCGGTTGCGCAGCCAGGCACTGTGGAGGGTGCGCTTACGCCTGATGGGTCAGTCGTTGCGAGCCAACTGGCGCTTGTTTACCGAGAATCCAATCGGGTTGATCGGGGTGAGCATTATTGTCTTTTATGGCTGTCTGGCACTGGCGCATCCGCTGTTGATGGGGCGGGTCTGGCCACCCTCGATCTATCACCCGGTCACGGGCTTCAATCCTGCGCTGGCACACCCGTCACCACCATCGGCCCAGCACTGGTTAGGCACCGATCCGTTCGGGCGCGACATACTCAGCCAGTTGATGTATAGCACCGCTTCGGAGTTTATTCTGGGCATGATAGCAGCGTTGCTGACGGTGACGATCGGGACGGCAGTTGGCGCGGTTGCAGCTTACTACGGCGGGTGGGTTGACACCCTGTTGATGCGCCTGGCGGATCTGGTGATTACGCTGCCGTCGCTGGTGCTGCTCATTGTATTGAGTGGCATCTTTGAGTTGAACCTGCCGCGGCTGGCGATTATTATTGGTATTCTGTCAGGATTTGGCGGGACGACGATTATCATCAAGTCTCAGGCGCTGACGATTAAGGTGCGTGCCTATGTGGAGGCAGCCCGTGTGGCTGGTGGTAGCCACTGGCATATCATTCTGCGCCATATTATCCCCAACCTCTTGCCGCTCACGTTTTTGTATATGATGTTTACGGTGACCGACGCAATCTTTGCCGAGGCGGTACTCTCATACTTTGGCTTGCTCAATGTACGGATGTCGTGGGGTATGATGATCTATACCACCCAGTCCTCCGGCTATCTGCTGAATATGGAAACCTGGTGGCTGATTGTGCCGCCCGGACTCTCCATTACGTTGCTCTGCGCCGCGTTCTACCTGGTGGGGCGGGCGATGGATGAAGTGATCAACCCACGACTACGGAAGCGCTAGAGACGGAGCAGTGCTGTGCCTGAAACGATACTCCAGGTTGAGAACCTGACGATGCACTACATCACCCGTGCAGGCGCGGTCACGGCAGTGGACGATGTGAGCTTTACGCTGACTGAGGGCGAGTCATTGGGCCTGGTGGGCGAGTCGGGATGCGGTAAAACATCGGTGGCCAACAGCCTGATGAAGCTCCTGCCCGATAACGCCCGTATCAAGAGTGGACGCATTCTGTTTAAGGGTGTCGATTTTGTACCACTGAACGAAGCCCAGATGCGACCCTACCGCTGGCGCAATATTGCGATGGTCTTTCAGGCCGCGATGAATGCGCTTAACCCGGTCTACCGTGTGAGTGATCAGATTATCGAGGCGCTGGAAACCCATCTTAGCCCATATCCGTTTGACCAGGCCCGGCAGCGCGTAGCCGAACTGTTTGTTATGGTCGGCCTCGATCCGCGACTGATGGATCAATATCCGCATGAATACAGCGGTGGTATGCGCCAGCGCGCTGTGATTGCGCTGGCGCTGGCGTGCAACCCTGACATCATTATTGCCGATGAGCCGACCACCGCCCTGGATGTGATTGTGCAGGATACACTGCTCCGTCAGTTGCAGACCTTGCAAGCGCGGATTGGTATGAGTATGATCTATATCTCCCACGACATCGCCGTGATTGCCGAGATGAGTGACCGCATCGGGGTGATGTATGCGGGCAAGCTGGTCGAACTCGCCAGCGCGGAGGAAATCTTTCACCAACCGCTGCATCCCTATACCATTGCGCTGATGTCGGCTTTTCCCAGCGTGACTGGCCCACGTCGTGCCTTGCAAACGTTGCCAGGCGAGCCGCCTGATCTGCTGGATCCCCCAACCGGCTGCCGCTTTCATCCGCGCTGTCTATTTGCCAGCGATAGATGTCGGGAGCAGACACCACGATTCCAGGACTATGGTGGGGGACACTATGTTGCCTGCTGGCATCCTCAGGAGAAACGGGTATGACCAGCACCGAGCCACTGGTGCGAGTGGAGAGCTTACGCAAACTTTTTCCGCTGAACCAGGGCCTGCTCCGTCCAGCCACGTCGTTTATTCACGCTGTTGATGGGGTGAGCTTTGCGATTGCGCCGGGTAAGAGTCTGGCGCTGGTCGGCGAGTCTGGTTCGGGCAAAACGACAACCGGTAAGTTGCTGGTGCGCCTGCTAGACCCCACCAGTGGCCAGGTCTTCATGCGCTTGAAAGACACTGATGTTGACGTGACTGCGCTCAAGGGCAGTGGAGTGCGCGAGTTTCGGCGGCATGTGCAGATGATTTTTCAGGATCCCTACGAGTCGCTGAACCCGCGCCGCACAGTTTATGACACCGTTGCCGAACCACTGCATGTCCAGGGCATCGGCAATGTGCTTCATCGCCAGGAGCGCGTGGCCGAACTGCTGGCACTGGTTGGCCTGACTCCGCCTTCGACCTTTATGTTCCGCTTTCCGCACGAGCTATCGGGGGGCCAGCGCCAGCGCGTGGCGATTGCGCGGACGCTGGTGATCAATCCCGCGTTGGTGATTGCTGACGAGCCAACCTCAATGCTTGACGTGTCGATTCGGGCCAGTGTGATGCAATTGATGCAGCGTCTGGCCGAACATCTCCACGTAACCTATCTCTACATCACCCACGATCTGGCCGTGGCACGTTACATGTCAGATCGCCTGGCGGTGATGTACCTGGGCAAAATTGTGGAAATGGGCGATACCGAAGAGGTGCTACACCATCCGCAACATCCCTACACACAGGCGCTGCTCTCGGCAGTACCCGTGCCTGACCCGCGCTGGAAACGTACACCCATTGAGATTAAAGGGGGTGTCAGCAAGCCGGTTAATCCACTGCCACGCTGCCGCTTCTATGAACGCTGCCCACTGGCGGCACAAATATGTACGGATAACGACCACCCGTCCCTGGAAGACAAGGGAGCCGGGCATTATGTGGCCTGCTACCGGGCGTGATGTCACATAGCCGAGTTGCTGATCCTGACCGGCCATACCTCTCGCCTGGCCCGTAAACGGGCGGGCAACACAGGAGCAGCGCCCGCCTTCGCGGGCTTCGGTACCAGACACCGGCTGCCGGTGCGCGGCCACCCCACTACGAAACGATCAATAACCACCGCGCTGCCAGGATGATTTGTGCAAATTGTACAATCAGAATCGCCAATATCTTGTTGAAATTGCACAAAAAGCATGCTATCATATAGTCAAGACCCGATGCAACGATGCATTCAGGGACGCTCTCAGGGAGGTGCTATCGATGCTGTACCCATCTCTGAAGCGTGGTGGACACAACAGCAGTGGATATGACGAGGAGGGAGCTATGCGCAACAAAAATTACGAACAGCAGACTATTGATCAAGTGGTGGCCCGTATTCCTGAAGCCGGTCAGGTACTGCGATCCTATGGTATCGATCCATCAAGCCGCCTAACCCTGTCCCAGGCTGCCGCTGCCACGTCATCGCCTGTCGATGAAGTGCTGGCGATTATGGAGTTCAAGGCCCGCCGTGCGGCACAACGCCCCGTGGCACCCGTAGAACAACCAGTGGTCTATAGCGGTATTACACAGCTTGAATACGAAGAAGTTGATGAAGGCGCCGAGGTAGTGGCGTAATATCAACAGATTTGTTTTTGCCTATAGCACCGGAGGTGTTTATACCTCCGGTGTTTTGCGTAGCCTTGTATGACGATAACACGCGGTATACAGTTACCTTATCCACACTCCCGTTCGCATCCACTTAACACAGGCCTTGATCAATGCTGACTGAAAGTGCCGGTCAGCGTCATTGCATCTGCCCTGCTCCCTTCAAACACTACCTACTTCATAGATCTGCACAGTAGCTTCCACCTCATTAAGCCAGCAGGTTGTTCGTTGACTACAACCATTACATGGCTCTCAGCTTCTCATCATAGTTACAGCCAATGTCAAGCTGAAATTCAGCTTGACATTATGGTATTTCATCTGTATCGTTGTTATACTACTCACACATAGGCGATCATTGCTCATCGACTCCCTGAAGAAGATCGACTTTCAATTTAGATATATTGATCGCTTCTTTATGTCTAATACTACAACGAGACATCCCCTGGGTAGGAAGGCGTGGTACGGCCTTAACCCGCCGAAACCACCGTATCTGGTGCGCCAAGGAACCATACGTGGAGGCCGCAGGCCTCCGCGCCCCGGCTGCGGTGAAGTCGCGTTGTAATGCTAAGGAAGCCAAATGTGAGTATGAACGATCTGGGCTTTGTTGAATAACAAAGGAGGAATCAGACATGCGACGTATGCCAGGAATGGTCATTGTAATGGTAACGGCAGTGGTGGTATTGATGGGGCCGGTGCTGGCAGCACCAAAGATTGGCAACCCGGCTTTCGAGCGGGTGTGGCAGCGCCAGGATCGTGCCGTTGTGGAGCAGGTGAGCGGTCGTTCATGGACATGGGGGCCAGCGCCGATTACCGAAGTGCTACGGGAACCATTTGTCGAAGGCCCGGAGGGACAGCGTGCGGTACAATATTTCGACAAGAGCCGTATGGAAGTCACTGATCCAACCATGGATCCCAACAGCCAGTGGTATGTCACCAACGGCCTGTTGCCGATCGAGTTAATGACCGGGCGTATGCAGGTGGGCTATAGACAGATTGAATTCCGCAGCCCGGCTGCTATTTCGGCGATTGGCGATCCTGGGCATTTCCCAACCTATGCCGATCTGGTACATCTGTATCAAAGCCCGGGTGCAGTCAATCCGTCTGACCTGGGTCGACCTGCGACAGGGCTGCTCAACCCGGATCGTAGCGTTACCGGCTTTAATGACTTTGTCAATGATCCAGCGACCGTACTGGTGCAGGGCGAGAACGGACATGGTGTAGCCCGTGCATTCGTTGACTTCCAGAACCAGAGCGGCCTGGTGTACGAGAACGGGCGCTATGTGAACGCGCGGGTCTATGATCCGCTGTTTGTCTTTGGCTTGCCAGTGACCGGCGCATTCTGGGTGAAGACGATGGTGGGTGGAAAGGAGCAACCTGTGCTGTTTCAGGTATTTGAGCGGCGTGTATTGACTTACAACCCGGCCAACCAGCCAGCGTTTCGGGTCGAGATGGGGAATGTTGGGCAGCACTACTACCAGTGGCGTTACCCGCAGTCTAAACCCGATTCGTATCCAGCCCCGTAAAGAGGGAACCGGCTGTACAGAGAAGCTGTCCTGACTAGAAGCGTGAAAGCGACTCCCCCATCAAGAGAGTCGCTTTCGTATTTCTGGCTGGCATACCTATCATCCTGACACTTCATCCTCCCTCAGGTAAAGATGAACCGGCGGTCGCCTGCCAACGCGAGTCGGTGGCAACCAGGGTGAGGAGTATCTGCTTGTCGGGTGGCCACTCCTGCTCGCGCACACGCTCGAACGTGATAGGCGTGATGACTCCCAAAATCTCACTCACATGGATGAACTTATACTCACCATCAGGGCAGGCAAGCGAGTAACAGCGTGCCCACCGGCGATGCCGAGGTAGTGGTGGTGCATCCGGGTCTTCATCGGCCACGATCTCACCATAGATCAACATGGAGGACGCCTGCTCCGGCTGAATAACCACAAAATCCCCGGTTCTAATCTGCATCTGCCAGGGCCGCACGCGCTTACTGGCTTCGATCTCGGCTGCGCGCAGTGTCGCCGGTGTTTCCTGAAAGGACTCGAAGGAGTGCTTCATTTCTCTTGAGCGCGACCGATCCACGGGAGGAATGTAATACGCACGGCGGGTTTTGTCCATCCAGACTGCCAGATCATTTGGATCTTCTCCACCGTGACCTTCCAGTACAAAGCTTAACACGGATCCTGGCGTGTTGAGATAGGGCGGCGGTGCAACCGGGTAAAGGATGACATTATGCCCAGAGCGCACATAATCAGTAACAACCCAGGTAATAAATTCAAGCGCAAACCAGCCGTGTTCGCTATGATCGACCTCAAACTGGAGATACCACTCGCCTTCTGGCCATTGGTGCGAGCGTGGAGCAGGATGCCCACCACAACTCTCCAGGGTGCCAATCCCTGTAAATCCATTCAACACTTCCACCAGGCGCTGCATATTGGCATCTATTTTTTGTCCGTTCATCGCCATATCCTTATCATTACACACAGAGCGCTTTTGCTATAGCAACCCTATTACTACAACGAGACATCCCCAGGTAGGGCGACTCGACGCACAGCCCGTGGATGCACGTTGTTGCTATCAGCCCACGATCGGCACCACTGATCGTGCGCAGATCTGGCCGAAATACGTCAGCCGGTCATTTCATATAGTATAGCGCATCATACATCTGGCTGAGATATGCTACAATGACCGTGAAGCCCTATTCAACATAATGACCGTGTTGTCCTATGAACACAAGGAGGCTGGAGTATGAATAAGCAGACCATCCGTGATGTTGATTGGACCGGCAAGCGGGCCCTGGTACGTGTTGATTTCAATGTTCCGCTCGATGAAAATGGCGTCATCACGGACGATACCCGTATTCGTGCCGCTCTGCCAACCATTCGCTACCTGCTGGATCATGGCGCGAGTGTGGTTCTGATGTCACATCTAGGCCGACCAAAAAAGAAGGTGGTTGAGTCGCTGCGCCTCAGACCAGTGGCCGAGCGGTTGTTCGAGCTTTTGCCGGAAGCGCAGGAGGTGAAGAAGACCGAGGTGACAACAGGTGAGGCCGCTGAGGCCGCAGCCGAGGCACTGAAGCCTGGCCAGGTCTTGTTACTGGAAAACACGCGGTTTGATCCGCGAGAAGAAGCCAATGACGAGGAAATGGCACGGGAGTTGGCGAAACTGGGCGATGTCTATGTCAATGATGCCTTTGGCTCGGCGCATCGTGCCCACGCCAGCACCGAAGGAGTAGCACATTATTTGCCCGCTGTCGCCGGTTTTCTGATGGAAGCCGAGTTGAATGCATTGTATGGCGCGCTGGAAAATCCAAAGCGCCCATTTGTAACGATTATCGGTGGTGCCAAGATTAGCGATAAGATCGGCGTGATTGAAAACCTGCTGGGCAAGGTAAATGCCTTGCTCATCGGCGGGGGTATGGCCAACACGTTTCTGGCGGCTCAGGGGTTGAGCCTGGGTGACTCGCTGGTGGAGCCGGAGAGTATTGAGATTGCAGCCACGTTGATGGAGAAGGCCCGTGCTGCTGGTGTTGACCTGTTACTACCAACGGATGCAGTTGTTGCGGATGCGTTGAGCGCCGATGCGCAACACAAGGTGGTTCCCGTGAATCAGGTGGCTGATGGCTGGCGTATTCTGGATATTGGCCCCGATACCGTCGCTACCTATAGTACGGTGATTAAGCAGGCAAAGACGATCATCTGGAATGGGCCGATGGGTGTCTTTGAGATGGCCCCCTTTGCGAAAGGGACACTGGCCATTGCGCAAGCGATGGCCGAAGCGACCGCGCAGGGTGCAACCACCATTATCGGTGGCGGTGACTCGGTGGCGGCGGTTGAACAGGCGGGCCTCAGCGAGAAGATGAGTCATATCAGTACTGGTGGTGGTGCGTCACTGGAGTTGCTGGAGGGTCGGCAACTGCCCGGTGTCGTCGCTCTCCTCGATAAATAAGCCGGATCAAGTGCAGGTATTGTGGGGGTTTCAGGCATGCGGGGGCCTCGCTCCCGCATGCGGGTGTTATTTTACAATTTTCAAGATGCGCTTGAATTGCGGGCCATCAGCTACTTGCAACAGTTCGTACAGTGCCATTTCGGTACAGGTCACACTCGCGCCCGCGCTTTTCATTTTCTCCAGGCCAATCGCTTTATTGACCGCTGTGCGTGATCCCACCGCATCTGCCACCACCTGCACTTCATAACCCAGGTTGAGCAATCCCACCGTTGTCTGATAGACGCAGATATGGGTTTCAATCCCGGTCATCAAAATTTGCTTGCGATTGAGCGCTTGCAGAGCCTGCATAAACGCCTCATTACCGCAGCAGCTAAAGCTGATCTTGCTGATCGGCTGCGTGTCGGTCAGCAGATGCGCGATTTCGGGAATAGTACGTCCCAGACCGGCCGGGTTTTGCTCGGTGACAATGATCGGGACTTCAAGAATACGCGCTCCCTCAATAATAATGTGCAAATTATCGAACAGACGCTGCTTCTCGTCCATCATATGGGCCAGTCTGCCCTGCACATCCACCACGAGCAAGACGGTATCGGCGATTGTAAGCATTGTGGCTCCTTTCGGTAGTGAAACATACCCTTAACAATGATATCCTCCGATTTGTTGCTGCTGCCGTAACAACACAAGCGCACGTCCCTGTAGTGGATAGGCTTCGCCAGGACGTAGCGACAATAGATTGTGTGCATCGAGTACTGCTGTATCAAGGATCGCTTCCCAGATTAGATCGCTGGCCACACCCGGCAGCACAAAAGACACGGTCTGGGGATTGGGGTTGAGTAGCAACAGCAGGTTGTCATCAGTTATGGGCTGTCCAGTAGCGGTAGAGTCGTGTAACCTATGCCCGTTGAGCAGCATGCCGATACTGTCAGCCTGAACATGCTCAAGCTCTGCCGGAATCAGAGAACGACCGTCAGGATGCCACCAGGTCAGTTCGGGCATATCGTCGCCAAGATCATTGGTACGAAAAAAACGGGGACGCTGTAATGCTGGGTGTTGTCGCCGGATCAGCACCAGGTGCCGCACAAAGGCCAGCAATGCCTGGCCGATCTCGTCCAGTTGCCAGTCTACCCAACTTATTTCGTTGTCCTGGCAGTAGGCATTGTTATTCCCCTGCTGAGTACGATTCAGTTCATCGCCAGCTAGCAGCATGGGGGTGCCCTGTGAGAGCAACAGCGTTGCCAGGAAGTTGCGCTGCTGCTGCTGGCGTATGGCGTTAATCTCTGGATCATTGGTGGGGCCTTCGACGCCGTAGTTGTGGCTATGATTATAGTCGTCACCGTCCCGATTCTGCTCACCGTTGGCTTCGTTGTGCTTCTGCGCGTAACTGACGAGATCCCGCAGCGTAAATCCGTCATGGGCGGTTACAAAGTTGATGCTGGCCCAGGGTCGGCGTCCAGCGGCAGCATACAGATCGGGCGACCCGCTCAGGCGGTGTGCGACCTCCCGTATATCACACTCGAACCCGTTCCAGAAGCGTCGCAGGGTATCACGATACTTACCGTTCCACTCTGACCAGCCCGGCGGGAAATTGCCTACATGATAGCCACCCTCGGCAATATCCCACGGCTCGGCGATGAGCTTGACCTGCGAGAGCAGCGGATCTTGCTGCAGAATCGCGAAAAAGGCGGCGTGGTGGTCAAAGCCATGGGGAGTGCGTCCCAGGGTGACCGCCAGGTCAAAGCGGAAGCCATCGACGTGCATCTCTTGCACCCAGTAGCGCAGACTGTCGATAATCAACTGGAGTACCCGCGGATGGCGTACATTAAGCGTATTGCCGGTGCCGGTGTAGTCCATGTAGTAATAGGGATCATCAGCAACCAGCCAGTAGTAGACGCTATTGTCAATTCCACGTAGCGACAGCGTTGGGCCGAGGTGATTGCCTTCGGCGGTGTGGTTGTAGACCACGTCAAGCAGCACCTCGATGCCTGCCGCGTGCAGAGCCTTGACCATAGCCTTGAACTCCTGCACCTGCTGGCCACAGGTACCACGACTGCTATAGCGTCCAGAAGGTGCAAAAAAGGCCAGTGTGTTATAGCCCCAGTAGTTGGTCAGTGCGCGCGCATCCATGAAATGCTCATCGGCGTGCTGGTGAATGGGCAGTAACTCAACCGCTGTGACGCCCAGTGACTGCAAATAAGCAATAATCGCAGGCGACGCCAATCCAGCATAGGTGCCACGTAATGCTTCCGGGACGTCAGGGTGCAACCAGGTAAACCCCTTGACGTGCAGTTCGTAGATCAACGACTGATGCAACGGTGTGGCAGGTGGGCGATCATCGCCCCAATCAAAGGTGGGATCGATCACCACACAGCGTGGCATATAGGGCGCACTATCTTGTATATCGGCAATCATGCCTCTGGCGATCTGATCGGTCTGATAGCCAGACAGAGCGTTATGCCAGCGCACCGGGCCGCTTACCGCCCGGGCATAGGGATCGACCAGCAGCTTATGCGCATTGAAGTGCTGACCAAGATGCGGTGCATAGGGGCCATGGACACGATAGCCATAGAGTTGCCCCGGTTGAGCACCGGGCAGATAGCCATGCCAGACGTGGTCAGTTTGCTCTGGGAGAGCTATACGGACATATTCATGGGGCGCAGCGGTTGTGTCAAACAGGCATAACTCGACGCCTGTGGCATGCTCTGAATACAGCGCGAAGTTCACGCCCTGCCCATCCCACATTGCGCCGAGTGGGTAGGGTTTGCCGGGCCAGATAGGTGTCATAGATCGCCTCAACCTAGGTGGTAGCTATTCCATTCGGAGTCATTATAGCGTGTGTGCGCCAGGTTGTCGCTCCCTGTGGTTTCGTGCGCCAGACGACTCGCAGTGACCAGAAGCACCTGATCCATGGGTGGTTCCCGCATGGCCGAGAACCACCCATGGATTCACCGAAAAAAGCCATCAGTGCAGTCTCAGGCAACCACTGTATCATTCCTGATTCCATAAAAAAATGTTACACTGCACCAGGATAATCTGATAACAAAGATGGGCCATAGGCATGGACATTCTCATTATCGACAGTAATACACTTGTTCGGCAAGTGGTACATGATTGTCTGGCGCATATGCACTATGAAGTGGTGGAGGTAGCTGATGGACAGGCAGGATGGGAACTCTTGCGGCAAACTGAGATCCCGCTGTTAATCACTGCCTGGCCAGTGCCAGGGATTAACAGCACAGACCTGCTCTCTGCCATGCGCACCAGAAATAGTGTGTTCTATACATATACGATTCTTCTAGGCAAACGAACCGATCAAGCAGCGCTAATAGAAGGTTTGCAAGCAGGAGCCGACGATTATCTTATTAAACCCTTGCATCTCAAGGAACTGCGTCGGCGGGTTATGCTTGGACGGCGCATTCACAAACTGGAAACCCGTCAGCGGCAACTCCACCATGACTATGAGCAAGCGATGATCCTCGATCCACTCACACACGTGTTTAACCGCCAGATGATCTACGAGCGTCTGGAAACCGAGCTGATCAATCTACAGCACAAAGGACATCCGTTCAGCCTGATGTTATTAGAGCTGGATCAGCTCGCAATCTTGAATGAACGGTATGGCTATCATAGTGGTGATCGAGCCTTGCAACTGATGGCATCAACATTGGAACGCATTATTCGTCAACATGATGCAGTTGGGCGCTGGGGTGGCTCGAAGTTTCTGCTGATTATCACCCAGACCACTATTCAGGCTGCACGTGCCATCGGAGAACGTATTCGGCGTCAGATTGCGGCGATTGAACTACAACTCCCCGACGGACATACCTATTCCTTGAGCGCCAGCTCTGGGATCATCAGCGTTCCTCGGCAAGTAAAACTAACACGGCCCGAACTGGTGCTGACGGTCGAGAGAGCGCTGGCACAGGCGAAACAGGAAGGGGGAATCACGTTACTCCAGCTCCCATAAGCAGAACGAGACCATCAGGCGAGCCGGCGTAACAATGGTCGTCAGAGAGGCCGGCGTGGCCTGATTTGGATCACCCCGTACTACCGTGGTTTTACAGTTCAGATTGGAGGCGTTGTACCATCTGACGGACGGCAAAGCGGGCTCGTCCAAGATTCCCATTGGAGCTAATGCCAAGCACGGCAAAATATCCAGATGTAATAAGTGAGGCGATATAGGTGAGATCATCGGCCTCGAGAATAATATCGCGCACATTCCCGGCTCCCAGACGATTCGCCGTCATGGCTGCGGTTGCGGCTAATCCAGCCAGTTCAATCTCGGCGGTCTCGCGATCATGAGGCAGATCATCACCTTGCAAAACCATTTCCACGCCTAGACCGTCACTGCCTATCACGCCAGCAAGTCTGGCCCCTTTCACACGTTCTACGGCCTCTTGTAAAATATCCGTCAAGCTCATGTATAACGGCTCCTTCTTTAACGGCACAACACATCAGGCCTACAGCTCTCGTCGTCCTTCTAACGCCGAGCCGAGCGTTTCCGCATCGGCCCATTCTAGATCGCCGCCGGTAGGCAACCCACGTGCCAGGCGCGTGATTCGTACTCCCAGCGGCGTCAATTCACGGTGGATCAGAAACGCAGTTGCTTCACCTTCGGTATTTGGATTGGTGGCCAGAATAACCTCCGTAACTGGCTCACAGCGTAGCCGATCCAGCAACGCATCGATCTTCAAGTGTTCGCGATAGATCCCATCCAGCGGTGCCAGATGGCCGTGCAACACATGATATAGCCCCCGATACACCCCGCTGCGTTCGATCGCCAGCACGTCCAGGGGATCTTCAACCACACAGATCTTACTTTGATCGCGTGTCGGATCGAGACAGATAGGGCATAAATCCGCAACGGCAATATTAAAACAGCGTGTACAAAGCGTCACCTGCGTTTTCATCGCCGTGATCGCCGCTACGAGTGCCTGCGCCTGTTCTGCATCGGCACGCAATAAAAAGAAGGTGAGCCGCGAAGCAGTTTTGGGGCCAATGCCGGGGAGACGACTGAACTCGTCGATCAAGCGTGCTACCGGCTCAACCATAAAGCTTTGTTCGCGGCTATGGGACGACATACGTTGTCTCTCAAGTTAAAACAGGCCAGGCATGCCCTTCATCCCACCCATAAGTGGCCCCATCCGTTCCTCTGCCAACGCCTGTGCTTTTTTGGTGGCATCGTTCAGCGCTGCCAGGATCAGATCCTGTAACATCTCTACATCTTCGGGATCAACAACATCGGGCGAGATCGTCAACGATAAAATCTCGCGATGCCCATTCATAGTGACGGTAATGGCGCCCCCGCCGGAACTCCCCTCCACCGAGGTATTACCGAGTTCTTCCTGTATCTGTTGCATCTGGCGCTGCATTTGCTGCGCCATCTGTTGCAATTGACGTGGATTCATATGCTGGCACTCCTTTACATATCCTTACTGTTCAATATCAATAATATCAGCATCAAAAACATTGATAGCTGCTTTTACCCAGGCATCTTTGCGGCTGGCTCGCATTTGACTCCGCATATCCTGAGGTTCCGAAGGTACTTCTATCGTACAACGGATGCCAAACGTCATCCCCATATGTTTACTCAACACCTCCTCCACAATCTGACGGTGGTGCGGTTTTTCGATATTTTCTTTATGAAACTGCGATGGTGCCAGCAGAATAACTGTCCGATCCTCTACATCGAGAGGGCGTATGCTATGTAATAACGCCTGTACCATCTTATCACGTGGACGCACATCCCGTACCACGTCTGACCATACGGCCTCAACCTGTTCGAGGATCGACAACTCGGTGTTCGCCACATGCACGATTTCAGGTACGACGGTGGTCGCTGGCGATACCGAACTCGGTGCAGCGATGGGTGGCAAGAGATCATCGTGCGGTACATTGTCCGGTGCATCAATTGACACAGATGATGCAGCATCGGGCACATCTGACATGCGCAGATCCGTCGCGGGCGGTGCCGCATCAGGTCGATCTGCCGCCAGTGATGAGACTGGTGATGGCCGGGCGGTATCACCACTGCGTGCCGCTGCTGCCGTAGCCACTGGCGGTGATGCAGCACGTGGACGGCTAGCCAGGCGGTTTGCCACCGGTGATGGCAAGTTTGTCGCTGTTGCAGGGGCGATGAGTGCTTCCACCATCGCCAGTTCCAGGGGTAAATGCCCGTAGGGGCTGGTGCGTAACTGATAGTCCAGGCTGCTAAAAATCTTGATCCAGGCTACCAATTGACCTGCATCAGCGTGGCTGGCCCAGGTGTTAAGCACGGTCAACTCATCTTCACCAACATCAAGCAGTGCTGGATCGTGCGTCACCACCAGCAGCAAAAGCGCCCGTAGGCGCTCAACCAGGTCGCGTGCAAATTGACGCAGGTCTGCGCCCTGATCGGCCACCCCATTGATAGCCCGCAAGCCAGCGGGCAAATTGCCAGCCAGCAACGCCTCGATCAACGCATCAACTTCAACCGCGGCGGTCATCCCCAGCAAACTATGCACCTGCGCCAGCGTAATCGTGCCGTCGCTGAACGATCCTGATTGCTCAAGAATACCCAGGGCATCACGCATACTGCCAGTGGACGCTCGGGCGATTGCTTCTGCGACACCCGGCTCCAGTTGCAAGCCCTCTTCGGCAGCGATCTGGCGCAGATGATCCGCCATCGCGGCAATTCCCAGGCGCGTGAAGGTAAAGCGCTGACAACGGGATAGAATAGTGGCCGGAACTTTGTGCACCTCGGTTGTCGCCAAAATAAAGATCGCATGCTCAGGCGGCTCTTCCAGGGTCTTAAGCAACGCATTAAACGCGGCTGTAGAAAGCATATGCACTTCATCAATCACATAGACCTTATAGCGTCCTGAGGTTGGCCGAAACTGCACCCGCTCAATAATCTCACGCGCATCGTCCACACTGGTATGAGAAGCTGCGTCCATTTCAATAACATCGACTGCATGCCCATTGGCAATTGCCTGGCATGACTCGCAGATCCCACAGGGACGTTGATCTGTCGGCGCGGTACAGTTGACAGCCTTCGCCAGCAAGCGTGCCATCGTCGTTTTACCAACTCCACGCGGGCCAGTAAACAGGTAGGCATGCGCCACGCGTCCTTCGCTAATCGCGTTGCGCAGCGTTCGCACTACATGCTCTTGACCAATCAACTGATCGAAGGTTTGTGACCGCCACTTACGGTAAAGCGCTTGTGAAGCCATGGATGCCTCTATCGTACAATAACCTGCTCATTATACCGTACAGCCCTATGCATCGCAAGACAGCCCTTGCCGGATGACTGTAGCCGAACGGTTTCGTGATGTACCCATTTGTTGCTGGTGAGGATGATCGTATTGTAGCAAGATGTCGGGCGGTTGCATGACATGGTGCGTAACCCGATCAGGGCGAAGCGAGGAGCGAGAGGGGAAAACCCTCTATTCTCACTCCTCTCTGCTCTTCCCTCACTTCTCGCCAGCGTATCGCTCTGTATGCATCCTGGATGACAGAGGGTCAATCTTGCCCAGAATCATTTGCAGCAGCGAATACGAGTATGGTATAGTCTGATACAGATAATCAGCATAACCCTCTGGCTTTAACCGGAAGGAGCAAATATGTCACAACAAAGCCTGATCTGGCCACTGACCATTATTGTCCTGGCACTGGCTATTATGCTATCAATTGTTGCCAACCCCGACGCACCACGTGCTGCACCGTTGCAGCAGTCTGACTGTGTGCAGGGGAATCCGGCCTATCCAGCCTGTCTTCAGCAAAATAATACGCTGAATAATCCGAGTTATCCTGATCCTACGAATACCCGTACTCCAACCCTGACCTATACACCGAATCCAACCGAGGATCAAAATCAAAACGATGATGATATGACCCCAACCTCAACCCGTACGCCTGTCATCGACGATGATAACGATAATGGTACCATAACTCCGACCGCGACACGCACCTCTACCGCAACAGTTACCGCGGTTAGGAATGACAATCAACCACCCGTCATTGCTACACCTACCAGCACAGTATCGGCGGTCGGCGATGTTTTGAACTGTGTACCCGAGGTGCTGGTGCTGATTGAGGGGCAAGGCCCACCGTTGACACCGCTCATGCTCTTTTTTAATGGGCGGCCTGTAGGCGGAGCCACCAGTGATCCCAGAGGCTTCTACAAATTGCGGTTAGTCACGGGGAGAGAACGGCCAGGTGACTATCCGGTCGAGGTACAGGTGCGTCATACACGAGAGGTCATAGATGAGCGTATCTGTCGGGTACCGGGCAGTATGTCGCCCACACCGACCGAGGTCTTCCTCAATTAAGAGCCGTGCCGTGGTTGATCGAACACAACGTCTTTTGCGCCTGCGGCCTTCGGGAATGGTTGGAACTTAGAAAGTACTGCGCTGCCGCAGGTGCAAAAGAGAGGTACCCATCCTAACACATACGTCCTGTCATTGAAAAGACGTACGCAATGACTCAACTGCCGACCGGTTGTGCCTGCAGCAATGTGGAAGTGACTCGCTTTATGGGTCGCATGATTTGCCTCTGGTGCAACATATGCCCATAAAGCAATACAGTACCGCCCTACCAAAGGCCAGAGCCATCGTGCTGGTCATAACCAGACCAGACAAGAAGGCCACTGCCCGCATCATGTCAATCCCCGCAGAACTGGATGCCTGCCAGGTTATAATATGATCATACCCGGTCGCTGGCAGACGCCTGTGTCTGCCTCTGCCAGTTTCCGTTCAAGTACAGAAATGAAGTAACGAGATTTGTTGTGATAGAGCATAGTGGCAAACCACCATATCTGGCCGCCCTTGAGCAGCGGGTACTTGTTTTTGACGGAGCGATGGGTACCAGTATCGACACCTTTGCCCTGACTGCCGCCGATTATGGCGGGCCAGACACCGAAGGTTGTCGTGATTATCTGGTTATAACCCGCCCTGATGTGATTGAACAGATCCATACATCGTTTATGGAAGCTGGTTGTGATGTACTAGAAACCTGTACATTTCAATCAACGCGCCTGCGCCTGGAAGAGTGGGGGTTGGCCGACCAGACCTATACGATCAATGTCCAGGCTGCTGCCCTGGCCCGCAAAGTGGCCGACCGCTTTGCCGCACAGGATGGCCGTCCGCGCTTCGTTGCTGGCTCGATGGGGCCAACTGGCAAGCTGCCTTCGTCGGATAATCCTGACCTCAGCGATATCACCTTTGATGAACTGGTAGATCTGTTTGCCGAGCAGGGCCGGGCGCTGATTGATGGCGGGGTCGACGTGTTGCTGATTGAAACGAGCCAGGACATCCTCGAAGTTAAGGCCGCCATCCTGGGCAGTAAGCAGGCGATCACGGCTGCTGGCCGTCCGGTTGCGCTGCAAACGCAGGTCACGCTGGATACCAGCGGGCGTATGCTGCTGGGCACTGACATTGCCAGCGCACTGGCAACGATTGCGGCGCTTGGCGTCGATGTGGTGGGCCTGAATTGCTCAACCGGCCCGGAGCATATGCGCGAGCCGGTGCGCTACTTAACAACGCATACGACCTTGCCGGTGAGCTGTATTCCGAATGCCGGGTTGCCGATCAACGTTGAGGGGAATGCCGTCTATCCCCTCGAGCCAGAGCCTATGGCCCGGTCGTTGGGCGAGTTTGTGCGCGATCTGGGGGTGCGCGTGGTGGGTGGATGCTGTGGCACAACACCGATGCACATTCGTCGCCTGGTCGAGACTGTGCAGACGATCACCTTGCCAACGCTCGAGCGCGTGATCGTGCCCACCGTCTCGTCGGGCATTCGCGCTGCGCCGCTGCACCAGGATCCGCGCCCGCTGATCATTGGTGAGCGCGTGAATAGCTTGGGTAGCCGTAAGGTCAAGCAGTTGCTGCTGGCGGAAGACTACGACAGCATCTTGCAGATTGCGCGCGAACAGGTGGATGGGGGGGCACACATTCTTGATGTGTGTGTGGCAATGACCGAACGATCGGACGAAGCCGAACAGATGGTCAAACTGGTCAAGACACTGTCGATGGGGGTTGAGGCTCCGCTCATGTTTGACAGCACCGAAGCCCATGTGCTAGAAGCGGCGCTGCAGGTCTATCCCGGTCGACCTATTCTGAACAGCACCAGCCTGGAGGGTGGGCGCGGCAAGAAGATAGATGAAACGTTGC
Organism: Chloroflexaceae bacterium; assembly: GCA_034435975.1. Taxonomy (GTDB): domain Bacteria; phylum Chloroflexota; class Chloroflexia; order Chloroflexales; family Chloroflexaceae; genus CAKZQX01. The sequence continues at coordinate 1,372 of DAOTWD010000146.1, read as the reverse complement.
CGCTCGCAGTACGTTATGGCGCGGCAGTGGTGTGTATGGCGATTGATGAGGAGGGTATGGCGCATACGCCCGAAGATAAGGTGCGCATCTGCCGCCGCATCTACGAGATCGCTACCCAGGAGTATGGCCTGCCACCTGATGCACTGATCTTTGATGTCAATACCTTTCCGATTACGACCGGGCAGGAAGAACTCAAAGACGAAGGCTGGTGGACGATCGAGGGTGTGCGACTGGTCAAACAGCACCTGCCGGGTGCTCTGACCAGCCTGGGGGTGAGTAATCTGTCGTTTGGTGTGGCACCGCATGCGCGGGCAGCGCTGAACAGCGTGTTCCTGTATCACGCAGTGCAGGCTGGTCTGGATATGGCGATGGTCAACCCACAACATATCACGCCCTATGCTGAGATCTCGCCCGAAGAGCGCACGATTTGTGAGGATTTGATCTTCAATCGCCGCGAGGATGCGCTGGCGGTTTTTATTCAGTACTATGAAAAAACCGGTTCACCCCGGGCCCTTGCCCAGGTAGAGAAAGTCGATCCGACTGAGGGTATGACGGTTGATGAGAAAATTCACTATCATGTGCTACACCGTAAGCGCGAAGGTATTGATCGCTTGATTGACCTGTCGTTGGAGCAGCGGGTGGGGTTTGATCCGCTGGTAGAACTCAAAGCCCGGGGGAAAACTACCTCGGTGCTGAGTGTCGCCGCCGTAGATATTCTCAACAACGTGTTGTTGCCGGCCATGAAAGACGTGGGTGACCGCTTTGGCGCAGGTGAGCTGATTCTGCCCTTTGTGCTACAGAGTGCTGAAGTGATGAAGAAGGCCGTCGCTCACCTGGAACAGTTCCTGGAGAAGCAGGAAGGTACCAGCAAGGGCAAGGTGGTGCTGGCAACGGTGTATGGTGATGTGCATGACATCGGTAAGAGCCTGGTGAACACCATTCTCTCGAACAATGGCTACACGGTATACGATCTGGGGAAACAGGTGCCAATCAACACGATTATTGAGAAGGCGGTGGAGGTGCAGGCGGATGCGATTGGCCTCTCTGCGCTGCTAGTCAGTACCAGCAAGCAGATGCCACTATGTGTGCAGGAGCTTGACCGGCGTGGCTTGCAGTTCCCGGTGCTGGTGGGCGGCGCGGCGATCAACAAACAGTATGGGCAGCGTATTCTGTTTGTTGAGGAGACGCGGCCCTATGCGGCCGGGGTGTACTACTGCAAGGATGCGTTTGAGGGCTTGCAAACGATGGATCAGCTAAGTGACCCGGCGCTACGGGATGAGTTCGTGGCCCGGGTGCAGCAAGATGCAATGCAGGCGCTGAACAAGCCGCAGCGCGGGCGTATGGTGATGGCCGATGTCGGGCGCACACAGGG
>DAOTWD010000145.1:0-338757 GCA_034435975.1 Chloroflexaceae bacterium | reverse complement strand
GAAACGGGCTTTTGTATCGAGGGGGTTATTCGTACCTATTGGGAACAAAATGGTGGCCTGCCGGTGTTTGGCTATCCAACCACCGAACTACGGGTCGAAACCAACAATGATGGTTGGACGGGGCCGACCCAGTGGTTTGAACGTGATCGTCTGGAGGATCACGGCTCGATTGGGGTACTCGCTGGTCGATTAGGATCGGCGCTGCTCGAAATTCAAAATCGACCCTGGCAATCTTTTCCACAGGTGGACAATGCACCGGATGGGTGCTTCTATTTTGAGCTAACCCGGCATAGCCTGTGTGAGCCGTTCAAAAGCTATTGGGAACGCAATGGTGGGCTGGAGCGGTTTGGCTACCCGATCACCGAGCCGTTTTTTGATCAACCCGACGATTGGAGCGGTACAGTCCAATACTTTGAACGACGGCGCATGGAGCATCACACCGAACTGGCGGGGACACAGTATGAGGTGTTATTAGGGTTGCTGGGCAACGAGGTTCGCGCATTGGACACAGGAACACCGGCACAGCCACCGGCACTGCCACCCTATCCTGCCCCAGCACCTGGCACAGACACTCCGACGGCCACCGCCACCGACACACCAGTACCCGATGCGCCTACCGCCACCCCCACACCTACCGAAGCGCCAGCAGTACAGTATATCCCGGGGGCCTGCCTGACTGCACAGGATGTAGAACTGGCCCGCCTGATCAATGCCTATCGCAACCAGAACGGCTTGCCGAGTGTTCCGATCTCAAAATCGCTCACGCATGTTGCCCAGGCGCATGTGCTGGATCTGCACTTGCACCGACCAGACACGGGTACCGATAGCCGGGGTATGGAGTGTAACCTGCATAGCTGGTCTGACCAGGGCGACTGGAGTCCGGTGTGCTATACGTCTGATCATCGATATGCGGCTGGAATGTGGGATAAACCACGCGAAATTACCGGCAATATATATACCGGCAACGGCTATGAAATTTCCTATCAATCATCGGCAGGTGCTACTCCGTCTGGAGCCTTGAACGGCTGGCAAGGCAGTCCGGGGCATAACAATGTCATCATTGAGCAGAATAACTGGGGGCCGTGGCAGGCCATGGGTATCGCCGTCTATGAGCAGTACGCTGTGGCCTGGTTTGGACGTGAAGCCGACCCACAGGGAACGCTGGAAGCATGCCCATGATATAGCAATCCCCCATCAGGTGTGACGAAAGATCATGAGGAGCGAGAGAGGAGAGGGGAGTGAGGATAGAGGGTTATCGCCTCTCGTTCCTCGCTTCTCACTTCTTATCCATGCCCCAGCCGCCGGGTAGCATAGGTCAGTTCTTTGACACCCAGGCGTGTGGTCTGACCAGTCTGTTGTAGTGCTGCCGCCTCAGCCAGCGCAGTCGCGGCCAGCCCTGGTTCCCCTAGGTCAGTCAGACGGGCAGCTACGGCCCGGAGCAGGGCCATCGCGCTGGCCTGGTCGCCGCTACTGGCTGCTTCCAAAGCGCGCCGTTGGAGCCAGGCCGCATTTGCGCGTGCGGCGGCATCCAGCACGACTGGCGGTAAGGGGGGCGGCGCAGAGACATAACTGACCACCAGATCATACATTGTTGCTGGCACATCACGACTGTGCAGCGTGAGTTGGGCCAGTCGCACACGCGGCGTTGCTGGTTGTTCACCACCGTGCTGCTGCGTTACCGTGGTTGCTGCCGAGATAGGGGGGGCGATCAATTCTAGCAAGAGAACCACTGGTGTCGTTTGCTCAAGATCACCCACGTGCGCGATCCAGGTCGGGGAGGTGTTCGTTGACGGGATGACTTCGAGCATTCTGAGGGTGGGATGAATCTGTGTCACGCGTCGCAGCGTGACACCGTAACTCATCGCCAGGGTCAGGGTGATACGTCGCAGTATCACGCTACGGGCCATCGCCAGTTCCTGCGCTATGGCATGCGGAATGGCCTCGGCGTCACCCAGAAAGATCGCCCGCCCGCCACTGACATCTGCCAGACCAGTCAGGAGATCCTCCTGAAACTCTCCGCCCAGACCAATCGTGCTGATCGTCACACCGGTGGTGGCCGCCTGCCGGGCCAGAGCGAGACAGCGCTCCGGGTGTCGGGTAAACCCATCAGTAAGCAGCAACAACCGCTCCGTATGGGCATCAATGTTGTTCCGCCCGCGTTCCAGTTCTTGTAAGCCCAGCTGTACCCCCTGTGCCAGATCGGTTTCTTCTCCTAGGTGCGTATGCTTGAGATGCCCGATCCCCTGCACCAGCCGGGAGCGATCCGCGCCGCTGGTGTTCCCAATCAAAATTTCGGCCTCTTCAGCACATGCTACCAGGCTGAAACGATCGGTGTGATCCAATTGCTCGACAATGCTATGCAGGGCGCGAGCGGTGTAGTCGAGTGCGCTGGGTGCCATGCCGTGCACGTCAGAGGGGAGAGGGTGCGCCAGCTGCCAGACGGGAATGCCATCGATCAGTACCTCCTGGGCATTTCCTTCACGCACGAGTTGTCGAAATTGTTGCTCGTTGACAATCGGTATGCGCATCGAGCGACTGGCGTCGGCCACCAGTGCCCAGTTCACGGCACGTATGCGGCTCCCGGTCGCCTGAGCAGACAGTGTCACAAGGGTATAGCAGAGTTGTGGATCCCTGTGTTGGGCGAGCATTGGCTGCGCTGGCTCAAAATCAAGTTGTATGGACATATACGGGTACCTTTGATGGGCTGATGGATCATCTTTAGAACTGATACGGTGGTCTGGTCAACGTACTCGCCTTCGATGGACATCCGGCGCGAACACAGTGACTCTACCACACTGCCGTAGGTGAGAAGGATGGCGAGTGTACGCGACCATGTACGTCCTGATTATGTTAGCTATTTGCAGACGCGATGCACGCAATCGAAGACCCACGTGATCCTTTTGTGATGTGTGTATCCGTTCTGGTGGGTGGGTTAGGCAGGGTATAGCCCTTCCTGGCGGTTCATGGATGAACATTCCCTGGAAGGGGTACCGCCGATACAACGGAATAACCTTTATTTTACTTATTATAACGCAGGCTGTCAAAAGTCGGATTTTGCTATCGTAGCATGCCCGGTGACTGACATTTCGGGATCGGGCGGCGACGCCCGCCTGCGCGGGCTTGCAAAGCGAGGGAGGTGGCCTTTGCTTACCGGCGCCGAGGCGTTGACAATCACGGTACGGCCGATCAACGGGACGTTGACATCGCTCTACCACCGCCGAGTTAGCATTGCCTATGTTGCCAGACTATGGTATAACCATGACGGTTGTTTTGCACAGACGGTGAACGGCAGAGTAGAATGAGAGGTGTCGGGTGACATTCGTACGCACCGGCGCTGCCCGGCACACAATGGTTGACACAGGAGGTGTGAATGTACCACACCATGATCGCTGATTTACTAGAACACCCGAAAGTGATGGAGACACGCTATCATATACATCACGCGGTCTCAAAGCATGATCATTTGCTCCGTTCGGCGTACTATTCGTATCATCTGGCACCAATACTGGGTGCTGATCCGCATATCTGTACCAGAGCGGCGATCCTGCACGACCTGGACTCGCGGCTGGGAACACTGACCACACACGGGGCAATTGCAGCAAAGCTGGCGGCTGAAATTGGTGAACCTGCGTCGGTCTGCCATGCGATCATCAGCCACATGTATCCGTTTGGCCCTGCGCCGACGACGCGTGAAGGCTGGGTGCTGGTAGTGGCCGACAAAATCGCCTCACTTTCTGACTTGACGCACTTTGTCAGCGGGCTGATAACGGGGCGCAGCCTTGCTACACGGCGCTCACTTGTCGCCAGCGATCCGTTTTATGCTGCTCACAAGGCACGCAAGAAGGCCCGGCGAGCCACGTTGTTGCGCCGTTGGCAGCGGAAAGTAGCCTGAGATGCGGGTGAAGCAGATCGCCCCTCCTTTCAGAGAGAGGGGGACGAGCCGGTTTAGAGCAGGGCGTGTATGCAGAAGAACCCCACGGTATCTTGCCTGTCCCCTGTCCTCTGCTCTCTAAAGCCGCTTCCTACAGGCTACATATCAGGTGCTTTCGCAACCATGGACGCATGGATGTCCATCGCTGGCGGCACCTCATCAACCGGCAGCGTGAAGGAGAAGACCGCGCCGCCACCGGGCCGATTTTCGGCCCAGATGCGCCCACCATGCGCCTCTACAATCACGCGACAGATCGCCAGTCCCAGACCTGCGCCACCATGCCCTGTCGGTTGAGCTCGATAGAATCGATCAAAAATATGATCGATATCCTCAGGCAGAAAACCAGGGCCATGATCGGCCACATCAACAATCACCTCGGTATCAGTTGCCCGCGCTGAGATATCGATCGAACTACCACCAGTCGTATATTTGATCACATTTTCCAGCAGATTAATAAATACCTGCTCGATCATCATACTGTCAATCAGGACTGGTGGGAGATCGGATGTCATCTGGATGGTGATCGGATGATCCTGTAAATAACGCTCAAGCCGGTTCAGCGCTGTGTTCACAACCTCCTCGAGCGTCTGCCATTCCTTGTTGAGCGTCACTGCACCCGATTCCAGGCGGGTCATATCGAGCAGGTTTGTCAGCAGGCGATTCAGACGATCTGCCTCGGCATAAATAACTTGCAAATAATTGTGCTGTGTCGTAGCATCAACGGGTTCTTGACCCTCAAGTAATTTGCCGGCCGCGTCACTAATCGTTGCCAGCGGCGTGCGCAAATCGTGTGAGACCGAACTGATCAATGCATTGCGCAGGCGTTCGGTCTCAACCTGTACTCGCGCATGCTGCGCCTCCTCGGCCAGCAATGCGCGTTCAATCGCCAGAGCCGTCTGGTTGGCAAACGTTTCGAGCAAATGAAATTGCTCGGTGGAGAGTACCCGTTCCGGTTGGGCCGGGCGTACGCCCAGCACGCCTACCGTGCGTTGTGAGGCAGTCAATGGAAAATACAACCCTCGTGCTCTAGAGAGGGTATTCGTTCCCAGGCCAGCCGTCTGCCGATGGTCATACACCCACTGTGCCACCTCACGCTCACCGGCATCGAACTGGAATCGGTCAGGATCGCCACTATACACGGTCAGATGACCGTTCTGATCGGGCAGGAGCACGATCGTCTGGCTGTCGAACACTTCCGCAATATGACGTACCGCGATCCGCGGAAGATTCTTGAGGCCGCGCTTGCTGGCAAACTCCCGGCTCAAGCCATACAACGCAGCAGTCCGCCGTTCACGCTGGCAGGCAGTCGCAGCCTGCTGCCGCACCCGTACGGTCAAGGTGCTGATCAGCAACCCGACCACCAGCATAATCGCAAATGTGAGCAGAAACTGGGGTTCCTCGACAAAGAGGGTAAAACGAGGTTCGATAAAGAAAAAATCAAAGGCGAGTACGCTCAAGATCAAGGCCAGCAGCGATGGCCCACGCCCACCACGGGTGGCAATCATCGCCACGCCGAGGAGATAAATCATAATCAGGTTCACCAGATCGAAATAGGGATACATCAGCCATGCCAGCACCGTACAAACTGCGACCGCCAGCAATCCCCAACCGTAGGTTAACCAGTCAGTTGTGCGTTCCAGGTGTGGGTAGGTTGGTGTAGGCGTGATCGGCGTGTCCCCGGTGATCACATACACATCAATCTCACCACTCCGTCGCACGACATCGTCAACGATCGAACCAAACAACAGCTCCCGCCAGCGTGGATGTGAGGGCTTCCCAATCACAATACGGCTCACGTTGCGCGTCCGAGCATAGGCGACGATCTCTTCACTTACGCGCTGGCCACTCAAGGTGACCACCTCTGCCCCCAGTTGCTCGGCCAGGCGCAGCGTCTGCATCAGCCGCTCCCGATCAGCCTGTGAGATGCGGTGGAAGGCAGGCGTTTCGACATGTACTGCCAGCCATTCGGTGTGCAACCCGGTTGCCATACGGCAGGCGGCCCGCACCAGGCGCATGGAAAACGGGCCAGGCCCGACACAGACCAGAATACGATCAGTGGTTGGCCAGGCTTGTGCAATCGCGTGATCGCGCCTGTAGATCTGCATCTGAGCATCCACCCGTGCCGCCAGATGCCGTAGCGCCAGTTCGCGCAAGGCAATCAGGTTGCCTTTGCGAAAGAAGTTGCGTGCCGCCAGGTCAGCCTGTTCGGATACATAGACTTTCCCCTCTTTGAGGCGTTGCAGCAGTTCGCCTGGTGGCAGGTCAATCAACTCGATCTCATCGGCCAGTGCCAGAATGCGATCAGGCACTGTTTCGCGCACCACCACGCCAGTAATCTGGGCAACGACATCGTTCAAGCTCTCCAGATGCTGCACGTTGAGTGTGGTATAGACATCAATACCCGCATCGAGCAGTTCTTCAACATCTTGCCAGCGCCGGGCATGGCGTGCGCCGGGCGCGTTGGTATGCGCCAGTTCATCCAACAGTATGAGTGTCGGGTGACGCTTCAGGGCTGCATCGAGGTCAAAGTCGTACTGGCGTGTGCCATGCTGGACAAAAACTCGCCGTGGTAGCACCTCCAGACCTTCCAGCAAGATTTCTACTTCACCTCGTCCATGGGTCTCGATGTAACCGACGACCACGTCAATCCCTTCAGCCCGACGTTGGTGGGCAGATTCGAGCATAGCATAGGTTTTGCCCACACCGGCTGCTGCGCCAAAAAAGATCTTGAGGTTTCCACGCAGTTGCCGGGCTTCGTCAACACATCGCTCTGTTCGCAGACCAGCCGGGTTTGGTTGCTGATTATTCATGCTTCTCTTTGATATATGGCACGTGGACAGGGTTCTATGCTTGAACGTATCCTATTGAGAGCTAGGGCTTCTATTCTCGCCCATGGACACCCGGTTCATCGTGCAAACCATATGCGTGGATCTTAGTATACTGCGCAATCAATGCCTGGGCAACAGACCCTTATGCAGATGAAGCATCGCCGAGAATAGCCGCCAATTGTTCCATCTGCGTTGCATGCACCACTGCCAGCACTTCATCGCCAGCCTGAATAATCGTTGTCCCGCGAGGCACCAGGAGTTGCCCTTCGCGAATGATGGCGGTGAAGACACACTCTTCCGGTAGCCCAAGATCACGGATGGTCTTGCCCACCGACAACGATTGGGGATGCACCCGCTCTTCAATCAATGAATACTGGCCTGTGCGTAGCTTGAGCAAGGTCATCATATCACCCAGTGACATCTCCTCGATAATCAAGTGCGCCATCAAGTCGGATTGGTTCAGGGCCACATCGACGCCCATTTCTGGCGTAAACATCCAGGCATTGCGAGGGTGATTCACGCGGGCAATCGTGCGTGGTACACGAAATTGAAAGCGAGCCAGATTGGTAATCACCAGGTTGGTTTCATCGGCACCGGTTACTGCGGCGACCACCTGGGCCTGTTGCATGCCGGCGTTGCGCAACAGTGCCGGATCGGTACCATCACCTGACAGCACCACACCCGCTGGAAGATCGTGCTGCAACCGCACAACACGATCTGGCTTGATTTCAATGACAGAAACAGCATGATCTTTATCGAGCAGCAACGTCGCCAGATCAGCGCCTACGTTGCCGCCACCAACAATGATGACGCGTCGTTGCGATGCCATGCGATACCCTCCTTACGATAACCCCAACAGGCTGGCAAGACGATCCGTTGATGCGGTTAACACTGCAAAGTGAATGAGATCGCCCGAACAAAAGATAGTCCCCAGTGTTGGTAGGAAGGTACGGCCGGCGCGACTAATGGCGACCACATGCGCCTCACCCGGGATAGTGACCTCCTGCACCATCCGTCCTACCAGCAGTGGTGGAACGAGCGTGTCGACGACATCTACCTCCCCATTGCCCAGACTGAGAACGGGATCAAGCGCAGAATAGCAGAGGAGTTCAGCAATGCGATTGATGCCCCAAGCCGTGGCCGAAATGGTCTGCAATCCTAACTGGCGATAGATGTCAGCTTTGCGGGGATCATACAACCGCGCTACCACCCTGGGAACGCTGAAGATCTGGCTGGCAACACAGGCGGTGACGATATTGACGTCATCGCTATTGGTGACGGCAGCCAGACCATCGGCATGTTCGATCCCAGCCTGCAACAGGATCTGGCGATCAAAACCGATGCCGGTAATCGTTTGACCACGAAATGTAGGCTCCAGGCGTTCAAACGCAGTTCGATCGCGATCGATCACAATGAGCGTGTGTCTGCGTCGGCTCAGCGCATGGGCCAACCCGGCCCCGACACGACCACAACCAATAATAATGATACGCATAACGATCTCCAGTGTTTATGTATCGAGAAAACACATCAAGAACGGACGATCACCGTTCCTCGTTGGGTCACGTGCTGCAAATGTCGTGACGATGTGTCTTTCAACATCATTTCATGATGAAGAATGCGCTGCCACCGGGTGCTGACCAGCACGCTGCACGGTCTTGCGTAGTGCATCCATCAGCAACAGTGCTGGCATCCATGCCAGCAGGAAGAGCCAGTTCTCCAGCGGAAAAGCGGCTGTGCCAATAATCTGTTGGAAAAACGGAACATACACTATCAATATAATCAGAATCACTTCAACCAGGATACCGATCCATACCAGTCGATTGTTGAAGAGGTTGATACGGGTGAGCGAGGTATGTGTGGTACGCTGTGCAAACAGGTTCCCGATCTGGGTGACCACCACTGCCGCCAGTGCCATAGCTGTGGCCGACAGATACAATTCACCAGTTGCCGGCAAGTCCAACCACTGCCCCCAATACCCATGTGTCCAATACTGGAAATAGAAAGCAGCCATAACCGCCAAACTTTGCACCAGTCCGAGCCAGAAATAGGCCCGCACCAGCATAGCGCGGGTAATGATATGATCATCGAGACGACGCGGTGGTTGTTCCATCACACCAGGGTCGGGCGGCTCACTGCCCAGCGCCAGGGCCGGTACCATATCCGTCCCCAGATCAATCGCCAGAATATGCATGACGTTTAAGGCCAGGGGAATACGCCCACGACTGAGCGCAAAGATAACGAAGGGAATCGCTTCTGGTGTATTACTGGTAAGGATATAGGCCGTAAATTTCTTGATGTTGGCATACACTGCCCGGCCTTCTTCGACCGCACTGACGATTGAGGCAAAATTGTCATCGGTCAAAATGACATCGGCTGCCTCCTTTGCGACATCCGTGCCCGTAATGCCCATGGCCACGCCAATATCGGCTTTCTTGAGCGCCGGTGCATCATTCACCCCATCACCTGTAACGGCAACGATGTGTCCCAGGGCTTGTAATGCTTTCACCACGCGCAGTTTATGTTCAGGAGCCACCCGTGCAAAAATAACCTCGTCCTGAAGTACTGCCTGGAGTGTCGTATCGTCCAGTCTGTCCAGTTCGGCTCCCGTAAGAATACGAGGTCGGGGGCTACAGATAATATTGATACGCCGCGCAATACTCTCGGCAGTTAACCCATAGTCACCGGTAATCATCACAATGCGAATACCGGCACGGTGACATTTCGCAACCGCCTCGGCCACTTCGGCTCGTGGTGGATCGAGCATTGCAATCAGACCGAGAAATGTGAGATCACACTCGACCTGCTCCGGGGTATAGTCAATTGGATTGGCAGTCAGCACACGCATCGCTACCGCCAGCACTCGCAATCCATCACGGGCATACATATCATTGACCGCGATAATCTGGGCATAACGTTCAGTGTCGAGGGGATGTATCTGTCCATGCTCACGGATGTGTGTGCATAATGCCAGTATTTCCTGAGGCGCACCTTTGATGTAGAGTACTGTCTGCGGCTCGCTCGGAGTCGGCGTGGGGTCAGCAGCCTGGGCGATATCCGGTGTACCATCGGCATACCGATGGAGCGTACTCATCCGTTTACGGCGAGAGTCAAACGGTATTTCCCGCAGACGCGGCATCTGCTGCACCGCCTGCCGCAAATCCACGCTGCCTTTGGCGGCGACCACCAGGAGCGCTGCTTCGGTTGGATCCCCTAGCACTGTCCAGTGGCTCGTTTCAGCATGCGGTGGCACCAGGCGTGCATTGTTGCACAACCCGGCGGCAACCAGTAGCTGATGCAAGTCATGATCGGTGGTAGCCAGGCGTACCTGCCCATCTTTGAGGATCTGCCCCTCTGGTGCATACCCGGTTCCGGTCACGGTCAACGAGTGAGGGGGCAGCCAGATAGCGCGTACTGTCATTTCGTTCTGGGTCAACGTGCCAGTTTTGTCGGTACAAATCACACTGGTGCAACCGAGCGTCTCCACAGCCGACAGGCGCTTGATCAATGCCTGGCGGCGCGCCATACGCTGTACGCCCAGTGCCAGTGCCAGGGTCAGAGTTGGCAACAACCCTTCTGGCACAAACGCCACGATCATACCTAACGCAAAAATAAACCCTTCTTCCAGATCAATATTCGCTAGAAAAATAGCCAATAAAAAAAAGAGCGCTCCAACACTGACGGCAATGATCGATACCATGCGGGTAATCTGCCCTAACTCCTGCTGGAGCGGGCTGGGCACATTGTCCACACTCTGGGTAAAGCCAGCAATGGTTCCAAACTCGCTACGCATACCGGTGGCAAACACTATTGCTTTGCCCGTACCACAAACGACATTGGTTCCGGCAAATACCAGGTTAGGAATCTCGACATGCGCCAGATCAGGCTGCAATACTGCCTCGCTGGTTTTACGCACCGCATGCGACTCGCCGGTCAAGGTTGATTGATCGACGCGCAATTCGGCTTCCTGCACCAGCCGCGCATCGGCTGCGATGCGATCGCCCTCGGTCAGGAGCAGCACATCACCCGGTACAACGTCGGTGGCCGGAATTCGCTGATCTTTGCCATCGCGTAGCACCCGCGCATAGGGTGACAACAAGTGCCGCAGCGCTGCCGTGGCTTTTTCCGCCTTGTATTCTTGCCAGAAGCTAAAGGCACCATTGATCAGATTGACCATCCAGATCGCCACGGCCAGTTGTGGTAACTGAGCCACAAGGGCTACCAGCCCACCAGCCCACAGCAAGAGAGCCATCAGATGGGTGAAATTGGAGAAAAACGTCAGGACAAAGGGTTTGCCTGGTACTTCACGGATGGTGTTCGGCCCGAACTGCTGCAAGCGGGCCTCTGCCGCCTGTTGTGTCAGCCCCTCTGGTTGCGTGTCCAGAGCAGTATAAACTGCTGCAATAGGCAGCGTATGAATGGAGCATTTCCAGCCATGTTCCGAGGTACTATCTGTCTCATCAGCCATATATTTCTCACTATCAACATGCGCTTACAGGGGTTAGCGCAACGTACTATCAACGGAAGGAACTGGCGACGTAATAGGCAAGATCACACTGAAAGTACTTCCCTTTCCCGGTACACTTTCGGCGCAGAGGACACCACCGTGCATGCGTACAATCTCCGCGCTGATATACAGGCCGAGACCCTGTCCAGACGCAATATACGCCGCTTCTTTCGAGCGATAAAAGCGCGTAAAAAGGGAGTGGCGGGCCTCAGTCGCAATACCGATACCCGAATCGCGCACCTGAATGAGCGCAAATGGCCCGCCATTTTGCGGGAAATCTGAGCCAGCCACCGCATCAGGGAGCGAAACCTCCTGGCGCACTGCCAGCGATAGTTCCACATCGCCTCCATTCGGGCTATATTTGATCGCATTATTCACCAGGTTGACCAGCACTTGCTCCAGGCGCGTATAGTCACCATCAATATAGCAGGTATTTTGCTCCAGAACCGTATGTATCCGATGTCTGGGCGCCATTGATTGCTGTTCTTCGGCAATGGCGCGGAGCAGCGCGGCCAGGTCAAACGAGTCTATCTGGAGCACCATGCGCCCCAGATCCAGCCGCGAGAGATCAAGCAGACGTTCGATCAAACGGCGCATGCGTAAGGTTTGCTGGCGGATGGTTTCAGCCGCACGGCTGGCGCGTGCATCCTGCTCAACGGCTGGCGTGCGTTTCAAAAGTGCGCTATAGCCCATAATCACTGTCAGAGGGTTTTTCAGTTCGTGCGAGGCAATCGACAAGATCTCGTCCTTGAGGCGCTCGAGTTGTTTTATCTCGGAAATATCCTGAAAAACAATCACTGCTCCGATCACCGTGCTATCACCATCCAGGAGAGGTGCAGCATTTACCAGCACCGTAATGCGCTTGCCATCAGGTTGGACAATCACTGCCTGTTCGCCCATCACTGGTTGACCTGTGCGCAACACACGGGCTGCAGTGGTTTCTTCGGGTGAACGCGGGCTGCCATCAAGATTTTCCAGGCGATACTGCCCATACTCAGCCATATGCTTCACCGGAATGAAGGCATGCCCCCAGAGTCCTTCCGCCGCACGATTGGCAGCCACAGCCTGCCCATCTTCGCCAAAAATAATCACTCCCTCGGGCAACTGGTCAATCACCGCCAGCAGGCGTTCCTGTTCAAACCGGGCCTTCCGTGCTGCCAGTTCGAGTTCAACGGTATGTAACTCCAATGCATATTGGAGGCGTTGATTTTCCTGGATCAGTTTATAGCGGGTGATCGCTGCGTCTATCACGCGGGGCACATGCTCCCAATGGTCGCTCGATTTCACCAGGTAGTCCATAGCACCGGCCTTCATTGCTTCCACAGCCGTTTCAACATTGTTGCGCCCGGTGACAATCACGACTGGAGCGGGATAGTCGCTCGCTACAATCTCATGGAGCAATGCCAGGCCGTCGCTGTCAGGCAGTGTATAGTCCAGAACAATTGCCGCGAAGGGCGGATCGGTCGTCTCCGCCAGGGCAGACCGACATTCTGCGCCAGTGGTTGCCACCTGAAAGACCAGATGGGGTGCAACATCGGCACAGAAAGCCAGCGTCAGTTCAATATCATCCTGGTTGTCTTCAACCAGGAGAATAGGCGTTGTTATTATCGCCTTATTAGACTGGGGGATGTTCATTGACAATCAGCCAGTAACTTCCTATCGTACGTACTGTGGTTATCAACTGCTCAAAGTCGATCGGCTTGACAATATAGCTGTTTGCCCCAAGATCATAGCCGGTTATCACATCGGCCTCTTCGCGTGAGGAGGTCAACACCACCACCGGAATACGCCGCAATTGTGAATCGGCCTTGATCATCCGTAGCACTTCCAGACCATCGACCTTGGGCAGTTTCAGATCAAGCAAGATCAAATGCGGTTGTGCAGAGGTGCGTTGGGCATAGGTACCCTGTCGGAACAAATAATCAATCGCCTCCTGACCATCCCGCAACACCACCACTGGATTGCGCAGGCGATACTCATCCAGTGCCGCCAGTGTCAATTCTTCATCATCTGGATTATCTTCCACCAGCACAATCGCCAGTGGCAATGCTGTGTTCTGACTCATCCTGGTTCTCCTGCGGTTGCCCAGGCGCGGGTAGTTCCACAAAAAACGCAGCCCCCTTGCCTGGCGTTGCTTCAGCCCAGATGCGTCCCCCATGGCGCTCGACAATTTTGCGTACCAGTGCCAACCCGATGCCCGTCCCCTGCACTGACTCGTCGGTATGCAAACGCTGAAACACCTGGAAGATTTTATCATGATAACGCATATCAAAACCACTGCCGTTATCACGGATCACCAGTAGTACCATGCCACCGGTCTGTGTACCGCTGATGGTAATGGACAACGGTTCCTCCATGCGCCGATAGCGGATGGCATTGCTGATCAGATTCGCAAACACCTGCTCTAAGAGCCGCGCATCACCCAGAACGGGGGGCAAGTCGTTGAGCACGACCTGAGCCTGGCAGGTGAGGAGATCCTGCGCATAGAGTTGCAGTGCATCGCGCATCATGGCCGTCGTATCAATACTGGCCTTTTCAGGTACCTGACGCCCCGCCCGCGAAAAAGTGAGCAATGCATCAATCAGATTGCTCATTTTTTCTACATTGACGCGAATGCGTGTGAGTTGATGGCGTGCCCGCTCTGGTATATCTGGCAGGCTGCGCTCCAACAACTGGGTAAAGCCGTTAATCGCTCGCAGCGGAGCGCGCAGATCATGCGACACCGAGTAGGTAAAAGCATCCAACTCGTCGTTGATCCGTGCCAGATGGCGTGCCTGCACCTGCGCCTCGACGCTGATATGCCGCGCCTGGGTGTACAACCGGCTGTTTTCAATTGCCAGCGCAGCCTGGGGAGCCACTGTTTGCAACAGGCGTACATCGCTTTCCGTAAAGCGCTGATGGGCGCTTTTATTGCCAGCTACAATCAACCCGATGATGCGCCCACGTGTTTCAAGGCGTACCAGAATAGCATTCTGCACACCAAATGAACGTAAGATATGCCCATGTACCTCCGATATCTCGCTATCACGCACGTCAAGCACCAGTGGACGATCGGTTTCAACCAGTGAGGGTATCTGACTCACCACCTCGAATGCCAGCGTATAGTGCGTTATTGCAGTATCATCAATGCCATACGCTGGTACACAGGCCTTAAACATATCGTCCTGGTCATCGCGCATCAACAACACACAGAGGTCTGTTTGCAATAAACGTGCCAGACGTACCACCAGTACACCGTAGATCGCTGGCTCCTTGCGCGCCAGTGCGGTCGCCTGTGCTATCTCGCGCAAACCCTCCAGTTCTCGCAAGCGTTGTACTCGCTCTGCTTCCTGCTGCCGTCGTTCGGTAACGTCACGAAAAATAGATACGGCACCGATCAGGACACCCTCCTGGTCATAGACGGGATTGGCACTCACGTTGACGCGAATGGTGGTACCATCACTGCGTTGCAGCAGATATTCGTGATCCACCACACGTTCACCACGCAACGCCCGCGCCAGAGGTATCTCCTCTGCTGGTATGGGATCACCGGCCAGGGTATGCGGGTGATAGCGCCAGACATGCTCTTGAATATGCGTGGATGGCGCATCGCCCAGGAGTTCTTGCCCGGCTGCGTTCATATGCAAAATAGACCCCAGATGATCGACAATCATGACCCCGTCAGGAAAACTTGCCACAACTGTTTGCAGTTGGGCTGCCTGGTGTGAGAGTGTCAGCACCAGCATATTGTAACGATTCATGGAATCCGTTGAGGCATCCTCTGAGGGTTGTAATTCTGTTGGCATGATTCTGTGGATACCAGAACCTACGCGGCAGGTCATTTGCCGATCGGTTGTGCCAGTGGCAGCGTTGGTGCGTTAGAACGATCCAACGCTGGAAGATACCGCTCTGCCAGAGGTGTAAACCATTGAGTAAGAAACAACCGCGTACGTTCTGTATACTATCGTTGCGACGCTGATGATCGGGTTGATCACATCGCTGTTTGTAGCACAATCCGCGCCATTATGTTCGCAGAGAAAGATCTTGTCGATCCGCCATGCGCAACCCGGAACAAAGATTGACACGGGTTACACGATGGTAAAATCAGTCTGCTTTTTTTGCCTCGGCAACGAGGAGCGAAAACAAATAGGATAGTGCTCTGACCGATTCGGCTCAATTCATGAGCAGTCTTGACCCATGTTCGCGACGAGCGATGGCGTACCTTCTGTGATTGATAAAGAGTATACCACAGACTCTGATGCTCTTCCAGAACGCAGTTTTTTGCGAATACTGGTATAATGGATACCACTTCAGCATAAACCCAGTATCTCATACTTTAACGAGCCCCCCCTGGGAAGGGAGGCGCGGCGCTGGTGAGAAGTGAGGGAAGAGGAGAGAGGGGTGAGAATAGAGGGTTCTCTCCGCTCTCTCCTCGTCTTTCGATCAGCCCCCGCACCCTGGCCGAGATGACGTCTCGTTGGAGTACGAGCACGAGAAGGACACGAATTGTGTTAACCGGAAGCACCATACTTGTGGCTGATGATGAACCCGATATTCGGGAGCTGTTTCAGGACTTGCTCGAACCCAGTGGGGCACAGGTACGTCTGGCAAGTTCTGGTGCCGAGGCAATGGCGTCAATTGAGGAAGCTGAACCAGATCTGGCGATCCTGGATGTACGTATGCCTGACCCGGATGGTTTACGTATTTTGCAGCAGTTACGTGAGCGAGGGAATACTTTTCCTGTGATTATTGTAACTGCCCAGGAGTCTTCAACGGTCACCATCGAGGCCATGCAACATGGTGCTTATGACTATATTGCGAAACCCTTTGACCCCGATGCGATGCTGGCGCTGATCGAACGTGCTCTGGAGTATCGTCGGCGCATACGCCAGGCTCAGGCCGTTGATACAAAAGGTAAGGGTAAGGCCAAAGATCCGCGCGATCTGTTGATCGGGCGGAGTGCCGTGATGCAAGAAGTGTATAAACTGATCGGGCGCGTTGCTAACAGCGATGTGACGGTGCTGATCACCGGTGATTCGGGTACAGGCAAGGAGCGAGTGGCGGTGGCCATTCATCATGCCTCAGCACGCCGCGATGGGCCGTTTATACCGGTCAACTGTGCTGCTTTGCCTGAAACATTGCTTGAAAGTGAATTATTTGGACACGAGAAGGGCGCGTTTACCGGAGCGATGAGCCAGCGCAAGGGGCGCTTTGAGCAGGCGGCGAAGGGCACAATTTTCCTCGATGAGATTGGCGAGATGAGTCCCGCTACCCAGAAGAAACTGCTCCGGGTGTTACAAGAGCGTACCTTTGAGCGGGTGGGGGGCAACATCACGATCAAGGCCAATGTACGTATTATTGCGGCCACCAATCGTGATTTGCAGCAAGAGGTCGCCGAAAATCGGTTCCGTGAAGATCTCTATTATCGTCTGAATGTGATTAATATTCACATGCCACCACTGCGCGACCGCAAGGATGACATCCCGCTCCTGGTTGAATATTTTTTGTCGCGTCAGCCGAAGCGTCCCGATGGATCACCGCCACGCCTGACTGAAGAAACGATGCAGTGGTTACTCAACTATCACTGGCCCGGTAATGTGCGCCAGTTGGAAAATGCCATCGAGCGTGCGGTCGTGCTGTCACAAGGTCAGTTGATCGAGCCAGAACAATTGTTAATACCCGGTGATGGGCAGGATAACCAGACAGATCCGCTCCGAGTGGCGTTGATGCCGCTGCTCAACCAGGGGCAAAGTCTCGAATCTATTCTGCGGTATGTGCGTGCGCAACTGATTACGCTGGCGTTAGAGCAGAAAGGGGGTAATCGTGCCGCGGCGGCGCGGTTGCTGGCTATTCCTGAGAAACAATTGGATCGAGGATACCAGGATGTTTGATATGTCGATGAGCCCGGAGATGAGCATGCGGGTCACTCCGGCCCTTCTCAATCTAGCCCATCTGTTGACGCTACCAAGCATGGCACTGCATCAGGTGGTACAGCAGGAACTTTCTGAGAATCCTGCATTGGAAGAAGTGGAAACCTACGAAGCACCCTGTACCCGTTGTGGCGGGCCGATCATTGAGGGGCTATGCTTGCGCTGTGCCTATGACTCGACAGGTGAGGAACACGTGCCATCTCTGGCCAAAGATAGCGAGTTTGATGCGTTTCTGTTTATCGCTGCTCCTCCCAGCATGGCTGAAGGATTACTCGCCGATCTGCACGCCAGCCTGCCAGAAAGCGAACATAGGATTGCCCAGGCACTGGTTGGTAATCTTGATGACCAGGGTTTCCTGACCGACAACGTTGAATATATTGCCACGACACTCAATGTCCCGTTCGATCGAGTCAACGCGGTGTTACAATCGTTGCGCGAGTTGGGGCCACCTGGCATTGCCGCTCACGATACACGTGAGTGTCTGCTGGCACAACTTGATGCCCTGGCTGCCGAGGGGGTGACCTGTGCTTATGCCCGTGAAATCATTACCGATCTCCTGGAAGATCTCGGTGCACATCGCTATACACGGATTGCCCGCCGGTTGCAGATTAGCACCGACCAGGTCAGGGCCGTGCGCGATTTTATCCAGCAGCATCTCTGGCCGTATCCGGCCCAGGCGATGATTTCCGAGGCATCTATCCCTGAACGGGTACACTATCAGCGGCCCGATCTGGCAATTGTTCACAGTGATGATGACACCTTTCGGGTCGAAATTATGCACTCACCGCGCCGTATGTTGCGGCTGAACCCGCTTTACCAGGAACTGGCGCGTCACTCGACAACTCTGGAAGATGATGAGCGTTTCCATGTGCAGGAGTATATCGCTCGCGCACGCACCTTTCTGGCAAATTTGCGCCAGCGCGAGTCGACCTTGCAACGGATTGGTGAGGCAATTGTGGCCCGCCAGGAAGCGTTCTTGCGTCGGGGGATACGGTTCCTTGCCCCTATGACGCGCACAGAAATTGCAGCCGAACTGGGCCTGCATGAATCTACGGTCAGTCGTGCTACCACTGATAAATCGGTGTTGCTGCCTCAAATGACACTGATGCCATTGAGCGAGTTCTTTGTTGCCGCACGTGGTGTACAGGATGTCTTGCGCGAGTTAATCAGTAACGAGCCGAAACCGCTAAGTGATGCCGATCTCTCGCGCTTGCTGAAAGAACGGGGGTACACCGTAGCACGCCGCACGGTGGCAAAATACCGTGAACAAATGCAGATACCACCCTCCAATATGCGTTAGCTATCAAGGGTTGCCGCTTATTACGAACGCAGAATTGCTAGACAACACAAGGGTGATGTGCATGGCACACAAACAGCGGGTGACAATCTTAAATGATTATCCAGAATTTCTAGATCTTATGGTCGATTTCTTGACTGAAGAAGGGTATGAAGTCACGCCGATCCCCAAACATCAGGGCGCATTTGAACAGATCAAGCAAAGTCGGCCAGATATTGTGATTTGTGATATTGTGTTTGAAACCCAGACGTATGGCCTGGCGTTTATTGATATGATGTATCTTGACCCGGAGACGCGCAAAATTCCGATTATTGTCTGTTCTACTGCTACCAGACATATGAAGGAGATACGGGCTTCACTGGCGGCACGTGGTATCCGCTGGCTCGAAAAACCGTTTGAAATTGAACAGTTGCTGGCAATGTTGAAAGAGGTGTTGTAGCAGACGGTCTAAGCGTCTGTCTGAAAAGAGGTGTGGCGTGTAGCCGTCTACCGTAGCCGTGTTGACGGTTAGAGAATACTTCCCAGGAACCCGTTGCTGTCCAATATGAACAGAACGTAAGCGGCATAGCCCCACTTTATGCAACATCGCTACCAATTACGTATGGGGAGCCGACGTGAGAGTATGGCATCCCTACACGATATGGCCTTATGGCACACAAGTTGCTAGATCAAACCTGTTCCAGGAATAAACCCGGGACTCCCTTTCTTCTCAACTGATGTAGTACAACGAGACATCTCCCGGGTAAGAAGGTACGGCGAAGCTGCGCCGCACCAGAAAGCAACCAGGCGCAGGGGCCGCAGGCCCCTGGGCCCCGGCCGCGATGCAGTCTCGTTGTCGCAGCAGGATTGCTATATATCTGGAGGTTACGTTGTGACACGAAGAAAGCGAGTCATGATTATTCATGATCATCCAGAACTCCTCAATCTTATCGTTGATTTTCTGGTCGAAAATAATTTTGATGTACAGAATATTCCACAATATCAAGACGCATTTACGCAAATCAAGAAAAAGGAACCTGATATTGTTGTGTGTGATATAAGCTCTGATACATTGATCGAGAGTTTTGCACTCATTGATATGCTCTATCTTGATCCAAAAACGCGTGATATTCCACTGATCGTCTGCGCCATGGCCACACAACACATGCAGGAAATTAGCCCTTCATTAGCGGCGAAAGGTATCTTCTGGCTGGAAAAACCCTTTGCAATCGAGGCCTTAGTCGAGTTAATACAAAAGATAGAGCGCAAAGGTCTGGCATAAACCGGGTTGGAGGATCGAGATCGTTAGCAATCCTGATGTGCTGACATCCTGACCTTCAGCAATTGACCGGATATACCGCGTACCTCTATATTATTACAAGGTTATTCCGGTTTGTTTGGTCGTGTTACGCTTTATCGCTTTCGGACGCGATGAACGCAATCGGAGACTCACTCGATACTGCTGTGACGTTTGTCCTCGTTCCGATGGGGGAGTGGGGAAATTCGGGCCCCCGCAACCCCGGCAGGCGAACGTTCCTCAGAACGGGTACCGCTGATCAATCGACATAACCTTTACTATACCCCAATCCCTCAACGGGGAAGTACGCAACTTCCGGTACAGCGGTTCGCGTTTCACATCTCTGGTGGTACGCCGCTTACACGTGCAACAACATGCATCCGAATAGCGTCTGATCCAACAGGGACGGTGCAGGAGATAACTCGAGTATAATGGACTTCAAGATTATGGCATATCATCTATAGTGTTGACATGAAAATTTTGATGTAAAAAAGGAGTCGGTCATGGCTGATCGTGGGAGCGTCAAAGGGCCAGTTGCCAGCCCGGGTATGGATATTCCCTTACGTGGCGGTGCCATTGGTACACTCGTTGTGGTAGGATTTCTGGCGATAATTGCACTGGTAGCGCTTTTCAATTCATATACCATTGTTGAGGCTGGTAACCGGGCCGTGGTCAAAACGTTTGGTGAGGTGACGGATGTCTTTGATGAAGGCTTGCATTTCCGTGCACCATTTATCACCTCGGTCACTATTGTCGATGTAAAAACGCAACGGTTGGCCTCAACCTCATCGGCGGCTTCGCGTGACTTGCAATTTGTTACGACCCAGGTGGTGCTGAACTATAGTCCTGACCCGATGCGTGTTGGTGAACTGGTACGTGAGATTGGTACCGACTATGAGCAGAAGATCATTGATCCGGCTATCCAGGAGTCAGTGAAGGCAGCCACCGCACAGTTTACGGCCGAACAATTAATCACCCAGCGCCCGCTCGTCTCGGCATCGATTCGCGATGTGCTGGTTGAGCGGCTTGGCTCGCGCGGTATCCGTGTTGAGGAGGTATCAATCACCGATTTTAACTTTAGTGAAGAATTCAGCCGGGCGATTGAAGCCAAGCAGGTTGCCGAGCAGGATGCCCTGCGTGCCGAACGCGAACTGGAGCGGGCACGCATTGAGGCTCAGCAGCAGGTAGCGCGCGCCGACGCTGAAGCCCAGGCTCGCTTGCGTGTGGCTGAGGCCGAGGCCGAGGCATTACGCTTGCAGCGCGAAGTCATCTCACCAGCGTTGCTCCAACTGCGGTTTATCGAGAAGTGGAATGGTGTGCTGCCGCGCTTCACTACTGGTGAGGGCGGGATTATGCCGCTGATCAATATTCCCGCCGAAGATTTCCAGGAGGTACCAGCGTCAGCCGCGCCTGCGCCGGAGCCCACACCGGTGCCCTAGCCTGAGGTCGATCGCATGCCCTGAGGATCAGGGGATCCTTGCCAGCCCCTGTTCGGGGAGACAGTTGCCCACAAGGGGTGCGGGCAACTGTGGCTGCGGATCCCTGGTTACATGGGTTCAGTCTGTAGCATAGCGATCCTTTTTCCTGCTCTGACCCGACTTTTCACCCAGAGCGCAAAGCCGGGCCAGAATAGCCTCGCTTTCCCACTGTTGCAGGCGCAAAGCCTGACCCAGGCACCACCACTACGTTCCATATGGGCATGACGTTAAGAATGGCTGCCTTTCAAGAGTTTATGGTTCCCAGCCTTCCAACCGGAAGCAAGCGTACGTTGATGCGTGTAGGGACACAGAATAACCCCATGCCCCCACCGGAACAGGTACCCTTGCCCGTGCGGGTTTGTTGGTAGCGACAAGGAGAGACAGTGCATGCACTGTCTCTCCTTGCCAGCCCTGGGAGTTCGCCAGCCCCCGCTCTCATGCACGGGGTGGTTCAGATCTTACGTACCGGTCAGCAAGCGCCGCGCCAGACGTTCACCGCCGACCAGTTCCGCTAGGTGCCGTAACTGGTTATCCTCGTAGGCCTGATTAAAAATCGCTACATCGAGCGCCAGTACCTTGTGAAACGCCGTCAGCGCCGCTTCAGGCTGATTACTCTGGCGGGCCACTTGCTCGCCAAAGGGCATCACCACATCCAGCATTGCCAGCGGATAGCGTACCGGTAAGCCGATGCGGACATGGATTTGCCCGATGGACATACGGCTCCGGGCATAGGCTTCATCATAGGTGCCACAGAACAGGGCAATAAACCACTGCTGGAGCATTGAGTGCAGACGATCTGTATGAACGCCTTGCAGATATTCGGCGGTATGAGGATGGGCAAAAAGCCGGGCATAAAAGGCCTCGGTCATTGCTGGTGCAATAGCTGTGGCTGCACTGGACAACTCACCCAGCAGGCGTTGTTCATCGGGGTGCAGATTCATCAGGGTAATCAGTTCGCCAAGTACCGCCTCGTTTTGAATCTGCCAACTTAATCGATCGGTGGTCATATTGCTCTCCTTAAAGTGCATGGATTACACTCGCGTGGAACGAATCAATCATACATACGAACATACGAAGTGGGTTTACACACGAGTAGAATATATGTTCTGGGAGCCAGGCGTCTTCCAGGTGACATAAGACACGTCCTGCATGATACCGTAAATATGCCACAGTGCGCAAGTATCTTGGGCGAGTTTGTTTAGATTGACGGAGCCAGTAGTCCAGGTGCAGACCGCAGTGGCTCTGGAGCGACGAGGGTGGAACCTATGGTAAATTATACGGCTGATCGCTGTTGTACTACAACGGCGATACGAATCGGGTCAGGCCACGAATATCAAGTGCGGCGCGCAGTTTGCTGCCGACATACATGTTACGAGAGAAGCGTCAGGGCTTGCAACGTTGTAACTGTATGTGATGTGGTGGTAAGAATGATACGTGCTGCCTGGGCAGCTTGGAAGGAATGATGATGAAGCGACTGTTCGTAGTGATGTGTCGTCTTTTATTGGGGATAGCCCTGGCGGCCTGTGCGTCAGGCGAACCCGACGCGAGCATACCTGGTATCGCCATCACGCCGGTTCGCGGTACACCGGGTGCGATGGCGCGACTGCTCACTGGTGATGAAACCCTGCTCGACATCGCCCGCGATGATCGGCGCTGTGCTTCTCTCGTTACTGCTATTCAGCTTACCGAGTTGGCGGAGACCCTGGGGAACACTGGCTCGTACACGATCTTTGCGCCTACTGATGCAGCTTTTGCTGCCTTGCCAGAGGGTGTTTTTGCGCGACTGCAACAAAATCCCCACCTGTTAGCGGAGATTTTGTCCTACCATATTGTCCATGGCTATTTTCTTGCCCGTGACCTAGAGCATTACAACGCGCTTACGTCGCTACACGGTGCAGAGATTCGCCTTGATCGGGATGGTGCAACGGTCATCCTCAATGACAATGTGCGAATTGTTGACACCGATATGGAGGCTGCGAACGGAGTTATGCATATGATTGATGCGGTACTGTTGCCACCAGAGGTAGAATTACCGCTTGCAACCGCGCTGATGGCCCGATCAACCTGACGTACCATGGCCATTGGGAACATTCCACACCCTGTCACCGTCCATCGTCCACTGCCGTGTGGTATCATGAAGCACACCAGTCTTGCACCTGCTGCGACCCACCGGGAGCCTGAAGGCTTTGGCTCGTGTGTCAGAGGCCGTGCAAGCGACCGGTTGGAGTTAGCACAGGCTGGCTTTACCGATGGTAGCCGGGCATGGGGGAGCATGCAGAACGGTACGTTACACTCCCTGGCACCTCGTCTGTTTTACTGCTCATCCGGGCCATCAACCACCAGGTCGGCCGTTCCAAACGCATGTTGCTGTCGTGTGTAAAGAAAGATGATCAGGCCAGTATAGATAATTGCGATCAGCAAGAGGAGGCTCAGGAGCCACCACGCATCACGTGCAGTTGAACGCTGATCCAGGGACATTGCGGCGGGATAGGTATCCACCTCGTTGTTCGTGTCTGGTGCCTGGTTGGACATCGGGGTAGCTGTGCTGTCAGGTATGGGTTGTTCCGGTAGTATTCCGGTAGCAGCGGTGGGCGGCGGCGGACGATCACGTTCTGGAAGCGCAAGCGGTTCCATGGTTGGTCGCTCAAACTCAATAATAATCGCCGACGTAGGCTCCAGCGTCGGGCTGGGGGTGAGCGTTGGCGTTGGTGCTGGCATTGGTGTTGGCACAACCTCCGGCTCAGGTGAATCAGGCGCATCTGTTACTGATGCTTCAGGATCTGGATATGAATTTGAGGAAGGATCATCTAACATATCACTATTTACCGGTAATGCTTTGATGATTAACGGTAAATAAACAACGTTGCGTATTACCTCTGCCGCACTATGTTCTGTGTCGGGGGCCATAGTTGGTAGTGTTTCGGTGACGGTTGGGGTGGGCGTTTCGGTTGGAATGTCTGTGGCGGTTGGTGTTTTTTCTGGCAGCGGCGTCGCGGTCTCGGTGGGCGTCGCGGTCTCGCTGGGTGTCGCGGTCTCGGTGGGCGTCGCGGTCTTGGTAGGCGTCGCGGTCTCAGTCGCAATGCTCGTGTGCGTGGCAGTTGGCGTGGGGAGAGCACCCGCACACACCTGATCAAACGTGCGCAATGCTGGCTGCGTAACCGGGACAGCCTGGGTGTCTGCCCAGACCCAGCCGACGATCATCCCTGGCGTTATGGTATGGCTGCTGGCCGACCAGCGTCGTTGCCAGGTATCGTTGACCAGTTCGTAGTAGATCCACTGGTAGCATGTTTGATCATCGCACTGGCAGAAACAGGCTTCACCGGCATCAACGCGACAGCCCTGATTGTTGATCATGCACATCCTGACTTCTTCGCGATCACTGATCTGCTGTGTAGCGAATCCTGTAGCAGCCAGAATCTGCACCCCATCTGATTGACCGCCTGGCCCCAACTCAAGACAACCGGTTTGAACCGTGCCATTGCCCGCATCCACGACTACTCCGACATGGGTCGAAAGATCCGGGACATTCTGTGCTGTTACACTGCGCAGACTGGTTGCCATCAGCAGGCAGCAGATGCTGCCAATGCATACGATCCAGCATCGGTACCGTCTATTCGTAACCGATATCATTTACCTCATCGCGCTCGTTATAATGCTGAAAACGTGATTCTTCTCTCCTCAATAAAGAGGCTCGACGCGGCTTCGCCTTTCCGAAATCACCCTATCTGATGCGGTGCGGCTTCGTTGCACCAGATAGGGAGTATGCGCGGAGCGGCAGATCCCCGCGCGCCTGACAAGATGAAGTCTCGTTGGAGTATGAGAACGTTAGAACGTTCTCACACCGGGAAAGTGCCACTCTGCTACAGGCGAAAAGGCTATTTGATCAGATCACCGCATACCTCGTGGTATTAACTAGACGTACACGGTGAGTGCCTGTACCGGCGTGTAACCCGGTCAATCTCTATCATCTGTTCTGACACCCGTTTAGCAAGAGAACCTGCAAACTGGCGAGCGCAGCCCCCCCAGAGACTATAACGCCTGGCATCAGGGATGCAGCAATCGAATCAAGTCGAGTAATGCCTTACCAGTACGGGGATTCATGCCGGCTAGATATTGCCCATCCATAGCCACAATCCGGCGATTCTGCCCGGCCGGAGTCTGCGCAATGCCGGGCAGGGCCAGGAGGCCTTCTTCGCCGCCGATCTCCGCCAATCCAGACTCGAACACCAGGATAACGTCTGGTTGGGCCGCAATCAGTGCTTCTGTGGTAATTGGTTGCAAAACACCACGAATGCCAATCTCCGCCGCTGCATCAATACCACCGGCAGCGGTGATCATCGTGTTAGTGGCTGTGTTGGCCCCAAACACCAGGCGCTGATTGCCTTCCTCACCCTGGCGCAGGTAGAGAAAGATCACCCGTGGTCTGGGTCGGTTATTGACCTGCTGAAGCGCTGCCTCGGCTGCAGCGAAATCGGCCTCAAGCTGCGCAATTAACATGGCTCCGCGTGTGGGCACACCGAGCGCCTGAGCGACAAACCTTATCTTCTCCGCCGGTGCATTGAGACTAACTCCATCGTTGGTCATCGCCAGTTTTAGCCCGGCCTGACGCAGTTGAACAAGTACTGGTGGTGGCCCGGCACCGCGTTTGCCGATAACGACCGTTGGGCGAAAATTGATAATCGCCTCCGCATTCAAATCGCGCTGGTAGCCAATTTTGGGCAGTTGCCGGGCCTGCGCTGGATAGGTCGCGCTAATGTCGGCAGCAACGACCTTGTCGCCCATTCCCAGCGCAAAGATAATCTCGGTAATATCGCCACTAAGACCAATAATGCGCTCAACCGACTCAATCGTAACCGTGTCACCATTCATATCTGTGACGGTGGCCGGCAGTTGAGGTGGCCCGCGAAACGGATCAGGGCCGAGAATCAAGGGTAAATAAACAATTGTATTCGCTCCTGGTTGTTGCTGGGCATTGACTCTCGACGCAGTCGTTCCTTGATGATGAGCTGGCAAGAGCAGGATGGTTGCAACGATGAGTAGCCAGGCCAATGTCCCCCTGTTGCGTATGTATCTCATATCTAGATGACCTCCCTCATGTATACACTATGACCGCTTTATGCTCATACAGATAATAGAAATTCCATTCGACCAGTAGAGGTTCCGTTCTCCTTTCCAGGCTGTTCGTTCAGGAAGACGTTTGCCAGCGAGGGGTGCGGGGGTCGCAGGCCCCCGCGAAACCCTCTGTCCGGCCCGTTGTGGCGGCAAAGTCGCCGCAACGGGCCGGAAAAGAAACGCCTATATGGGTATGGCCCATCCAAACCGCCTCACCTGAACGGTTGCGAAAAAACTACCGAGAGAAGGGTGGGGTTCGCAAAATAAGCACCAGGAAAAATGGGCCACCGATGCACGCCGTTACCAGTCCCACCGGCATTTCGAGCGGCGCAGCAATGGTACGTGCCAGCAGATCGGCCAGCGTAAGCAGGGTGGCACCGCCCAGCATTGATGCCGGGATAACCCGTCGATGATCCGGGCCAAGTATGAGCCGTACCAGATGCGGCACAATCAAGCCAATAAAGCCAATTGCGCCAGCAGCGGCAACACTCGCCCCTGCCAGGAGTGCCGCCACTACCACCGCCCGCCGGGTCACCTGTTCAGTCTGTACCCCAAGATGCCGGGCCTCTTGTTCTCCTAGCGCCAACAGGTTCAGCGCACGGGCTAACGTTGGGGCCAGGAAGCTGCCCACCAGTATCAATGGAGCGACACTGATCACTGTCTGCCACAGAGAACCCGTCAGACTGCCCATCGTCCAGAAAGACAGCGTCCCCATAGTGGGATTGCCTCCGCCACCTGTGAAGGTTAATACGCCAGTTATTCCAACCAGAATGGCATTGAGTGCCAGTCCAACTAGCAGCATCGTCGTAACATCGGTATATCCTTGCCGTAATGAGAGGCGATAGACCAGCAGGGTAGTAGCAACTCCGCCCACAAACGACGCTACGGGCAACGTGAACATGCCCAGTGGGGTTAACCCCAACGCCAGCACAACCACTGCACCAAATGCAGCGCCACTATTGACGCCAATTAAGCCAGGATCAACCAGTGGATTGCGAAACACGCCCTGCAAGAGCGCTCCGGCGACGGCCAGTCCTGCTCCGACCAGTGCTGACACGAGAACACGCGGTAAACGCACGATTAACAACATTGACTCTTGCTGCACCGTGGTCGGGGCTTCGATGCTGATCCCGATCTGCTGCAGGAGGATGGCAACGGTTGCAAGGGGGGGGATCGCAATCGCGCCAATCCCAATCGAGAGCAGCATGGTTCCCAGGCAGAGAACGATCAGCGTCAGAAAAAACACCCCGGAGGGTAAAACAGTGCGTGGCAAGGAACTCATCATGCGCATATATAGCAATCCTCAATGATACGAGTGATGCGGTCGTCCATAACCAGATGGGGTTCACCTGCGGCAAATATGTATGTAATAAGCATATGTTTTCATGAAAGATAGTGTATGTTAATAAATTGCACTGTTACCAGGCATCCAGAACAACAAAAGATTACCCGTATCTGGTCACATATATTGCGTGGCTTATGGTGTTGCATGTACTTGAAATGGCTGGCCGCGTGGCTCGATCTGAAGTTGTGCCCGGCTGGTATCCTGAATGACTTCGTGAATTTCAAGCCTGTTGGGTGCGGTAAATGCAGCCGCTGGCAGTGCGTTGGAACGCGCATGGCCCTGTCGAAACTCCTCTGATTGCACCCAGGCATCAAAATGGGCCCGCGTCTCCCACAACGTCAGGATGATATAGGGATCGCCGGGATTGACCGGACGTAAGACCTGGTTGAGAATGAAGCCGGGCATGGTATCGACCAGCCTCGCCCGGCTACGAAAACGCTCTTCAAATGCCTCGGCATATTCTGGAGCCACAAAAATCCGATTGGCGACAGTGATCATCAGTCTCTCCTTGATATACAATATCCCCCCAGATAAAAGCGGCTGACTGGTGGGGCACAACTAACGTCTGGTGTGTATTCGGACGGGTGATAATCGAATGGGTTGTCCGTTTTTCCACAACACCCAGGGTAACCTGGGGCATACATCCCCATGTCGAGAACCAGCGCAATAACTTTACATTGGCTTGCGCCTCTTCATCAATATGGGTAATAACAAAGTGCGTATCTGGAGGTACCGTATGCAATTGTATGGTGCCACGTCGGGTCAGATGGCACCCTGGGATGGGATTCCCGTACGGACATGTCTGAACATCACCAACCAGACATGTAACGCGTTCTTCCATCACAGGTGAGATTAATGGTTCAAGGCGTATCGCTTCACGATGGGTCAGATACCAGGGAATTTGCAGTACATTCAGCAAAAAACACTCCAGCAAGCGTTGGCGGCGAATGATCGTTTGTACCAGGCACTGGCCACTAACGGTCAATACCATCTCACCGGCAGGGGTACAGATGATCGTTCCTTTGCGTTCAAGTCGCCGCAGAATATAGGTGACCCGCGGAGCAGATTCGTGCATCCAGTCTACCAGGCGGGCGATCGATGCTGACTCGCCGCGCTCATTCAGGTAGAAAATAATTTTGAGATAGTCGCGCTCGGCGGCAACTGGTTGATCTTGATGGTACTGGTATTGGCGGCGTCGGGGTGTGATACCAGTATAGATCTCATGATTCATAGGGTTTCTCCATACCACAAAGCCAACGCAGCGTATATACGGGTAGGGTATATCGCTATACGCTGCATTGTCAGTGTGGCGCAACAAGGGCCTTTTTTTAACCGCCACGCGGATCCCTTGATCAGCAAGCAATTGCCCGGTTTCGTTTTGATACGATTCGCAGTGTACCTGTAACTAATTTCGTGAACATGCTTCGCCGGGTGGTGTTTGTAGCTCACACCAGTCGGTCAGCCTGGAAGTAGAACGGATCGATGTTGTGTCGGGTGTGATAGAGTTGACATAACTGACGGCACATTGCACCAGTCTACGCAAAACCAGCATATCTGACACCAGCAACTGCAATCCGGTGTCATACAACCAGAACTGTACTCGTCCACAGGGGGATTGCATCAATCGAAAACTCTCATCACGCAAAAGGGCAATACCGCTTGTGTCGTCGGGGATCCAGGCGTCTAGAAAGATCGCCAGACGTCTACACTCAACCGGGTGCAAGCGCATCGTGATGCGATTCCAGGTGAGATGCAAAATGCCGTATTCACACTGAGCGATCCATTGCCAATCAGTATATTTTGCAATGATCGTAAGCTGTTGCGACATACGTGTCTCCCTTTCATTCAATTTGGCAGATACCGCGATATAGGTAGCGTGGGTTGGCAGGGTGGTTCAGGTATGACCGGCCCCAGTGTCGCAACGGCTTTACGGCACATGGCCGCCAGTGTTGGTATTTCACTGGTGAACAGGCGCAGCATCGTCTGGTCAAAAAGCAATATAATGATATGGTAGGAACCAGCGTACAAAACTCGACGGGAACCAGCACAGGCAATAATATCGCCTGTGGCATATGATCCCGATCCGGCAACGATCATATGGGCCAGCGTTGTAAAGTCAGCCGGGGTGCAGATCAGCCCGACCGTACCAAGATCGAGCAGAATGTTACCATCTGTCAGATGAACAATAGCCCGGTTATGTCCATCCATCGCCAATAGTCGATGTGTCTGGTTCTCTGGCATCATCTTGCTCCTCAATTCCGGTCAAACGTTCGTGTATGCGCCGGGCTACCGTTGTGCGTCGCTGCTTCCAGGGTTTCCGTGGCGTGCTGACATAACCGTACAAATCGCTCAAACTCGGCGGGTCGAAAGCGCAAAATTGTTTGTTCAACCCCTAGCGTCAGTGTATGTGTCTGGCGGGAGTAGCCAAGAACGCATTGCGGAGTCGTGGTGGAGGTAACTGTGGCACGCAAGGGAATACTGATCGCCATCGTGACAAAATTGGTAAGCACGCGGAACGCTTCTTCAGCGAGGATCAGTCCTGCTCGGCCCAGATCGATCTGCAGACTGTTGTCTGCCAGGCGAAACACTGCCCAATCCGGATCATTCCGGGTAATTTGCCGCCGCTCGAAATCGTGCATGAACATACCTCATTCTCGCGCAATCTGAAACTGAGAGGGAAACGGTCTCCTGGCTCAGTTTAGTATGTGCAAATAAAATTCATTCGCTGTACCAAAATGACACTCTGAGCATACCGCACTTTGACCTATTTGTCAAGGTGTACCTTAATAACGAAGCCTGTTAATTCTGGCATACCTGCGAATAAGGTATACCTACGGCATATTGTCCCAGAACAAGATTCGGGTAATCCGGGTGTTGATCGACGCAGCAGATAATCTGCATGCACGGTAGCAGCGGGTGGTTTCTAGTGCGGTGATAGAACGTGAATCCTGTCTTGATGCGCTTGATGCGCATGCATGCTTGATACGCATACATGGAGGAGAAACGATGACTGGTTGTTGGTGGTAGTGTGCGCATTATCGCTGGGTTGTCATTTCTTAACTTATGCACCACCCTGACCAATTCCTGCCAGTGTCTGGATGATATGTATCAGGGTTGCCTGTGGTCGATGCATTGATTTGATGGTTGTTAAGCAGGTCTACCTTAAATTCCCGCATTCTGGCTTGCACATGAGATGACCATAGACAGGAACTGGTCGCTGCATTTTGTTATTGACGAACGAAGTATATTAGTATATACTAATAAAGACTGGCCTGTGTATTGGTCTGAAGCCACTGGTCGATCCAGATAAGGAGCAGATAAGGAGCAGACGATGTCTGGAATTGGTTTATTTTTTGGGAGTGATACCGGTAATACCGCCAGTGTGTCGGAGTTGATCAAAAAGGAGTTTGACCGGGTGCAACCTGGTCTGGTGACGGTCACCGACATTGCCCGTTGCAATTTATGCGAGCTAGAGGCTTATGATAAGCTGATTCTTGGCGTTCCTACCTGGAATATTGGTGAGTTACAGTCGGACTGGGACAGGCTGTTTCCACAGATGAATACGCTGAACCTGAGTGGCAAGCAGGTCGCATTGTTTGGGCTGGGTGATGAAGCTGGCTATCCTGATACTTACCAGGATGCGATCGGAATTGTCGGCATGAAAGCCCTTGAACGTGGGGCGCAACTCGTTGGTTCCTGGCCGACTACTGGCTACGACTTTCTCGAATCGCGGGGCGTGGAAGATGGCCGATTTATAGGACTGGCCCTGGATAATGATAATGCGCCGGACTTGACACCCGAGCGCGTTAAGGTCTGGGTGCAGCAGTTAGTACGCGAGTTTGGATTGGAGACGTGATAGATCGTCAGGCGAGAGGTGCCACCTCTCGCCTGACGACGTTATGCAATTGCTTGCAACAGCCGATCCAGATCGATCCGGGCACCGAGCGCACGCAGTACATCCGGCTCAAAGCGCGTGGTGTAGGGCAACCGACCGATCAGTGGCGCCCGGCCCCAGCGCTCCAGTGCAGCGGCGTTTGTCTCCTCGGCTGGATGCGCGGTCGGATGGAGATCGTTCAGCACAATACCCACGACCGGCAGCGTCAACTGCGCGACCATGACCGTCAACGCCGTATGGTTGATCACGCCCAGCACGTTGCGCGCCACAATCAGCACCGGCAATCCCAGGCGAGTCGCCAGATCATGCATGCTCAGGTGGGCGGTCAGGGGCGCCAGCAACCCGCCTGCGCCTTCGACCAGCACCAGATCGTGGGCGGCAGCCAGGCGGGCATAGCAGGCACAAATATGCTCGATGTCTATCGTGATGCCCGCCTGTTCGGCGGCCAGAGCAGGCGTTAATGGTTGCTCGAACGTATAGGGGTTGATCAGTTCGAGCGGTGCTGGACAACTCGCTGCCGCCTGTAAAAAGAGGGCATCGGCTGGCTGCAGCCGACCATGTTCGAGCATACAGCCACTCTCCGCCGGCTTCATCACCCCGACCCGCAGGCCGCGGGCGTGCAGCGCCGCCGCCAATGCTGCCGCCACTATCGTCTTGCCCACACCCGTATCGGTGCCGGTGACAAACAGGCCACTGCTCATAGGAACACCTCGGCCACGTCCTGGATCGCGGCATACACCCTATCCAGGAGATGTGCCAGTTCATCGCTGCTGATCGCGAGTGGTGGCATCAACACCAGCGTATCCGCGAGCGGGCGAATAATCACCCCACGCCGCCGGGCGGCCTGGATCACCCGTGCCGCGACGCGCATGTTCAGCGGGAAGGGCCTTTTGTGAGTACGATCCTGCATTAGTTCAATTCCGGCCATAAAGCCACACTGTCGGATGTCACCAACCAGCGGTAATTCCCAGAAGCGCTGCAAGCCCTGCTGCAACTGCACAATTCTGTCCGCCAGGTGTTCCAGCGTGTGATCGTGCTCAAACAGATCGAGGCTTGCCAGCGCTGCTGCACACACCAGCGGATTGCCAGTGTAGGTATGACCATGATAGAACGTGCGGAACTGATCGATATTTCCTAGAAAGGCGCGATAGATCTCCTCGGTAGCCAGCGTCGCTGCCAGTGGCAGATAGCCACCACTGATGCCTTTGCCCAGTGCCATCAGATCGGGCATGATGTCCTCGTGTTCACAGGCAAACATCTTACCGGTGCGTCCAAAGCCAGTGGCGACTTCATCGACAATAAACAGGACATTATGGCGCTGCGCAATCTCCCACACCGCACGAGTGAAACCGGGTGGATAGACCAGGATGCCAGCCGCACCCTGCACCAGGGGTTCCATGACCACCGCTGCCAGTTCATCGGCATGGGTGGCAATGACCCGTTCGATTTCGGCCAGATCATAGCCAGCCGTGAGTGTTGGGAAAAATAGTGGATGATAGATCTGAAAAAATAAATCGATCCTGCCCACACTCATCGCACCCACAGTGTCGCCGTGGTAGTCGTTGCGCAGCGAGAAGAAGCGTGTTTTTTGCGGGCGCCGGTCTGGGCATTGTTGCCAGTATTGAAACGCCATCTTCAGCGCGATCTCCACCGCCGCCGCCCCGGTATCAGAGTAAAAGACACGCTGGAGGTGACCAGGGGCGATCTCAATCAGCCGTCGGGCCAGATGAATGCCAGGTGGGTGGGTTAGCCCCAGGAAGGTTGAGTGTGCCACCTTTTGTAGTTGGGCCATGATCGCCTGGTTGATCTCTGGTCGGCAGTGCCCATGCACATTCACCCATAGGGACGATACGCCATCAAGATACCGGTTGCCATGAATGTCGATCAGATAACAACCTTCGGCCCGTTCAATGATCAGCTGGGGTTCTGCTTCCCAGTCCTGTTGCTGGGTGAAGGGATGCCATAAATACCGTTTATCGTCCTGTTCAAGATTGGCAGTGTGTGCCATATTCATAGGTCTTCATTCCTATTACTACAATGAGACATCCTCTGGGGAAGGAAGCTCGGCACGGCTTTGTTCCACCAACATCACAAGCGAACGTACGCGGGGGCCGCAGGCCCCCACACCCCCGCCGAGATAAAGGCTCGTTGGAGTACGATCGTACTCCAACGAGCTTTTTTATCACAGAGGAACGCACAGGGATGCAAAAAGACGCAATGGTACGACTCGTTCATGATGCAAAGGTCAGCAGCGCACCAGTGGAAATACCCCCACGATGCAAAAAGACGCAATGGTATGACTCGTTCATGATGCCTGTTATAGGAAGCAGGGTACATTCCATTGAAAGAGACATGGCATATGTAGATATACGTCTGCGCCTCACACTCGTTGCCGCTGTGCCTGCCTCCTGTGTCTACGAAGATTGGTGCCAGGCCGTGCCGCTTTGCGCGTGTTCTGAGCACGCACATGGTTCTGCAGGGCAAGCATCGGCAGGTGGCTCGGCCGTAGCGTCGCATGCCGCTGGAGTGGCCAGCGGGTGCGTCGAGTCACGGGCAACCATACCACTCCCTCCAGCACAACAGGTGGTACCGATACGGATAGTATAGCACATGGTTGCGATAGCGCGGTGCCAGTGTAGTTGGTTGTGTTCAGTCAATCAGCCCCAACCGGCGGCCAACAGTCCCAAAGGCATCAATGGCAAACGCCAGATCTTCCTCGGTATGCGACGCCATCACGCTGGCTCGCACCCGCGCCGCACCGAGCGGTACGGTTGGTGGACGGATTGCCACCGCAAACACGCCGGCCTGCTGCAAAGCGGATGCCATTTCCAGCGCCCGCGCCGAGTCGCCGACCAGTACAGGCACAATGTGGGTGGCCGAGGCCAGAGTATTAAAGCCCAGTTGCTGCAAGCTCTGCCGAAAGAAGGTTCCCAGAGCTTGCAGGCGTTCAACCCGTTGCGGTTCTCGCTCCAGCACATCGAGCGCCGCCAGTGCCGCCGCGACCACCGTTGGTGGCAACGCGGTGGTAAAAATAAAGCTGCGAGCAACATTGAGGACATACTCGATCACGAGTTGATCAGCGGTAATAAACGCGCCAGCGTTGCCCAGTGCCTTACTCAACGTACTCATTGCCACCATGACCTGCTCTTTCACCCCGGTCGCGGCCACCAGTCCACGCCCACCGGGGCCAATACAACCCGTAGCATGCGCTTCATCGACATACAGCAGCGCGTCGTACTGCTGACAGAGCGCAGCAATGTCGGCCAGCGGCGCGAGGTCGCCATCCATGCTAAAGACGGTATCGGTGACAACCAGGCATTGCCCCTGTGGGCCGCGTGTCCTGGCCCGGATCAGATGTTGCTCCAGCGCGGTCACATTCGTGTGTGGGTAGGTCTGATAGGTGGCGCGGCTCAGGCGGCACCCGTCGATCAGGCTGGCGTGATTCAGTTCGTCGCCTAGCACGAGATCGCCCGGCCCGACAAGCGCCGGAATAACGCCGATATTCGCCATATAGCCGCTACTGAAGAGCAGTGCCGCCTCGGCCTGCTTAAAATGCGCCAGCCGCGTTTCCAATGTTATCTGCAAAGCACTGGTACCGGCAATCAACCGCGAAGCGCCTGCACCGCATCCCAGTTCAGACGCCGCTGCGGCTGCCGCGGCTTTTACGTCGGGATGTCCAGCCAGCCCCAGATAGCTGTTGGAGCTAAGATTGAGCAGACGCTGACCGTCACGCTCGAGCCACGGGTCGCACCCCGCCGCGACAACGTGCAGTTGACGGTAGAGATGGCGTTTATGCAGCGCGTCCAGGCGTCGTTGCATAAAGTGCCCTGGCCGGATCTTCTTGTCCATAGTGTTCCTATCAGCTTGCGTAACCGTTCAGGTGGGTTGGTTTGGAGGGGCAGTGCCGCTCCAGGAGGTTCTTGTTCAGCCTGTTGTGGCGGCTTTGTCGCCACAACAGGCCGAACAAGGGTTTCGCGGGGGCCGCAGGCCCCCACAACCCCCGCTGGCGAACGTTCCCCTGAACGGTTACTCAGCTTGCACCAGTTGATGTGGGGTGCATGAAACCACAGGTAGCGCTACATTGCAAGTGTCCCGGGCGAGAAAAACAATCCACTTCCTTTTTAATGCTATAATAACGCAGATCAGCGACGACATCATTCAGATTCAGGTCTTGCCGCAGAGGGTATACGACGCTCTTCGGCTCATTTTGTGGAGCGTGTGCGTGGGTTATATAGCAATCCTCCATCAGTTGTGAAGACCGGAGTGCCGGCTTGAGCAATTGTGAAGACCGGAGTCCTGGCTTGAGCCGGGTCTCGCTCCGTCCGAGCTGCAGCCGGGACTCGACGGTGACGATAGCAAGTTCGGCAGACCGGAGTCCTGGCTTGGGCCGGGTCTCGCTTTGTGTATCCAACTGGCGACGATTGGCACCCTATGGGGCAAGCTAGTCTGGATTGTCAGCGCTGGTCAATATTCGGTATCCAGATCAGGATAGTTGTTGTTAAGGAGGTCAATCGTATGGCGTTTGTAGGTACTTCCCGGTCGGGCACATTGGCGCAGCAGGTCGTGCCGCAACAGGGCATATTGGCAAACAAGGTAGTGCAAAGCACGGCTCTGGTTATTGCGGGCTGTCTCTTTACCGCGTTGCTGGCCCGGATTCGCATCTATCTGCCGTTCACCCCGGTGCCGATTGTGGGTTCAACCCTGGGCGTGTTGCTGACAGGGAGTTTGCTGGGCAGCCGACTCGGTTTCGCCTCAATGCTGCTGTATCTGGTGCTGGGTGCGATTGGTCTGCCGGTATTCACTGCGGGCAATAGCGGGATTGTGTATATGCAGGGCGCAACCCTGGGTTATCTGGTGGCTTTCCCCATTGTTGCAGCGGTGATGGGCTGGTTTGCCGAGCGTGGTTGGGATCGGCACGTGGGTACGTATGCCGCAGCGCTGGTGATCGGCAGCCTGATCTTCTATGTGCTGGGTGCGGGCTGGTTGGCGCTTGGCCTGGGAATGGGCCTGGGCGCCGCGTTGCTGCAAGGAGTGGTGCCCTTTATTATTGGTGATGCGATCAAGGTGCTGATCGCCGTTGGAGTTTTGCCTGGTGGCTGGAAGCTGCTTGGTACCAACAAAGAGCGTAGCTAGGTTCGTTCGGTTCGTGGAACGGTGGAACAGTGGAGTGTTCCACCATTCCATCGCTCAACGTCTCAATGTTCCTCTTGACTTACCCTGCCACGGTTTCACCATCCGAACGTTCGCACGCGTGCGTCTCGGCCGCTGTATACTCGTCGATCTCGAAGCCCAGATCACGAATCATCTGCCACGTCTCCTGATAGTCCTGTCCATCGCTGGTCAGATAACCCGACACAAACACCGAGTTGGCCGGATAGAGCGCCAGTGGCTGGAGTGAGCGGATATGTGCCTCGCGGCCAGCCGAAACCCGAATCTCCTGGCCGGGATTTAGAAAGCGCATCAGACACAGGATGCGCAGGCAGTCCTGTGGTTTCAGGTAATTCGTGCCCGCAAGCGGAGTGCCTTCCATAGCAATCAGGAAGTTGACCGGGATTGACTGCGGGTCAAGATCGCGCAGCGCCAGTGCCACATCAATAATATCATCCTCGGTTTCGCCCTGACCAAAAATCGCCCCGGTACACAGCGTCAACCCTGCCCGGCGTGCAGACAACAGCGTGTTAACCCGATCTTGATAGGTGTGCGTCGTACAGATCTTCGGGTAGTACCGTTCACTTGTATTCAGGTTGTGATTAAGCTGCTCTACCCCGGCCTCGTATAGTCGCCGCGCCTTCTCCTCCGAAATAATCCCGACCGTGCAGCAAATCGCAATCTCCACCTCTTCCTTAATACGGCGTACCGCCGCTGCTAGGTGATCAATTTCGCGGTCAGTCGCACCGCGGGTACTGATCGCAATGCAGTAGCGCAGGCTGCGTGCTGCTTTCGCCTGGCGCGCACCTTCCAGCAGTCGTTCCATACTCACCATTGGGTAGCGCTCGATATCGGCAGTTGAAATCCTGGACTGTGAGCAGTAGTGACAATCTTCCGGGCAGAGACCGCTCTTGGCGTTGATCAGCATATGCAGATGGACACGGTTGCCGCAAAAGTGGTAGCGTACCTTGTAGGCCGCGTCCAGTACTTCCAGGATGCGTTCATTCGGGCTACGCAGCACAGCGCGACATTCGTCGCGAGTGAGCGTTATTCCGGCTATTGACTTATCCGCCAGCGTGTGGAAGTTCATACAGTTCTTTCCTCCATACAAACCATCAATGGGATGCAAGCACGATGGGTGGCTCTCAAGCATACACCAGCTTGAACCGGCTGCATTACACCACAATCAGGCCCGAAATGCAAATCGCCATGGATTGCCGCTTGACATAGTGTCGATTATACACTATAATCTTAGTGTCATTTGTACACTAATGGGGTGTCTCTGGGGCATAGCACGACATCCCTTATTGTCAACTGATCAGACGTAGGCAGTGGTGTGTGCCTGGACGCGGAAGCGTCGGGTGACGGCCACTGCTGCAGCCGGGCAAGAGCAACCGGCGCAGGCGGGCTTCATGAACAAGGAGCCTCGCCCGTTCAGAGGCCGGGCGGGCTTATCCTGAAAGGAAATCATTATGGGCTTTTCATTTTGGAGCGACAGTGCCTATCATTCACGGCAAAATAGGCGACGTGCCCGACATCAGACGGCGTTTACCTATGATCAATATGTACGCGAGAGCGGTGTGGTTCGCGTTCACGAGCAGATGAATCCCTTTGGTGTCACGCGCGAGAGCCGTGATAGTGACCAGCATCCCCACTCGGTCGCCATCGCTGTTCTTTTCGATGTCACCGGCTCGATGGATAGGGTGCCACGTGTGCTGCAAACCCGACTGGGGGCGTTGATGCGCGTATTGCTCCACAAAGGGTATATTGCGCATCCGCAGATCCTGTTTGGGGCAGTGGGGGATGCCTACTGCGATCGGGTGCCGCTGCAGATCGGCCAGTTTGAGTCGGGGTTGGAGATGGACGACGATCTGGGGAAGATCTACCTCGAAGGCGGTGGGGGAGGGCAGGTGCGTGAGTCGTATGAACTGGCGCTCTATTTTTGCGCTCAACACACGATCATCGACTGTTATGAGCGGCGGGGGCGCAAAGGCTACCTCTTCACAATTGGCGACGAGCAGCCCTATCCGGTTCTGCGACGCGAACATGTCCGGCAATATATCGGCGATGTACTGCAGAGTCATATTCCGATTGAACAAATTGTCGCCGAGGTGCAACGCCAGTACGAGTACTTCCATATCGTCCCCACCAACACGTCTCATGGGCGCAACATTGAGGTGCAGGCAGTCTGGAAAAATCTGCTGGGTGAGCGTACGTTATTTCTGGAAGATGAGACAGCCGTATGCGAGACAATCGCACTGGCGATCGGCCTGTGTGAAGGTACAATCTTTGATCTGGGTCGCGGTGCCGATGATCTGGTGCATGCCGGGCATGACCCGCACGCCACCGCAACAGCCGTTATGGCCCTGACACGCTATGCCGCCGTGCGCCCACCAGTGCTGCCGGATCAGATATGGTGAGGCGTGAGGCGACCAGACGGGCGGTGACGGCTCTTTTTTAACGCAAAGGCGCAAAGGGGCAAAGACGCAAAGGTTTTGATTATCTGGTTGTGGTCGACAGGGCGTCTATGTGTTCTCATGTTCTCACCTGCCAACATAGAGAGGCTCTGATGCTGAAGAAGGAACACAGTCTATGCAACAGGCATTTTTGACCGTCGATCTCGGGTTTGGTGATGCGGGCAAGGGGTCGATTGTTGACTTTCTGACCCGCACCTATGATGCACACACGGTGGTGCGCTACAATGGTGGGGCACAGGCCGGGCATCGTGTGGTAATGTCCGGCATACCGCTCCAGGAACACGTCTTCTCGCAGTTCGGCAGTGGGACGCTGGCCGGTGCGTCTACGCACCTCAGCCAGTACATGCTCATCGATCCGCTGGCAATGGAGGCCGAAGCAGAACATCTACAGACGCTGGGTATTGCTGATCCGTTTGCGCACACGACTATCGACGAGCGGGCGCTGATCGTCACACCCTTTCAGCGGGCGGCCAATCGCCTGCAAGAACTGTCGCGAGGCGACCAGCGGCATGGAAGCTGTGGTATGGGTATTGGCGAAACCATGGCCGACTATCTGCAGTATGGCGATCAGGTGCTGTTTGCCAGGCATCTGCGTAACCCCGCCACGGTACGCATGCGGCTGGAATGGCTGCGCAGGCTGAACCTGTCCAAAGTCACTGCGTTGCGACCGTCGCT
This sequence comes from Chloroflexaceae bacterium, assembly GCA_034435975.1. Classification (GTDB taxonomy): domain Bacteria; phylum Chloroflexota; class Chloroflexia; order Chloroflexales; family Chloroflexaceae; genus CAKZQX01. Next base: position 298,882 of record DAOTWD010000145.1, on the reverse strand, counting down.
GCCCCAGATCGAGCAAGCGGATCGCGAGTGGGCGATGCTGACCGATCCTGACAGGCTGGAGGAGTTCGTTGATGTCTATAGCAACGTTGCGACCCGGGCGCGGATTGTGCCCGGCAACTACCTATCACACCTATTGCAACGTGCTGGCACAGTAATCTTTGAAGGTGCCCAGGGCGTACTCCTCGATGAGTGGCATGGCTTTCATCCCCACACCACCTGGAGTACCACCACGCTGGCGCATGCCAACCGGTTGCTGGCCGCAGCAGATTACGCGGGACATGTGGTACGCATTGGCATCACCCGTGCCTATGCCACACGCCACGGTGCCGGGCCGTTCGTTACCGAAGATGCCGCGCTGACTCGTGCGCTCCCTGATGCCTGCAATGGCACCAACGACTGGCAGCAGGGCTTCCGCGTCGGCTGGCTGGATCTGGTCATGCTGCGTTATGCACTGGAAGTTATTGGTGCTCTCGATTACCTGGCGCTGACTTGCGTGGATCGCCTGTCTGCATTGCCGACAGTGCAGATTTGCCGCCGCTACCACTATGATACCTTCATCGTCGAGCGCCTGACCCGCGCCAGCCACGGCCAGGGAGCAGCCATGCTGGCGTATCAAGAACAGCTCACTCACAACCTGACCCGCTGTCGGCCCTGCCTCGAACCGCTGGCACACCCGTCAGACCTGCCTGGCATTCTGGCGGCTGACCTGGGGCTACCGGTGGGCCTGATCTCCACCGGGCCAACGGCGGCAGACAAGCGGCTGGTGGAGGGGGATGATGCTGTAACCTATCGGGTAATCTTCGCTTAGTTGTGCGGAACCGGAGTCCCGGCCTGAGTCTGGTGGCGCTCGATCCCGGCTAATGCCGGGACTCTTGGTTGACGATTGCGAGAAAGTTGCCATCGTCGCTGGTTGTCGGTATCGCAAGAGGGTTCTCTGCTATGCCTTGCTATCCTGATCAGCACTACGTAACATTATTTTCACCGTCTGAAAAATATGGAGCAGAACAGGATACTGCTACACCAACATCTCCTGTATCAGCATATCGAGTGCCGTATCCATATCCACCCCCTGCGCCACCAGGCGTTCCAGGTCATACTGGTTTACCCCGCCAACCGTGGACGCCTGCGTTATCCGTGCCTGGCTATGGTGGAGCACGACCCGTGGCATACTCTCGGCCATAGCCTGCCCATGAATAATCGAGGTGCAGTCGATATGCCCGCATGTGCCTGCCGCGTGGCCTACCATCGTCGCATAAACACGGCTATGTGCCTGATCACGGGCCGCAATGCGGGTATTCAGCATCCCGCGTGCCCCGCTGCCATTCAGGTGGACATTCTTTTGCACCCGAATGTCATCATGATGGGTGCCATAGATTCGGGTGGTCAGGTTGACCAGACCCTGAGTTCCCACATTCGCATAGCAGTCTAGCTTGAAATGCCCGGCATTGCCCTGAGTCAGGTTCAACGTACCAACATACTGCGCGCGCTCGGCCACACAGATCTGCATCTGCGGTATCCCCCGTATGCCATCGGTATGACCGTGGTAATGGGTTTCTGTATACACCAGCGTAGCCTCAGGGCCAATATGCATAGATGTATCGGCCATGTGGTCTACTTTCTTTGCATGGGGAAAGAGCCAGTAGACCAGGACGGCCACCCGTGCGTGGGCGCCAATGTCATACCGGGTGGTAATGTGCTGCACACCTTCCATCTCCAGCATCCCCAGGCATAGATAGAGTGGTTGATCAACCACCGTGTATGGCTCAACCGTAATATGCACAGCAACACCCATACGTTGGCGCTCGACCTCTAGATGGACACCGGGAACGTTATGTATTTCGAGTACCTGCTCGCCGTTCATGATCAGGCTGGCGAGATGGGGCGATTGCAAGACCGCTGCCATCCCGCCGGCTTGCTCGTAGGCATCAAGCAGCGCTTGATAGGTCCGTTCCCAATGTCGGTTGGTACCATTAACCTGTGACGCCGATGGTGTAAGGGTTGTTAATGTATTCATAATCGTTGCTCCGTTCTTTTGATCGGCAAGATATTCTTCCAACGAGACGAAAGTCGTTACTACCTGTTACCCAGCGGTAAAGTATCTACAACCCTTGTCTCTGGCAAAAATGGGGAACCAGAAGCAAGATTCTTCCATGCGGGCCTGTTCAGATCCGCTCAGAGTAACCGTTGGGGACAAGGTCAACTGACTATATCACCGCGTAACGCGTGTCATGAGCGAGGAACCAGAGGGACGCAGAGGGTGCCGTGACACCGACTGCGGCATTCTCTGCGTTCTCTGCCGAGGGCGTGCATCCCCCTATACTCGTTGCCGTACTATGCACAGAAGCCCGGCACGGGATAGTTCCCTGCTGCCAGGCTTTCACATACGTGCTGGGGTGGCGGATACGGTCGGGCGTTCGGGTGACGACTGGCCGTCGTTTGCTGAGAGCTGTCTGAAAAGGGGGAACGTGCGGGGGCAACCCCCTGACGATCTTCCCTGCCCATCGTCGCTGCGCGGTGGGCAGAAATAGGGTGCCTGGGGAGCTTCGTTTTCCAACCACCCTCTTTTCAGACAGGTTCTTATACCCCAACGTGGGCTTGCAATCCGACCGTACCAAACTGCTGCATCATCATCAGACGATCATACACAATCCACGATTCTACCGCTTTGCCATTCACAAACCGGCTGATAGTCATGCCGGTCATCACCACCGGGTGACTCAAGGCCGACATAAAGCGTGGATCACTCTTGCGTGTGCCGTGAAATGTCCAGCGAGTTACGACCTTATCGCCCTCAGCCAGTTGATCATCAATGGTATAGTGGGCATCGAGAAAGTTCTTACGCAGATCAAGGACATGTTCTTTCAGGCTGGCCAGTCCGTGGGTTCCCTCCGGGCGAGCAGGATCATAGCAGACGTGGGTCGCTGCAAACAGTTCATCAATCAGCGCCAGATTACCCTGATTAACCACCTCTTCAAAATAACGCCAGGCCTGGAACTTATTGTCTGAATATGACATTGAACACCCTCATTTATCTTCATGACACAAGTGACGCGGTCGATTGAACAACACATTTTGATTCACCTGCGGTAGAGCGTAACCTTCGGCGAAGAGAGCATGGGGGTCAGGCCGCCACGTCCCTCCTGTTAATTATATGATGGACAGATGATAACATGCTCATACGATTGGGCCTGCACCGAGAGCGCTCCCAGTTGCCGCATCATTCCTACTGTGTCATAATTCACCCACCCTCTGGCAATTTTGTCACCTACCAGATGATACATATTCATACCCGAAAACACCATCGTTTGCCGTGAAGCAGGTAACCCATGGTATTCACCCAGGTGTGTCCCACGAATTGTCCAACGCAATGCCATTTTGTTACCAGACTCCACCACATCATGGATGGTAATCTGGAGATCTGGGAACGCAGTTCGAATAGCCATAAGCCATTTTTTATAGGATGCCAGGTCATGGATTTCAGGATAGTTGGGGTCGTAATGAATATAATCAGGGGTAAACACTTCAGGAATTAAACCAGGATCGCCGGTATTCCAGAGTTCCTCAATTCTTTGCCAGATTGCGGTCATTGCGGCTTTCATCATCGAAATACTCCCTCGTTGTCTCTGTTTGCTCAGCGAGCAATTCTACATCAAGTGTCCCGGCCCACGCCAGAACCGGACAAGACCCTGACTCACGGCGGGACTCCAGTTCTTTTTCGACTCATTGAGTACTCCAACGAGACTTCAACTCGGCAGGGGCGCGGGGGCCACAGGCCTCTGCCCACGTCCACTATCTGGTCAGCGCGGCTTCGCCGCGCCGCGCTTCCCTACCCAGGGGATGTGTCGTTGTAGTATTGAGATTGCTATCGAATACGTATGCATACTGTACAATTGCGTGCGATTTGTGTGAAATGGTGTATACTTCACATATACCTTCTTTTGTGTCGAATGTCATCGTTCAGGTGATGAACTTTGCTCCACAAATTGTGGGTTTGTGGTGCCAGCTGATCTACAACATTTGTTGCTGAGTCAGGAACAAATGTCGTAAAGCAACCGATCTCGTCCCGAAACAAGGTCATTTGAGTATGTTTGTGATGGCTCCCAGGGCGAAAGCTCCTGGGCTTCAGCGACTGCCACCCCAAAGAGGAGCGAGAAGGGAGAAAATAGCTGTCAGGAAATAGGAAAGAGGGAACCATTGGAGAGGACTTCTCTTTCTTTCTCTTTCCTCTATCTCCTGACCGGTACCGGCGTGCCAGCGCTGTCTGCGTGCAGCAGCGACTGATGGTGCAGGGGGGCATGTAATCACCATTGGTATCCTACCAACTTTCCGGTTGCTTCCCGTCCGGAATAGAGTATACTGACATAGAGCTAGTACAACCAGCTACTGATTAAGAGCTCTGTGCCCTACAGATTGGAGAAACGACACAATGAATGATCCACGGTATGAACCGTACAGTACATCACCGGACATGTCTGGTTCACAACAGCGCAAAACCTTGCTGTGGATAGGGGTGGGCGTCGGTGGTCTGCTCATGGTCATGATCTGTTCCCTAAGTATGTTGCTGGCCTATGTGTTGCTGGATACGCCGCTCCGTATGCCAGCGCTCCTGCAGGCTCAACCTGACCTGCCGCCACCACCCGAAGCACCACGTGCCGCCAATACTGCACCGACTGTTGGCCTGGTTCTGATTGAGGAGGATTTTGCGCAGCCGACCAATCGTTGGGATCAATCCTTCAGCCGGGTGGTTGATGGTACCTATGAGTTGCGGGTCGATGTTCCCAACTATGATCGCTATGGGCTGTTCCTCAGCAATGGCCCGGTTACCAATTTTGATGTGGGGGTCGATGTACAGCAAGTGGCAGGTGACCCGACCGCTGAGTATGGCATTCGCTTCCGCCAGAGCGGGCCAGGTGATTACCTGATGTTCTCCATCAGCGGCTCAGGCTATTACCGCCTGGTACGGGTGAAATCCAATGCCTACCAGTCGCTTGTTCCATGGACGTTCGACCGGCGTGTTGCAACCGGAGCCGCAGCGGTCAATCGGCTGCGGGTGATTGCCCGTGGCTCGAACATCACCGCTTTCCTCAACGATGTCCAGGTGATTACCACGACCGATGACAATGTCACCGGCGGTCAGTTGACCGTGGGCGTCACGACCTTTGATCAGGGTGGTCTGGTTGTGCGCTTTGACAACGTTGCAGGCCAGGCCGAGGGACAGAGCTTACAAGAGGATTTTAGCAACGCTGAGACAACCCGCTGGAGCATTGGGGGCGCAACAATTCGTGATGGCGCATATGAACTGTTTGCCGGTGGCGGTATTCAGTCATGGCAACAGCCGTTGCCGGTTGGATCTTCGCGTGTCAACGATTTCATCCTCGAAGTTGAGGCCGAGTTGATGAGCGGCGCTGATGAGAACATCGCCTATGGGGTGATGTTTGGTGATGGTGGTTCGTTCGACTTCTATAGCCTGTTCATTTTTCCCGATGGCAGTATGACTCTGATCCTTTCCGATGGCGAAGGCGGGTTATTGCCACTCATTCCACGTATGGATGTTCCGGCCATCAACCCTGGTCGTAATCAGATCAATGATATCCGGGTTGAAGTGCGCTCGAATGTTATTCGCCTTACGATCAACGATACATCCTTGCCTGACATTGAAGGCCCGGTTCCCATTCAGGGCGAAGTCGGCATGATTGTGAGTAGCGGGCGTACCGGCAGCGTCCAGGCCCGGTTTCATCGTTTTTATCTGCGGGAGTTGCCAAAAGGTGGTCAACAGATATAGGTTGCCCATCCAGGCAGTTAGAGCACTTGAACACCTGAACGGGCTGCTTTACACCACCTCAACCCGCTGCTCACCAAGAATTTCCCGGAGTTGAGCAATCAAGACGGTTGAGAGTTGCACTCGATAGCGTGGACGTAAGACCACTGTCCCAACACTATTCGGCACATGAAGGAGTACTTCATCGTGGCCCTGGCTGGTACGCAACAGGCTATCCGTGTCTTGCATCAGTTGTACATCGGCATCAAAATCCTCGCTGCGTGGCAGGTGCAGATGGAGGGAGCGTACTGGCGGTTGGGGGGGGGCATGATCCCCGTTGCCTCCCAGTCTATCGTCTTTTTTACCAGCACCGCCGTTGTCCAGGTTCACCCGCGTACGCGCCTTGACAACAGGGATTGCATCAGTCGCAGGCGTGGGTGGTGGGGCAACGACAGGCTCTGGCGGGGCAGGCGGTTCCCCTGATGGGCTGGCTATTGCAGATTGCCGGTCAGGCACACCAGCCGGCGATTGCTCTTTTCCATTGATATGCTTCTGGTGGGGTGCCGACGGTGAATCCTCGGCATAGTGCGGCCCTTTACGTCGTACTCGCGCTGGTGGTATGGGGGCTTCTCTGGTCGTAGCCGCGCTAGAACCAGTGCCGGGTGCAGGTTGCACGTCGTCCTGCTCATCTGCTGCCAATGTTGTTCGTGTATCGATTGGCGCACAACGCTCCACCACCAGTTGCAACGTATCACGGCGGTTATCAACCTTCGCTGTGACTTGCAGCACGGCCTCCTCCTGCAGCAGATCACCATATTGCTCCAGCGTGCGCGGAAAGACCACGATTTCGATCTTGCGCTCCAGATCTTCCAGTTCGGCCACCAGCATTGCATCGCCCTTCTTCGTCGCAATGCGCCGCACTCCGGTCAGCATCCCAATAAACGTATACGTGTGCCCGACATGCTCCTCGGTAATCGCGTTGAGACTCAGCGTATCGCCCCGGTTTAAACCGCGCAAGGCCTGAACAACCGGATGCTCGGAAATATACATACCGAGTAGCTCCTTCTCCCAGGACAGTTCTTCTTTCTTGTCCGCGGCAGATTCGGTGATGGTCGGCATAGGAATGGCACTGACAGACGTACTGGCCACGGTTGTATCTCCGCCGAGCATCGCAAACATGCTGACCTGCCCGGCCTCGTGCGCCTTCTGGACATCGATTCCTGCTGCCAGCGCCTGATCCAGGATTGCCAGTTTCTGGCGCCGGGTGCCGGGCAGGTCGTCCATCGCGCCTGATTTGATCAGACTTTCCACCACGCGCTTGTTGAGCGCGTGCCGGTCAACACGGGCGCAAAAGTCTTCCAGGCTGTGGAAAGGGCCATCTGCCTCACGGGCCTTGATAATCTCGCTCACCGGGCCGACGCCAACATTTTTGATGGCTGACAGGCCGAAGCGAATACCGCGCTGATGGATAATGTTGCCCTGCCTGGTAGCTGCTGGCAATTCCTCAATGGTAAAGCCGAGGTGACTCCGGTTCACATTTGCCGGTAGCACGGCCACGCCCAGGCGTAGCGTCTCGGCGACCCCCTTGGCAACGTCTTCGGTTGTGCCTGCCGCAGCCGACAATACCGCCGCCATATACTCAGTTGGATAGTTGACCTTGAGATAGGCCGTCTGGTAGCTCAACAGCCCATACAAGGTGGAGTGCGGACGATTAAAGGAATATCCAGCGAAAGGCTGGATCAGATCCCACAACCGGTCAGCTTGCTCCTGGGTCAGGCCATTCTTGCGGCAGCCTTCCTTAAAGCGCGGCTCCTCCTGCGCCATCAGATCACGCTTCTTTTTCCCAATCGCCTTGAGTACAATATAGGCTTGACCGAGGGTATAGCCAGCAATGGCTTGCAGCAACTGCATAATCTGTTCCTGATAGACGATCACGCCATAAGTGTCTTCCAGGATGGGCTTGAGAATCGGGTGCAGGTAGGTAATATCGTGTGGATTATTCTTGTTGTGAATATAAACCGGAATTTGCTCCAGCGGGCCAGGACGGTACAGGGCGACCATGGCATACAGATCCTGCACCCGTGTCGGCTTGAGTTCCTTCATATAGCGGGTCATACCCGCCGACTCAAACTGGAACACATTGGTGGTCTCGCCGCGACTCAAACTGGCAAAGGTTGCCGCATCATCCAGCGGAATATCAGACAACTCAATGCGCTTCCCTGTTGTCTGCGCGATATAGTCCAGTGCATTGGCAACAATGGAGAGGTTGGTCAACCCCAGAATGTCCATCTTGAGCAGACCAATATTGGCCAGGGTTGCGCCTTCATAGGCCGCCATCACCGCGTTCTCATCTTTCGTGGTACGTTGCAGAGGCACCACGTTCTCAAGGGGCGAGCGACTGATCACCAGCCCACAGGCATGCGTGCCAACGTTCCGAATCCGGCCTTCGATATGCTGTGCCCGCTCAATGACTTTGCGCAGGCGGGCATCGCTGTCGTAGATCTGACGCAGTTCCGGGACACGCTCCAGGGCTTGCTTGATCGTAATGCCAACCGGCAAGGGCGGGATCAGCTTCGCCACCCGATCAACCTCCGTTAGTGGCACATCCAGCACGCGCCCGACATCACGCAACGCGGCCTTTGCCCCCAACGTGCCATAGGTGATAATCTGCGCTGTGTTCTCGCGCCCATATTTGTTGGTAATATATTCCAGCACCTCATGCCGCCGACTGTCGGCAAAGTCTACATCGATATCGGGCATTTCCAGCCGTTCAGGGCTAAGAAAGCGTTCAAACAGCAGTTTGTTCTCGAGGGGATCAACATCGGTAATGCCCAGACAATACAGCACTAGCGACGCACCTGCCGAACCGCGTGGCAGACATGGAATGCCCCGTGATCGGGCAAACTTGACATAATCCCATACAATCAGCATGTAATCGGGGAAGCCGGTCTGGTTAATCACGTCCAGTTCATAGTCCAGGCGCTGGCGATATTCATCGGATGGCGCACCGTGTGTGCGGCGCATCAACCCTTCTTCGCACACCAGACGCAGATATGATGCGGCATCGTGCCCAGCAGGAATATCAAAAGCGGGGAGTTCAACCCGGCCAAAATCGAGTTCCAGATTGCACATATCTGCAATGCGGCGTGAGTTTTCCAGGGGAGCGGTGCCATAACGCTTGAAGCGTTGCCACATCTCCTCGCCACTCATAATGTGGTAGCTCTCATCCATCATATTGCGCTTGTTGGAGCAGAGTTCGTTCAGCGTCATATTGTAGCCCATCGCCAGAATAAGCCGATGGGTTTCGATATCCTCACGGCGCACAAAATGCGTGTCGTTGGTCGCAACCAGTGGGATGCCCAGTTCCTGCCCCATCCGCACCAGTTCGTCGTTAATCCCTTCCAGTTGGGGCACATCCTCGTGCAATTGGAGTTCGAGATAATAGTGATCGGGGCCGAACAGGTCACGGTGCCAGGCTGCAATTTCACGCGCCCGATCCTTCTGCCCCTGAAGCAATGCCTGGGGCACCTCTCCAGCCAGGCAAGTCGAGGTTGCAATCAGCCCTTCTTTGTATTGGGCCAGCAGGTCGTGGTCGATGCGCGGTTTGTAGTAGAAGCCATCCAGGTGCGCACGGGTGGTCAGCTTGACCAGGTTGCGATAGCCAGTGGCATTCCTGGCCAGTAGCAGCGCATGGTAGTAGCTTTTGCCATTATGTGCCGAGCGTTCGTAGTGGGCACCCGGAGCCATATAGGCTTCAACGCCAATGATCGGCTTGATGCCGGCCTTTCTGGCGGCAGTATAAAACTCCATCGCCCCATACATCACGCCGTGATCGGTGAGCGCGATGCTATCCATACCCAGCTCCACCGCACGTTCGGCGATCGCTTTTGTCGAGGCATAGCCATCGAGCAGACTGTACTCAGAATGAACATGGAGGTGAATAAAATCTTTCATGCGCAATCGTCTATTTTCATATTTACATCCCCAGACCACCGCACATCGTTGCCCCTATCGTCTGCCATTTTGCGATCGATCCGTGCGCGATCCGTGGGGAATAGCGACTATCAGAGGGGTATTGACCAGAAAAACGCTTTACACATTGCTCGCGATGAGCACCATTGGGTGAACATTTGCAGCATGTATGCGATACCATTGTACAAACCAGTGTGTTGAAAACCGCATGAGAAAGCCTTATTTTAATCCGCCTATGCGATAGGAGAACGTGCTTCGCGCCGATTGCCTCAATTATAGCACAGGTATTCGTGGATAAGGTCTGTAGAAATGGTGCAATCTGTAAGAGATTTTGTGGATAACGTGTGGATAATGGTGCTGCCTGCAACCTGTTGTCCCTGTACCGGTTCACTCCCTGGCCAGGAACTGTGTGCTGTCTATCACTGCCCCACTACTGCATGAATACAAAACCGTGGCAGGGCGAGGGATGATACGGGCGGCCCCTGGCCGTAGGGCCGCCATTGCTACTGGATGGCAAAAAACCGCAGTAGGGAGAGTGTTGATACCCTCTACGCATCGGTATCACAGCCGATGTGCGTCCAGGTTGGCCCACACATCGGAATGAGCGCAATGTCATCCTCATCGATCAGAATAGTTTGGGGTACCGCGTTTCACATACGCTGTGCAGATGTGCTATAATAGCCGTTATATTCAATAACAACACTTACGCAATGGGGTAGAAGAAACGCTGTAGTTCTCGCCAGATTCGCCCCTGGCAAAATTTGGGGTGAACTGAACCAGAAGAACCGCTCTGTTGCTGGCGTAAAGACGAACTGACTATACCACCGCGTAACGTATGTTCCTAACAGAACGCCGGGCATCGCCAGCCTGAGCGCGATTATCGAGGAGTTTCTCTGTGGCGTTAAATAACGAAGAAAAGACAACCATCATCTCTGATTATAAGGTTCACGAGATGGATACTGGCTCGCCTGAAGTTCAGGTGGCTTTGTTGACGGAACGTATTCAACAGCTGATCGAACATCTCAAGACCCATATTCACGATCATCATTCGCGCCGCGGTTTGTTAAAACTGGTTGGCCGTCGGCGGCGGCTGCTGGCGTATCTCAGCCAGAAGGATAAAGAGCGCTATCGTACGTTAATTGAGCGTCTTGGCCTACGTCGTTAAGTGTCGTGTGATGCTTGGGTATGGTATGCAACAAGGCACCAGCGGAGCCGGTTCTCCCTGGTGCTTTGTTGCTGTTTCGTTTGTATGATATGTCAGGCAACGATGATTCGGGATTGGCGGGTGGCAATGATCCGTGTGGGCGCTGATCACACCCTGCTGTCGTTGCTAGCCTCCAGTGCCGAACATCTCCCTGACCAGAGCAGGATCTAACAAAATACGTGGAGGTTTGCATGTCCGAACGCAAAGTCTATACCGTTAGTGCTGAGATTGCCGGTCGTACCCTGACGCTCGAAACCGGTCGTCTGGCCGAACAAGCGGATGGGGCGGTGCTGGTGCGCTATGGCGATACCGTCCTGCTCGCGACGGTGGTGATCGCCAGGGAAACACGGGAAAGTATTGATTTTTTTCCGTTGACCGTCGACTATGAAGAAAAAATGTATGCCGCTGGCAAAATTCCTGGGAACTTCTTTAAGCGCGAGGGGAAACCAACAACGACAGCCACGCTGATCTCACGCCTGACCGATCGCCCGCTCCGTCCGCTCTTTCCCAAAGGGTTTTGCCACGAGGTGCAAGTGATCGTCACGACCTTTGCGATTGATATGGTCAATGATCCCAGTCCACTGGCAACCATCGGTGCGTCGGCGGCACTGGCGATCAGTGGCGTGCCCTTCGCTGGCCCGGTCGGGGCAGTGCAGGTCGGCCAGATCAACGGTGAATTGGTGATCAATCCGGCGATGGCCGATATGGAACACAGCCGGCTGGATCTGGCGGTGGCCGGCACACGCGATGCTGTCCTCATGGTCGAAGCCAGTGCCTATGAATTGAGCGAGGCCGAGATGCTTGAGGCGATCATTCAGGGCCATACCGTCTGTAAAGATATTGTTGACCTGCAAGAGCAACTGGTCGCGTTGTGTGGTCGTCCGAAACAAGAATTTGTCCCACCAGAGGTGGATACCTCGCTGGAAGAGGCCGTTGCTGAGTATATGGGCACGCGTTTAACCGAGGCGATGAATCATCCGGACAAAATGGCCCGTGAGGAGGCAACCCAGGCGTTAAAGGCTGATGTCCTGGCCCACTTTACCGCCGATGAACCGGAGGAGGAGGTTGCAGCACGTCGCTCCGATGTGGAGCGGGCCTTTGAGCAGGTCTTCAAAGAAGCCGTGCGCTCGGCTATTCTCGAACGGGGCATCCGTGTTGATGGACGAGGGCTGAAAGATGTACGCCCCATTGATGTCCAGGTAGGTATTTTGCCTCGTGTTCATGGCACGGGCCTGTTTACACGAGGACAGACGCAGGTGCTGACGATTACCACGCTGGGGGCACCGAGTGAAGAACAGCGTCTGGACGATCTGGGCGTCGAAACCACCAAACGCTATATTCATCATTATAACTTTCCGCCATTTAGCACCGGTGAGGTGAAGCGCCTCGCCGGGCCGCGTCGCCGCGATATTGGGCATGGTGTGTTGGCCGAACGGGCACTGTATGCGGTGCTGCCCGAAGAGAACGAGTTTCCCTATACGATGCGACTGGTGAGTGAGGTTCTTAGTTCGAATGGCAGCAGTTCTATGGCCAGCGTCTGCGGGAGCAGTTTAAGCCTGATGGACGCCGGGGTACCGATCAAGCGCCCGGTGGCCGGGGTCGCTATGGGCCTGGTGACAGGGCCGAATGGAGAGTGGCGCGTGTTGACCGATATTCAGGGGCTGGAGGATGCCCTGGGAGATATGGACTTCAAAGTCGCTGGTACCAGTGCTGGCGTCACGGCGCTCCAGATGGACATTAAAACCACGGGTATTACCTACGACATTATGCGCGAGGCGTTTGCCCAGGCCTATGAGGGCCGGCTGTTTATTCTGGACAAGATGAACGCAGTCCTCAGTGCCCCGCGCCCAGAACTGTCGCCCTATGCTCCACGTATTGTAACGCTGCAAATACCGGTTGAGAAGATCGGGGCGTTGATCGGGCCAGGCGGTAAGACTATCCGTGGCATTATTGAGCAAACCGGGGCTACCGTTGATGTCGAGGACGATGGCCGCGTCTTTATTGCCACTGCTGACAGTAATGCAGCTCAGAAAGCAATTATGATGGTCGAGGGCTTGACACGCGAGGCGAAAGTGGGTGATGTGTTTCTGGGCAAAGTGGTGCGTATTATGCCCTATGGTGCGTTTGTGAATATCTTGCCCGGCAAGGATGGCATGGTTCACGTCAGCGAACTCTCTGACGAGCGGGTGGCAACGGTGGAAGAGGTGGTGCAAATCGGTGATGAAATCAATGTGATGGTCATTGATGTTGATCCGGTCAACAACAAGATTAGCCTGAGTCGGCGTGCCGTCTTAACTGGTGAAACGGCCGATGAGCGCAAAGCAGCCGGAGCGGCTCCCCGGAGTGGGGGCGGTGATCGCGGCGGTACGCGCGGGGATCGCCCCGATGTGCGCAGTGATCGGGATCGTCCACGTCCACGCCGCCGCTCAGACTAAGAGCCTATCCGAATAACCGGCAGCTTATCGTATTATGGCTTTGCGAAGCCATGATTGTATCCGGGTTCAGTTATTCGGGTAGGCTCGAAGTGCCTGGTCGTGCCCTTCCCGGCCAGCATACCAGGAAATCATTGCTGGCATCCATAAAAACCAGAGGGTTGTTCAGGGGGCACTGACCCACCAGTGCCCCTTTTTGGTATGCTCCATTCTGCTCACCGCTCGTGTCGATGATTGAGCGCATGCAGAGAAATGAGGAATGATTGCTATGCATACACCTGAATGGGTAAAACACGCCGTGTTTTATCAGATTTTTCCAGATCGGTTTGCGCGCAGCGCGCAAATTGAGAAGCCGGGCAATTTGGAACCCTGGGATACGCCGCCCACACTCATGGGCTATAAGGGTGGTGATCTCTTCGGGGTAATCGAGCGTCTTGATTATCTGGAACATCTGGGTATTACCGCGATCTATTTTACTCCGATCTTTCAATCCGCTGCGAATCATCGCTATCACACCCATGACTACTATCAAGTTGACCCGCTGTTGGGTGGTAATCGCGCCCTGTATGCCTTGCTTGATGCTGCTCACCGCCGCAATATCAAGATCGTTCTCGATGGGGTTTTTAACCACACCAGTCGTGGTTTTTTTTATTTCAACGACATTCTTGAGAATGGTCCCTATTCGCCCTGGTTAGACTGGTTTATCATTGAGGGTTGGCCGTTAAGCCCCTATGATGGCAGCAAACCGGCCCATTATCTCGCCTGGGCGGGTAATCGGGCCCTCCCCTGCTTGAACACCGACCACCATCAGGTGCGCGAATATCTGATGCGCGTGGCCGAACACTGGTTGCGCGTAGGAATTGATGGCTGGCGGCTTGATGTTCCCTTTGAGATTACGAGCCCAGGTTTCTGGCAGGAGTTTCGCTGGCGGGTCAAGTCCATCAATCCTGAGGCATACATCGTCGGCGAGATCTGGGGTGATGCGCGTCCTTGGCTGCAGGGCGATCAGTTTGATGGCGTGATGAACTACCTCTTTGCCGCCGCGACGATCGCCTTCACCGCTGGCGAGCGAGTCGTGCCCGATCTGGTCGCCGGTCGCAGCTATGCGCCGCGACCGGCCTTGAGTGCCGAGGAATATGCTGATACCATAGACTGGCTGTTGCAGCTCTATCCGTGGGAAATCCAGTTGACCCAGTTCAATCTGCTCGACAGTCACGATACCGCCCGCCTGATCAGTATTGCCAACGGCGATGCGGCCAGTGTACAACTGGCGACATTGTTGTTGCTGGCCTTCCCGGGTGCCCCCGCGATTTATTATGGCGACGAAATCGGTCTGCCCGGTGCCCAGGATCCCGATTGCCGTCGTACCTTTCCCTGGGATCGGCCCGATACCTGGAATCACGAGACGCATGCCTATCATACCCGCTTGATCGCGCTCCGGCACACCTACCCGGCCCTGCGCACCGGCAGCTTTCATCGGCTGTATGCGACTGATGGTGTGTATGTGTTTGCCCGGCGGCAAGATGAGCAGGTGCTGATCATTCTGGTCAACAGTGCTCAGTCGTTCCGTAGTATTGTGGTGCCGCTCGGGTCGGTGGCACCAGCTTCTGGCACCGCATTAGATTTGCAGATAGTCTATGGGGAGGGCACCGCGGTGGCTCGACATGAACATGGCAGTTTTGGCCTGCCACCCCGTACCGGTATGATCGTCCTGGTTGGCACTGCTCTTTCCGGTGCCCATGACCACGCAATGGCTGCGTTATGATCCGGCTTACTGACCGGGAGGACAGTGATCCCAACCAGACGGAAACGGTATCTGCGTGCCATCCATGTCGTGGTGCGATCCGGCGTCGGGTTGGTTGTACCGAGGTCGGGTTTACCGGGTATGGTGATGAATATCTGACTGAAGGGCAAAGAAGATCCAGAAAAGACCCAATCCAGGTTGCCTTGCTCTGATATTATCCATATAATAAAGCATAGCATGGGCAGTCGCTCACCGCGGACATTCGCCAGACGAACATGGTGCTACGTCGAGGATGACACAGAGAGCACGCAGCGTTGCCGTACGTTGAGAGAATGAGGGAAAGCATGGCGTTGATTAAAAAGCCTGGCAAGAGCAAGGATCCGCATATGCCTTCATCCACCGCGGATAACACGCCCGATCCGGCAGATGTGCAGCGTGCCGATAGCGGCGAACCGGCACCTCCAGGGATAAAGCAGGGGAACCTGGGCACGGCAGCCCCTGGCACGAAACGCGGGATTGGGCATATGCAGGTGTTACCCACTGACACCATGCTGCAGGGGCGGTATCGCATCAAAGGGCCACTCGGTGTTGGTGGGATGAGTATGGTCTATCTCGGCCAGGATATGCGCTTTAAAGATGTGATGCGTGCGTGCGCTATCAAGGAGATGTACCAGAGCGCCCCCGACTCGCAGACACGGATGCTCAATCTCAAGAACTTCGAGCGTGAAGCCGGTCTGCTGGCAACCTTGCAGCATCCGGCTATTCCCCGTGTCTTTGATTTCTTTGAGGAGAACGGACGTGTCTATCTGGTGATGGAGCTCGTCGTTGGCAAAGACCTCGAAACAATTCTAGAAGAAGCCGGAAAGCCGCTGGATGAAACGCAGGTGTGCCGGTGGGCTATCCAGATCTGTGATGTGCTCCACTATTTGCATCATCATCAGCCCCATGCGATTATTTTCCGAGACATGAAGCCATCCAACATCATGATCTCAGCTGACAATCGGGTTATTCTGATTGACTTCGGGATTGCGCGCAATCTTAGCCGTACGGATCGCAAAGGTACGATGATTGGCACCGAAGGCTATTCGCCGCCCGAGCAGTATCGCGGAGTGGTTGAACCTCAGAGCGACCTGTATGCCCTTGGTGCCACGCTGCACCACCTGCTCTCCGGCAATGATCCGCGCCTCGAGACACCCTTCACGTTTCATGAGCGCCCCCTACGCCAGGTTAATCCGGCGATCTCACCCGAAATGGAGGCCGTGGTGATGCGTGCGTTGGAGTATGAACTGACGGCACGCTGGTCGTCGGCTGACGAAATGCGGCAGGCGCTCCAGAACGTGATTGGCGAGGGCGCAGATCCGCTACCCGCGACGCGATCCAGTGCTGCTGTGTCCTTGAGCAGCCCGGTCGCAACGACGGAACTGCTCTGGCGGTTTGCCTGTGAAGATGAAGTACGCTCCTCGCCCTGTATTAACAGTGGCATGCTGTTTGTGGGCTGTTATGACACCAATCTGTATGCACTCGACAGCACCCGCGGTGAGTTCCGTTGGAAGTATGCCACCGAGGGGGGCATCAGTTCCTCGCCTACTATCTGGGAAAGTAATGTTATATTCGGATCTGAAGATGGTGCTGTGTATTCCCTGGACAAGCGGCGAGGCAACCTGGTCTGGACGTTTCGTACGACGCGGCCGGTTCGCTCATCACCACGGATGTATGATCGCATCGTGGTGATTGGTTCGGATGATCAACATGTGTATGCGCTGGACGGTATGCGTGGTACGATCATCTGGAAATACCGTACCTGGATGCCGATTCGCTCTTCGGCCTATATTCACGAAGATGCAATCTATATTGGCGGCAATGATGGGTACGTCTACTGCCTCGATGTTCGCAATGGCAATATCAAGTGGAAACAACGCACGCAGCAACCGGTCATATCTTCCCCGGTGTTTAGTGAGGGGATGGTACTGGTTGGTTCAATGGATAACCATCTGTATGCCCTAGATAGTGAGGGCGGGTGGCCAGTGTGGCGCTATCGCACCGGTCATTATGTGAACGCCCGGCCCTGTGTTGTTGGCACCCGGGTATTTGTCGGTAGCGCCGATGGCAACATGTATGCGCTGGAGAAGAAACATGGGCGTATGGCCTGGAAATTTGAGACAGGCAGCCAGATCACTTCCTCTCCCTGTCATGAAAACGGGCGACTCTATTTTGGTGCCGTAGATGGATGTGTTTACTGTCTTGATGTTAGCACGGGCGCACTGATCTGGAAATATCAGACGGAGGCAGCTGTGGTCTCTTCACCAGCAGTTGCCAATGGTATGGTCTATGTCGGCTCGCTGGATCATTCTATTTACGCGCTCAAGGCCTGAATGGCCGGTCAAGATCGGGTCATAAGCTGCACGGCGCGCCGATCGCCTGTGACCTTGTTCACTATAACGTGCCTGCCGCTTCAATCTGGTGCAACCAGAGGGCAGGCAGTTTGTGTCTCATAATGAAATGATTGCAGTGTGGGCCGTAGAATAGTAATCGTGCGCTAACTACCGCAAATGGAGCAGTGTATGACAGCTGACGAAATCGTCGATGGTGAACCACCCGCACCGCCCGCGTTGTCAGACACCCCCCAGCAGACGCTGGACGATCATGGAGACAATCTTGAACCGGATGCTGATGCAGACGTGTTGACCGTGGATACAGACGAGACAGAGGAGATAGATGAGACAGCGCTGGCATCCGGGGGCGATCACTCGCTCACTGGTGATGCTCCGTCATTGGCTATCAACGCCGACCTATCAGACCAGCGGCCCTGGTGGGAAGATTCTGCTCCAATTGCGAATGTGCCACAGACGGGCGAATCGCTCACTCCTGATCGGATATTGTCAACATCAGACCAGCTCTCAGGCATCGCACCGGCGGTTGATACCGTACCGATGCCAGTTGCCTCGGACGCGCCGACTGAGCCGTTGAGTGTGTTAGCCTTGCAATCAACACACCGGCCGCTCGGCGTGGAAGACATCGCTGTTGACGACCAGGATCTGCATGATCGTTATGATCGTTGTGATGATCAAGACCTGACATCCTACGTCAGAGATACACACATCCTCGGCGCTGAGCGCATGCCCACCCTGATCCACCAGCGTTCGGTGCAAGGATTAGCTGCCACGGCTCTGCGTGATGTTGGGCGTATGCGCCAGGAGAATCAAGACAGTGTCTTCGCCTTGTTGACCACCCTCCCCCGTGAAGATATGGATGTACCGATGGGTCTGTTTGTTGTTGCTGATGGGATGGGCGGGCATGATCGTGGTGAAATTGCCAGTCGTCTGGCCATACGCACCGTGGTGTATGAAGTTATCTCGCAACTGATGCTTCCCGCACTGGACAATGCGATGAGCGAGGCGCTCCAACCCTTAATGATTGCCGCAGTCCAGGAGGCTAATCGGGCTATCTGGGATCATGCGCAGATGGTCAACTCAGATATGGGAACGACCTGTACGGCCGCGTTGTTGTTGGGCCATGCGCTGTATATCGCCCATGTAGGCGACTCGCGGGCCTACATTCTGGAGGCAGGAGGCTTGCGGTGCCTTACCGATGATCACTCGGCAGTAGGGCGCTTGATCCAGCTAGGGCAACTCGACCCGTCTACTGCTCGTCATCACCCGTTGCGCAGCCAGTTGTATCGCACCATTGGGCAGCAACCGCAGGTACAGGTAGACTTTATCTATCAGCCCCTGGAAGATAGCACGCATCTGTTGTTGTGTAGTGATGGATTGTGGGGTATGCTGTCCGAGGATCAACTCCAGCAGGTACTGGAGGAGCATCGCTGGCCACACGATGCATGCGCAGAACTGATCGCCCTGGCGAATCTCGCCGGTGGAGAAGACAATATTTCGGCGGTCGTGGTCACCCTACCGATTGCAGAAAGGCCATCTGGATGAGTCCTGGCATACAACTTCACTGGACACTGAGCCGTGAGACTCTGCTAGCAAGCACTGAACAACAATTGTTGTATGTACTGATCGATGTGACGCCCTATGGATTGCCAGCGGTGCTTCCCACGTTGCCGCTGAATCTGTGTCTGGTTCTTGACCGTAGCTCCTCTATGCGCGGCGAACGATTAATGCAGGTCAAAGAGGCGATCGGGCGCATTATTGATCAGTTAGGGCCAGATGATCATTTTGCATTGATTACATTTAATGATCGGGCGGAAGTGGTCGTGCCGGCCCAGCGTGTGCGCAATAAGGCCGACATCAAGCATGTGATCGGCGGCATACAAGCAATTGGGGGTACCGAGATGGCAACCGGTATGGCGCTGGCACTCCATGAATTACAGCGTACGACCCTCCGCCGCAGCATCAGCCGCTTGCTATTGCTCACCGATGGGCGCACCTATGGCGATGAGGGGCGCTGTGTTGAAATTGCCCGCCGCTTGCAGAGCCGCGATATTGGGTTAACGGCGCTGGGCATCGGCACCGAGTGGAATGAAGATTTGCTGGAGACGATGGCCGCCCGTGAGAATAGCCGGGCACACTATATCACGTCTGTTCAGGAAATCACCCAGGTTTTTACCGAAGAGGTGCAGCGCTTGCATTCGATTTTTGCCCAGAATGTGCAGCTTACCGCCGAGATGCGTCCTGGTGGTCTGGTGCGGTCGGTGGATCGGGTACGCCCCTATATGGCGACGGTACCGATGACCGAGGATCGGGAGTTCTGTTGGAACGGGAAGCTGGGTGACTGGCCCAACAGCGATCCGCAGGCCTTTCTGTTGGAACTCGTGGTGCCGCCGATGGATGTCGGCGAACATCCGTTGCTCCGCTTGACGTTGCGCTATGATTTGCCTGGTGTCAATGTGCAGAACCAGGTCAGTGAGGTGGTGTTGCGAGTGGCTGTAGTGCCAGAGGCGAAGGCGACGTATGAGGTTGATGGTACGGTCAAATACTGGTTGGAGCGCCTGGTGGCGTATCGCTTGCAAGCGAGCGCCTGGCAGGATGTGGAGGCGGGGCGGATTGAAGAGGCGACGCGCCGGCTGCAAATGGCCGGTACCCGCCTGTTTGAAGCGGGTGAGGTCGATCTGGCCCGTACGGTACAGGATGAGGCGACCCGGTTGCTGCGATCGGGTCATACGTCGGACGAGGGGCGCAAACGGATCAAGTATGGGACACGCGGTCTGATGGGCAAGAGTGGTATGCGCAAAGAGCGCAAGGTATGAACTGCTGCACTTGCTCGTTGTGAGGCATTGATGCAAACCTGTCCAAACTGCCATGCTAGCCAGCTGGATGGTGCCATTTTCTGCTCGGAATGTGGTGCCAGTTTCCTGACACGTCCATCCGCGAAAGAGACGACGGCGGCGTTGCGTCAACGTCAACCGGAACAGCCCCGGGTGGTGGCTGCACCCCTTGTACAGGCCAGAGTGGGACGCTCGATTATGCTTGTCGTGCTGAACAGTGGACGACGGATGACCCTGGATACTGGTGAGGATATCTTGATCGGGCGGAAGGATAATGCGCGTGGCATTTTTCCTGACGTTGATCTGGGGCTGGATGGTGGCTATGATGCGGGTGTATCACGACGACATGCCATCATTTCTTTTCAGCAGGGTGCCTGTGTGTTGCAAGATCTGAATAGTGCCAATGGTACATTTATCAATGCGACCCGGATTGATCCTCACGTTGCCTTTCCGCTCCACGATGGCGATGAACTTACATTTGGGACGTTGATTCTGCGCATTGAATTTCACTAGGGAGGTGGGGTATGGCAAAGACGGTCGTTCTGCATATTATGGGTGAAGATCCGGTACTGGCGGATATTGATGAAGAGCCGCAACCAACCGATGCCTTTATCAAGGTCACCAATGTACGCAAGCGCGATGGAAAGGATGTGCCCTATCTTACTGGTGGGGTTCAGGCCGTTATTTTCCCCTGGCATCGCATTACGTTCATTGAACTGATGCCCAGCGAAGAAGAGCGCGATCGCGTGATTGATTTCTTCCGATTGTAGGATGACCACGCAATATGTTGACCGCAGCAAGTGCACCGAGGGACGCAGACAAGGGGGCATGAGGAGATCAGACGGTGCGCTGACATTCGGCGCGAGACGTGCGCTGATCTGGCGTTGCCTACCTTACATTCCTGCATCACGAACGGCTCGCAGGTATGACCATTGACTCTGATACGCACCATACGCACGCTCCATACTGGCTGAACCGCACGGTTGTTGGTGCAGGCATAACCAGTGCGCTTGGTGATTTGTGCTACGAGACCACCACGGTTCTTCTGCCGGGCTTGCTTGTGGTTCTTGGCATTCCGGCGGCAGCCCTGGGGATTATCGAGGGCATTGCCGATGCGGTCGCAAGCTTCACCAGACTGGGGGCTGGCTATATTGCCGATAGAATCGGACGGCGCAAGTTGCTGGTACTGATCGGCTATGCCCTGACGCCATCAGGTCAGGTGTTGATTGCGCTCGCTGTCGGCTGGCCATTATTGCTCCTCGGTCGGGTTGTTTCATGGTTTGGCAAAGGCTTACGTGGCCCGTTGCGTGATGCTATCGTGATCCAGGCAGTTAGCCCGGAAACTCGTGGACGGGCGTTTGGATTCCATCGGGCAACGGATACGATCGGGGCCGTGGCCGGCCCGTTGCTGGGTGTTGCGCTGATGGAATGGATTCAGACATGGCCGTGGGCGGATGCTGCTGCTCCATTCCGCTTCGTCTTGTGGCTCTCGGTCATTCCTGGCGTGCTGGCGGTGCTGTCCTTCCTGACGCTCGTCCAGGATCCCCAGCACACAGCGAATCCGGCGCTCCGATTGTTCAGCTCGCTACGCGAGGTATCCCCTCGGTTCAAGCACTACCTGAGCGCGGTTGGAATCTTCGGAGTTGGTGATTTTTCTCACAGCTTGCTGATCCTGGCAGCAACGACATTACTCACGGAGTCGCTGGGCATTGTACCCGCTGCCCAGGTCGCTGGTCTTCTGTATGTCGGGCGCAACATCGTACAGGTTGCTGCTTCTTACCCGATCGGTGTGATGGCCGATCGGATTGGTCACATGTCAACGCTGAGGGCAGGGTATATCCTCGGTACGTTGACGGCTACGCTCACTGCACTAGTGTTCTGGTTTCGGGTTGATAGCCTGCTCCTGTTGAGCGCTATATTCTTTCTGGCCGGGCTGTATGTCGCTGTGCAGGAAGCACTGGAGCCGACCGTAACGGCCGCAATCGTGTCACCGGACATCCTGACGATGAGCTATGGTACCCTTGGCGCGATCAATGGTATAGCCCGGTTCGTTTCCAGCGCGACCGTCGGTGTGGTGTGGACGATCGGTTCACCAGCACTGAGTTTTGGCCTGGCTGCCATGTTGATGCTGATGGGCACGCTGACCCTTGCCCGGCTACAGTGATATGCACCGGGACAGCAGAGGCCTGCCTTCCGCCTGGAGAGCGGTCTGTTCAGACCAGAGGCCTCCAGGAGGGGCGCAGCAACGGTAGACTGCCACGCCCCTACTCCGGGAAAAGTTCATCCATCTCGGCGATGGCCTTACGATATCCATCCGGGGAACGCTGATTTGCGCGGCCCACCGCTTTGTAAAAGTCGCTATCGTAGGGCCGGGTACGCACCACTACCGGCATCGGAACCGCATGCCCCAGCACCAGTGCCTGTTGTTTGGAATCCAGACTGGCAAGAACGGCCTTCAGGCCACCGCTGCCGCTGACACCGGTAAACACTGCGTCAATATCTTTATCGTCGTTCAATAATGCCGTGATGCGCGTACCAAGCTGACTCATGACTTCACTATCGATCGAGGACGGGCGTTGATCAACCACGAGCAGGGTGACGCTATATTTCCGCAATTCGCGCGCAATCGTGCCGAAGATCGTCTGGCGAGCCGTCGTGGGATTGAGAAACTTGTGCGCCTCTTCAATCGTAATCATTAACTGACGGGGTTTATCCGCCGGATTCTTGGTACTCAAAAAAAGCTCGGTCTGTTCCACCCAGCGGCGGCGAATACGGCGGGTGATGATATTCGCAACGAGCATGTAGGCCAGGCCACTATCATGACGCCCAAACTCCAGGACGACATGCCGTCCGTTCGCCAGCGCATCGATCATGCGATCCACCACGGAGAAATCAGCCTGGTCGCGGATAAATCCCAGGCGCGGAATCTGGCTGAGTTTCCGTTTGAGGGCACTCATTGCCCCGACATGGGCACCAGTACTCTCGGCAAACTCTTTTAAGGCCTCGCTATCCATAGCAATCAGTTGTCGCAACCACTGCTGCTTGAACCGCTCGGCCAGCAGATAGGACGACTCGGTGGCCGTGCTGCTTAAGTTCAACTCGTTCTCCAGCGGAATAATATCTTCGACATCAATGTGATCCAGACCGATCAGCACTTCACCATCAATATTGACCTTGCGGCGGCGTGACGTTTCGGGATCGAGCGAGTATATCAAAACCTCACTGCCAAAAAGCTGGCGCAAGCCTTTCACAAAACCACCATCTTCGGTGTTGGCGTCCCATCCATATTCGCTATGCATATCAAAGATCAGATTACTAGCAACTTTGCCATAGATCACACCGCATAACAACAGACGGGTCAGAAAACTCTTACCGGTGCCACTCTTGCCAAAAATACCGTTGCTGCGTTCAACCAGTCGCTCGAGATTGATACAGACCGGCACATCCATATCCAGGGGACGGCCAATCTCAAACTGCGCGCTCCCCTCGGTGCCAAAGACGCGGGTAAAATCCTGTTCTGTCGCCTCATACACCGCTGAGAAGTGTCGCGGGATGGTCTTCACTGGCAGCAAATGTTGTTCCAGATCGGAAGGCAGCATCAGGCGGGGCATCAATGACAGCGCGCCATAGGTTGATGTTCCCGCCAGTACTTCGTGAATAAAAGCGTCACCATCGGGGGGATCGATCAGTACTTTCTGGTTGGTGGCCTCCAGCACAACATCGGTGATCATCGAGAAGAACTCATGTTTTTCGCCCTGAATAACCACAAACTTCCCAACACGCATATCCTCAACACTTGCGCATGCCTCCAGGCGAGCTGTCAAACCCTCGACCAGCGAACCGCTGGTAATCACCCCTAGTTTACCCGGTGTGCGATCCACCATCTCTCCTCCTCTTTGTCAGGCCTCACAGCGCGATCAACATTACGCCCATAATGGTGAGAACAACTGCCACCACGCCGGCCACGATCCACACCGCATTGCCAGAAGACTGCTGGTGAGCAGCCGAAGACGCCGAGATGGGAGGGCGAGGCTCTCGTGGGGGCACTGACTCCGCGACGATGTCAGACACGCCGCGCCAGACCTTCGCACGCTGGAGTACGTCGTGTGAGCGATGCCGGGTAACAACCACCAGCGTGCCGGTGCGTTTTTCAGGCAACGCAAACGTATCCAGTTCTTCAACCAGTATTTTGCGGTAGGTATCAATGTCGGTACCGATACGCTCTTCGCCATCGGAACCACTCTGAACCCCCGATGCCCGCATCGACATTAAGCACTCCGGCAACTGCTGACTGATACGAAAGCCAACGGGTGACTCAGGATCAATCAACACGTGTTGATCAACCACATTTGCCAACAAATTATCCTCACGCAACGCCGCAATAGCAATGCCTCGTAAGATGCGTTCATCGGCCGTTGTCCCTACACATGCCAGAATGTTTTGCACGTTCTGGCGCTTGCGTTGACTGTTTTCCCTAATGGGTAACCCGGTCACTTGTAATGTCAACTCTTCGCCGGAACGTACCAGCAGTACCGAAAAATCCTCGCCATAGATTAACTTACTTGCCTCGGGATCGCTCGCTATTGGCGGATCGTGCGGTTCCTGCCGACCATCTGCCAGTACTTTCACCCATCGGTATCCCTGATCGAGATCATCACCCCGTGTGCGTACATAAAATTCCATGATCGTATTCCTTTACTCATAATCAGAGCATATCTATTGTTCATTATTCACTAGAGACCTTGAGAGAGAAACTGCATGCCAGTGTATATGGCGTCGATATTAGGAAAGAGGAGATAGAGGAAAGAGGAGATAGGAAAGAGGAGATAGAGGAAAGAGACGTCCTCTTCAATGGTTCCCTCTTTCCTATTTTCTGCCAGCTCTTTCCTATTTTCTGCCAGCTCTTTTCTCTTTCCATAATTCGTTGGTTTGCGCTGCCAGCACAGCCTGTAATTGTCTAATTTGCGTCTGGTCACATTCCCCCTGTCCCTCCCAGAAAATTTGTCCACTCCGATTCACCAGGAAGAGCCGCAACGTGTCTGCATTCTGCATATGCAGGGCACTCAATATGCGTTGCTGATTATACTGTACAAAAATAACCTGGCGTGCAATGGATACATGGGTCAACAAGCCTTTAATGGTCGACTCAACCAGTGAGGCACTCAACAGCAAAATATAGAACTGAACCTTATGCTGCACCAGCATAAAATCAAGCCGGTCTAACCACTCCTGGCCCTGTTTGCGATGCTGCAGATGCTTGCCAAGTATAACTATATTCAGGGCGGTTTCAAACTCGGATGGAAGATGCATCACCTCTCCTGCCCGATTTCGTTCCTGAATGGCAGGAAAAAAAGGCTTACGATTTGATGAAATCACATGTCTATTCGTATTCACTGGCAAAGATGTTAACCCACGCCAGACCCCCGCATGGTGAAGTACTTCGGGCATCCGATATCTGGTGACAACCACCAGATAGGTCATTCGGGCCGGGAGCATGCAGGTATCCAGTTCTTCAATCAGTTGCTGCCGCATCTCGTCAGTATCCTGGTCGATCCATGCTCGCCTTTCCGGAATCTGGGTATCACTGGCCTGCAACGAGGAGAGTGCATGCAACAACCCGTCACCATCAACCTGAAAGCCCGGCTCGTCAGCCACGGCACAGATATGTGTATCAACGATAGCCGGCAGTGTACCGGTCAAGGCCGCGACCACAATCCCTCGCAGGATACGCTCATCACGCGGTGTGCCAACACAGACAAGGATATTTTGTACATTGCGCCGCTGACGCCGACTGT
Source organism: Chloroflexaceae bacterium (assembly GCA_034435975.1). Lineage (GTDB taxonomy): Bacteria > Chloroflexota > Chloroflexia > Chloroflexales > Chloroflexaceae > CAKZQX01. Next base: position 272,753 of record DAOTWD010000145.1, on the reverse strand, counting down.
GCTCTGTCACGGCAAGACCGGTAATTTGCAATGTCAGGTTGTTGGCTGTATGCAAGAGTATCACCGAAAAATCTTCGGTATAGACGAGGTTGCTGGCTTCGGGTTGCTGGGCAATCAATGGGACGCTGGCACGAGGGGGGGGGATGTCTTGCCCGGCGACCTGGATCCAACGATAGCCCTGATGGAGACCATCTCCACGGGTACGAACATAAAGCTCCACAACGACCTCCGCTGACCATCACCTGGTGATGGTCAGGAGTTCTTCGCCCTGTATAATCTCAAACTCACGATCCGTCTTACAACCAAGGGCGAAGGTCTCGACCGCCTCTTTCAAATAGGTATCGGCACCAAATAGATCCCGTAACGAGCACCAGAGACCATTGAGTGGGCCAAAGCCTTCACGGCGCTCGGCATAGGCCCGACTAAGAAGAAACCGCAAAATATAGCGTAGTGGTTGATCACCATTGCGGGGACGATAGACCGAATCGGGGCCAATCTTCCGAAAGTAAAACGTGGGTGGGCTATTGTCGTCATTCATGTGCGCGGTGTGTGAGTAGATAATTTCGCCTACCGTCTGAACAGGCGTAATCACGACCGCCACGTGCTTACGTAACCGTTCCGCCGCAAACAGGCTGATCAAACTCATGTACTTTTCTTTAATTCGGCGTTTAAACTCTTCAGCAGTTTGTTCATCCTGAACATATGATTCGCATTTGACGGGAGCAAACAGAACCAGGCGTGGTTCTTCGAGCCGCAGATAGGCTTCCTGAAAGAGGGCGCGGATAACCAGTGGCTGGTTGATGCTCATGTGCCAGCGCCCATGCTCTTCCATCAATGCAGCGGCGTCAATGGTTATCAGGACGACGGCACTGGTGCGCACCAGTTCGGCCACTTTCTCACGGGTTTCCAGAGACTCCTTCAAATATTCGCCGGGATAGTCCTGGAAATGCAGGTTGATCGATGGTGCTTCGGCGGGCTTACCAATGCCGAAGTTATAGGTGTTCTGATTCTGGCTGGGGGCCACCCCCTTGTCATCGGTAATACGAATATGTGCAAACAGTTCCTCAAGCCGACTCAGCTGCTCGGTGAGAATACTGACCGTGGCATAATCTGGCGTCAGTTGCAAGTTGGTCTCATCGATTGTATCTTCAAACCATCGGTACATAGCGGCAAGCAGGCTGGTTTTCCCCACCCGCGTATAGCCGAGCATCGTAATCTGTGGATCGTGATGTGTGCCGCGATTAAAGCCGCGATCTAAATAGTAGCGTAATAGATTCAGCCCCCTGGCGATCTGGGGATTCTGACCTATGCTCTCGATCATCGCGCCAGCCTTTCCTTCAAAGAAACGAACGGTGCTCACATGGGTATGAGTAACTCGTATGATGGTTTCATTCGTATCGCGCGGGGATTGGCAATGTGCTCCCCTGATATGATACATCTGCGCCTACCGCTATCGTACCACAATCCGGCGAATCTGGCATGATTGTTGCCATATACGGCTTACCATCCCTTGTTCAGATTCGTCCATACAGTTCCAATGCCCGCTGCCGCTGGACGTTGTGGTCAACCACGGGCGCGGGATAGTCCTGCCCGATGCGCATGCCACATCGCTGCTGCTCCTGCTCCGACATCTTCCAGGGCTGGTGGATATATGTGTCGGACACCGCTGCCAGTTCAGGGACATAACGCCGTACATAATCGCCGTGGGGGTCAAACTTCTGCCCCTGACTGGTAGGGTTGAAGATGCGGAAGAAGGGCTGCGCATCGGTGCCGGTGCCGGCTGCCCACTGCCAGCCACCGTTGTTCGCCGCCAGGTCGCCATCAACCAGTTGCTGCATAAAGTAGCGTTCGCCCCAGCGCCAATCGATGAGCAGATCTTTGGTCAAAAAGGAGGCGACGATCATTCGTGCTCGATTGTGCATCCATGCTTCTTGATTGAGCTGGCGCATAGCGGCATCGACGATGGGATAGCCCGTGCGGCCTGCACACCAGGCCGCGAACAGGTCGGCATCATTTTCCCATGCCAAAGCATCATACTGTGGTTTGAATGCCCCACGCAGGACATGCGGGAAGTGATACAGGATCTGCGCATAGAAGTCGCGCCACGCCAGCTCACCCAGCCAGGTGTCAACCCCGTCTGCTGCGGGCAGTGCCGGATCTGCCAGACACACCTGCGCTGCCTGTACGCAGGTACGTACGGAGATAGTCCCCAGGTGCAGGTGAGCTGAGAGACGTGAGGTGCCGGGTCGTGCCAGCAGATTGCGCGCCTCTTTGTAGCTGGCTATTGAGTACGGTTGGTGCAAATTGGTAAAGGCGCGCAGCAGTTCGTGTGCCTGTTGTTCGCCACCCGGCAACGCCTGCTGGGTCGTGGTGAGACCCAGATCGGCCAGTGTTGGCAGCGATAGAGACTGCGCTTCTGCTCCAATGACCGGTTGCAGATCGGGCACATCGGCCACGTGTACGTCAGTTGCAGCCAGGTGCTGGTGCCAGCGCCGGGCATACGGCGTGTATACCTTGTAAGGCTGTCCGTCATTGGTAACGATCTCGTCCATTTCATACATAACCAGATCCTTAAAGCTCCGGGCGCGATACCCTGCATTGTGCAACGCCTGTTGGATTGCCATGTCACGTGCCACTGCATAGGGCGAGTAGTCGCGGTTCCAATAGACGCCGCTCGCATGATGTGCGGCGAGGAGGCGCAACAATTCCTGCTGTGGATTGCCCCGACACAGGATCAGCGTGCTACCGCGCTCACGCAGGGCGGCGGTCAGTGCCTCCAGCGATTCCAGCAAGAAGCGCACCCGTGCTGCACTAACAAAGCGCCCCTGCAACAGCGTCTCGTCGAAAATAAAGGCTGGAATGACGGCACCGCCACTATCTCGTGCAGCCGCTACCAGCGCGGTATTATCATGTAACCGCAAGTCGCGTCGAAACCAGTGTATCAGTGGGGTCATTCGTGCACCTGCATCCTGGTGCCGAGCAAACTGATCTGTGCGCGATCGGTCGGTGCCGTGTTCAACGGCAGTTCAAAGCGCGCCCGCTCAAACCACTGCACCAGACAGGTCTGTCCATCCGACAACGTTTCGACCTGGGCATCACTCAAAGGCAGGCCGAACAGGGCCAGACTCTCGGCAACCGTAATGCCGGGGCGACCATCGAGTTCCAGGCCATATGCCTGCCAGGTGGCGAGAAACGGGCCACAGATGTTTTTCTCGGTTTCAGCGAAGAACAGACACCCGTCCTGGGGTGTACTGCGTTCAAACAACCACCAGTCGCGTCCCTGCTGCTCCAGATACTCGACGCCAATCCGTCCGAGTTTGACATCGGCGGGCGCAGCATTCTCAGGATGCAACTCCAGCCGGGCACGTTCAAACCACTGCATCTGGCGATCAGGGTTCGCAGCGTCAGGTGCCTGCTGGCGGGTGAGCGGCAGACCAAAGGTCTCCAGGCCACCATTTTGCTCCCAGAAGCGAAGCAGGTGCCCGGCAATGCACATACCGGTTTCGCGAAAGCAGCGCTGGTCAGGTTGGGTTTGCTCCCACAGCAACACGCTCAGGATGGCATCGGCATGGCGCAGCATACTGGCTAGACTGACATTCGCCTGTGTCGGCAGTTCGATCTCAAAGCAGCGGATCTGGTGCCGCCCGCACCAGGCTGGCGCGGTTCCGGTGACACGATACCCCGAAAACGTCGTACCGGCTTCCATAGCAGGGTAGCGGACAATGGCGGCAAAGGCGCGGCTGATCGACAAGCCAGCCGAACCTGGCATCACCAGGCCATTGGGCGGATATTGCGAGTGATAAAACACGGTGGTGACCGGAAAAGGCGATTGATCGCGCAGATCCAGCAACCAGGCTGCCAGCATTGCCGTTTCGGGTTCGGAGAAAGGTGCTGTGCCGCCGCCACCGCGCACCCGGCCCGAAGAATCCATTGTATCAGGTTGCCAGTCTTCGCTGTCCCAGTTACGGTTGAGATCAACGCCACGCGCATTGTAGCGTGAATTGATGAGCAGGCCGTCGGGGTTTAACACGGGCAAAAAATAGACACTGACATCAGGTGGCACCAGATGCTGAATAGTCGCAAAGTGGGCAATTAACTCATGCACCAGCACCGCCGTGTTGCCCTCGCTGCCATGAATAGCACCGGTGATGACCACCTTGCGCGGCCCCCAGCCCATGCGCAAGCCCTCAATTGAACGCCCCTGAACCGACGTACCGATCATCACCGGCACCATACCCGGCGGTGGGGCGAAAGACTCGGCAGCAGATGCGACAGAGAAGTGGCCGGCGTTACCAACGAGCAGCGCCATGAGCAGCAGACCGATGATCGCCCGGTGCCGCCTGGAGTACCATTGCAAGCGCAAAGCGCAAAGCGCAAAGCGTAAAACACGTCGCCATTCTCGCACTGCACGTTCCCTTTCTAATCAAAACCATATCACGTCTCAACGCTCCCCTATTTTGCGCTTTACGCTTTGCGCTTAACCGTTTTGCGCTTTGCGCTCAAGGGGCGTCAACATTTCGCCCCGTTCCCACGCACGCAGATACTCGTAGGGCCAGATTTCGCCCCGGCGCACCTGCCAATCGTCGGGCGTGGTCGGGCGCGAGATCCCAAAGTGTACATGCGGCGGTGTGTGGCGTGCATTACCGCTGCGCCCCAGTTTGCCGAGCGACTGGCCGACACTGACCCGCACACCGGGTTCAATGCCATCGGTGACAGACAAGAGGTGTGAACCATAATACCGCCAGCCATCGTCGCCAATAATCGCCACCGCCAGGCCACTGCGCTGCTCCGGGCGATTCGTCGTCGGATCCCACTCGTCCACCCGACTGACAAAGTCAACCACGCCATCGGTTACGGCTACAAACTCACTACCGATCGGACAGAAAATATCAGTTGCCGGATAGGTGTGATGATCGGGGCCATAACTGCATGCAGCGTTGATGATCGGAAACATATAGCGTGGCGCTGGTGGCGTGTGCATCAGGGGTATTTGCCCGGCAGCCAGCCAGGCGTCGGTACCAATATTGCCGCGTTCTACCTGCCAGGCGGGTGGGTTGTGCGGATTGTATGTTAACACAGCACGCTCGAAAGCCTGCATGGTGATCACGTGTTGTGTTCCGGCGTGGGTAACGCGCACCTCAAAAGCATTCGTTAGTGGCAGGCCAATCGCATGCAGCCAGCCGTTGGCAAAAAGATCGCCACGGTTGATATATTCCCAGAAGACCAGCGGTACGATATAGCCCGGTGCAGCCCCAAGCTGGCTATGAGCGGGAATAAACACCCCGCCAGCAATCGGCAGCGTTCCGCCGGTGAAGCCGGGTGGAGCAGCATGCTGATCGGCGGTGTACCCCCACAGATCACCGTAAGTGACACTGGTCTGGTTGACCGCCACATGCGGTGCCTGCTCCATCAACTCGGCCGTTAGCCGCCCATAGGCAATGCGCCAGAGCGGATCGTCTGTCACCTGTCGCAGATCTTCCAGGCGGCCTTTCTCAAAATATTGGGCCGGGTGTCCCTGCTGATCAATCAGGGGCGATTGTACCATCCCCAATACCCGTATACCCTGAGTTTGCCAGTAGTAGGCGCGAAAAGGTGCGCCGATCAGCGGCTCATCCTGGGCGTGCAACACCGCTATGGGCGCACAGCAGAGCATCAGCAGACACAGAAGGCACAACAATGATTGATGACGATGATTATAGCCCTGAATCATATATTTTCCCCTCTTCCGCATCAAGATCAAGAAGCGCACGTACCTGACGAATCAGAGTGTCGGGCATCACCGGTTTTTGCAGAAATGCGACGCCTGACTCGGACAGATCCTGCGGGATGCGCTGACTATCCGCATATCCAGATATATACAGAACCCGCAGCGTCGGACAAATACGGGCTAACTGTCGAGCCAGTTCCCGCCCATTCATCTCCGGCATCACCATATCGGTCAGAAGCAGATGAATGGGCTGCTGATAGTGTTCGGCCATGGATAACGCTTCCTGGCCATAGCTGGCTTCCAGAACAGTATACCCTCGAGCCTGGAGTACCTGGCGGATCAAGGTGCGTACTGCGGGATCATCTTCAACCAGCAGAATAGTCTCCGTACCATTGGGCAGAGCGGTAGACTGCGGGTGTGGCGCGTGCACTGCAACTGTTTCGGACGTGCAGGGCAAATAGATCGTCACCGTGGTACCCTGACCTGGGGCGCTCTCAACGTGGATACTACCTTGACTCTGCTTGACGATACCATAGACTGTAGACAGGCCTAAACCAGTACCCTTCCCTGGTTCTTTCGTGGTAAAGAACGGCTCAAACAAATGAGCTTGCGTCTGAGCATCCATGCCTATCCCGGTATCACGCACCTCGATCAGGACATAGGGGCCAGCCGGGACAGGAATATGCCGATCAGGATCGCGCCAATCGAGATCAATATTGGCCGTTCTGATCGTCAATGTGCCACCCTCAGGCATAGCATCGCGGGCATTGATTGCCAGATTCATGATCACCTGCTCGATCTGACCGGGATCAACCTTGACCAGGCGGAGTTCCGGTTCGAGGATGGTCAACAGCGTAACGTCTTCACCGATCAAGCGGCGCAGCAGTTCATCAGTATCGATCACCACGGTATTCAAGTTGATAATCTCAGGTTGTAAAACCTGTTTGCGACTAAAGGCCAGGAGTTGCCGCGTGAGTGCCGTTGCCCGCCGGGTGGCGTGCAGGATCTCCTCCACATCATGTCGGCAGGGATGTTGTGGATCAATGTCATCGAGCAACAGTTCGCTATAGCTCATAATCACCATGAGCAAGTTGTTGAAATCGTGAGCAATGCCACCCGCCAGTCGTCCAATCGCTTCCATCTTCTGCGACTGATGCAGTTGCGCTTCCAGTTGCCGATGCTCGGTAATATCACGCACCAGGCTAAGGATACCGATCATCGTGCCCCGTTCATCATACAGCATGCTCACCGACGTTGTAACATGGCGCGCCTCGCCTGTTTTACGCCGATGTATCATCTCGCCATACCATGCACCACCATGAGCCAGCGCAGCATAGGCTGCCTGGCGATCGGCGCGACTCAGCCAGCGATACGTGATCAGCTTGCGGAGTGACTGACCAATGGCTGCACCCCGGCTCACCCGGTACAACTGTTCAGCTCCCTGGTTCCAGTAGGTGATGCGTCCGGACATATCTGTGGCAATAATCGCATCCTGTACCTGAGCCAGCATGTTGGCCTGAAAGGCCAGTCGTTGCTCTGTATGTTTCCGTTCGGTAATATCCAGTGCCAATCCCAGACAGCCGGTGATCTGGTTCTGATGATCACGCAGTGGTTCGACCCGTACATCGAAGACGCGATCCGCAACCGTATGCTCATAGCCATCGGCCTGTCCACGTAGCGCACGCCGATGTGCATCAATCGCCGACAGGTTGGTTCCCTCAATGCCAAACCACTCCACCAGGTGCTCCGTCAGGTTATCAGTGTGATCAAGCCAGGGCAACCCGGTACCAAACACCGATGTAACGCGCAAGTCAGTATCGGTCGTCCAGAGAATCGAAGGCATCTGCGCCATAAGCATGCGTAACTTGGCTTCACTCGCCCGGAGTGCCTGCTCAGTCTGGACACGCTCGACAATTTCACGCTGGAGCTGCGCGACCGTCGTCACCAGTTCGCTCGTACGCTCAGCCACCCGCCGCTCAAGATCATTCCGTGCCTGGGACAGCGCGATATTGGTTTGTTCTAACTCGTCGTGCTGTTGCTCCAACTGACGACGAATTGCCACATATTCCAGCGCCTGCTGTAATGCCGACGAGAGACTCGCGGTGGTGATTTGCTCTTTAACCAGGTAATCCTGGGCACCGGCTTTGAGTGCCTGCACCGCAATAGCCTCCGTTCCATGGCCCGTCAGCATCACGACCGGTACCATCATACCAGCGTTCATGCGATGCAGTGCCGCCAGAAACTCCAGCCCATCCATATCGGGGAGTTGAAAATCGAGCAAGATTCCATCAGGCAGATGGATCTGACAGAGACGCAAGCCCTGCTCGGCTGATTCCGCCTCGGTAATGATATAGTGATAGCGCGGGTCACTTTGCAAGTGGCGGCGTAGAAATGCACGATCTTCGGGGCTATCCTCAATAATGAGAATATGGTATTGCTGACGGAGCATCCTTCGTGTCCTCGATACTAAACTCCTGGTAATGAAGTTATATCAAACCAATACGTATACAAAATAGAAATCGTATAATAAAACTGTTCCAAATCGAGCGGTTTTTGTACATAGGTATTGGCCCCCTCCTGATAACATGCCTGGATATCGAGCGGATTGTTGGACGTCGTGAGGATGATCACCGGAATACCTTTCAAGTTTGCATCCGTCTTGATCTGACGCAACACATCCCGTCCATCCATACCTGGCAAGTTCAGATCGAGTAAAATGATCGCCGGACGAGATGATTGACCCGAATGATCGGCATCATGCTGGGCAGTGTGGCGGGAGAGGAAATGCAGAGCAGCGTGACCATCGACACAACGAATGAGACGATGATCAACCTGTAATTTGCGAAACGCCCGTACTGTGGCTTCATAATCTTCATCACTATCTTCAACAATCAGAATGGGTTGCACAGCTCCCTCTTGCATCAGATCTCAAGATTCCCAGGGCTGCAGCGTAAAGCAAAATTTTGATCCTTCACCATAAACCGACTCAACCCAGATGTGGCCGCCATGGCGTTCAATGATCTTTTTGGCGATCGTCAGGCCTGATCCGGTGCCCCCGCCAAAAGCATCGCGGGCATGCAAGCGCCGAAAAATACGAAAGATGACCTCAAAATGCTTGTCGCGAATACCAATGCCGTTATCCTGCACATACAGCACCACCGGTGCTGTTTCTGGCTGACTGGATGGGTCATCCAGTATGATGGACGGTTGCAGCTTGAGACGATCGCGATAGCTCCCGGTATCATCATACCCGATTTCCACCCACCGATGGTCTCTGACATTATACTTGAGTGCATTACTAATCAAATTGTGAAATACCTCCCGCACGCGCACCTGATCACAGTCGATGGTGGGCAATGGGCGGGGAATGTGGATCTCGGCCTGCACCTCATCGATCAGGGGCTTCAGGAGTTCCAGAACCTCAGCCAGTAGTTGATTGAGATCGGTTGTGCGGAACGAGAGATCGACCCGCCCCACCCGCGAGTAGTGTAACAACGACTCAATCAACGCATCCATGCGCTGTGTGAGACGTTTCAGCGTATGTAATTTCTCAACCCCCTCAGCGTCCAGCTTGTCTTCATAATCTTCAAGCAAAAAGCTGGCATAGTTGTGAATACCGCGCAACGGCTCTTTCAAATCGTGCGAGGCAATGTAGGCAAACGCGTCCAGTTCGGCATTACTGCGGGTCAGTTCGGTGTTAAGACGGGCCAACTCTTCAGCTTTGCGCAATACAACCGCAATGATTGCATTGCGCAGTTCTTGTGCGGCCTCGATTTCACAGGGTTGCCATGGCTGCGACGTGGATCGTACTTCCTGTTTCCACAGCGCAAACGACTTGCGCGGCGACAGATGTACCCCGTCATCGGCCACTTCGTACGGTTTGTGCGGATCACCCGCCCAGTGAACCGTCTGGATCACTTCGGGGCGAAACCACAGCACATAGTCGTGGCGGGTGCGCGAGATAGCCACTGCCAGCACCCCGCTTACCACAGCGATCATCTGCTCACCCGGTGGATAATCACGCGCCAGCGTGTTCGTCGCAAAGACCGCCTGATCGCTATGTGCGGCAATCCAGGCGATTAACTGGCGGATACTGGCCACATCGGGGGTCACTCCCAGTTGCCGACACTCGCCGTTGAAGCAGATGGCCGCGCCGCTGGCTTGCATCACGTCCAGCAGGTTCGGCGAAAGCTGCGTCAGGCCATCAAGCAGGTTATCGCTGGTACTTAATACGGCCACAAACTCAGTAACGATCGACTTGAGCTGCAGTGCATATGTATAATCCTCGTGTTCACGTTTCGTCCCTATCTGGGCTGACACCACCTGGGCTAAAAACTCGCAGGCGGTACGAATATCATAGGGAACATACTTTGGCCCCGACTGGTGATGGCAGGCGATCAAGCCCCACAACTGGTTGTCGGTGATTAAAGAAATGGACATTGAGGCCCTGACCCCCATGTTGATCAGATACTCGATATGCATCGTCGAAACGCTACGCAACACCGCAAAGCTCATATCAAGCGGACGACCGGTGACGGGATTGAGTGCGGGCACGATCGTTGCCGGGACATCGGCCACATCGGGGATCAACCGCAGCCAGTTGCGGAGGTAGAGCGCCCGTGCCTGCTGTGGAATATCTGAGGCAGGATAATGCAGCCCGAGGTAAGGTTCCAGATCATCACGCCGTGCTTCGGCAATCACCTCGCCACTCTGGTCGGCATGAAACCGGTAGACCATGACGCGGTCAAAGCCGGTCAGGGTGCGCACATGTTCAGCCACGCCCTGGCAAAAAGGCGTGAGCGTCAGCGTACTCATGAGCCGGGGCAAAGCCGTTTTCAGGGTACGATAGGGATTGATGCGGGCAATGGTGCTTTCCAGCAAGGTGGGTTCTAACTCCAGTATCAGTAACCCATCAATCATATGGGCAATTGCGTCAAAGAGTTGTACACGCCCGATCACGTTGATCGTAAAAATGTAGAGCGGATTTTCGCTCAGATGCTCGTGTTGAGCGCAGTGTTTAAGATATGCTATCACGTCCGGTGCGAAAATACGACTCAGGGCTTGCTGCCATAACTCCTCTGGCTTATATCCAAGCAGAGCCAGCGTATTATCGCTTACTTGCAGGATGGTACAGTCCGAAGGTTGCAATACCAGCACCACTCCGTGCGATTGAGCATGCCCCAGGATGTGAATCGGTTCGCGGTCACAGTAGGTCAGGTCATCCTTTGCGTCTGATGGCAGTTCAGTATCACTCATTCCCGGTCTCCAGGTGTGTGTGTGCGAGTGTTTGTTGTGTCGGTGGGTTCACATGGAGCGTGGTTACAGTGGGTGATCATCACGATAACGAACATCAGATCCACCAGCACCACATACTTTGGATCGATATAAGAGTGATTATACCATTATGTTCACGATTGGAGTCCAGGGGCAGGTGGAATGTCATTCAACGTTCAGCCTTCCGAAGCGCCTCGCGTCTGTGGTATGCTACTACGAGAGGAAGCAATGTTGAGCAGAGCGAGCAAGGTGCGAGGAAAAACCATGAGTGAAGCAAAACGAGTGATTGTCACTGGTGCGACCGGGTTGATCGGCAAACATCTCTGTCGGCATCTCACAGACAAAGGGTACGCAGTCGTCGTCTTCTCACGCAATGCCGAGCGTGCCCGCAATACACTGCCCGGTATGGCCGAATATGTGAATTGGACACCTGAGGTACCAGGTGACTGGGGCCAGGCGCTTGAGGGAGCGTATGGCGTGGTGCATCTCGCTGGCGCACCCATCTTTGGCAAGCGTTGGGATGCGGCATACAAAGCACAGATTCACGACAGCCGCATTACCAGCACGCGTATCCTGGTAGATGCGCTAGAGGCGACGCGCACTCGCCCGACGGTATTTATCTGCGGCTCGGCAGTGGGTTACTATGGCGACACGGGCAATAACGAGGTAAACGAAAGCTCTGCACCCGGTGATGATTTTCTCGCCCGGGTCTGTGTCGCATGGGAGCAGGAAGCGCGCCGTGCTGAAACGCTGGGCATCCGCACGGTGCTGCTGCGTACCGGTATTGTCCTTGATGCGAAGGAAGGCGCATTACCGCAACTGGTGGTGCCGTTCCGCCTGTTTGTGGGCGGGCCGATTCTGCCCGGCACACAATGGTTCCCCTGGATCCATATTGACGATGAGGTGGGCTTGATATTGCTGGCTCTGGAGGATGCTCGCGTAAGTGGGCCGCTCAACGCCACCGCACCGGCGCCACAGACCAACTATGACTTTGCACGTACGTTAGGGAAGGTTGTTGGTACGCCTTCGTGGCTACCTGTTCCTGGCTTCAGTCTCAAGCTTCTCCTGGGTGAACTGGCCGACCGTCTGGTCGAAGGCCAGCGTGCTATTCCTCAGAAGGCACATGAATTGGGCTATTCGTTCCAATATCCCACGTCCGAACAGGCACTACGGGATTTGATCACGTGAAGGGAAGAGGAGTGAGGAGGGAGAAAATAGCTGTCAGGAAAGAGGATCTCTCTTTGCTCCTTTCTCTTTCCTCTATCTCCTCCTTTCTATTTTCCCAAATTGTACAGCCGTAATGTCAATCCCAGGTGCCGTCAGGCGTAGCTGGCTCTGCGGCGGCAGCACGATCGGCACATCCAGCGCCAGCGGCTGATCAGGGCGCAACTCGAGCGGGATCGTGCGCACGACTTCCTGTCCATCGACCTCGATCACCACCGTTGCGTCAGGAATGATCTGCGTCGTCACCAGGGACACGGTGGCCCCAGTCGCATGCTGTGTAACCCCGATGGCAGCGTTAGCCGTCGCCTGCGCCAGGTCGCCCAACCCCCACAGCGGGTACCAGTCGGTATGGATCACCCGACTCGCGCCCGCCGGTAAGGGCGGATAGTCCCAGAATGTCGTCTGTGCACCACTCCAGAGTTCTACATAGGCGCTCCCGTTGTCGGTGTAGAGTGCCGTATCAAAATTGGTGCTAAAGCCAAATAATTTGGCCCCCGGTAGATTATCGTGATGCACCACCACCGCGCCCGCATCGACATCCGCATCATAGATGCCGAGGAACGGAACCGGATCGGGACTAAACACGCCCAGATAGCCGCTCCAGTGGCGCGGATAGCTCAGGTCACGCCCGTGGTGTTCTGGCCAGTCGATCCATTCTCCCGGCCCGGGCAGGTCTCGATCCTGCGTGGCATGCACGATCATGTGCTCGGTGGGAGCGATAAAGCGCAATCCCGGCCCTATATTGCTCGTTGCACCTGGACTCAGCGCCGCATTTGTCCACATCTGTAGCGGATGCGCGGCATCAGTCGGATTGATCACATTCATTCGCGTCATGAAGTTGCCACGGTTGGCCGGCAGATCAATGAATGCTTCCACGCGCATGCCGGTCTGCTGCTCAGTGGTTGTTACTTGCACCGTCACACCCTGCGCAGTCTGCTTCCACGTCAGATCCCAGGGCAGATATTCGAGATAGCCATGCTCCTCGGTTGGCATCGCCCACTCCAGGCCACCAACACCGAGCCACCAGCCGCGCTGACCAAACGGACTGGGCTTGATCACCGGGTTCTGGTACAACATATTCTGCCCCGTTGCCCTGGGTATGGCCTGGTACAGCCGTCCACCCAGTTCCGGTAAAAATGTCAGGGTCAGGAAACGATTTTCAACGATCACCGCACGATATGTATGCGGTTGGGGTGACCCGACCTGCGTAAAATCTAACCGCGGATAGGGATAGATCGGGTCATCCGGGGTGGTGGGTACGAGGGCTGAGGCGTAATCGTAGGTGGGGATAGTCATAGTAGTCTCGGTCACGCGTACGCCACCCGGCAGCGGTGGTTGGGCATAGCGCAGGGGCTGACCATAGCGCCAGTTCATGTAGTGTTGACCCACGTTGCCCAGCTCGACCTGCCAGGCAGGTGGATGATCAGGCGTGTACGAGATCAGCCGTCGCTCAAAGGCCTGGAAGAGAACTGGCATTGGCTGACCGCCCACCCGCGCACGTACCCAGTAGGGTTCGCTGATTGGATAGCCCAGTGTGAACAGTGGATCGATGATTTGCTCACGCTGCGTGCGCCCATCTACGCTAACCACACCCTGCTGTTGCAGAAAATCGGCGAAGATGCGCGGGATGTTGTGGCCGGTCACCGGCTCATACGCGACGATTTCGGTTTCCGGCAGAGCCATATCGGGTGCATCGCCGATCCCGTCCGGGCCATAGGTGGCGCTGACGCGCTGACCACGACGGTCAGGCGCACGATTGTTGCCTGTCAGCGAGGTGATCGGCGCTAACTGCGCATAGGTCGGCGTGTCCGGGTTGGCAACCGGATCGCCCACAATCGGAATCGTCGCCGGTGTGTGTGTCACGAAGTCCTGATAGCCGGTCTGGATCTGGCCGCTGATCAACTCCACGACCAGCAAGCCGCTGGTGATCGCCCACGGGTCAGATCCGGCGGGGAGATCGGTCAATTCCATGCGTCCTTTGTCAAAGTACTGCACGAGCCGCACCCCACCGTCTGCTTCGGCAAAGCGCTCATAGCGGCGCGGGCCGGGTGCCGCGCCCCACAACCACGATCGGTCAGCCTGGCCGTTCGCCACCGGCGCATCGGTGCGCGTCCACAGGTGCATAAAGGACGGCACGGCAAAACCATCAGTCCGCGTCTGGATCACACCGGGGTGCAATATGAGCAGGGCAATCGATCCGATCAGGAGCAGGGGCGTAGCATATTTCATTATTCGTCCACATCTGTAGCGGATGCACGGCATCAGTTGGATTGATCACATTCATAGCTAGAGACACAGCGTATGAAAGCAGCATACCAGAGCTGATTGTAACCGTCAAACAAGATACCAGCGCTCACAGCCGGTCGCGATACCCTTCTGCTCCCGTACACCCGTTCCGCTTTGACATATTGACAATATTTTTGATTTCAGATATACTTGGTCAAAACGTAAGGTTTTGTTTATAATATTATTTTGGTTAGCCTTACACCAGAAGACTGCGTGTACGTACCCGTTCAGGAGAACGGGTGCCAGCCGGGGTTGTAGGAGCCTGCGGTCTCCGCGAAGCCCGCTGCCCGTTGTGCTGGGGTGATCATGTTCCAGGTCATCAAGCGTACAGGCGAGGTCTTTGATACCTGTACGAATGAACCGAAGTTACGCAGTCGTTCAAACAAAACGTCTTTTTCGCCTGCAGCAGAGGCGCTGGTCGATAGGCATACAACGGTATCTGTGTTCAGGTAAGGCTGAATGTAACCCCGCAAAAAATGAAGGTGTTGTTTGTATTTGAGGGTGTCGTATACCCCGGTCATTGTGTCCTGCTGATCATCTGGCCATATCGTTTGCAACATCTGGACACGGAATAGCGAATGATGTTACCGGCAACATCGGTTTCAAGCAACCCTTATCATAGAGTGATATAAAGACTTGACAAATGTTGTATATTAGTATAATCTAACTTATAACCTGACCTTAAGCAAACCAGTTTCATTAGCCAGTATACTACCACCGCGCCAGCGAGATATGTCTCGTTGTATACCAGGCTTCAGCACCGTAGCCCTATCCCGCAGCAGCAACAGGCCAGCTACAGACCGGGGAGAGCGAATGATATGGATGAAGGCCGTCAACAACAATTACACAACACCGTTCATGCGGGTATTGCAGCGTTGGCGATCCCATACCAGGGTGCCACATCACCCGCACCGATCCTGGAAGCACGCGCTGTGAGCTATGCCGTCAATGGCAAGACGCTGATTGATCAGGTTTCACTGGTGTCGCAGCCAGGGGAAGTGCTGGTGATTGTGGGGCCGAATGGTGCTGGCAAAACAACGCTGTTGAACCTGCTCACCGGTGATCTACGCCCCGATCAGGGCGAGGTGTTGCTCGATGGCGTGGCGCTAAGGCAGATCAGCAACCGCGCACAGGCACGTCAGCGGGCGGTCATGCGGCAACGCTTCAGCATCTCGTTTCCCTTTACCGCTATGGAAGTTGTACTGATGGGCCGTTATCCGCATCTGCAGCGGCAGCGTGAGTGCAACGACGACGTTACGATTGCGCGCCAGGCCCTGGCCTGTACCCAGGCCTTGCCCTTTGAAACTCGTACCTTTCCGACGCTTTCGGGCGGGGAGCAAACCCTGGTCAGTTTAGCACGGGTGCTGGCGCAAACGACGCCCATCCTGCTGCTTGATGAGCCGACTGCCGCGCTTGATCTGCGCCATCAACATGCCATCCTGCGCCTGGCGCGGGCCGTTGCTGCCGCTGGTGGCTCGGTGCTGGCGATTCTGCACGACCTGAACCTGGCAGCAGCCTATGCCGACCGTATCGGGTTGCTCTCAAATGGACAACTGGTGGCACTCGGTACACCCTGGGATGTCCTCGATGCCCGGCACCTCGCTGACGTGTACCAGGTGCAGGTAGTCGTTCAAGCGCATCCCACACTGGCAACGCCGCTGGTGCTGGTATTACCCGAAGCTGAAGGCTGAACACACAACACGCAATGCAGACCTGAAGCACCGTGCAGCCTCTGGCCTTTCGCATTCAGTATGATGTGGCCTTTCTTGCCACTCATCATCGTAAAAACAGATATACCCATAGCATATACGGTTTATAGAAGTCGGATCCGACTAGCGATAAGCGATAAAGGAATGGTTTATGCGCAGTTTACAACATCACTCAATCATACGTTCTCAGACATGTACACTGTATCATCGAACTCTGTTCCCACTCCTGCTGATGCTGGCCTTGCTCAACGCCTGTGGCAACCAGGGCGTCGCCAGCGTATCCTCTGTACCGACGGACGTTGCGGAATCTGTCAGTGCCACCGCAGCTACCGTCGCCCCTGCTTCCCCGACCACACCCACAACGGTTCAGCCAGCACCATTAGCGCTGGCTGAACCCTCCCTGCTTGAGCCAGAGCTGACGCCGCAGTTACCGACTACCGTCACTGGTCTTGATGGAGAGACGGTGACGATTGAGTCGGTTGAGCGACTGATCAGTCTCAACGGCGATATTACCGAGATTATTTTTGCGCTGGATATGGGTGATTATCTGGTTGGCGTCGATATTAGCGCTTCCTATCCGCCTGAAGGTGTTCAGGATCTGCCGCGCATTGGCTATCAGCGCCAACTGAATGCCGAGGGCTTGCTGTCGCTCAATCCTACGCTGGTGATTGGTGATGAGGCGGCCGGGCCACCCGAGGTTCTGTCTCAAGTACGTCATGCAGGTGTGCCGGTTGCGCTGGTCGCAGATCCGCCAACACTCGAATCACCGCTGCAGAAGGTACGTTTTGTTGCCCAGGCCCTGGGCGTGCCGCAGCGCGGCGAGGCGCTCATTGCACAGATCGAGCACGACCTTACTACCGCATATACACTGCGTGACCAGGCAACTGGCCCTGCGCCACGCGTGTTGTTTCTCTATCTGCGCGGCACCAGCATGCAAGCGGTTGCGGGCACCAACACACCAGCCGATACGATGATTACTGCGGCGGGAGGCATTAATGTCGGGGCCGAGGTGGGTATTGAGGAATTTGAAGCCCTCAGCCCGGAAACCGTGATCGCTGCTCAACCAGACATCCTGCTGGTGCTGGAAAAAGGGTTGGAGTCGGTTGGTGGTGAGGAAGGCTTGCTCAACATACCTGGCCTGGCCGAGACACCCGCTGGTAAAAATCGGCGTATTGTGGCTATGGATGACCTGTATTTATTGGGATTGGGGCCACGCACCGGGCAAGCACTGGCCGATCTTGTGCAGGTCTTTCACGCTGAAGAAGTGCAGGCGGGGCAACTATGATCAGACGATTCTGGAGGTGTCTTTGTCACAATCGACCTTCTGGTTACTGATTAACACCAGCACGAGGTGGAGATAAAGCAATGGAAACGACCTTCCGATTGGCCCGCTTTGCGGGTACGCACCTCCGAGTACCGATCCGCACCGCCTTGCTCCCGCTGCTCAGTCTGCTGCTTATAGCGGCGTTGCTGCTGGCAGTAGGCATTGGCGCGGTGGCTGTGCCACCGGGCACGGTCGTGGCAATCTTGCTCGACCGGCTGGGGATCACGCTGGATGTTGCCGTTACACAGCAGCAGCAGGCGATTCTATGGGTTATCCGCCTGCCACGGGTGCTGATGGGCGGACTGGTGGGGGCAGGGTTGGCAACGGCCGGGGCGTTACTCCAGGGCGTCTTTCGTAATCCCCTGGCTGATCCAGGGCTGATTGGCGTGAGCAGCGGTGCAGCACTGGGAGCCGTGGCCGTCATCGTGATGGGCTTTGCGCCGCTGGGTATTTTTACCTTGCCGGTGGTGGCTTTTATCGGTGGAACGTGTACCACGCTGCTGGTCTACCATCTTTCGCAGCGCAACGGACGTACCGACATTGCTTCGATGTTGTTGATTGGCCTGGCGCTTAACGCGCTGGCCGGGGCTGGCACCGGATTGTTGACCTATCTGGCCGATGAACCGCAGTTGCGCTCGATTGTTTTCTGGACAATGGGTGGGTTAAACGGCGTCCTGTGGGAAATGACGCTGGGAGCAGCGCCGTGTATCGCGCTGGCCCTGTTGTTGGCTCCCATGCTTAGTCGCCCACTCAACCTGTTTGCGCTGGGTGAAGCTGAGGCACGGCACTTGGGCGTGGAAGTTGAGCAGGTCAAGCGTCGAGCCGTACTGCTGGCAGCACTGGCGACCGGGGCAGCAGTGGCGGTGGCGGGGCCGATTGGCTTTGTCGGGCTGATTGTGCCGCATATCATCCGGCTCGTGGCTGGCCCCGATCATCGCCTCTTGTTGCCAGCATGCGCCTTGATGGGCGCAACACTGCTGATGCTAGCCGATCTGTTAGCTCGCACGATTGCCGCTCCGGCAGAAGTACCGGTAGGATTGATCACTGCCTTCGCCGGCGGGCCATTCTTCCTTGCACTGATCTTGCGTGCACGACGGCAGTATGGCTGGTCATAGTTACGCCATCGCACACAACATCTTTTTCGCCTTCGGCAGAGCGGTACTTTTCGAGCACTTCCATACTTTCGCTCGTGAAAGCAGTTGATGGAGAACCTACCGCGAACTCCTGTAATATCACGGTGGTTAACCACTCGTTTAGTGTTTAGCGTTCACAAGCTAGCTCATGAAATAAAAGGAGATAAACATGCACGGATCACCCCAATCCACTGCCATACAAGACGATCCACAGGCGCGGGCCTTACTGCAAGGAGCCAGTGCCCAGAGTTATAAATTACCGCGTGGGTTTACCGGGTTCACGGCCAGAGTCGTGGCCCAGATCGAAGATCAGCAGAGCCAGGGCGACGTAACCATTTACACTCCACGTCATGTACAGGTGCGCCTCCTCGATAGCACCACCCAGTTGTGGGTTGAGCGCGAATTGCAGTCGATGATCGGCCATCGCTGGCCAACACCTTTTGAGGAGCGCGATGGGCGCTATGTTTTGACTATGGATACCACACCGCACCCGTTGGGAACACGGATCGATCTGCACGGTGATCCACTCCAGTCGTACTATCGTGTTCACGATGGACATATCACCCAGGTCTATCGGGTCATTGGGGAACAATGCTTTACGATCCAGATCATCGCTACCCACTCATTGCCCGATGGGCGCTCTGTTCCGACGCACTTCACGGTCGTCTTCCGCGATCATAGAACACAACGCATCATCAGCAGTTCGACCTATTCTGACCAGTATACGAGTGTTGGGAATTGCTGGCTCCCACGTTCGCGGCGGGTGTTGAGCAACGATAGTAACGGCAACCATGCCTATGAACTGCATTTGAGTAACCATCGCCTGCTTGATGCCAGCCCTGAAGTTGGCATAGCACGGCAGGTATAGACGAAGGATAAGCAGCATAAGAAGGAGAACAACACACAGCAAGCGTAATTGGAAACTGGACGAGCTGATCATTCTTAGTAGCTAGAAATGTTGGAGGCTTTTTCGTGAGACCGAATAACATCCGTATATGGTTGCATAGCCTCAGTGCTGTGCTAATCCTGACCATGCTGGTGGCCTGCGGTGGGCAACCCGCTGCTGATGCACCGACACCTGAACCACAGGTGATCGAAAATACCGTCGTGGTTGAGCCCACCGTCATTGTGGAGGTGACACCCACACCAGATGCGATGGCTGCCGAGGAGACGAGTAGTCCCGCAGACACAACTGCGGCTATGCCCGATTCAGATAGAACCGGGGAGGTGGTGGTGTATACTTCCCGTGCCGAAACACTCTTCAATCCGGTACTGGAGGCATTCAATGCGGCCTATCCCAATATTAACGTGACGCTGCTCACCGGCAGTAACAGCGAACTGGCCGCCCGCATCCTCGAAGAACGCGCCAATCCGCAGGCAGACGTGCTCATTAACTCTGATCTCCTGACCATGGAGAGTCTGGCTGCCGAGGGTGTTTTTACTCCCGGCCAGTCCGAGATAATCATGGCGGTGCCTGATGCCTATCGTGCTGATGATGGTGGATGGGTGGCGCTCACGCTGCGTACTCGCGTTATCATGTACAATACCGAACTGGTCGATCCAGAAGACCTGCCCACCTCGCTGCTCGATCTGACTGACCCGCGATGGGCGGGACAGGTAGGTGCGCCGCAAAGCACCAATGGAGCTACCATGGCCAACCTGGTAGTGATGCGCAAACTGCTGGGTGAAGAGCGAACCGAACAGTTTATGCGTGACCTCGTCGCCAATGATACCCAGTTTTTCGGTGGTCATACTGAGATACGGAAGGCCGTTGGTGCAGGAGAGCTACAGTTAGGCTGGGTCAATCACTACTACTACCATCTCTCACTGGCTGAAGGCGCACCCGTTGGTGTGATTTATCCTGATCAGGGTGAGGGAGAGATGGGTATCGCTTATAATTCTACCAACGCGGGTATTATTAACGGTGGCCCTAATCCCGACATTGCCCAGCTTTTTGTGGAGTTTATGCTCTCGCCGGAGGGCCAGCAGATCTATGCCGAGCAAAACTTTGAATATCCAATTCTGCCGGAGATTGAACTGGCCGAGGGGGTAAAACCACTGGAGGAGTTTCGGCTGGTTGATCTGCGATTACGCGATATATGGGAAGAACTGGAGCCGACGCAGGCACTGGCGCAGCGGGCAGGCTACCCATGATTGTTAGCGGATGATGTAGGGACAGCGGCCGCTTGCCTATACGCTTTCCGAAAAAGTACCGCTCTGCCCAAGGCGAAAAGCGACCACGTACCTCCGGTCAATGACCCCAGGTGTGTGGTTGCTCCGCATCGTCGATTAGATCGTATTCCAGAGTAGTGGAAAATACAGCATTTCCTTCCGGTGGGTTGAGTGACTATCTGAAAAGCTGAAAAGCTGTCGGAGTATCCGACAGAATCATTGTTCGAGAGTCTCTCAGCTCACTGGAAAAAGGCTTTTTGCGGGCGATAATCCATGGATGATCACCCTGATACGGAGAGAACGAACCGATGCACATAGCCATACCGCTATCCTTGCGGTTGCGCGTACAGCGCTCCCCTCTGGTATTAAGCATGGCCGCCCTGCTGGTGGCGCTATTGGCGGCGTTGCCACTGGGCTATATGCTGCTGCGCACATGGCATGCTACCCCCGGTGTGTGGGGCCGTCTGTGGCACGGCCAGATACCAGGACTGCTCGAAAACACGATCTGGCTGGTCATCACCACAATTGGCTTTACGCTGATTATTGGTGTGGCGGCAGCCTGGCTGGTTGAACGCACCGACCTGCCGGGGCGGTCGATCTGGCGCTGGTTGCTGGCGCTACCGCTGGCAATTCCGGCCTATGTCGCCGCTATCTGCTGGATTATTCTGCTACGGCGTGGTGGCCTGGTTGAAGCTGCGGCCATAAATATGTTTGACCTTCCCCGTGGACAATTGCCGCTCCCACGGATCTATAATCTGACCGGGGCCACCCTGGTGATTGGCCTGTCGGTCTTCCCGTATGTCTACCTGCCGGTCGCTGCCTCGTTGCGTTCGCTGGATCGGACACTGGAGGAGGCGGCGCGTATATCCGGACACGGGCCGTGGCAGACATTCCACTGCATCACACTGCCGCTGATTGCACCAGCGGCGGCAGCGGGCGCACTACTGGTCAGCCTGTACGTTCTCTCGGATTTTGGGACAGTGGCGATGTTGCGCTATCGTACTTTTACCGTCGCCATTTTTCAACAGTTCACCGGTCAGATCGATCGCTCCGGAGCTTCGATCTTGAGCTTTGTGCTGATCGGGCTAACCCTGCCGCTGCTGATGGGTGAAGCCTGGGCCAGCCAGCGCATGCGTCGCACCACCCGTGCTGCGGCCTGGCGTCCGGTGCAGATCGTACACCTGGGACGTGGGCGCTGGCTGGCATGTGCCGCGGTCGCCATCCTGGTGCTGCTGTCATCAGGTATACCGTTGCTGGTGCTCGGTGGGCTGAGTGTGCAGGGCATCTTCTTCCCTACCAGAGTTGACCAGATCTGGGGGATCAATAGCCAGGGGTTATGGCAAACTGGTCTGGGTAGCCTGATCGTCGCCGCTGCGGCCGCTACTCTGGCAACACTCCTATCCTTTGCGCCGGCTCTGCTCGCAACACGCTATCCTGGCCGCTTCAGTGGGATGCTGCTGGCCGCAAGCAAGAGTGCATTTGCCCTGCCGGGCATTATTGCTGGCCTGGCGCTGGTGCTGCTCTTCAACCGCTGGGTGCCGTTCATATACGGTACGATCATGATGATGATTATTGGCTTTGCGTTGCGTTTGCTACCTCAGGCAGTGGCGACCAACGAGGCTGCACTCCGCCGGGTCGGGCCATCGCTAGAACAGGCGGCGCGTGTGATGGGCTGTCGCCCGGTGACCGTTTTTCACCGCGTGACTCTGCCAATCGCGGCCCCCGGCATTGCCGCCAGCTGGGCGCTGATCTTTATCACCAGCATGAAGGAGTTGCCTATGGCAATTATGCTCCGGCCGCCGGGTTTCGACACGCTGCCGGTGCGGATCTGGGCCGCGGCCAGCGAGTCGGTGCATACCCAGGCTGCCCCGGCTGCTTTTTTGTTGATTGTACTGACATTGCTGACTCTGCTGCTCCTGATGGGACGTAGTCGGGTCGGACTAGATAGGGTACTCCTTGAACATAACTAAGCCCGCCATTGATCTGCGTCACGTGCGCAAAGCCTACAGTGCCGAGGTGGTCGCCGTGCGCGATCTGTCGCTACAAGTACCTCACGGAACGCTGGTGGCCCTGCTGGGGCCAAGCGGTTGTGGCAAATCGACGACGCTGCGCTTGATCGCCGGCCTGGAAACGCCTGATGCAGGCGAGATCTGGCTGGAAGACGACTGTGTGGCTGGCCCACGCTCGTGGGTGCCGCCCGAAGCGCGGCGCGTGGGCATGGTATTTCAGGATTATGCGCTCTTTCCGCATTTGACCACGTACAAGAATGTGGCGTTTCCACTCAGCGGGAAGGGCAAACGCACGCAGCAGCAATACATACAGGCAATGCTGGACATGGTAGGTATGGCGACGCTGGGCGAGCGTTATCCGCACCAGCTTTCGGGCGGGCAGCAGCAGCGGGTGGCTCTGGCACGGGCACTGGTGGCGCAACCGGCGGTGGTACTGCTGGATGAGCCGTTTTCCAACCTGGATGCGGCGCTACGCAAGAGTATGCGTACCGAAGTGCGCGAGATTCTGCAAGCGGCGGGCGCAACGACCATCTTTGTCACCCACGACCAGGAAGAGGCGTTTAGCATTGCCGATCGGGTGGTGGTGATGTTTGATGGGCAGGTGATGCAGCATGGTCGCCCCCAGGACATTTATGTCCAGCCTGCCACACGCGAGGTGGCCTCGTTTGTGGGCGAGACCAATTTTCTGCCCGGCTATGCCCAGGAGACCAGTGTCGAATGCGTGCTAGGACGACTGCCGCTGGCTGTGCCGACGCACGGGCCGGTCGATATTCTGGTGCGCCCGGAAATGCTCCTGCTCCAGCCCGATCCGCAGGGTGCCGGTCGGGTTGAGCAGGTAACGTTTTTTGGACACGATCAACTGCTTCATATTCGTCTGCATAACGGCATGTACCTCCAGGCACGCACGCTGATGCGTCTGGATCTCAGCCCTGGTGTGCCAGTGCAGATCGGCGTGCAGGTGCCAGTGATGGCTTATCCATGTGTAAACAGCAATAGCCTGCACCAGCACGAAGCAGCTACCATAGAGATGCTACGCTGAAGCATTGCCAGCTTAGACAGGGTTTCAATCCGATAGCGAGCGCTCGTCTGGTTGTCGTTCCGGGAAGCGGAGAGGGTCTTGCTTGATACCAATGTGCTGCTAGATGTGCCGCTTGATCGTAATCTATGGGGCATGGAGGCGACTGCCATCTGGTCTGCATGTGAGCAAGGCCGTCTGAGCGGGCATCTGGTGGCATCAACACTGACCGACATCTTTTCACCCAGGTGCCAACGTTCTGCGTCGGCACCTGAATAACGGTGTATCAGTCTTTGGGCATCGACTGTACTGCCAGGTACGCCGGACGCGGACTCCAGTCACCGTTCAGTACGCCGAAGGAGGCCTGCTCGTGCAGCGGGTTGCCTTTATACGTCCAGGGAATGGCAAAATTCAAATTCCACAGGAACATCCCCCCTATCCAGGGCGCATAGTCGCGGCGGCCAATCTGGAAGGCGCGCACGATATACTGGGCCTGCTGGTCAAACGAAATCTGGTTGCCATACTCATATCCGGGTGTGTTGTTGGCCGTGGCCCAGCCAAACTCTGTTACCCAGATCTGCCGGTCGCTCAAGCCATTGTCCACCATAGCCTGACGCACATCTTCCAGCCGGCGGAAGTAGAACTCACGGCTCTCGCGCCAGCCGGGGCCAGGGCCAGGATTGTCCGGCCAGAGGGTATCGGGCGGGTTGAGCTGGCCGCCCGGATGGGCACCGATCACGTCCATATGGTTGCGAAAGGCCGGATTGCTAAACATCTGACGATAGTAGGCCAGATCACTGACCGCAATATCCGAGCGATCAGTCTCGGTGGACGAAGGCGCACCGCTGACCACAATCGCAGCCGGGTCGCTGGCCTTGATCGTGTTATGCGCGGCCACCAGCAGATCGACATAATAGTTGGCATCGGCCACCAGTCCCCCATTTTCTATCGCCAGATTCTGCTCATTCCAGACCTGATAGGCCTGCACCTGCCCGCGATAACGGGCCGCCATCTGGCCCATAAAGTTGGCAAACTCGCCAAAGTTGGTTCGGCTGGGCATACCATTGCGCCCGTCGGGAGTGGCCCAGGACGGGGCACGCACCACGGTGATGAGCAACTTCAGCCCCTTCTGATTGACATCGCGCACAATATCATCCAGTTCCTCCCAGCAAATGCTGTAGCACTCGGTACCGGGCGCACTCTGCAGATCCATCCAGGCCACCTGCTGGCGTACCCAGGGTATCTGCGCATTGTTGACCAGCGTCAGGACGCGGTCACGGTCTTGCCAGCCGGCACCACCCTGCCCATACAGATGCACATTGTAGCCATAGGCAAACGGCTGCGGCAGCGCCCCATCACGGCCACGCGAGCGGAAGACACGCCGACCACGGTGATGGGCATCGCGGTACTCGTTGCCCAGCAGTCCCAGCAGAATGCGGTAGTTCGGATCGGCAATTTCGGGATGCCACTCCATCCGCTGGCGCTCAAAATATTGCACCCAGTAAGTCTGACCGTCGGCCTGGTTGACTTCCTGGAACTGCTCGGAGAGCGGGCGGCCAAAGACTTCAATGCCGCCGTTGTTCAGCCAGAAGGTGCGAAATGGGGCCGGGCTGTTGCGCAGCGTATGCTGCGTCACCTCGTCCCAGGTACCATCGCCGGGATTGGGCACAGGCTGAAAGGGTGGCTCGTTTTCGCGGCCACGGATAAGCTGGCGGCCCAGCAGTCGGCCCTGGATGTAAAACTGGTTGTTGGCGATCCCAAAGTTCTCCGGGTGTTCTTCCAGGATGGCGCGTTCAAAATATTGCACGCGGTAGAAACGGCCCGGCTCGGTGAAACTCTCCTCGATAAACGGCTCAGAAATGGGGTAGCCCAGCACAAACAGCGCATTTGGCGTGGTTTGCCATTTCTGCCAGAACCAGTTGACGGCTGCGTGCCCGGTCTGGCTGAAGTAGTTCACCCGAAACGGCGGGTAGGTAGGGGCGACATCCTGGGCCTGTCCCGGCGCAGGTGTCGCCAGCATGGTTATAATTACCAGCAAAGATAGGGTTGTTAGCAACGCACGTCGCAACATGACAAATCCTTCCTCTATGGATGATCGTATGACGCACAAAGATGTGTCGTCAGCTACCTGTTCCGCCAGGCAGTTGCTGTAGTGAGTATGTCAGCCCGTCTGAGGACTGGCATGCCATGCCTTCAGCAGGCGGCCAATCGGAACGCGCAGATTATACCGCAGAAGTGGAGTGGTGGTGCAGGAGCGCACGTCGCTGGTCTGCTAGCCGCGGAGGGGCGGGCCGCTGTCATTGTGCCGTATACAGAAATATATTCGCGTCAAGCGTGTACATCATGTGACTCGCCCATCAACAGCGCATCCCGCTCACGGCGGTCACGCTCCAGTTGCTCGGCTGGCGTGGGAGTGACTGGCCCAAGTGCGTATAACTCCTCCCGAAATTGTTGTAACCGTTCCCAGGCATCATCGGATGTTACCGCTATGCGCTGGGCAGGTTCAGCCGCCAGGTCACGAACGAGCCGGGCGATGAGTTCGGCACGCTGGGTGCGAGGCAGGCGGGATGCCTGGTCAAGCACCGGGTCAAATGTGAGCGTAAGCATTGAGCTACCTCCTAAACCATGCGCAATCGATACCCTTGCATGCAATATGTGCGACAGTGCGGTACTGTTTTTGTTTTTCGCCCCACATTTTCGCCGAAGGTGAAAATGTGGGGCGAAATAAAGCATTTCTTCCACGCTGCCGCAGGCGGAAACGGTCGGCAGATGATTTACCGCGTACGTCGTATAAATGACAGGGCGTACGCGGTCGCTCTGATGTTACCCCTGGTACCAGGGGTTATCCGATTACTTACACCGTTGAGGGGAACGCATCATTCGTGCATTCGTGGCCCTATTCGTGGACGGCTGACTCACCATGGTACTCCATTCATACCTCACCACGTAAGTCCTATAAAATTATACCATGTTGCTGTTACCGCTACAGTCCTGCACCTGTAGAAGCAACGTGCTCCATCGGGGTTTCTGTTGGTATCATCCTGTACGACGCGCCCGCCAGTCCAGGAGCAACGAGTACACCGTATAGAAGATGGGATAGATCAGCGAGAACAGCGTCAATACCAACCGCGTGGTACCAGAGGTCAGCAGCGCCCCCAGGAGTGCCAGTCCACACAGCCACGAGCCACCATAGTTGAGCCACTTTAGACGGGAGAAGCGTGTAATATAGATGTAGCGTGTGGGGATGAAGACCAGAATCGTGCAGACGATGACAACGAGCGTATTGACCCAGGCAGGCCACGCCAGCAGATAAAAGTAGGCCAGCAGGATATTCCAGTAGGAGGGAAAGCCCACAAAAAAGCCATGATCATCCAGTTTGACATCAACGCGGGCAAAGCCAAAGGCACTGGCAAGCAGGGGCAGTGAGCCGAATAACACCGCTGGTGCAAGCAACATCTCGGCCTTGAGCATAAACACGATCGGCAAAAACGTGAAGGAAATATAGTCGATAATATCGTCCAGCCGCCGCCCGTCAAACTCCGGCAAGACCTCTTTGACCCGGAAGCGGCGCGCCAGTGTGCCATCGGTAGCATCAATCACCACCGCCAGCAGCAGTACAAACAGTGCCAGCCTGAACGCATTGTTCAGCAAGAGCTGCGTCGCCAGCAAGAGGAGGATCACCGTTGATGCGGTATAGACATGGACGAGGAACGCCTTGAAGCGCTCCTCCGTATGCTGCGACATAGCTCCTCACTGCCGCGCTGATTGGTTTTCCACCAGCAACCAGCGATAACACACAAAACCCAACGGCAACAACAACCAGAAACTGAGTAAGCGGAACAACATTGCCGCACCCACTGCGACCTCGATTGCCACGCCCTGAATGCTCAAGGCGACGGCCAGCGTTGTTTCGACCGTACCCCCGCCACCTGGCAAAATTGTGAATGAGCTTACGATCAAGGTGAGACCATAGGCTGCTATGACCGCCAGGGGGGAGATCGTCACATCCAGGCTGTAGAGGATTGACAGCAGCGCCAGGCTATGGAGGACAAAAATGACCAGTTGTAAGCCGATCAAACTGGCTACCCGTGCTGGCTGCTGGAACACGTACGCACGATGGCGTACCAGATCGGCGATAAACTGTTGAACAGCCGCATCGCTCCAGCGTGGCCCGGTCAAACGCTCCAGCAGATATTTGGCCCGCATCGCCCAGGCGCATAATCTAGATTGTGGCTGACAGGCGATACATACGGCGATGCTTACCAGCAACAGTGCTGTCGTAGCGGCCGGCATAACCGTCAATGTCCCACCACTGCCACCAATCGTTAGCGTTAAATACAGCAGGGCAAAGCAAAACAGCAGCAGCATCGCGCCCATCCAGGTCACCAACTCCAGGCTGGCTAACAGTGCGGCACTGGCGGCTGGAATGCCCCGTCGTCCCAGCATTGTCGCCAGGAACGCGTAACTCCCCACCGTACCAGCCGGAATGCTCTGGCTAATCAAGATCGACACCAGGGCGGCTGCGGCGAGCCATACCTGGTGTAGACGATATCCAGGCAGAGCCAGGATGCGCCCATAAATCTGCCCGGCACACAGAAACCCGGCCCCAATTGCGAGCAACGATACCGCAATGGCACCGGGTAGCGCACGCTGCATCAGCAGCAATGCGTGCTGGATGGTTGCCACATTTTCAATACATAGGAACAGCATCGCCAGGAGCAACAGAATGCCCGCGATGGATGCGAACGATGGCTGGCGCTTGAGCATGTGAGTACCTTGATGTACGGTCTTTTCCTCGATTATACCAGAAATATCGTTTGATCTTTGTATCGATGTATAGGAAATCACCGCGCAAGGTGTATAAATGATGTTACGCGGTGCCCCTTCAAGACAGAGGTTTCGCTGACCGCCGTGTGATCCATGAATGCTACCGAACGAAAGACGAAAGAAGGAGGTTTTCATGCTATCTCATAGATTGAACACATGGGCCTGGAGCCTGCTCGTTATCATAGCGAGCGTGCTGGTGGGTTGTGGACAGGCTGTTCAACCCACGTCCCCGACCATAGCCACGCCGCCTGCACCAACGATGCCGTTCGTGGCTGATACTGCTACGTCGCCCGGCAGATCGTTGACCGGTGTGGCCGTGATCAGGGCCACAGTGGTGATTCTGGATATGACAAAAATACCTGACACTGGACAAATGTCTGTTCAACAGTTATAATATCAATATAAATTGATGTTTTTCTATTGAATCAGCCTGGAGTATAAAGAAAGGCGCAGGGCAGGTCATCCATGCCTGGGCAGAGATAACCCGATGCCCTGTCTCAGGAGGTAACTATGAACTATCCTATTCGTGTGTTGTTTCTCTGCACGGGTAATGCGGCTCGTTCGCAAATGGCCGAAGCCATTCTCCGCAACATCGGGAAAGAGGATTTCGAGGTGTTTAGTGCTGGCGTTAATCCGGCAGCTGAGGTGCATCCACTGGCGATCCAGGTGATGCGTGAGAGTGGGTTAGACATTTCGCACCATCGTACCAAAGATCTGAGCGAGTATCTTGACCAGGAATTTGATCATATCATTACGGTATGTGATAAAGTTCGCGATGCCTGCCCAACCTTCCCCGGTGATCCACATTGTATTCACTGGAGCTATCCTGATCCAGTACTGGTTGAGGGCGATGAACACGCCAGGTTGCAGGCCTTTCGCAAAATCAGTTCCGAAATGCACAATCGTATTAATCTCTGGGTTTTGACCCAACGTAAAATGTTACGTGACCATGGTATCAGGACGACGGACTAATACTACAACCAGACTTCATCTCGGCAGGGATGCGGGGGGCATACTGCCCCCGCGCACGTTCCCGGTGATTTCGGAGGGGTGAAGCCATGCCAGGACTCCTTCTCGAGGGAATGGCTCATGGTAGTACTAAATGTCCCAGGGGTTTAACGTCCCGGTGTAGACAACACATTATCAGGAGGTGCTATGAGTATTCGGGTTGGGATTAACGGCTTTGGCCGCATAGGACGGCTGGCGCTACGGGCAGCCTGGGGATGGCCAGAACTAACGTTTGCGCATATCAACGAACTGAACGGTGATGCCGCTACCGCAGCACACTTGCTGGTGTTCGACTCAGTGCATGGGCGCTGGAATCAGACCGTCCAGGGTGAGGGTGATATGCTCATGGTGGCGGATACGCGTATTGGCTACAGCAGCCACAAGGAACCGGGTGCCGTTCCATGGGCTGATCAGGGCGTAGAGATCGTATTGGAGTGCTCTGGTAAATTCCGTACGCCCGAAACGCTAGAAGCCTATTTTCGCAACGGCGTACGCAAGGTCATTGTCGCCGCTCCGGTCAAGCAACAGGCACTCAACATCGTAATGGGCGTCAATGATCACTGGTATCAACCCGCCGAACATCGCCTGCTCACTGCCGCTTCCTGCACCACGAATTGTCTGGCCCCGATCGTCAAAGTCATTCACGAAGGCATTGGTATTCGCCACGGCATGATCACCACCATTCACGACATGACCAACACCCAGAGCATTCTGGATACTCCGCACAAAGATCTGCGTCGCGCACGGGCGGCCAGCCTCTCGCTCATTCCGACGACCACCGGCTCGGCGACGGCCATCGGGTTGATCTTCCCTGAATTGCAAGGCAAACTGGATGGGGTTGCCATTCGCGTCCCGCTGCTCAATGCCTCACTTACTGACTGTGTATTTGAAGTCGAACGCCCCACCACGATTGAAGAGGTGAACGAGGTATTAAAAAACGCGGCTGCCGGGTCGTTACACGGTATTCTGGGCTACGAAGAGCGCCCACTGGTATCGATTGACTTTAAAGACGATCCTCGCTCGGCCATCGTCGATGCACCCTCAACGATGGTCACGAATGGCACGCAGGTCAAAATTCTGGCATGGTATGACAACGAGTGGGGCTACGCCAATCGCCTGGTAGAATTGGCACGCAAAGTGGCGCTGGTCGGGGTGTAACCGGCGTTCGAATGTTATACCCAAAAATAAGAGGAAACCGTGATTTATGGCTACAGTAACACTTGAAGAAGAAGTTGCGCAACTGCGGGCCGAGGTAACAGCGTTGCGGGCACAGATGGCTGAACTGCAAACCCGGCTGGCAATGATGCCACAGGTGCAACCTGCCGCCACCACGAGATCGGCGGATCTACGCAACTATATCCTGGTCACAGGCGCATATTGGGCTGATACCCTGACCGATGGCGCGATCCGTATGCTCGTACTCTTTTACTTCTTCCAGCTGGGTTATAGCCCGTTTGAAGTCGCTATGCTTTTCATCTTCTATGAAATCTTTGGTGTGATCACGAACCTGTTTGGTGGCTGGATTGGTGCTCGGTTTGGCTTGAAGACGACGCTGTTTATGGGTCTGAGTACGCAGATCCTCGCGCTGAGTATGCTGGCCTTTGCCCCGGAATCATGGCTCGTGGTACTGTATGTGATGGTCGCTCAAGCTTTCTCTGGAATTGCCAAAGACCTGACCAAGATGAGTTCCAAAAGCGCTGTCAAGTTTGTCGTGCCCGAAGGTGAGCAAGGTACGCTCTATACGTGGGTGGCAATCCTGACTGGCTCGAAAAACGCGCTCAAGGGCGTGGGTTTTTTTGTGGGCGGTCTATTGTTGACGACCGTTGGCTTTCAGACGGCACTGATGATCCTGGCCGCACTGGTTTTGATCGCGCTGATCTCCACCCTATCGCTGATCAAAGGCGACCTGGGAACGGTTGACAAAAAGGCAAAGTTCAGCCAGATGTTCTCCAAGAACTATGCGGTGAACATGCTCTCGGCGGCACGGGTGTTTTTGTTTGCCTCACGCGATGTCTGGTTTGTGGTCGGCTTGCCGGTGTTCCTCTACGATGTTGCTGGTTGGAACTTCTGGCAAGTAGGTGGATTCATGGCAATCTGGGTTATCGGCTACGGTATCGTGCAGGCTTCGGCACCGGGATTTGTGCGCCAGCGAGTCGAGGGTAAGGGGAGCGAGCCGGATGGACGGACTGCAACCTGGCTGGCGTTTGCCCTGGCAGCTTTTCCAGCCGGAATCGCGCTGGCGCTGATGCGTGGTGACGAATCGGCGATGGTTGCTATTCCTAACCTGTCTGGTGATGGGCAGTGGGCGCAATTCGTTCTTCCTGGGTTTGATCCGGCGCTGGTGGTGGTGGTTGGTTTGATCGCCTTCGGTGTTATTTTTGCTATGAACTCGGCGGTTCACTCCTTTCTTATTCTGGCCTATACCGACAGTGATAAGGTCGCGATGAATGTCGGTTTTTATTACATGGCCAATGCGGGTGGGCGGCTGGCAGGAACCGTTCTCTCTGGTATTCTGTATCAACGCTATAGTCTGGTGGGATGTTTATGGGCTGCGGTGATCTTCGTGTTGATCACCGGGTTTCTATCACTCTTGCTTCCAACCCACACCCCACCCCGAACACGCTCGATCAAATTTGAAAGGTTGTCGGCAGAGTAGTCAACCATGAGCGGAGGCTATGCCTCCGCTCATTCTCTTTGACCCACATTGGACGTATCGTGACGATTCCCAGGTCGAACGTGCCTGGGCTTTATGGGCGATTTCTGTAATCCTGCAGACACAACAAGCGTTTCATTCTCTCTATAACCAACCTGTCTGAAAGGCTTGCTATGGGTAGGCCGAGTGACATTTCTGTATGCGCTTCAGCTCAACCTCTGAACGTCTGGTGTATCGTATGGATCAAACGGATATCTTACGGATCTAAAGGAGGAGAATATGAACGTTCGTTTGCAACCGATCATTGTATGCTGGCTCTGCATCTTACTTATCAGTGGCTGTGGTTCTTCGCAGACCACACCGGTAAATCCTGCGGTTGATCCCACCGGCAACAATCCTGCATCGACCACAGGTGCTGATACAATGACCACAGATAATGGACTACCGTTCGTTGACCCGGCTGATGTGAGTGGTGATATTGAGATTACTGGCTCATCAACGGTGTTCCCGCTCACAACGGCCATCGTGGAAGCGTTTGTTCAGGAAGGTTCAACCGCGATTATTGATGTCCGCAGCACCGGCACAGTAACAGGGTTTCGGCTCTTTTGCAGTGGTGCGGAAGATGTAGACATCGTGAATGCCAGTCGTGCCATAAACGCTGAAGAAGAGGCCGAATGTAGGGCGAACAACCGTGCCCCGATTGCCTTCCGCGTCGGTACAGATGCATTAGCAATCGTTGTGAACAAGGCTAACGATTTTATCACGGCGTTGACGTTTGAACAACTGGCACAGATCTTCTCCGGTGAGGCAACTACCTGGTCAGACGTTGATCCAACCTATCCTGCCGAGCCAATCGTCCTTTTCAGTCCCGGAACCGATAGTGGTACATTTGATTACTTTGTCGAGGAAATCTTTGACAAGGATCCACAGCCTATTCAGAACGCACCTGGTATTTTGCTCAGCGAGGATGATTACGAACTGGTCAGCGGTATTGTGGAAAATCCCTACGCCATCGGCTATTTTGGCTATGCGTACTATCGAGAGGCCCAGGATCGGCTGAACATTGTTGCGATTGATGATGGGAGTGGCACCGCAGTTGTCCCCACTGAGGTAACGGTTGAAAGTGAGGAATATCCACTGGCTCGACCACTCTACATCTATAGTAGTGCCAGTGTGATGCAAGCACAACCCCACGTCGCAGCATTCATCAACTACTATCTGACGAATGTAAATGACTTTATCCGAGAAGTTGGCTATTTCCCGGCCTCAGAAGCAGCACTGGCCGAAGCACGTCAGGCATTCCTGTCGGTCAATCCCTAAGCGAGACCATCGCAATACCCGTTCCGGGGGACATTTGCCGGCAAGTCTGGCGGGGGCAAGCGGCCCCTGCCAGACCTGAGAAACACCTGAGGAGGCAGTGTCCCGCCAGGCCCATACATATGTCTCCGGCTGGCGGTGGGGGTCTGCAACCCTTAGCCTGATGCATAGGGGCAGTGTCCTTACTAGACTACTGCTCTGGAACGGGTACGGTTTTGGTATGTCTACCCCGTAATGGTTGAGGTTAACAACCTGTTCAACAGCCCGGGCACGAATCTCGCCACCTGTCCAGGTCATCGCCTGCACTCAAGACGGATGTCATGTATCCGATTGCCAACTATACTATACTATAAGTGGTATGATCTATCCCGAAGACCAACGATGGGTAACCGTTTCCATGAAGGAGACAGGAGGGGTGTTCCAATGAAGAAACACAGAGTATTGATTCCCCTGGATGGCTCAGGGTTCAGCCGGCGGATTATTCCGTATGTCCGCCAGTTTTTCTATCCCATGCATGATGACCTGATCCTGTTCCGGGTTGCGTCCGAACCGGCAGCGGCGCATATTTCGGTGCCACGTCCCATTGTGACTGATGGATTGTTTGCACGCGGACAACCCTATCCAGTCAGGTCGCAGACCGAACATGCCCTCTATCCATCCTATGTACACCAGATATGGGATAACTTGCAATCGGCGCTGGCCGACGAGCTGCGCGAGTATGCCGA
This sequence comes from Chloroflexaceae bacterium, assembly GCA_034435975.1. Lineage (GTDB taxonomy): Bacteria > Chloroflexota > Chloroflexia > Chloroflexales > Chloroflexaceae > CAKZQX01. The sequence continues at coordinate 238,370 of DAOTWD010000145.1, read as the reverse complement.
TGGCTTGCGTAATGATGGTTATAGGGTGGAGGTAGTGATCCGTACTGGTGACCCCGCTGAGGAAATTATTGATTTTGTGTCACACAGTGATATTGATCTGGTGGCGATGGCGACCCATGGTCGTACCGGCTTGAGCCGGCTGATCATGGGCAGTGTGGCGACTGAGGTGCTACGGCGGGTGACGATTCCCGTGCTGCTCATCCGCCCATCAGCCTGATCGTGCCTTGCCTCCGCTTGCGGCGGCTGAAGCCTTTTGCCCGGCGGCTAAAGCCGCAGGCACGTAGTGCGCAGGAAGCCGGCCTGTGCCGGCTGTGGGAGGCCGCTTTAGCGGCCTCCGGAACGCGCGCCGGAGCCTTCAGGCTCCCGGCGTGACGGCGAACGACAACGCTTATGCGCCCTGATTTTCCTGAGACCTGGAACCTGATTTATGACAACACGTAAATTAACTTTTATTCTCGGTGGAGCGCGCAGCGGTAAGAGTGCCTTTGCCCAGCAACTGGCCGAATCCCGCGATACCGAGGTACTCTTTGTTGCCACTGCCGAGGCGGGTGATGAGGATATGGCTGCTCGGATTGCTCGTCATCAGGCCGAACGACCAGTGCACTGGCGCACTCTTGAGGCACCCCTCGCTGTGGCCCAGGCTTTAACCACCGTTGCGCCCGCGCCGGTCGTGGTGTTGGATTGTGTGACGTTGTGGGTGACAAATCTGCTGCTCAAACCGAATGCAGACTGGGCCATGGTCGAAGCCGAATTGGTGCAACTGCTGGCATGGTACCATAGCCAATCAAGTGAACTCATTGTGGTCTCTAACGAAGTCGGGCTAGGGATTATCCCCGCTGATACTGTGAGCCGCACCTTCCGCGAGTGGCTTGGCTGGTGCAATCAACGCCTGGCAGCACAGGCAGATACCGTATATTTGATGGTAGCTGGTCTTCCAGTTGCTATCAAACGCTCTTGACAACCTGGGTTAAGCATGATAGACTACCTAACAGTTGGTAGGTAAAAGCAATGCACAACCAGGAAAGAAATACCGATGCCTGCGAGCGGGTGTTAGTAGCCGCTCAGCGCCTGTTTGCACAACGTGGCTATACAGCCGTCACGCTCCGTGATATTGCTGCTGAGATTGGCATTCGGCATGCGTCCCTCTATCACCATGTACCCGGTGGCAAAGAAGAACTGTTCATCGCTGTCACCGAGCGCACCCTGATACATCACCGCCAGGGTCTGTCTCGTATCATTGCGGAAACCGGGCCAGATATTCGCACGCAGTTGCATGCGATTGCCGACTGGCTGTTGTCACAGCCACCGATCGATCTGCTGCGAATGATGCACTCCGATATGCCTGCCATCGATCCGGCGCACGCTGAGCGTCTGGAGCGCATGGCCTATGAGTCTATGATTGTACCGATCATGCAGGCATTGCACCAGGCACAGCAGCGTGGTGAGATTAACCATCATAACCTGGGACTGATTGCCGGGGGTATTCTGGGTATTATCGAGAGCCTGCATGCTGTGCCCGTCCATACGGTGACGCAGAGTCGCCAGCACATGGCCTACGAGTTGATCGATGCGCTAATCGATGGGATCGGCTGTCATGCTCCGTCTGCTGCTGCTGAGGATTGAAGCCGGTAGTGTCGATGGCTGTTGCAACAAAAAACCGGCATGGCCTTAGAGCGCCAGTACCACTTCTACCTGGCAACATACCAGACCTGGCTTGTGTATGTGAAGCGGTAAACCCTATATTCTGCTCTATCAACAAACAGGAACGAGATTATGCAAGGTTTTTGGTTTAAAATCTACCAAATTATTGGTAAATATCATCGTTCCGGAGGGGCAACACCCCTCCGGGAGGCTCCTCGTTTTGCAGGGGCCTGCGGCCCCCTCGCCCCCGCTGGCGCAGGTACCACTCCCAGGGCGAACGTGCCTGGGCTTCAGAGATTGCCACCCCGAAGAGGAGTGAGGGGTGCGAAAATAGCTGTCAGGAAATAGGAAAGAGGGAACCAGGTGGGTGTGAAAATAGCTGTCAGGAAATAGGAAAGAGGGAACCAGAGGAGTGGACTTCTCTTTCCTCCTTTCTATCTCCTCCTTTCTGATTGCGCCTAAATCCGCTCAAGCGGGTGAAGCCCATCTATCCCAGGGCGAAAGCACCTGAGCTTTACGGGCTATCTCTGTAAAACAGACAATAAGCAATAAAAATAAGGTGGCCATGTATGAAACAAACCGATAGATCACCACAAAAACCTCGAATAGTCAGCTTGCCCTCAATACCGACCGGCACAACACCTGCCCTGGCAAGCAAGCGTACCACACCCCACCAACACTATTACCTCAGTCCACGCTGGAAAAAGGTGCTGGGCGATATATGGGAAAACAAATTGCGGGCACTGCTGGTGGTTCTCTCAATTGCACTCGGCGTATTTGCTGTTGGTACCATTGCCGAGGCACGTATACGTATGCTGGAAGGGCTAAATGGAGCCTACCGGGCGATCAATCCCTTCACTGGCGTGATTCATGTTGCCCCCGAGCAAGCCTTTGACGATGATCTGGTTGACATCATTCGTCGCCTGCCAGGAGTGAAAGAAGCTGAGGGTCGTGCCTTCGCCAATGTGCGCTTGCGTGTTGCACCCAATGAGTGGGCCGATCTGCAGTTGCGGGCGGTATCTGACTGGGACGATATTCGTATCGGCAAGTTTCAGATCGAACAGGGGAACATACCGGGTGATCAGCAAATGCTTATCGAACGGTCGGCCCTTAGCGACCTGTCCAACATTAAACTGGCACTGGGCGACAACCTGGTGATCGAAGCGCAAGATCAGCGCGAGTATACCCTGCGACTGGTGGGTACGACCTATGACCTGTCAGCACCACCGGCCTTTCTGTTTGGTACCTATACCGGCTATATCTCAATCGACACGCTCGAATGGTTGGGCGAGTCGCGTGACTACACTCAGCTCTTCTTTGCCGTTGATGACGAACTGCTGGATGACCCGGTGGCGATCAATGAGGTAGCAACCAGCATACGCAACCGCATCGAGCGGAGCGGGCGTGAGATTCTCGTCTCGTTCTTACCGCCGAATCCAGCCCAGAGTCCGATAGCGACCTTCATTCTCGATCCACTGGTATTTTTGCTAGGAGCATTAGGTATCCTGATGGGCTTCCTGAGTGGTTTCCTTGTCACCAATACTATCTCCGGTCTGCTTACCCAGCAGACACGACAGATCGGCGTTCTCAAGGCAATTGGGGCCAGCGATTGGCAGATAGCCAGCCTGTATTTGTGGTTTGTCACCCTGTTTGGCGTGATCGCGCTGCTGGTGGCGGTACCACTGGCACATATCGCGGCTGGTCAGTTTGCGATCTTCTTTGGACGCTTTCTCAATTTCGATCCAACAGTAACTGGATTGCTGCCAGAGGTACTGGCGCTGCAGTTCTTTTTGGGCCTGGGTGTGCCGGTGCTGGCGGCATTGCTGCCAATACTCCGCGGTACCCGTATCACCATTCGGGCGGCAATTGATGGTGGTGGCTCTGTGCAGTATGGTAGTAACTGGATTGACCGGGCGCTGCAAGCAGTGCGTGGTGTGCCTCTGGCCCTGATTGTCTCTATACGCAATACGTTTCGACGCAAGGGGCGGTTGGTATTGACGCTGATCACGCTCACGCTGGCTGGAGCCATTTTTATCAGTGTTGCCAGTGTCCAGGCCTCGACCAATCAGTCGCTGGCGATACTGTTTGACACCCTGGTGCGCTATGATGTTGAGGTCAGATTTGCACGTTCGTACCGTGTGGCGCGGGTGGAGCAGATCGCCCGGCAGATACCGGGCGTAGCTTATATTGAAAGTGTCAGCCTGGTGCAGGCGCGGCGTGTGCGCCCTGATACCAGCGAGAGCGACGCGATTACGTTCTATGGCCTTGATCTCGAACGCACACGCATTACGCCACGTATTGTGGCCGGGCGCTGGCTCCTGCCTACTGACGAAAATGCAATGGTCGTGAGTGCCAATGTGTTGAACAACGAGACAGATCTGCGCATTGGTGATACAGTGACGCTGAACATCAAAGGGCGTGAGTCTCCCTGGCGGATTGTTGGTGTGTTTCAAGGGCTGGGTAATACGCAAATTGCTTATGCTAATGCCAACTTCTTTGCGCGTGAGACACGCGAGGTCGGTCAGACACGCCAGATGCAAATCTTCCTGTCCAATAGTGTTGATAGTCGTATGACACAGGAGCAAGCTGCGCAGCAGATTGAAGATCAGTTTCGCAGGCAAGGCATCCGTGTTACAAACACCACCACTGCTGCGCAACGTAACAATTTCACCCGGCAACAATTTAATATCATTACCATGCTACTGACGATTATGGCGTTACTGATTGCGGTAGTAGGGGGCCTGGGATTGGCAGGTACTATGAGTATCAACGTACTGGAGCGCACACGTGAAATCGGAGTGATGCGAGCGATCGGAGCTTCCGATAGGACGTTGATCCGCGTGATTCTGCTCGAGGGCGTGATGATCGGACTGATCAGCTGGGCCATTGGCGGATTGTTGTCTTTTCCATTGAGTCGTCTATTGAGCGATCAGGTTGGCGTGCTGTTCACAGGAGCGCCACTGCTGTATACGTTTGCTATGAACGGCCTGTTTATCTGGCTGGCGGCAGTAATAGTACTATCTATCGTTGCAAGCTTGCTACCGGCCTGGAATGCCAGCCGCCTGACTGTACGCGAGGTGCTAGCCTACGAGTAGAACAAGCGAGTATGTCCGATGATTAATTCGTACGGTCGTAATAGCCGGCTGCTTGCAATGCCTGATATATACTGGCCCACTCTGCCAGCGTTACCGTCTCGGAACGTTGATCAGGGGATACACCAGCAGCAGTCAGGGCAGCAATGACCATCGAACGGTCGACCGGCTGCCCCATCGCTGCCAGACCTGTGGGAAGCGCGTTTGCCAACTTCTTGCGCGGTTGAAGGAACCCGGCCTTAATCACACGGAACAAGGCATCAATATCATTTACCGCAACTGCAGGAGCGTTATAGATTTGTAAGCGCAGGATGGCTGAATCCACAGCCGGGCGCGGGAAAAAGCTGCAGGCCGGAACACGCGCCACTATCTGGGGTGCAGCATAGAGTTGCACGGCATGCGCCAGTACACTCAAATCGCCTGCTGGTGCAGTAATGCGTTGCGCGACTTCCCACTGCACCAGCAGCACCATCGATGTTGGTTGCGGCTGTCCCTCCAAAAAGTGACGTAAGACGGCTGAGGTTATGGCATACGGTAAATTGGCAACGACTTTGTAGGGTGGCGGTGTGGGGATAGATGGCGTCTGGCTTGTTTGATCCAGCGTTCCAGGTGCTACAGGTGCTAGATGTGCTGGTGGTGTGCCCTCCAGGAGTTGTGCAGGTGAAAGGCGTAAAATATCGCCCTGGATGATGCGCAATGTGCGGTAGCTGGCAAACTCAACGGATAGACGCGCTGCCAGGCGTTTATCAAGCTCGACCGCTACCACCTGACGCACATGTCGCAGCAACTCCCATGTCAAGACCCCCAGACCAGGGCCAACTTCGACTACCAGATCACCCGCATCGAGCGCGGCTGCCACAATAATCTGAGCCAGAACCGAACCATCGATCAAGAAATTCTGGCCCATACCACGGGTGGGCTGTAATCCCAACGTCCGCAACGCAGCCCGTACTCGTTCGGGGGCAAGATAGGGGTTCATGACTCGAGGGGCACAATAATTTTCACGGTCGTCCCTTCACCAGGGGCCGAATGCATCTCGGCTGCACCGCCAACAAGGCGGGCTCGCTCGTCAATATTGAGCAAGCCAAATGACCCACGTTTCTCATAAGAGCGCATGACCTTGGCCTTATCAAAACCTTTACCATCATCCTGAATAATCGTATGCAGCATAGCGCCATCACGTTCCAGGCGCACCCAGATGTGCTTTGCCTGGGCGTGCTTGAGGGCATTATTGATCGCTTCCTGGATAATGTTAAAGAGCGTCCCTTCGGTTTTGGTATCCAGTGCGATCTCCTCGACATTATCTGCATCGAGCAGAATCTGGGGGCCATTATTGTTATCCGACTGGAAGCGTGCCAGGTATTGTTCCAACGTCACGCGCAGCCCTTGTGTCTCCAGCACCAGCGGGCGTAACTCAAAGAGCATCGTGCGCACTTCATAGGTCGTGCGTTTGGAGAGGGTGCTCAGTTTATCCAGTTCTTCCATTATCCGCTTCGGGTCGCGCTCGAGCAAGCGTTTAATAAACTCAATATTCATGGTAATCGCGGCCAATGCCTGAGCCGGGCCATCATGCAGATCGCGTGCCAGTTGTCGGCGCACTTCTTCTTCTTTGGAGATCAGTTTGTTGCGCTCTTCTTTGAGGTCAATCAAAAGCTGTGCATTATGCAACGCAATAATCGCATACTGCGCCAGCGTGTTGATCATCTCCATCTGATCAGCCGTAAAGGCGTTGGCGCGATCACTGGCGATAATCATCATCCCATAGGTGCGCAACTGCGCTCGTAACGGAATGACACAGGCGGCCTTGCAGTTCTGCAAGGTCTCGATAGGACGCAAATCTGGTTCCTGGCTAATGTCATTGATCAAACATGGATCAGGTGAGCGCAGCACCATCGCCAGTGATCCCTTCAATACCTGGATCGAACGACCGTGATCTGTCGGTGCCATTGCATGAGTCGCCGCGACATATAACTCATCAGGATTCCCTGACGAGAGCAGCACGAACCCGGCTGTGTAGGGTACCAATCGCTGGCTTTCTTTCAGGGTCGACTCCAACACATGTTGATAGTTCATCGTCGTTGAGAGCGTATACGCCACTTCATACAGTGACCGCATCTGATCCCGATAGGCCTGGGCTTCGCGCAACGCTTCGTCCGTTTTTTGGCGCGCTACCACTACACTACGCCGATTATTCGCGCTCCACTGTTCTGCCAGGCCACTCGTCAACCAGGGCACAAAACTCAATGTCAACACCCGCAATCCCAGCGACACATACTCCAGCGCTCCTAGTGCAGATTGATCGGGATTCAGCGTTGTTCCACCAATAATCACCAGGATGTAGAAGAAAGAGGCAACGATACCAAACACCAGGCTTATTCCTGGCGGATGCCGAACAGCAGCACTGATCAGCGGCAACAAATACAATGGAAAAAAGATCATATCCCCTTTACCACTGAACAACGCCAGCACGGAAATAAACATAATATCGAGCAGATACGCTAAACTGAGCAAGGGACTAAAAAATGGAATAAAAAGCGCGATGGTGGTCAACAGCCCAAAGCCCGCATAGCTCCACAGGAGTACGGTGATGGCGTTGGCCAGGCGAATGGGCCAGAGCGGGCTGTCTGTCAATAACGGACTGATGGCGAACAATAATAAAATGATGAGCCAGCGGGCAAGAATATAAAATCGCTCGCCCCCTAGCATCTGCCAGCGATCCTGCGATGTCAACGACGATGTGCCAGTTGTGGCTTGCACAATGCCCTCTCTATTTCATATCAGGATATATATATCGTTGTGCTGCCATCTGGTCGTATATGCCAGTGACAACGAGAGATCAGTGCTTGTGTTTGGATTATACCAGGATCCCGTTCCGGTAGGGTGGTCTGGAAGGGTTATGCCCCTTCAAGCGTTTGTGGGATTCGTGGGGCTGCAGGCCCCTGCATCCTTCATTGCCGAATGTTCCCCGAAACGGGTACACACCAGATGTGACTACACGCATGGTGTATACACTGCCATTGAGAATCCTTGAGAACGGGTATCCCTCCTTGAACCGGGTGGATCCCGGAACGAGCCGCAGTCAGGATGCAAAAAACGACAGTCATAAAGAGAAAGCAGGAGCCAGGAAACAGGAACGGGCAGCCTGAATCCTGTCTCCTGCAACACACTCCTTCAGCATTGCTTTCTGCTGCGAGTGTCAGCCATACTACACGGCTAGAGTGTCTTCAGCGTTTCAATCGTGTTCCGCACTGCACCTGCTGACTTCTGCAACAGGGCCTTTTCCTCATCGTTCAGTGGCAGTTCAATAATGCGCTCAATACCACCGGCACCAACCACCACCGGCACCCCAAAGTATATATCGTTCAGACCGTACTCACCTTCGAGATAGGCGGCACAGGGTATCACCCGTTTCTTATCGTGTAACACCGCTTCGACCATCTGGGCGGTTGCAGCCGATGGCGCATAGTAGGCGCTCCCGGTCTTGAGCAAGTTCACGATCTCACCGCCGCCCTTACGTGTTCGATCAACAATGGCATCCAGCCGATCTTTGGGAATAAACTCGGTCACAGGAATACCACCTATCGTGGAGAAGCGGGGGAGTGGCACCATCTCATCCCCGTGACCACCCATTAACATGGCCTGGATGTCCTCCACTGACACCCCGACTTCCATGGCAATAAATGTGCGATACCGGGCACTATCCAGCACGCCCGCCTGCCCAAACACGCGATTCTTAGGAAAGCCGCTGGTCTGGCGTGCGACGTAGGTCATTGCATCCAGCGGGTTGTTGACCATAATGATGATTGCGTTGGGTGAAAGTGGCGCCGCCTTGCCAACACAATCGCGAGTGATGTCGGCGTTGACCTTAATCAAGTCCTCACGGCTCATTCCCGGCTTGCGTGGAGCGCCTGATGTCACCACGATGATATCCGAGTTGGCGGTATCGGCATAATCATTGGTACCGATAATCTTCGCATCAAACCCCTCAATTGGGCCAGACTGGCAGAGATCCAGGGCCTTCCCTTGGGGAATCCCTTCGACAATATCGACCAGAACAATATCGCCCAGTTCTTTCGCTGCAAGCCAGTGTGCCGTCGTCGAACCAACAAAACCAGCACCGATGATACTTATCTTGTTGCGCATTGCGAATCCTACCTCCTTGTAGCTACTCTTATCCACTCGAAGCATGTGCATTGTAGCATAATATGCATACTACACAGTACGTACCAACGAGCGCAGCTTCTCCAGCGTGTGCGCAAGATCGGCAGGTAGCGGAGAAGTGAATTCACGCCATACACCACTGGATGGTACCACAAAACCGAGCCGATAGGCATGCAAAAATTGGCGCTGCAACCCGAATGTTGGGCGTGATTTGCGCCGCCCATACAGTGGGTCGCCCAATATTGGGCGTTGCTGGTGCGCAAAATGGACGCGGATCTGATGGGTGCGCCCCGTTTCCAACCGTGCCTCCACCAGGGTATAGGCTCCCAGTTGCTCCAGCACCCGGTAATGTGTCCGCGCTGCTCGGCCATCAGGCACCACCGCCTGCCGTTGGCGATCACGGGGATGGCGGCCAATTGGGGCATCAATAATCCCCTCAAGTTCCTTGATTGGCCCTTCCACCACGGCAAGATACGCCTTGTACATCTCGTGTGCCTGCTGCTGTGCCGTGAGCGCCCGTAGCGCCTGTTCGTGCCGTGCTACCACGAGCAACCCGGAGGTGTCTTGATCGATGCGATGCACAATGCCGGGACGTAACTCCATGCCGACGCGTATATCAGGATAGCGTGCCAGCAATGCATTGACCAGTGTGCCACGAGGATGTCCAGGCGCAGGATGGACAACCATGCCGGCGGCTTTGTCGATCACCACCAGATCGGCATCCTCATAGACCACTGTTAATGGCAATTCTTCTGCCACCAGTGCGGTTGGTCGAGGCACAGGCTGACGCACAAGAATAACATCACCGGGGTGCACTACCTGGCTGGCGCGTGATGGACGCTCGTTCACCAGAATATGTCCGGCTGCAATCAAATGCTGCACATACGAGCGTGACAAACTCGAAACGGTCAGCGCAACATAGCGATCCAGGCGTTTTGTCGCTGGCTGCAACGGTACGCGCAACTCGATGACAGCTTGATCAAGCGTATCATTGGATTCGGTCGTATCTGCCACTTCATGCCTACCCTTCTTCTGACTCAACAGGTGATCCATCCGGCTCACCATACAACAGTTTCGTCAGCAGCGCATCGTCCTGCGGCATTGTATGTTCACACTCACAATCATCAATGAACAGCAGATAAACAGCCAGAATGAGAACACCTATACTGATACCGATGTCAGCCAGATTAAATGCTGGCCACCAGCCAATCTTGATAAAATCGATCACATGTCGCCATTGAATACGGTCTAGCACATTACCGAGTGCACCGCCGATAATCAACCCGATACTCACTTTGACCCGGCAGCTGTGATTGGGGAGATAGAACAGATAAGCATAAATCACCCCGGCACTGATGAGTAACGATGTGACGATGAAGATTCTGGACAGATTGGGGAGCAACCCGAAGGCAATGCCCGTATTGGCAACATAGATCAAGCTAAACCAGTCATCGATCACAAAAATCTGTCGACTACCAGGGATCGGGCCAAGATGCTGGATCGTCCAGAATTTACTGAGCTGATCCGACACCAGTAAGCCAGACGCGATGATGCCAGGTATACCCCAGCGTTGCCATCGCGACTGTAATCCAGGAGACATACCGGTTGCCCTGACGGTTACTGTACTGCTGTCTGCGACCGAGCGTTCCGTATAGCATCAAGTCGTACCAGCGTCAGCACCAGCAGTATGGCCCCTAGCGAAATGGCGCTGTCAGCAACATTAAAGACTGGCCACCATCCGACCTGAATAAAATCAATCACATAGCCCAGGACGATACGGTCGATCAGGTTGCCCAGTGCCCCACCGACAATCAGGCCAATGCTGATTTGAACCGCCAGATTCTGTCGCGGCAATTGGGTGATATAGACATAGATTACTCCAGCAGTAATCAGCAGAGCCAGCACAGTCAGGAGTTGGGGCACACCTTGCAACAGGCTAAATGCCACTCCAGTGTTACGCGAATAAATGAGTTGCACCCCATTCCCCACTAACGGAATCGCATCCATCAGCGGCACTGGTCCCAGGCGGTTGACGATCCACTGCTTGCTCAGTTGATCAAACACGATGATTGCCACACAAATCATGAGGGGCAGTAGCCAGACCCGTCGTTGTTGATTCAGCACGGTCACCACTTTACCCTAATATTTCACGAAACCTCTGTCAAAATTATAGCGCATATTGGCGAAAAATGAGTTGACCAAACGTGCGGCTATGGTTGCAGCACCCCCTCACTCTGACCGTCAACAGCGATACGCACCTCGGTGATCGTCGGAAATTGGAGCAGCGTCTGCGTCACCTGGTCACGCATAGCCTGCATACGTGCCGAACCACCACCGTAGGCCTGGATCTCCCGCGAAAAGTCGGCAGTGGCGATGCCATCCTCAATCGTCAGGCGTAGCAACCGTACCCGTGGCCCCCAATCAGGTTGGCGGCCAGGATAGCTAAGAACCTCGATCGGTGTAGGCAGTGCGGTGCCATACCCAACCTGGCTGACGGCTGGTGGCCCCCAGAGTAGTTCCTCCAGAGCGGCGGTACCGACCTGTTCGGTACGCACAATGCGTCGCTGCTGCGGTTGCACCGTCGGTGCACCGCTCACCGTCCAGTACAGCATAATCTCCTGTGTGTTCGGGTCATCCGCGTTCAACACCACTACCGACTGCTGTGCCAGCACCGTGCCAGCCGTATTGCGAATGGTGATCGTTGCCGGTTGAGTAGCGGGTTGGGGCGGCTGTGGCAGGTTGACCCAGTCCAGGTTGTCAATCAGCAAGCCGCGCCCATCCTCACCCGCAAGCAGGGTGTAGATATTGGATACCTCTGTGCCATCCTGCCAGCGCAGGGTTGCCACCACCTGCTCACCTGGATTACCCAGGCGGGCCAGAATATGTACTGGCAGCGTCACTTGTTCGTTGGGACGCGGGATCTCGATGTTGCTGGTGACGGGTTGGCCGTTAGCAGGCGCTGTACGCAGCGCATCAGCCCCGATATTGCCGCGCTCAACCTGCCATTCGCGTGGGTTGCGTGGATCATAGGTCAACACCGCTCGCTCAAAGGCTTGCATAGTAATATCGCGGCGCTCACCGTTTTTGTAAGTCTCAACCTGAAACGCATTGGTCATCGGCAACCCGACATCGTGCAGCCAGCCGCCAGGAAACAGATCGTTGCGGTTGATGTATGTCCAGAAATAGAGCGGCACAATATAACCGGGTGCAGGGCGCAACTGCGCATCGTACGGTACGAACATGCCATTGCGCGACGGAGTAGTTCCACCCAGGAACCCGGTTGGGGCCGGAACACGCAATTCGGCGCGATGGGCATAGGCCAGATCGGCATAGGTAATACTGGTGTTGTTCACCTGACCTTGCGGGTCACGTTCCATCAGTTCGGCGGAGAGGCGGCCATACATAAATGCCCAGCGTGGATCAGTCACTTCGTGACGGTGATCTTCAATCCGCCCCTTCTCAAAATACTGGGCCGCATAGCCGTTTACTTCTACCAGTTCGGTCAGGGGATAGCCCAGAATACGGATGCCCTGATGCTGGTGATAGTAGTCAAAAAACCGTGCATCAACCGCTGGTGTTGCACGGGCGGTCATAACTGGCAGCACAAGCAGGCTGCCCAACAGAACGATGACAAGCACGTGCCATCTACGTCGTTGCCTAAACATAGTGTGTTACGCTCTTCCTTTGTCTGTTTAACGCGCCAGGATCTACCAGTGCCCGCCGGGCTGTACTGGTGATTGGCAGCCTTCACTTAGCCATGCTTGCGACCAAACTTGAAATACGCCAGGGGCCCGACGAAATTAAGAAACGATACCATCGTCCAGACCCACTTTTTACCGTTAATCTCGGTGGCTGGGCGGTGACAAATATCCCACAGTGCGGCCCCCAGCAACGCCAGCTGGATCGTACTCAACCCGATCAGTCCTACTTTTTCCTGTCCAGTCAGTTCGTTCCACTGTTTCTTGTTACTCATACTAATCTCTCCTTATTGTGTATAGTAAAAATATATACAGCATTGTGACATGCGCAGGCATTGTAGAATGCGCACGCTATGTGTGTGCAGGCAGGAGTAAGGCTCCCACACGCCATAAAATGGTATTCCTGCATGTAGTCTACCTCACAATCCACGTTATCCCCCGGCTACGGGAGGGATGTGTGGCTCAACCTTAAACTAAAGTATTGCCTGTGTGCCTGGTCAGACAAGTAGATGCCTCTGGTGTTGTCAGGATAACCAGAAATCCCCCCAGTCGTATCGGCTACCAGGGGGATTTCAGACTGATACGTTTGTATGGTTCACACTCTGATCAAAGAGCTATGATGGTATGGAACCCTGGTCGTAGCTATTCACGCACAACCTGACCTGCTGGATCGTTATTGATCTCCTGCCGAAGCGCACGGTCTTTACTGAACCCGATCACAAATCCGAGGCCTGTTCCGAGGGCAACTGCCAGAACAAACATTGCCTTCCCTGTCAACCCAAACAGTATCAGCGCAACCGTGCCGCCGAGAACCGTCCCTGCCAGTAACCCGAACACGGTATGATTGTGCGCCTGATCATCCATAATAGTCATGACTCCTTTCTTGGACCAGGGTTATTGTTGTGGTCTATTATACTCATTTTTGCCTAACTTTTGCTTCTATCCCACGATAGCACATTCAGTAGATCATCCTCTACCAATTTGAGTATCGTAATAAGGCTTTCTAGTCAGCAGAAACGGAACGATCTATGGCGTTCTCCAGAATCTTATGCACAAATACTGATAGGGCGAAACAAATATTTTGAGCATCGTAGCAAGCGCACAACTGGCACGCGGGTCAGGTTTCATGCTGCCCAGCACAGGTCTGGCACGTTCGTCACCGGATGATGTATGACATCCACATCTACTCGCACCAGTTGAGCAGTTAACCTATAGGATAGGATAGTTCTATTCCAGGAGATACTTGTAACACGAAGTATGATCACCGACGTGTTTCGCTGGCAAGATATGGCATGAACATGGTGGATGCCGTCCCGCACAATTAACATAGCTCCAGCGATTTGCGAGGATATTGACATACCATGACAGACCATAGTATAATGGCGGTTCGATCCCCACACATTAGAAGCATTGACAACACCAGGTAGTATACGGTAAAGTGAATGTGTGCGAGAAGTTGCTCACCTACGAGGTATGTATGTCCCCTCTGACACTTGATTCGCGTCAACTAGAAACCCTCAGCCAGCTTCTAGTCGCTGGTGGCTACCATGATGTGATCGAATTGCTGCAAGCGTCCCTGGAACGTCTGGTGGCGTTCTGGCCGGCCCAGGCAGGTATGCTGATCTATCATACGCCGCATGGAGAAGTCGTACGTCTGGAATATGGCCCGCTTGATCTCGAAGCACGTACCCTGATTGAACAGGCACGTACTGATTCAACGCGTCGTGACAGTGGGAATGAGCCGACGATTGGCTATTACTCCCTTGAAGATGGGCGTGAGTTGCTCGAATTACCATTACAAAGTAGTGGGCAGAGTGTCGGCCTGCTTCATCTGGTGGTCACGGAAACGAGCCTGGAAAAACAGGCAGGCTTGCCGGCAAACTTAAAAGCCGATGAAGATTTGCTGATCCTCCTGGTGCGAGCGATTGGTGGCGAGGCGGATAAACTGGCCATGTTACGTCGAGCTGAACGTGATCTACGAGAGCTACATCTCTTGTATGAAATCGGCCAGTCACTCTCCATGAATTTAGATCTTTCCAGTCTCTTCAACGACATCAAGCAGCGGGTACCGCAAGTCGTTGGTGCTGAACGCTGCTCGATCTTTATTCTGGATGAGGAACGCAACGAACTCGTCCTTGAGATTTTGAACGAAACGCAAGAACTGCGTATGCCCGCTGATAAAGGCATCGCGGGCTGGGTAGCCTCTCATGGTATCGGGCAAATCGTGAACGATGTGAAGCAAGATCCACGCTGGTATGATGGGATTGGCCGGGAGGTCGACTTTGTCACGCGCTCGATCCTGTGTGTGCCGATGCGTGTGAAGGATCGTATGGTCGGGGTGATGCAACTGCTTAATAAGCGTAACGGAGCGCTCTTCACCGAGCAGGATATGCAGTTGCTGACCACGTTGGCATCACAGGCCGGAATTGCGATTGAGAATGCACGCCTGTATCAGAGCTTGAAGCAAGAACGCGATCGCTTGTTGACCAAAGAAGAAGAAGTACGGCACGCAATTGCCCGTGATCTGCATGACGGCCCAACCCAGAGTATTGCTGCCATTGCCATGAATATCGAGTTTATCAAACGGTTGCTCACGGCAATGCCTGAACGGGTCAGTTCTGAACTCGATACGCTGGCCGAACTGGTGAACAAGACTAGCTATGATATTCGGACGTTGTTGTTCGAGTTGCGCCCGCTTGGACTGGAAACGCAGGGCTTGCTGGTCACACTCCAGCAGTATGTTGCACGCTGGCGTGATTTTTCTGGGAGCGGTATTCAATTGCGCCTCGAAGCTCCGGCCACTATTCCGCCTCTATCACATGAGATCGAGGCCGCGACCTTCATGATTGTGCAGGAGGCGGTCAATAATGCGCGTAAATATGCTGAAGCCCCAGAAATCACGATTTACCTGTATGCCGAAGAAGATTATTTGATCGTCAGTGTGCGTGATCGTGGCCAGGGATTTGACGTGGCGCATGTCGAAGCCAGTCGCACAGTACGCAACAATCTAGGCTTGCTGAATATGAAGGAACGTGCGCGTTTAATTGGGGCGGACTTTCGCATTCGTTCTGAAATAGGGGTTGGTACGACGGTGGAGTTACGGGTGCCCCTGATGTAAGCGGCGTACAGGGACTCGTTCACCTGTCATTGTGCATATACGAACGCACGGCGGTCTGGTTGCGAACGAACCCATCATGCTGTTATCGGTGCTCGAGACGCTCATATGCCTAAATGCTCAAGCAACAATGCAGAACGTCGCGGGAATATCAAACAAAAATCCAATGCATAAAGACACCCTGTGGTGCATCGGCATAGAGGATGTCGATATGAGATTTTGTGTACCAGGCGGCGAATCACGCCTGGTTTGTACTGATGAACGGTCTTGTCTATCACATAGAAATCGGTGGAGAAGAGGCGCGCCATCTTCCAATCCAGGACTGTGCAGCATCACGGGCATCATGCCTTCTTCCAACTTAACCACCACTGGTTGAGCCACGATCTTCCTTCGCTTCCTCTCCCAAAACCATATTTTCTTCCCTCGATCGGACGAATCTTGTGCATCAACGTCAAGGGTATGTGCCCCATTCTGCATAACCGGCTGAAAAGTTGACACAATAGGCATCCCTTGCGATAATCGGGTTGACCAGTAGGTATGGAAAGTAGGTACACGGTTGTCTTGATAAAGTGGAGACACGGCGCCTGAAAGCAGCAGGTGCATCGGGTGCAGGTCGTATGGATAAGCAGACGCAAAGGAGCGAGGGTATAATGACAGGGTCATATCGCATTGAAAAGGACTCACTGGGAGAAATGCAGGTACCGGCAGATGCGCTGTATGGTGCTCAGACCCAGCGAGCGGTGTTGAACTTTCCGATCAGTGGTATCCGTTTCTCCCGCCCGTTTATTAAGGCCCTGGGTATTGTCAAGCAGGCAGCGGCCCAGGCTAACCGGGATATGGGGTTGCTTGACCAGGAGAAGGCGGCGGTTATCATTGAGAGTGCCCAGCAAGTGATCGATGGCAAGCTTGACGATCAGTTTGTGCTGGACATCTTTCAAACGGGTAGTGGTACCTCAACCAACATGAACGCGAATGAGGTTATTGCGAATCTCTGCGCTGAGAAATTGAGCGGCGATCGTGGGAGCAAGCTGATTCATCCCAACGATCATGTCAATATGTCGCAATCATCAAACGATGTCATTCCCACGGTTATGCATGTTGCGGCGCGTGTGTCCATTGAACATGAGTTGGTACCTGCCCTGAGTGCATTGTATGACTCATTGCATGCTAAGGCCATCGAATTCGATGATGTATTGAAGAGTGGCCGTACCCATTTAATGGACGCGACTCCGGTACGGCTGGGTCAGGAATTTGCGGGGTATGCAACCCAGGTGCGCAAAGGCATCCAGCGTGTGCAGGCGGCCTCGAATGAACTGGCTGAACTGCCTCTGGGTGGTACGGCGACGGGTACCGGGATTAACTGCCCGCCTGGCTTCCCGGAAAAAGCGATCGCCTACATTAGCACAGCGACCGGGTTGTCGTTCTACGAAGCCGAGAACCATTTCGAGGCCCAGTCTGCCAAGGACGCCTATGTCAACGCGTCTGGGGCACTCAATACGCTGGCTGTCTCGCTGATGAAAATCGTCAATGACCTGCGTCATCTCGCCAGTGGCCCGACCAGTGGCCTGGCTGAGATTCGCTTGCCCGCCATTCAGCCTGGTTCATCGATCATGCCTGGCAAGGTCAACCCCGTGATGAGCGAGGCGGTCATGATGGTTTGTGCGCGAGTGATGGGGAACCATACGACGATCACGATCAGTGGTACCCATGGGAATTTTGAACTGAACGTGATGATGCCGGTTATGGCGCACGCTATGTTAGAAAGCATTAGCATCCTGACCGGTGCATGCAATGCCTTCCGCGTCAATTGTCTGGAAGGTATCGAAGCCGACCGCGAACGCTGTCGCCAGTTGCTTGAGTTGAACCCATCGATCGCTACGGCGCTCAACAGTGCCATTGGCTATGATCAGGCAGCGAAGGTTGCCAAGAAATCGGCCAGCGAGCGTAAATCGGTGCGTGAAGCAGCCAAAGAGATGGGGTTGCTCTCTGATGAACAACTGGATGAATATCTGAATGTACGGGATATGACCGAACCGGGTATTCCCGGTAGCGGCCCGGTTGGTGGCGGCGGTTAACCCCATCGTGGGCACAATCAAGTACAGGGGCATCTTGTGTGCATCCAGTAGGGGCGCACGGCCGTGTGTCCCTACCCTCCCAGGGTACGTAATGCCTGAGGATGCCACGGATCAGCAGTTCATCAAAACCACTCTGCCGAAAGCGAGAAGAAAGATAAAGTTGACTATGTGATGGTGTATACTTGAGCCTATGAACCTGCCGAAGTGTGACGAACCGGACTATATCCACTTCCTGGTCGCTGCGTAGCACGTGTTCAGCAACACAGAAGCAGCGCGGTGCCATCCGTATGTCGACACGAGTACTCCGGCGCATGATGCTTACACGCATTTGTTATACCGGTGTCGATGCGTAACTCGTATAAGAAAGTAGGTTAGAATAAGTTGTTGGGCGGTGAGATGGAAGCAACTCCTTCGCGAGTAGCGTCACTGTCAAGGGGCGATAACTGCGGCACGCTATACGCGCTGCTCACCCCCCGTGTCCAGTTGGCTCGCTCCACTATCGCTACGCGAGCGGCTGATGCACACCGTTGGACGAGGGAGGCATCATGTTTGTCGTGTATATAGCGGACAACTTCCACTACATCGACGCATTCGTAGCTCAACAGTGCCCCGCCGCCATGGTATGGTGTTATACACAGGTATTGATAGTGCTGGTGTTGCAGTCGTAGATACGGCTGTGGCACGGGTGCTGATCCAGACTGCCGAGGCTTTGCGTTTGCCGGGGGGTCAGGTTGCTATTACCGGCATCTCTGCCGCCGTTGTGACAACTATCACGAGTCTGAACATCAGCTTCGATGAGGTGCAAACGGCCCGTTCTTCGCAGGAAAATTTGAACCTGGTGGGCAAGACAAGCCATCCACGCAACAACCTGGCGCTGCCTGCACGGGTGTCGAGCCGGTGATGGCCATTGGATGTACGGTGTGAGCGCTTACGGCCAGTTGATGCCGACGCACATGCTTTCCCTGAACTGTCTTCCTGGTGCCGACCTGGAGCGTCGGTACCAGGAACCTGGTATGTCGTCATCGGTGATTGGCAGAATTACCGCCCAATCCGAAAGCCACAATTCGGGCAAAATACGGCGCGCATCGGCATTTGAAAATGACATTGCGGGCAGGTCTTGGTAGCCGGAGATGGCTGCGCAGGTGCTGCCAGTACTGCGGGTGGTGGTGCAGATACCGTCTGTGCAGGTGGTGGTGCCGGGGGCGACATGATGCCGGGCGGGCCTTCCTGTACAATCGGCACTGGTTGCGCTGGCGCGGTAATCGTTCCTGATGGTTCTATGTAGGTTTCGGCTTGAACCGTCTTGAGAGCCTCTTCCTTGATGATCACTTCTGACCGCAGCTTATCAACGGTCTGCGCCATTTCGCCAATCGTCGGGGCATTAATTTGCCCGGCACGATGCAGGTCATATGCTCGTTGCCCCATATCGATCAGTGTTTTATCCAGGCGCTTCTTTATATCGTTCAGTTCGCTTTGCAGGCGATTCGTGCGCTGGAATTTATCGGCCTCAAACTTAGCCCGATCAACTCCGTACGAAATCGACTTCCCAATCTGATCCAGAAAACTCATATCACAACTCCTTGGGAAACTTTCCTGGTGTGCATGGCTCTGAGATAAGACGTAGCAATTGCACGTCTGGATGCATATCTCATTGTAGCACATGGCGCTATGTGGTTGCCATCAGGCGCTGATGGTAGTATGCTGATAGTACAGAGGTGAGGCGATCAATGCGCTTATCCAGAACGCTATCATGGGTCATGAAAAAGAAAGCTATGAGCAAGATTCCATCTTCTGAGATCACACCTGAGCATATCTATCTCTCGCGGCGTGCGTTTATGCGCAGTGTGGGGGCGCTGGCGGCCGGTTCGTTGCTGCTCGGCGCATGCGCGGGGACTGAGCCAACCACCGCTATTCCCGACGACTTGCAGGTAAGTACTGATACCGATGAATCAGGTGATGCGCTGACATCCTATGCGGCGATCACGAATTATAACAACTACTACGAATTTTCAACTGACAAAGAAGCCGTTGCCCGTTTAGCCCGCGATTTCCGCACCTCACCCTGGGAAGTTGAGGTAGGTGGACTGGTGCGCCATCCCCAGACGTTTGATGTTGGCGACTTGCAGCGCCGGTTTGGTAGCGAAGAGCGCATCTACCGCCTGCGCTGTGTCGAGGGCTGGTCGATGGTGATTCCCTGGGTCGGGTTTCCACTGGCTGCACTGCTGAAAGAGGTGGAGCCAGTGGCCAGCGCTCAATATGTACGTATGGAAACGATCTATGATCCGCAGCAAATGCCAGGGCAGAACAACCAGTGGTACAACTGGCCGTATATCGAGGGATTGCGTCTGGATGAAGCGATGCACGACCTGACGTTGCTGGCAACCGGCATCTATGGCAAGGCGCTGACTCCACAGAATGGCGCACCGGTGCGCCTGGTCGTGCCATGGAAATATGGCTTCAAAAGCATTAAGTCGATTGTACGCATCGATCTGGTTGAGACTATGCCCACCTCGCTGTGGATGCTGGCAGCCCCGCAAGAATATGGGTTTTATGCCAATGTGAATCCGGATGTATCCCACCCACGCTGGTCACAGTCAACCGAGCGCCGCATTGGTGAGACCGGTCGCCGCCCAACATTGCCGTTCAACGGGTATGCCGAGCAGGTTGCTGAACTCTATGCGGGTATGGATCTGAGGCAGTTTTACTGATGAACAGACTGGCTGATTGGCGGCTCTATCTACAACGGCGCTGGTTGACGCTGCTGACACACGGAGCGGTGCTGCTATCGCTGGGCTGGCTGGGCTGGCAATATGCCTATAATCAACTGGGCGTCAACCCGATCCAGGAACTAACCTTCCGCACGGGAAAGTCTGCCCTGATCTTGCTGGTGCTTTCACTGACCTGTACACCACTGAATATCCTCTCTGGCTTCAAACGGGTACTCGTATTGCGGCGCCCGCTGGGCTTATACGCTTTTCTGTATGCCGGTTTGCATTTCTTGATCTTCGTTGGTCTGGATTATGGGTTTGATACGATGCTGATCGGCCAGGAAATCGCGGAGAAACGATACATCCTGGTGGGACTGGCGGCCTTTGTGTTGCTTGTGCCCCTGGCGGTTACCTCCACGCAGGGATGGATGCGGCGTCTGGGCAAAAACTGGAAGCGGCTGCATCGCATTGTTTATGGGGCCACGTTGCTGGCTGTGCTGCATTATCTGTGGGCCGTTAAGTCCGACATCCGCGAGCCATTGGTGTATGGCGGAGTGATCGGCGTGCTGCTGGTGCTACGCCTGCCGCCAGTGCGTCGGGTGGTGCAGCATTGGCGGGGGTATCGGGTCGTAGACAAAAGGCTGAGTGTGCAACCGCCGATTGCTGACGAGTGATCGAGGTTTATATCCTGAATTAATGAAAAACAAGCTGAACATGACTGTTACTTACATTATGGAAATAGATATGAGAATGTATCAAGTTATTTACCCTACGACAAACACGCGTTCGCCCTTTAGTGGACAAAACCGCGATTCTGGTGTATAATATGCCATAAATCGTATAATCAATCCAGTGAAACGAAGGGGTTCCGCCGCGTAGTCCAACGACTCATGCCCGGTTCCCCTTTCCTGTTGCTTTGACGCTATTGACCAGCCGATGCAGGGAGAGTGGTTATGGAAATAGGGATTGTCCGTCCGGTGAACATTACGAGTGAGATGCGCGACTCGTATCTTGACTATGCTATGAGCGTGATTGTCGCTCGAGCGCTACCCGATGTTCGTGACGGCCTGAAACCTGTGCAGCGGCGCATTCTCTATGCGATGTTGCGTGAGGGGCTGCGCCACGACCAGCGTTATTCCAAGTGTGCGGGTATTGTGGGCGAGGTACTCAAGAAATATCATCCCCATGGTGATATGGCCGTCTATGATGCGCTGGTGCGTATGGCCCAGCCCTGGAACCTGCGCTATACGCTGGTTGATGGGCAGGGCAACTTTGGCTCGATCGACGGTGATCCGCCGGCGGCCTATCGGTATACGGAGGCGCGACTCACCGAGATTGCCGAGGAACTTCTCTCGGATATTGACAAAAATACGGTTGATTTTCGGTCTAATTTCGATGGTGAACATCAAGAGCCAGAAATACTGCCAGCCTTGCTTCCCAACATGCTGCTCAACGGCGCATCGGGTATTGCAGTTGGTATGGCGACCAATATTCCGCCGCATAATCTCCGCGAGTTGTGTGATGCGTTGATCTATTTGATCGACAATCCCGAAGCCACCGTCGATGATTTGATTAAAATTATGCCTGGGCCGGATTTTCCTACAGCCGGGAGCATTCTTGGTACTGACGGTATTATGAATGCCTATAGTACCGGCAAAGGCCATATCACCTTGCGGGCCAAAGCGCATATCGAAGAAGGGACACGCTCGGCCTTGAACATCGTTATCACTGAGTTGCCCTATCAGGTCAACAAAGCCCGGTTGCATGAACGTATTGCCGAGATGGCCAGAGAGCGCAAGATCGAGGGTATTCGTGACGTTCAGGATCAGTCGGATCGCACGGGCATGCGCCTGGTTGTGTTGCTCAAGCAGGATGCACAACCCAAAAAGGTTCTCAATGCGCTCTATAAGCATACGCAGATGCAGACCACGTTTGGGGTCAATATGCTGGCGCTGACCGAAGGCGGCAAGCAGCCACGGGTCTTGACCCTCAAGCGGGCACTTGGCGAGTATGTTACCCACCGCCAGGAAGTTATTCGGCGGCGCACCGAGTTTGATCTCGAAAAGGCGCGGGCACGGGCACATATTCTGGAAGGCTTAAAAATTGCGCTCGACAATCTCGATGAGATTATCCGCACCATCCGCGAGTCGCGCACGGTGGAGAGTGCGCGTAACAACTTGATCCGCAACTTCACGCTCACCGAGATCCAGGCCCAGGCAATTCTGGATATGCAACTGCGCCGTCTGGCTGCACTCGAACGCAAGAAGATCGAGGAAGAGTATCGTGAGGTGATCCAGATGATCGCCCAGATGGAAGATGTGCTGGCGAATCCCCACAAGATCCTGCACCTGATTCAGGAGGATCTGCGCCGTATTAAAGAAAAATATGGCGATGAACGCCGTACCCGCATTATTCCCGATGTAAATGGTGAAGTAAGTGATGAAGATCTCATTCCTGATGTGCGCGTGCTGATTACGCTGACTGATCGTGGGTATATCAAGCGGCAACCGGGTGACACCTATCGTACTCAGCGCCGTGGCGGGCGGGGCATTAAAGGGATGGTGACCCGCGAGCAGGATGTTGTCCGTCATATTCTAACCTGCGGTACCCTGGATGATCTGCTCTTCTTTACCGACCGGGGCAAGGTGTACCAACTTAAGGCCCATGAGGTGCCAGATGCCGGGCGAACGGCACGTGGATTGCCACTGATCAATCTGATCTCGCTGGAAGCAGGTGAACAGGTAACATCAATGCTGGCCGTTCCCAATTTTGATGATGGTGAGTATCTGGTTATGGCAACAGTGCGGGGGCAGATCAAGCGTACGCTGCTGAACGAATACAGCCAGGTGCGCTCCAACGGCTTGATTGCAATTGGTCTTGATGAGGGCGATGTGCTGGGTTGGGTGTGTATGAGCCAGGGCCACGAAGATATTCTGATGACCACCGC
Source organism: Chloroflexaceae bacterium (assembly GCA_034435975.1). GTDB lineage: Bacteria > Chloroflexota > Chloroflexia > Chloroflexales > Chloroflexaceae > CAKZQX01. The sequence goes on along the minus strand of DAOTWD010000145.1, from coordinate 214,933 downwards.
ACGTGGACAGACGATTCGCTTTAAGCAGGACGATGTCCGCCCGATGGGTCGTCCTGCTCGTGGTGTGATCGGTATTAGCTTGAGTCCCGGCGACCGGGTGGTCTGGATGGGTCTGGCAAGCAATGATGCGGACTTGCTGGTGATTACGGCACGTGGCTTCGGCAAACGGACTGCCCTGCAAGAATATCCGGTCAAAGGGCGGGCTACCGGTGGGGTGATTACGATCCGTCTGCGCCCTAATGATGAGGTAGCGGCGGCACGTATTGTCACCGATACCTCGCTGTTGACGTTCATTACCGCCAGTGGCATTGTAATGCGCCAGCTTGCAGCAGGTATCTCACGCATGGGTCGTGCCACGCAAGGGGTGACGGTGATGAGTCTGGATAGTGGTGATCAAGTGGCAGCGCTTTCCTCCGACGAGATGGTGGAGGATGGTCATGCCGCTGATGATCAGACACAGGTCATCATCAATCCCAATGGTGCATTGTAGATCGAGTTACATTCTGGCGTGAACTGGTACCGGGAGCAAGGGCGTCTTACCTTTGCTACGCTATGAGGTCAGGATGCCTTCGCTCCCAGGTGAACCCACTACCTCAATCCAGTCAGTAACGATCCGGCAACCTACATACATCTCTAAGGCAGAGGCACGGACGAGGAGTGGATGTGGATATCGTATGCGGCACACCAGGTTTTCAAACTTATCTCGCTACGGCGCATTTATCGGGTTGCATAAGCATATCCTGAACCAGGTACTCCCCTGTTTTTGTACGCAGTTGATCACCCTCAGCCCGAATCATGGCCACAAATGCATCTACCAGATGCCCATCCCACTTCTGGCCCTTGCCGCGCTGCAAGATCGCCAGGGCTTCTTCCGTCTCCATCGCGGCGCGATAGGCACGATGTGATGTCATGGCATCAAAGGCATCGGCAATCGCCAGGATGCGTGTCTCGATCGAGATCTGGGCACCGGTTAGGCCGTGGGGATAGCCATGGCCATTCACCTGCTCGTGATGGCCCTCGATAATTGGCAACACTGGCCGCAAGGCGCGTATATTGCGAATAATATTGGCACCGATCAGCGGATGCTGCCGCATGCTCTCGAATTCTTCAGCGGAAAGGTGCGTGGATTTGAGCAAAATATGATCGCGAATGCCAATCTTGCCAATGTCATGCAATAGTCCAGCATAGCGGATCAGTTCGATCTGGGCCGCCGACAGGCCGAGCGTTTCTGCCAGGCGGACTGCGTACTGCGTTACTTGCTCGGAATGACCGAGGGTGTATGGATCACGGGCGTCAATAGCTGCTGCCAACGCCGCGATGGTCTCCAGATTTTGGAGCCGTAGTTGCTGATACAGGCGCGCATTATCCAGCGAAGCCGCAATTTGCGACGCAAACACGCCGAGCAACTTCTGTTCATTGGCATCAAAAGCTGGCTGGTGTGCTGCGCGCATAAGGTGTAAAAATCCAACCGGACGATCCTGTGAATGTAGCACCGTGCTGATGGTTGGTAGCTGCTGATTGATCTCAATTTCATGGCCAATCAACTGCATATGGGCCTGCGCCAGAGCGTATAAATTCCCATCGAGATTGAGCGCAAGTGTGTATCGGCGGGGTGGTATATTCTGGCGGGTCTTGTAGATCAGCAGACGTACCTGTTTATCTACCGGATAGAACAACGAGAGCGAGAGCGCTTCTGGTGCAAATCGTTGCCATAGAAACTCAACAATGTGTGCTGCCTGTGTTTCGATATCCAGTGAGTGCGCAATCGCCTGGCTGAATTGATACATCACTACCAGTTCCGACAACCGCTCTTTTTCCTGGCGAATGCGACGCATTGCGAGACACGTATGCACGGTGCGTTCCAGGTCATTGGCGTCCACTGGCTTGGTCAAATAGTCAAACGCGCCTAACTTGAGCGCCTGTTTAGCTGTTTCAACCTCAGCAAACGCGGTGAACACCAGTTTGTCAACATCGATCTGGTGCTGGTGCAACGATTGTAGCAACTCCATACCATTCATTTCTGGCATATGCAAATCCGTGAGCACCAGATCATAATCCTCTTGACGGAGCATATTGAGTGCAACCCGCCCATTCTCAGCCATTGATACGGTATAGCCATTGTAGCGGAGCAGTCGTGTACAGAGATCCCGCACATCAGCAGTATCTTCGACCACGAGGATTCTCGCAGGTGATTGTACCGGTGGACGACTCAAGGTGTCATTTTGCATAGTGGATTCCTCATTGCCCACTGATCTGGCATAGAGAGCCAGGTCAGTCTGGCGCTGTGCACAAAAGAGTCGGATTCGTTTGCGTTCGTAAAGAAGATCTTAAAATATATTGTAGCAGTTTCTGCAATTCTATGCGCAACGGAAAGATTATGCAGCAGCGATGCAAAACAATAAACCAGATACATACCTGGGATATTGATGAGACGACAACCTGTAGTATAGAAATCAGGGGAACGAATATAAGAGAGGAACCCACAACACTCAACACCGCAACGGCATTGAGTGCAACCAGTACCACCTTCCAATGACCGATGATATAAAATTCCCTGCTAACGAACCAGGTTAGCCTGGTGTAGCACTACTCCGTCGTTCAAAAAGCAGCTTGATACTCCGTACAATCTCATCGAAGTCAAACGGCTTGGTGAAATACTCATTGATGCCGACTTTGAACGCCTCTTTCTCCACATCCAATGTACCAAAAGCCGTCACCATAATAATGTATACCTCTGTTGATTGGGCACGTATGGCACGTACCAGATCCAACCCATCCATACGGGGCATGTTCAAATCGGTAATGATGATGTCACATGGTTGCCGCGAAAAATGTTCAAGGGCCGACCTTCCATCCTCAGCCTCAATAACTATATACCCACTGTTGGCAAGCAAAAATCGATAGAGGCGCCGTGTCGATGGATCGTCCTCAACAATCATCACCGTAAAGGGCACGTCGTTTCTCCTGATGTAAGTGTATGGTCTTCCTCCTGATGTCAGCAGATCATAAAGCTTGCCAGTGAGCGGAATGTCGAGAAGTACGGCAAATCGATCCTGCGTGTATGTAATATTACCACAGACTGGCCGATCTGTTATCAAGATTGCCAGACCGTCATTTTAGCGATAAATCGCCAGATCACGTTCCTCAATGGTGGGCATGAAGCGTGACATTTCCACCATCTTGAAAATTTTCTGATGATGGGGGCTAACATTCATTGCAAATAGTTTATACCCGGCCTTGCGTGCCGTCACCACAAACTTGAGGAGCGACGAAATTCCCGACGAATTAATAAAAGACACGTTACTAAAATCAAGAACTGTAATAGGACGCATATTTGCGCAAGCGGCTTCAATAGCGGCTGCGGATACCCCATCGACACTCGGGGTGCCAATGTGCAACACGGCTACTTCGCCAAACTCTTCGCGCCTGATTGCATTCGTCATTGTGCCTATCCTTTCCGATAGAGTCGTAGTGTGAGTACTGTGCCAGTTTGTGAGGAACTTACCTCACAATCATCCACGAGTGCGCTAATCAGATACGATCCAAAACCGCGGAGCTTGCCTTCTTCAAGGTTTCGTTCTTCGACAACATGGCGCGAAAAGTCCAGTGTACCCACTCCGGCACCATGGTCGGAAATACGCACCTCCAATTTTTCGTGGTCAAGCGCAAACACCACTTCCACCGGCTTGCCGGTCTCACGCTTATTTCCATGTTCAATCGCATTATTGACAGCCTCGCTAACAGCTAATTTGAGATCCTCGACCCGCTCCACGGAAAAACCGAACGCCTGTCCTATCTCGCCTGCGCTGGCTCGTACAACTCGTTCGAAGATGGGATCGGATGGAATATGAACTTCGACGCGATCCATAGCATTGCATCCTTTCATGCTTATACCGTCGAACGCACAGCTGAGAGCGAACGTTTCCGCGCATTCGAGGCAGGTTTGACGGCCTGATTCTGACTCTGACGCGCGAGATGATCATAACGTCGTAAATACGCCTTTCCAAGGGAGGTATTCCCTATTTGCAAATAGCATGCACCCAGATAATAGAGTGCCTGGGCATGGCGTGGATTACGCCGCAATACCTTTTCAAACAGAGGAATGGATCGTGCTGGCTCCATCAACTCTTTGTAACACAGGCCAAGCATAAAATTGGTCTCAATATCTTCTGGCCAGTGTTCCAATACGATAGTGAATTCTTTGACTGCCAGATCGAAACGATTCCGCCGTACATACATATAACCCAGATCATAGCGTAATGAATACACCTCTGGAGCCAGTTCAACCGCTTTGCGCCAGGCAGCCAATGCCCAGTTTTCACGCCCAATTACGGTATACATAAAGCCGAGCAGATAATGAGCCTGTGGATCACGTGGTAATAACTGCACTGCGCGTTCAAAGGCACGAACAGCGGGCGCAAACATTTCCAGATCATAGAGCAGCTTGCCCATACTGAGAAAGAGTTGCCCATTCCCCGGGTGCAGTTTCGCGCAGTCAAACAGCAGCTCATAGGCCTGTTTATGTTGCTTGAGTAAGCGCAATACTGCACTCATACGGAGCCGTGATTCCACGAAATGTTTATCGTGAGGGGGAATTTTGTAATACTGTTCGAGCGCTTCATCCCACCGACGACTGCGAGCCAGGAGGTTCCCCAATAGATAGCGTGCCCGATATTCCTCTGGGCGCCATTGCAAGAGCGCATTATAGATCCGTTCGGCTTCCTCCTCATACCCCTGTACCTTGAGATCTTCACTGAGTCGATAGTACCATTGGGCAACCTCCTCTTCACTCCGGGTAATCAGTACTTCATCCTGCATTGCAGGGGAAACAAAGGTTGGCTCGACACGGAGGGCTTCTGCGAAGCAACGTTGTGCCAATTCATACGCTCCATGCCCTTGATGCATCAGTCCCATATAATACCGTGGTTCGGCGGCCTGTGGGCGAGCATTACAGGCACTGTTGTAGTGAATATATGCTCGGCCCGCATCCTCAAGCCGCTGATAACAACGGCCAAGCGAAAAATGTGCCTCATACAGATCTTGATTATGCTCCAACGCCTCTTTGAACGCCGCGATCGCCCGATCAATTTGCCCATGGGCAGCAAATGCCACACCAAGATTATAGTGCGCCTCTGCAAGTTGGGGATCCGTCTGCACTGCTTCCAGATATTCACGTAAGGCACCCTCCCAATCTTCCTGGAAAGCCAGTGCATTACCAATATATAGATAAATAATTGCACGTTCACGGTCATAAATTTGTGCCTGCTCTTCCCCATCAACATAGGCTGCAATGAGCGCCGCTTTGAAGTGTTCTATAGCATCAATATACTGGGCACGTAAATACGAATGAATTCCCCGGCTGAATGCCGCGCCAAGACGCGTACCTTCAACAAAACGCTCACTACCAGAGAAAGTATCTAGATCGAGAGGCATAAAAATAAGTGAATCATTCACCGCCATAATTGCTCCCCTATACGCATCCTGTTCTGGGCTTAACCAGGTCGTTAACGGATGGTTAAGTGGTTAACGAACAGCATTCCCCCCCTCAGTGAGAAAGATCTATTTCCAGGTGCGGATCGATTACTATACCATGGTGTTGTATTTTTTGCACACAGCATACGGCTATGAACAGGCACTCTCGGCGGCATGCGTCCTGAACTAACGATCAGCCATGCCGATAGGCACGCTTACTACCGGTACTCCTCAATCACTAAACGCATTTGTTGATGTAATTCACGAGCCAGGCCACGCCCAAAATGCCCTTGTGCGGCACGTGCCAGTGTCGGCAATATTTCGCTCCATGCATCCGCAGAACCATCAAGGAGCCGGGAGTCATACGTATTCAGTACTATTTCATACCAGAATGGCAATGCATTTTCACTCCCTAAAACATCCTCAGCAATGCTGCGCAGTTCATCGCTCAGGCGCGCCAGGCGTCGTCGCAACACCACGATAGTAACATCGTCACTCTGGGCATTGCTGATCCCCCAGGTACGTAACTCGTGGAGCAGGCGCATCATCAATGCGCGTGGCTTGAGTTGTTCATTGGTAGCGAGCAATGCTTGCAGTCGTTCAATACCAAACATCTCATATTCGTTGTTGAACGCCTCCGTGACACCATCGCTATACAAAACGATCGTATCGCCCGGTTCGAGCGTAATACTCATCTGATCGTAATCAATATCCATATCAATACCGAGTGGCAGCCCGGGTATTTCCAGTTCTTCCACTGTGCCATTCATCAGCAAGGGGAACGTATGACCAGCATTTGCGATCTGCAACTCGCCCCGTATAGGATGTAACTGGGCATACAGCATCGTCACCATCCCCTGAGGAATTTCACTGAGTATACTGCGATTAACAGCGGCCAGCGTCAGTGCGGCTGATTGACCACAGCGTGCTTCGTGGCGAAAGACGGTGCGGGCAACGGCCATCTGGAGCGCAGCCGGCAGGCCCTTGCCAGCCACATCCCCTATCATAATGCCTTGCCAGCCATCAGGTAACGGTAAGAAGTCATACAAATCACCACCTAGATCGCGGGCGGGTAGTGAAACAGCACTCAATTCCCATCCGGGCAGATGTGGTACCGCCGCCAGCAGCAATCCCTGCTGAATATCACGGGCCATTCGTAACTCGTTCTCCAACTCTGCCTGTCGTTGTAATTCTTCCGTTGTTGAACCAGATGGTCTACTGTTGGGTTGAGGTGTAGCGTGGGTAGTCAGGCTGGTGCGACGGATAATGCCACTCCGTGCTACCCGGTGACCTACCAATGTCCGACACGAACGATGCTGAACCGCCGGTACAAGATGTATTGTTTTATTACTGACCATAGTATTACCATATAAGATAGTGAAAGGGGGTGTTCCCCCTTACCTATCATCAATCGTCAAGATTTTTACATAGCGTTTGCATGTTTGTCGTAACCAATCAACGGCTACACCATCAAGTAATATATCTGGCGGATACGGTTTAAGCTTGTGTAATGTACTCCGATATTCGCGGAGCGCTCGCTCCGGGAGGTGCAACTGGCGATAGGTTTCTGCCAGGTGAAACGATATAATGGCTGATCCTGGTTCCAGATAACGGGCACGCTCAAAATGTTGGACGGCAGTCAGCAGTTGCCCTTGCTGGGCATAGAGCATGCCTAACAGCCGGTAGGCTTCGGTGGTGAGCGAGTCAAGCTCGATAGCCCGCCGGGCTTCCGCCACAGCCAGATCAATATCGCCACGATCAGCATGCGCCCGTGCCATCAGAGCGACTACCTGGGGGGCGTGTGTGCTATTCAGGGGTGCCAGAGACAGTAACTCCAGGGCTTCATAGGACTTTCCCGCATCAAGCAGCGCTTGCCCGCGTTGAATAATATCTGTATCGGATATCGTTGGGTTCTCCAGTAAGCGTTGCGCCGGGAGATCACCAGGTTGCCCCGCATCAGGTAGGGTTATTGGCGGTGTTGCTCGTGTCTGGCCCGGTTTTTGTGCGGGAGCTCCTGGCTGTATGGTATCAGGGGGTATTCCTGTTGTTGATGGCTGGGCTGATATCAACCCCGGCTGCCGCTGTCTATCAAGTTGCGGCAATTCAGGCTTGTAATACACAAATGAACCAGCTACTTCCTTCAACCGGAAGCCATCGTGGATGTTCCACAATGTTTCCGAAAAGCCCAGGAACAATATCCCGCCAGCATTCATAGCATGATAAAAGCGCTCAATGAGCGTGCGGCATGTAGCGAGTTGAAAATAAATCGTCACATTCTGGCAGAAGATGATATCCATACCGTACAGTTCAGTGGGGAATGGATCCAGCAGATTGAGCTGCGCAAATCGTACGAGATTTCGTACAGACTCATTGATCACCCAGGTATTGCCATGATGCTGGAAGTAACGCTGACGCATCGCTGGTGGCACGTTGGTCAATGCGCGATCGCGATACCTGCCGCTACGGGCGCGGGCCAGCACCTGCTCACTCAGATCGGTAGCCCAGATCTCCACCGGACGCACCAGGGGCATCCCCAGTGTCTCCAGGGCTATCATTGCCAACGAATAGGGTTCTTCACCGGTTGAACAACCTGCGCTCCAGATTCGGAACGGCAGATTGGCTGGTTTACGGCGATGGAGATCGGGCAGAATAACCTCTTGTAAAGTACGCATATGAGGTAGATTGCGAAAAAACAGGGTCTCATGATTCAGCGTCGATTCTGCCAGTAGGTGTAATTCAGCCCGGCCTTCTGGACGGGCAATATATGTTGCATAGGCTTCCAGTGTCTGCCCCGTCGCCGCCAGTCGTTGCGCCAGACCTGTCAGCAGCACCCGCTGGCGTGTTTGATCCAGGTATACACCACTATAACGTGCCAGCAGATCACGGAGCATCTCAAACTGCCCCGGCTGGAGTACCAGTTCAGGCAGTTCTGAGCGCTTATGAGTGTGCATCGAAGACTTATGCATCATAATTCAGACTGTACTACGAAGACGAAGGTTCCAGATGTCCGGTTTTACTGTGATCTGTGTCGTGCTACGGACGCAAAAACAGGGTCTACGAACCTTGTCTGATAAGGAACGATATGAGAGTCCTGCAGCGCTGGCGAATGGTATGTTGGCAGCATAGCGTCACTCTGTTCACCGTGGATTATCGATCCACGAACACTGATATAGAGCTATACCATCGAACCTGATACCCGGCTGAGCAATGCCAGACTAATTTCCTCGGGTGACAATACGATATCAACCGCCTGGAGATCGATTGCGGCGCGAGGCATGCCATAAATCGCACAACTGTCTTTATCCTGAGCAATCGTATACCCGCCCGCCCGTCGAATACTCTTCATTCCAATCGCTCCATCGCGGCCCATACCGGTTAGTAACACACCAATAGTGTAGGGGCCAAAGACTTCAGCAGCGGCTTGCATTGTAATATCAATAGCTGGGCGTTGCAGCAGGAGCGGGCTATTGCTCAAGTGGATCCGGTGATCCTGCTCAATCAGCACATCACAACGTTCGGGGGCTATCAGCACCGTGCCAGGTACAAGTGGTGATCCCTCCTGGGCTAGACTGATGGGGAGGGCACATGAACTGGCCAGCCATGTCACCATACCCGCGCTGAACCCCTCGGCAATATGTTGAATCACCAGCACCGCAGCATGAAAGGTAGCCGGTAGTCCCATCAAGATCTGTTGGATGACCCGTGGCCCACCTGTTGAGGCACCGATAACGACCAGTGGGAACGGTATTTTGGGCCTGGCTCCGCGTGGCTTCGTTCCCGGTGCCAGACAACCGGTAATGGCCAACCTTGTGTCTGGCATTTGCTGCATCAAGTATGGAACGATTGGTGCTGGCGGAATATCAGTGCGCAACCGAGACATAGAATCTGGTCGATCCAGACGCCGGCGCCCACGCAGGTGCGTTACCACTTTGACCCGCGATAACAACTTGATACGTCGGACAAGGTCGCGCTGCGCCTGTTCCCTTGCTGGCGGGTCACTTAAGCGTGGCTTCTCCATCACATCCAATGCCCCGGCACCTAACATCTCAAACGTAATATCCGTGTCATACCGTGAAAGTGATGCTGTCAACACCAGAATCGGTGTCGGATAATAGGCCATCAACTGTTCTGTTGTTTCCAACCCGTCCATGATCGGCATCCGCACATCCATCGTAATAACATCCGGCCGTAATCTGGCAACCAGCTCCAGCGCCTCCTGCCCGTTTGCGGCTTCACCAACGACAGTAATGGCGGGATCGCTTTCCAGCATCTCCCGTAACACTCGACGCATCAGTGCCGAGTCATCTACAATCACCAGCCGCAATTGCTTTTTCATTATCTCGTAGAGTATGTTACTCGCCGCATTGCCGATGGATTGAGCATACGTGCTGTGCGGTGTCGTATACATAGTATTACTGATCGCTAATCCATTTCCAGTACGAGTTTGACCCGATTGGGCAGGTTGAGCAAGTCTACATCCTTGTTCAGGTAATCATCAACCCCGGCTTCAAATGCCGAATGCTTGTCATCACTGGATGTCAGCATAATGATCCGCAGGTCATCAAGCAGCGGATTATTGCGTAACCGACGGCACACCTCATACCCATCAATGCCGGGCATCTGTACATCGAGTACCATTAAATCCGGCACCTCGTCATCAATACAGGAGAGGGCCTCCTCACCACTGTGCGCCAGACGAACTTCATACCCATACATTTCGAGGCGCATTTTCACAATGTCTGTCACGAGCTTACTATCGTCCACGATCAGGATTTTTCCCGACATCGCTTTACTCCTAAGATTAAGCGGTAGCAGAGCACTCTATGGCCCTTGCATTGATACAAACCGTATATCCACCGTACATGCTGGTGTTAGTGTCCAAGCAATTGCTGCACGACCTCCAGCAAATTATCTTGATTAAACTGGTTTTTTACAATATAGGCCTGAGCCCCTACTTCTAATCCTTTGCGCCGATGCTCATCTGAGGCCAGACTGGTAATAATGACCACGGGCAGATGTTGCAATCCCAGCTCCTGCCGGATGCGTGTCGTGAGTTGAAAGCCATTGACACGTGGCATCTCAACATCACTTATCACCAGATCATACGCTTGTGTGCGCAATTTATCAAGTGCATCCAATCCATCACAGGCAACCGTAACAGTGTACCCGGCCGACTGTAAAATACTCCGAATAAGCTCCCGTGTTGTGAACGAGTCATCGGCAATCAGCAAATGCGCACGCCGGCGCTCATGGGTGATCCCTGTCGTCGGGCCGGTCAGTGCCATACCACGTGCGGTCTGCGAGAGAATGATGGGATTGAGTAACAGCACCAGTTGCCCATCCCCCAGTTGCACTGCTCCGCTATAACGGCGTCGCTGCTCGAACAACGCCCCCAGCGGTTTGACTACGGCCTCACGTTCATCATACAACTGATCGACCAGCAGTCCGAGTTGGCGCTGTGTGTTCCCAATTAACACGGCCGGCATGCGTTCACGGTGCTGAAAGGCAGGTGGTGACTCGATGTGCAGCAGATCGGCCAGTTTCAGCAGTGGCAGGGTTTGCTGTTTATACCATACCGTTGCCCGGCCTTCAATTGTGCGAATATCCTGCTGATGCACCCAGATCGCACCACGGCATCCTGTTGCAGGCAGGGCAAACATCTGGGTGCCGGTTTTGACGAGCAAGATGCGGGTGGTCACCAGCGTCAGCGGCAGTGATAATGTGATGCGGGTACCCTGACCCGGCCGAGATTCAATACTGATCTGTCCGCCTAACTCGCCAATATTGGAGCGAACTACATCCATTCCGACCCCACGCCCAGAAATATCAGTGATAATCGGGGTGGTGGTAAACCCTGGCAGAAAAATCAATTCTAACGCTTCAGTATCAGAAAGCAGTGCGACATTTTCGGCACTGATCAACCCCTTGCGTACCGCTACATCGCGCAGGACTGCCGGATCCATCCCACGCCCATCATCACTGATTTCGATCCGTACTTCACCACCATAGGTTTCGGCACTGATACGAATCCGTCCCTCAGGCGTTTTCCCTGCAGCTACCCGCACGTCAGGCATCTCAATGCCATGATCAACCGCATTGCGAATGAGATGGATCAAAGGATCGTTGAGCGCTTCCAACATTTTCCGATCCATCTCAGTTGTCTCGCCCGATACTTCAAGTACGACTTCTTTCTGCATCGCGTGAGCCAGTTCACGCACTGCACGCGGTAACGCGGCGAAAACTGTGGCAACCGGTAAGAGTCGTGCAGCCATTACCTCCTGTTCCAGGTCACCCACCAGAACGCCTTGCTGATTCGCCAGCAAGCCAAATTGATCCACCTGACGGTTCAGCAACTGGCGGGTCTGCATACCGTTGTGCAGGAGTGTCGCTAACCGATCATCAAGAATCTGGCGTTGTGTCGGTGAAAACCGTATCTGATTCAGCTCGGTTTCAAGGTCGAGTAAAGCTCGTTCCTGGTGCTGAATAAGCTTCGTCAGTTCGTGCAGCGCCTGCACATGGGTCATCAGTACCTGCTGGCCCACCACCAGTTCACCGGTAAGATTGATCAAACGATCCAGTCGATCAACGCGCACCCGCACCGTCTGGCGATTGGCCTGGCGCGACTGAAATCGAGCGGGTGCATCAGCCTGAGTCGAACCCGCTGTGCCATCACTATCACCATCAGGACGTTCCTGAATCCCAGGTGCCTCCCCTGCTGAGGGATGGTCTACCTTCGCCGCTGGTTGATGTGCAGCTGACTGCTTTGGCACCTGAGCGGACGTTGTAGACACTCGGGTAGTCTCTGGTTGGGCTACAGCCGACTCACCATCAGCCAGGCTTTGCGCGAACGTTGCTAGCAGTTGTTCTGTATCAATACTGGCAGAGCGATTTTCCACTGCTGCCGTCGTCAGTTCCAGAATAGCATCGGCGCCACGCAACAGATCATTGGCCAGCGTGCGATCAATCATCCGATGTCCATTTCGGACTGTATCCAGGATATGCTCCATGGTGTGTGCGAGACGGCCAATTTGTTCAAAGCCGAGCAAGCGCGCCGAGCCTTTGATGGTATGTATCGCCCGAAACATAGCGTGAATCTGAGCGCGTGCATCGGGGGCACCCTGATCGGACATCCGCTCGAGCGCCAGTAGCCCGGCGCTCAGAATGCGTACATTCTCGTGCGTTTCTTCGCGAAACTGATTGTGAAAAACGGAGAGATCCATCGTAAATTGTTCGTTTTCTACGCAATGTCTGTCATCGTTGCGTAACCCCGTGCAACCGATCCGCAATTGCGGTCAACATGGCCGAAGACTCGGCCATTTGTCGCGCACCGGCAGCAGACTGACGCGCAACTTCGGCAATCTCACGCATTGTCTCAACCACCTGTTCACTGGCACTCTGTTGTTGGGCCGTCGCCAGGCCAATCTCTGCCGCACTCTGGGCGGTACGTTCGGCCATCATAACTACCATATCCATGACCTGCCCGGCGCGATGAGCCAGTTCCACACCGCGCTCAACTTCTTTCCCCCCCTCTTCTGCAGCCAGCACCGACGCATTGGTTGCCTGGCGTATCTCAGCGATCACGCCTTTGACTTCTTTGGCCGCTGCCAGAGTGCGGTTGGCAAGGCTTTTGACTTCAGCCGCAACGACAGCAAAGCGTCGGCCATGTTCACCAGCGCCAGCTGCCTCAATCGCCGCATTCAACGCCAGCAAATGCGTTTCATCGGAAATATCATCAATCAAATCAATAATTTCCCCGATCTGCTGCGATCGCTCACCTAGACTGAGGACGCGGGCGGCGATATCCTGGACACGACTGCGAATCCGCTCCATAGCCTGGATACTCTCATCTACGGCTCCCTGGCCATTACTAAGATTTTCGAGGGTTTGCTGGGCCGCCTGGGCCACATGTTCGGTTGTCTGCGCAATCTGGCGAGCGGTGCTGCCCAGTTCTTCTATGGTCGTGCTGATCTGCGACACCGCACTGGCTTGCTCGGTTGCGCCACTGGCCTGTTGTTGCGAGGCGACTTGCAACTCGGCAGCCGCGGCCGAAAGCTCACTCCCCAATTCCACTTGCTGGATATTCTTTTCCATAATCTGCTCGGTACGTTCCAGCAACTCGCCAGCACGATGATGCGACTCCAGCAGTGCGTTGGTGAGATCACGGCTGGTAATCCAGGACAGCATTGCCAGCACGGTTCCCGAGAGCAGAAAGACGGCCAGATAGATATAAATTCCCAGACCACCCAGTTCAATCGGCGACTCAAAGCCAAAAAACTCTTGCGCAATTACCAGGCTAATGTAACAGACGGCAGCAAACAGGCCAACACGCATACTATCGGCACTCGCGCCAATAAAGCCCGCTGCCACAACTGGAATAAAAAAACTGACTACAATCGGGCTGTCTGGCCCACCCAGCAGTGCCGCTGCGGGCGTAAGCATCAGAACCAATCCATAGAACAAGAAGCGTCCGGCAAACAGGGTACGGTTGCGCCGAATGAAAAACCAGGATACGGTCGTTGTTATCAGTGCAATCAATGTCATCACTATCGTTATCTGGATCGCTCCAGATCCGATGAGATTGAACGATTGTAACAGAAAGATCACCAGTAGCATTACCAGAGCAAAGGCCGCCATACTGGTGGTCATTCTACGCAGTAACCGTGCATTATCGCGCAAACTCGGGCGTTGATCGGTAAGATCAAACTCTGGCAACCGACTCATCGTATGTTCCATATCGGCAAGCTCCCTACAACAGAATGAGATACTACTACAACACGGCGTTCCCTGGGTACGAAGGCGCAGCGTGGCTTCGCCGCGCCGCACCAGAAGGGGAACGGGCGCCGGGGCCACAGGCCCCGCACCCCCCTGCCGAGATAAAGTCTCGTTGTAGTATAGGTACGCTTATTCATCCGTGTTCGACCCGGCATGCATCGTATGTATCCCCAATAACACATCTTGAGCTATCTGGCGCAGATCGAGTACCAGCAATGGTATATCATCACACACTAACGCGCCGAGTACCCAGGGACGCGCCAGGTGGCGTGCCAGCAGTGGCGACAGGCGTTGCACGGCCTCAGGCGCCATCCCGACGAAATCATCCAGCCGTTCTACCAGAAGAGCCACACTGCGTCGGCGTGTTGCTACAATTAACGCATGGCAGCGCACACTCCTGCGTACGTCTAGTGGATCGAGCAGTGGCCCTAATTCCTGGCAAACCAATGTCCGCCCGCGTGCATCAGGGAGCGCCAGGTCACCATTCCGCCTGATCAAGCGTATCTCCGCAATTTGATCGCGTCGTACCACATAGCGGTGGCGTGTGGTACACGCAAATAGGAGTAAGGTCGCGGTGGACATACGGGTTAATCTCCTGTTCGTAAGGCGGCAATAACGGCTGACAGATCGATCAGTGCCAGTATCTGGTCATCCAGGCGAGCAATACTGGAAAGAAACCGTGCCCGTTGCGGATCAAGGCCCATAGGAAGGGCTTCAAATGTTGTCGGTGATAACTCAACCAGATCGAGGACGGCATCGACGAGCAAAGCCAGATCGATACCATCATGCTCGATCAGCACATAGCGTGTCGCCCGGTCTGGCGGCGATTCTGGCAATCCGAGCAGCGGGTATAGATTTACCACTGGCATTACAAAGCCGCGCTGATTGATAATGCCAGGCAATGCTGCTGGCGCACCAGGAACTGGCGTCAACGCTCGCCAACGTGCGACACCACGCACGCATGCACCAGGTACACCATAGATCTCACCGCCAAGCCGCAGCAAAAGATGGTTGACTGAACCCTCTGCATGTTCCGTATTCATTGATGCACCCACCATACATTGTGCTGTACCCGTTCCGGGAGACGTTTGCCTGCGGGGGGGCCGCAGGCCCATGCACCCCGAACAACGACTGAAGGGCCATTGCCCCTCCATACCACCCTGCCCGACCAGGTAGGGTGCGCCAGTAGAGTAATCGGCATTTCCTATCTTTCCTATCTATTGTAGAATAGCACTGTGTCAACATTTTACTTATCGGATATACCTGGTGGTAGCGCAACAATGCTGCGCTACACTGTGTGCCTTGCAGCATACTATGAAATACCATCTGTGGTCAAGCACTTGAGATGGTACTCAAGGTAGATTTTGTTCCAGTACTATTGATGGATCTCCAATACTACACGTACCTACCATTGTCCATCGTATACAGGAATCTTCTATAATGCTGAGGCCATATCGGTGATGGGAGTGCGTTGAAGGATATGGACGATAGGGTGTATCTCGTCATGCAGGCGCACTCGTCGTTCCTCTAGCCTGGCAACCTCTGATGAGTCCGTATATTTCAATAATTAATTAATGGTAAAAAGATTATCGAAAATAGCAAGAAGAACATTGTGACTAAAGGTACCGTCAAGATGGGCGATACCGCGCCTGAATTTGAACTGTTGAACGACCAGGGTGAACTGGTACGGCTATCTGATTTTCGGGGCCAGAAGGTTATTCTCTATTTCTATCCCAGAGACGACACGAGCGGTTGTACGACCCAGGCCTGTGGGTTCCGTGACAGCTACCCGCAGATCCAGGAACAGAATGCAGTGGTGGTAGGAATTAGCCCCGATGGGCAGAAGTCGCACCAGAGGTTCAGGACAAAGCACAATCTGCCGTTTATGCTGCTGGTAGATGACCAGCACATTGTTGCAAAGAGCTATGGGGTGTGGGTTGAGAAGTCGATGTATGGCAAAAAATATATGGGTATCGAACGCAGTCACTTTGTAATCGATGAGGATGGCCAGATCATTGCCGCCGTATTCAAGGTCAAGCCAACCGCCAGTGTGACCCAGGCACTGACAGCACTGGCAGAAAGCAGTCGAGGCACAAAACGCAAAAACTGACGGCATGATAGAATGTCTGGGAACAAAACCTGGATCAGGTAAGGTAGTGAGGTAGGGGTCAGGGAACAATGGTTGTTCTCTACCCCCTACCACCTGGGGTTACTGTGTAAAGACCTTCAGATTGTGCTTTATAATCAATCCCTCGATATACGGTCGGATTTGATCCATTGAAATGTCAAAGGCCGTCAGAAACTGCTTGAAAGTAGCGGTTTCTTCTGGAGCAACAATGCCATCGGCCAGAGCTGAGTCAATCATATTCAGCAGGATGCATAACTTCTGCGGTTTATTCAGCACGGATGGCACTTCGGCCAGAAATTGATCGAACGAGGCTTCTTGCAGATAGGCATCAGCCCGATCCAGCAGATCATCATAGCGCACATCACCCAGACCATGTTTGGGTAAAAAAGCAGCCAACGATCCTTCTTCTTCTTCCAGGTATACGCCATCAGCGCCAACCATATAGGTCAAAGCCACGATGAAAGCAATTGCCGGGGTTAGTTTTCCTGGTGGATAGATCGCATCTAGTTCAGGCCACGCTCCCATAGATACTCCTCCTCTACTCCTACAACGAGACATCCCCTAGATAGCGAGGTACGGCGCGGCTTCGCCCCTCCGAGTGAGGAGCGAGGGTTCTCTCTTCTCGCTCCTCTTTCCCCTCTTCTCGCTCGGCCCCCGCACCCCTGTCGCGATGCAGTCTCGTTGTAGTACTACGCTGGTATGAGTTAATGAGTACAAGATGACGGAACAGATGTAGGGCGACATACACATAAAAAGGCGCATCCTGAATCGGAATAACGATGCGCCTCTGCCCAGATTGGACTTCGTCTGGATTGTACCACATTCTTGACATCGATGGGGGGCTACGATAGTCGGTCATTTTCGTATGACCACGTGTTCAATGCTCATCACAGAGATATTGCGTGCTTTTCTAGCAAAAACTGATGATCTGGCTATAATGAAGAGTACCAACAATCGTCTGAGGTGCAGTGAAACGTCATACCTATCAGGATCAGAAACGGTCTGAACCGCGTGCACAATTCCGGCTATGCCGGGTGTGATCCCTCATAGAATCAGGTGAACTCACCTCAACACACGCACGATCCAGACGAGAGGGGCGAGGAGATAAACGAGAAGCGAGAAGCAAGAGGAGAGAACCCTCACTCCTCTCTCCGGGGCTATCAATAATAATCCTTGCAGGATAGGCACATCTATGTCATTTCAAGTTGAAGCGCCTTACCAACCCACTGGCGATCAACCCGAAGCCATTGCCCAGCTTGTCGCTGGTATCAACCGGCAGTATAAACATCAAACCCTGCTGGGCGCGACTGGCACTGGCAAGACGGCCGTTATGGCCTGGATCTTTGCCCAGGTACAACGACCAACGCTGGTGTTGGCCCATAATAAGACACTCGTTTCGCAACTCTGGGCTGAGTTTCGCGAATTGTTACCTGATGCAGCGGTGGAGATGTTTATTTCTTACTATGATGAATATACGCCGGAAGCCTATGTGCCCGGCAAGGATCTGTATATTGAAAAACAGGCCAGTATCAACGAGGAAATCGACCGTCTGCGTCACGCCGCAACCCAGGCGCTGTTTACCCGGCGTGATGTTTTGATTGTCGCTTCGGTTTCGGCGATTTACGGCCTCGGCTCGCCGCAGGATTATGGGCACATGGTGATTTCGCTACGCGCTGGCGAACGGCGCAAGCGCGACAAGTTGTTACGTCAGCTCATTGATCTGCAGTTCGAGCGTAATGATATTGATTTTCAGCGGGGAACGTTTCGGGTGCGCGGCGACACGCTTGACCTGATGCCCGCCAATAGCGAAGTCGCGCTACGCATTGAATTCTGGGGCGACGATATTGAACGCATTCTAGAGATCGATCCATTGACAGGTGAGGTATATACCAACCGCTCCCATGTCGATATTTATCCGAACAAACACTTTATCACTACCCGCGAGAAACTGGAGCTGGCTATCCAGGATATTCAGAACGAACTTGGCATCCGCCTGAACGAACTTGCGGCCCAGGGCAAAGCGCTTGAAGCTGCCCGCCTGAAGCAGCGCACGCTGTATGACCTGGAAATGCTGAGCGAATCAGGCTACTGCAGCGGCATTGAAAATTATTCGCGGCATATGGATCGCCGTGCACCCGGTCAAATACCCTGGACATTGCTGGACTATTTCCCTGATGATTTCTTGCTGTTTATTGATGAGAGCCATATTACTTTGCCCCAGTTACGCGGTATGTATCTGGGTGATCGTTCGCGGAAAGAAACCCTGGTTGACTACGGGTTCCGACTACCCTCGGCGCTCGATAACCGCCCCCTGCGTTTTGACGAGTTTGAGCAGCATATCTATCAGGTCATCTATGTCTCGGCCACGCCCGGGCCATACGAACGTGAACACAGCCAGCAGATTGTCGAGCAGATTATTCGTCCCACTGGTCTGATCGACCCGCTCATCAATGTGCGCCCCACTGCGGGCCAGGTTGATGATCTGGTGACTGAAATTCGGCAGCGTGTAGAGAAGGGGCAACGCGCGCTGGTGACCACCCTGACGAAACGCATGGCCGAAGATCTGGCGGACTATCTCAAAGAGTTGGGCCTGCGTACCCACTATTTACATGCCGATATTGACACCATTGAGCGGGTGGAAATTTTACGTGATCTGCGGCTGGGGGTGTATGATGTTGTCGTCGGCATCAATCTCTTGCGCGAGGGCCTGGATCTCCCAGAAGTTTCGCTGGTTGCGATTCTTGATGCGGACAAAGAGGGCTATCTGCGTTCTGAGACATCGCTCATCCAGATTATCGGACGTGCGGCACGGCATGTTGAAGGCACGGTGATCATGTATGCGGATACCATCACCCGCTCCATGCATACCGCAATCCAGGAAACACAACGCCGGCGCGAAATTCAGCATGCGTATAACCAGCGCCATAATATCACCCCGGTCGGTATTATCAAGGAGGTTCGTGATCTCACCAGCCGTCTGCATCGTGTGTCCGAGCAACGTGTGGCCTATGAAGTACATCCGACCAGCAGTGACGTTGGAACCGTGCCTCTGCCGCGTGAGGAACTGCTGCGCTTGATTAAGGATCTCGAAAAACAGATGAAGCAGGCTGCACGGGATCTTGCGTTTGAGAAGGCGGCCGCTCTGCGCGATCAAGTGATCGAGTTGCGCAAAACGCTGGCATTGGATGCGACGACCTGACGAGTTCCCCTGACGAGTTACACAGTGGAGACAGCCATGGCTGTTCAGGTATGGATTGGTGAAAAACCGGAAAATTCCAACGAACGACGCGCTATCGTGGCTCTTGCCAACGGGTTGGAGCGACTCGATGGTCTCTATCTCATCCTGGCGAACTTCAATGTAGGTGGGCGGACAATCGATCTGGTCATTATCAAACAGGATGCGATCTTTATCATCGAACTGAAACACTGTGACGGGAAAATTTTTGGTGGTGTGAATGGGCACTGGTACATTGAAAACCCCGATGGATCGCGCAAGCGCTTGAATCCCGGTCGGAAAAATCCGTACAATCAGGTTGTCTCTTACTACTATAGCTTTATTAACTTTCTGAATGAGCATCGCGCTGATTTTCTTTCGGCTCACAAAGCGGACTCGATGAATTTTCGTGCATGTAAACGAGTGATCGTTATTGTTCCCACGCTTGAGCCAGGATCGGATGTGGAACTGGATTGGAAAGTTGACATCAAGGGCTTTGATGAGTTACCAACGTTTCTCGTGACTGAGCGTTCAGCGGATATTGAATTGACTGACGAGGAGATGCTCAAAATTCCTACGATACTTCGCTGTACCCGCTGGCAAGAGATCAATGATCTTCTGCTGGGAGTGCTGCCAGATTGGCACAGTATTCCAGAAATCGGGCCATCTCCGCCAGCCCTGCCACCACCAGTTCCAGCCGAACCATCAACATCAATCGGCCCTCGCGTATCACTGCTGGCGCGTCTTCGCGCCGTAGTGCAGGCACCTGGCACATGGCTGACACTGAGTACATCACTGCTGGCCATAGTACTGCTGGTTATCGTCCTTGTTCGTTCACCCCAGGTGGAAGGGATTTCGTTCATCGATCAACCGCTCTTACCGTCCCAGTCGCTCATGAATGCCACCAGTTCGGCGGCAGGTGGCATGCTAGGCGGCGGTATAGTTCCCAGCAACGGGTGCGTCTGGTCGGGATTTCAGTCGGTGGGCAAGCGCTGGGATGCACCATCTCAACGCTGGATCAGTGTGGGAGTCGATGGGGTCGTCGCCGGCATGGAGCCAGAAGTGGTCGTAACTCTGGAACAGGTTGTCTATTGCCAGAATCAGATTACGCTGATCTGGAGTATGCGTAACAACAGCGATGCACCTGCCATACTGCCCCTACGTAGCGATAACATCATTATTCGCGATCCGTTTGGCAACGAATATCGCATTGCCGACAGCAAATCGCAACCCACTGAGGTTCGCGTTGAGCCAGCAAGCACCGGGCAGGGGAAGGCCATCGTTCCCCGCAGTGTCAGCCAGAATGCACCATCATTGCTGGTGCGCCTCAAAGAGCAACCCTTTGGTGAAGCCAGCTGGCTTGTCTCGCTCGATGGGAATTAAGCGGTTTCTGGCCATATGTCTCTGTGCCCCACGCCTCATCGTCCTTTCCATATCCTATAGTTTATAGTCATGGTGAGCCAGGCAGGAGGGCAGCGGGCCTCTGTGACGACTCCCTGACCAGTGATGGGGTGATCGTCTGGGCATGCGTCACCGGTATGGGGTTGGTAGGGTTTCATTTGTGTACTCGTGCTCATACTCGTGGATGGCAACCGACGAAGCGCCAGGCATGCGGCGTGTGATCATCATCACCTGTTGCCTGGAGATGCCGCCTCACGCCTCTTCATGGCATCCCGGCACACCTATCGGCTATCCTCTGGTATAATGCCGCAATCATATACGTATAGCTGGAAAGCGTAAAACAGAACAGGTAGCGTCACTGGCATCACGTCTCAAGAGGCATTGACCGATCACAGCTGCGACATGTGCTATGTGCTGATCGCTGATCCAGTGGCAAAAATACGAGGAGTCAGAGAGAACGCTATGACACAACCAAACGGCACTATTTTTATTATGGATGATGACCTCGCCTTGCAGAAGGTGATCGAGCTTGCCTTACGCGATGCAGGCTACGATGTTGTGCTGGCCAACGATGGCCGCGAGGGGTTGCGACAACTAGAACATCTGACCCCCCGGCTGGTCTTGTGCGACATTATGATGCCTAATATGGATGGCGTGGAAGTATTTCAGCATATCAAAGGTCGGCTTCAGGATGATGGTATTCCGATCATTATTATGACCGCACTCAACCGGAAGCCCTGGTTCGCCGATCTGGAAGCCGAAGGCGCCGTTATTATTCATAAGCCATTTGAGGTTGATTATCTTGTCAGATTGATAGAGACAACGTTAAGCTAAAGGGGAACATTATACAACGTCGGCATCCACAGAAGTACTCCATTGCAGAAATCGCGGATGCAACCGGGCGTAGGTCTGGTTCAATTCCTCTGGCACAAGCTTAACTCCGCCGATCAGGGGCATAAAATTAGTATCGCCGTTCCAACGCGGCACAACGTGCATGTGCAGGTGCGCATCAATACCAGCACCGGCAGCACGCCCAATGTTCATGCCCACATTCACCCCATGCGGCTGATATTCATCCTGTAACAGCGCCACTGATACCCGCGTCAGGCGAAAGAGTTCCTGAGCAGTTGCTTCTGGGAGCGCTGGGAGATCTGCCGTATGCTCATATGGTACGACCATCAGGTGGCCGGTATTATAGGGATAGAGATTCAGCACCACATAACATAACCGGCCACGATACAGTACCAGGTTTTCTGTATCGTGCGCCGGATCAGCCTGATGGAGGGCGCAGAGCACGCACCCCACTTCGGGCGGGGTGTCGCTCTTTTTGACATATGCCAGGCGCCAGGGGGTAAATTTAACTTCCATGACCTCGTACTGCTATGGTGCATCGGTCATATTCCAGCGTAGATACGCTTCGATAAAATGATCCAGATCGCCATCCAGTACCGCCTGCACGTTGCTGGTTTCTACAGCGGTACGATGGTCTTTGACCAGTGTCGCAGGATGCAGGTAATAGGTGCGCATCTGACTCCCAAAATCGGCCTTGCGATATTCACCGCGCAACCGTAACCGCTCTTCACGCTGGCGCTGCAATTCCTGCTCCAATAGCCGCCCACGCAGCACGCGCATGGCTGTCTCACGATTCTGAAGCTGCGAGCGTTCATTCTGACAACTCACGATAATACCGGTTGGCAAATGGGTAAGACGTACCGCTGAGTCGGTGGTGTTGACACCCTGGCCACCATGGCCACCACTGCGATACACATCAATCCGCAAGTCGTCAGGATGGATGACCACCTCTGGGGCATCATCGACTTCAGGGATCACTTCAACCCGCGCAAACGATGTCTGGCGCGTATGAGCGGAGTTAAAGGGCGACAGGCGAATCAAGCGATGCACTCCGGCCTCAGCTTTGGCATACCCGTAGGCATACGGCCCACGGAGTTCCAGTGTGGCACTCTTGATGCCAGCTTCATCACCAGCGCTTTCATCCACCACGTTGACCTGATAGCCTCGTGTCTCTGCCCAGCGAACGTACATCCGCAGCAGCATTTCGGCCCAATCCTGGGCATCCGTCCCACCCATACCAGCTTGCACCGAGAGAAATGCATCACGATCATCATAATTACCATTCAGCAGGAGCGCCAGTTCACCCTGTTCTATCTCTTTCCCGACGGTACGGATCTCAGCCCGCAAGTCATCATACAGTGACGGGTCATTTTCCATTGCTGCCAGTTCCAGCAGTTCCGTCAGGTTGGTAAGCTGTATTCCCAGTTCCTGCCAGCGTTGAACCTCCTGCTTCAGTCGCGTCAGGCGTTGCATTGTGACCTGTGCCTGGCGCTGATCGCTCCAGAACTCTGGATCAGCGGCACGCTGCTCCAGGCGCTCGATCTCTTGCTGTTTGCCTGGCAAGTCAAAGATGCCTCCGCATAGCGTCGAATCGGCTACGCAGCAGATCTAAATCGTTCTGTAAGTCTTGCATAAGTTACCACCCTCTTGATTATTTACGTATGATCAAGACTAGCATGGTACCATATCTTATCAACTGATGCCAGTGAGTACCAGAGATCGTGTTTTTTCACGCCGGGCAATGTCGCATTGCCCACGATTGTTCCATTCCCCACAACATCCCGCTCATTGCCCCGCAACGACGATCATGGCGCTCATTGCTCCGCAGCGAATCATGCGAGGATCGTCGGGGCACCTCATCCCCCCTATTGCCTGCATCGCCCTATTGCCCACCATTGCCCTGCGGTCTGTATGGCGGGTAACTACCAATTACTACCAATGCGTCAATACTGGGATGACGTCCCGAAAAGCCGCGCTTTGCGCTTCCGAAACGTCTTATGCTGAACAGCAGTCCGGCAACAGAAAGTTGAATCACCTGTTACCTGACAACGCTGCATACAGCATTGCACTTTCGGTATGTCAGGGCTATAATAAGCAATATCCCCTCAAACGCCCTCGAAGCGGGTGCAAGGAGTACAAGGAATGAGGAACTCGTTAATCCGCAGTTCGATACGCATTGGAATCATCTGCTTACTGCCCGGTCTACTTATGTTGGGCATATTGGCCCACCCACTGCACGCACAGGAACATAGCCGCTGGTTCGCGGCTACTGGCCACACTGTTGATAACACATACGGCTTCCTGTCTTACTGGCGCGACCACGGTGGCGAATACCTGCTGGGCCTCCCCGTGACGGAGGTGCTGGACGAAGATGGTATCACGGTTCAGTACTTTGAACGAGCACGCCTCGAATATCATCCGGAGCTTGAGGGGGGCACTATTTTGCGAGGACGAATTGGGGCCGACTATGCCAGGGCGTTGTGGCGCACGTTCCAACCCGCTCCTGTCCGTCCTATTGACGAAGAACACGAGCGACTGTTCACGGCCACTGCCTACACGCTGAGCGAGCCATTCCTGTCGTTCTGGGAAGCTTACGATGGCCTGGTGTCATTTGGCTATCCGATCAGTACGCCGCTCTGGGAATACATCGGTCATCAGCTGCTGCTGGTACAGTACTTCGAGCGTGGACGCCTGGAGTATGATCCGTCTGCGGGCACAACCCCCGACGCGGTGCGTATCAGCCCACTGGGGCATGATCTGGCGCTGCTCCGCGGCTATGACACGGCTACTGTGACAACCGTGGCCGAGCCGGTGCTGGTGGTGGATACGCCCACGCCCACACTGACACCAACGCCTCTACCAACCCCGGTGCCCACCATACCGCCTGTCGTGCCTGCTGCGCCCGCCCGACAGCCAGTCGTTGTGGCACCGGCTCCCGCTGCTGCGCCCGGAAAAGGCGGCGGGCACAAGTCGATTGTGGTCAACATCAGTCAGCAATGGCTATATGCCTACGAGGGTAACACGCTCGTGTTTGATGCTCCGGTCACAACGGGGAAGGATGGCTTTAACACGCCGCCCGGAAATTTTGCGATTTATGCAAAAGTGCCCCTACAGACGATGAGTGGCAACCTGGGGGGCGAGTCCTATCGTGTGCCGAATGTGCCGCATGCGATGTATATCTATGGAGATGTAGCGATGCACGGTACCTACTGGCATAATGCGTTTGGATCTGGTTGGCGTCTCAGTCACGGGTGCATCAATCTGCCGCTGTGGGCGGCAGCCTGGGTCTACGACTGGGCACCGGTCGGCACGCCGGTGCAGGTGCGTTATTAGTACTACCGTTGTCGTTCATTGTCACGCCGGGAGCTGGAAGGCTCTGGCTCTTGTTCCGAAGACCGCGAAGCGGCCTACCAAAGCCAGCGCAGAGGCCGATTTCGCACCGCTTACCCGTAGTTTCTCATCTGCAAGCGGAGACAACTACAGCCGCCTGGTAGCAGACATCTCGCGCTTTGCCTGCATACACCGAGACCATCGGCAGTGCCAGTGGCCTCGGTGTCGCATCGACTGTACTAACTTTGTGGGCACGGGTGGATCAGCGCGTCATATACAAATCCTGAACAATAGTCTCATTACGCCCCAATAGCAACAGAATATTCCCCTGTTGCGGTTTACCTTCAGCGGGCAGCAAGCGCAGCCGCAACACATAAATACCAGGGAACAACCGGGCACGTTCGTAGTTACCATTGGCATTGCTGCGCACAATGACGCCACCCACGCTGACTTCGACGTTCGGCACCGGCACATTATTCTGGTCAAACACTGTTCCAATAATCCGACCGTCTGGTACTGGTATCGGTGTTGCTCGGCGGCGACCATCATGTGCTGGTGGTGGTACGGTTGGTGTCGCCGTTGGTGTCGCCGTTGGTGTCGCCGTTGGTGTCACTGTTGGTGTACTGTCCGGCGGTGGCGGCGGTGGCGGTGGTGGCGGCGGTGGCGGCGGATCTGGCGGCGGTGGTGGTGGTGGTGGTGGTGGTGGCGGTGGTGGTGGTGGTGGCGGTGGATCAATCGGCGGACGTGGTGGCAATGGGTTAATCGGTGGGCGTGGCGGTGGTTCTTGCTGTGCGACATCGGTTGCCAGCACTGTTTCTGATACTGGCAACAGACTCACACTCAATGCGAGCAAGAACGCTACGCAACATCCATACAAAACGATGACAAAACGTCTTCGCATATTCGGCTCCTTACCGTTAATATAGTTCTTCTACGCTACCGCAAGCCAGAAAGACATCTGGTTCAAGCGACCGGGTAACTCGTGTCATCTTAGAGCCTGTCCAAAAAGGGATATGGAGTGTGGCAGCATAGCTGCCGCTGTGTTGACGGTCAGAGAACGCCCTCCAGGAACCCGATTTCTGTCCACTACGGACAGAACATGAGCGGCACAGCCCTCCAAAAATCCTGTTTCTGACCGCCGCGCAACGGCGGTCAGGAAAGTGTGCGGGACTTTGTCCCGCACACTCCCTTTTTTAACAGAGCTTCTTTGTGTGCGTACCGCTTTCATGATAAAACTGGATCAGCGTAGCACGGGACGTGGTGTGATAGGCTTCCAGACATCGGCCGGCAGTGCCGGGTTGGTTCCGGTCACCGAAAGCCCGGGTAGCAGCAGACCATTGTTCTGCTCGTCGCTTTCCTCAATCGCGCCCCTGATGTTCCCCGGATTCCAGCTATCGACCAGCACATACAGCGACGTTGTACCGGCAACAAAGTAACCCGGCCAGCGGCTGTAACCAGCGGGATCGGGGAAGGGCACCGCGGCCGAGGTCAACGTGATCGTTTGCCCTGGATCGAGCAGTTGCTCCACCGCCCAGGCAATACCATACACACAGGGCGTCGCTTCGGTGGCATCAGACCGACACAGATCGCTCCAGCGCAGATTAACCCCCGGCGTCACCGGATTCCCAAGCGCATTCTGGGGGTTGATGTAGAGATCAACCCAGAAGCCCCGATTGGTGGCAACAGTCCCCTGGTTCCGCACCACCACCTCAATCCTCACCGGCTCACCTGCCGTAAAGTCGGTCTTGTTCGGAATGAGCCTGACACTCTCAACCACCAGATCAGGCTGATTGGTCGGTGGTGGCGGCGGTGGCGGGGGCACGGCTGGTCTATTGATGATCAACGGGAGATACACCTGACGTCCTGCAGTCGGGTCTGGCGTAACGATGATCGTTACCGTGGCAGTAACACACTGCGGCTCCGGCAACCCATCATCACACACACGATAGACAAAGCTGTCTTGACCGACAAACCCACGGTTGGGAGTATAGCCGACCGCTCTGCGATCCGGATCGATCAACGCTACACCATTGGTGGGCTGTGTCTCGATAACGTCGATCAGCAACGTATGCCCATCCGGGTCAGTATCATTCGCCAACACATCCAGGATGTTGTCAATACTGTTGGCAACTACCGTAAACTCATCGTCAACCGCCACGGGCGGCCTGTTAACCGGATTGACGCGGATATTCACGGTCGCAATATTCGAGGCATTCAAGCCAGGATCGCGGGCACGATAGGTAAAGCTATCGGCACCAAAGTAGTCCGGGTTGGGCGTATAGGTGAACGAGCCATTGGTATTCAACGTGAGCGTCCCATTGGTCGGCCCTGCCACCAGTTCCGCCGTCAGTGCCCCGCCATCGGGATCGGTATCGTTCGCCAGCACGCCGGGTGCCGGTACGTTCAACACCGTATTCATATCAACTTCGTAGGTATCATTGGCGGCAATGGGCGAGTTGTCGTTGTCCAGTATCGTGAGCGTGAACGTTCCCGGCGATCCCACGCTCAGATTTTCACCGGCAGGAACGTTCAAGGTCAACACGGCCGTCTTGTCCGGTTCGTCCACTAGATTGTCGATAATCTGGATGGTGAAGGTCTTACTCGTACCATCAGCCGGAACAAAGGTAATCGTATCGGGCATACTAAAGTCGGTGTCACGCACAGCGCTCCCGGCAAATGTGAACCCGACAGTGGCGGTATCACCCGGCAGGAGTGGCGCACTCAGGTTCAGCGTGACATTGATGCTGCCTCCATTCTCGGCTACCGTTGCGCTGGCTTGGGCAAAGCTCACGGTCGGGCCATCATTGTCAATGATAGTGAGCGTATGCGTCAGAATATTGCCCAGTATGGCCTGATCGGGCGGATTACCACCGCTCGGGTTGCTCAGCGTCAATTCGAGCGTCCGATCCAGTTGATACAGTGCATTATCAATAATTTGCACATTGATCGTCTGTTCAGTCGTGCCGGGTGCAAAGGTTAAGGGACTGGTCGTCAGCAAAGTATAATCTGTCCCCGCCACTGCGGTACCACCGGTAACCGTAAAGTCCACCGTCACCGGCTGATTTGCAGCGGGTGACAGTCGCACCGTGATTGTCGCCGTGCCCACATTCTCAGCCACGCTGCTTGTGGCAAGCTCAAAGTCAAACTTCGGTGGGCCATCGTTGTCAAAGATGGTCATGGTATGCGGATTATTGGTCGTCCCCAGCACCGCATTGACCGGATTGAACAACTCGATAATGACCGTTTCGGCTCCCTCCGAAATTGTGTCGTCAATAATTTCGACCGAGATGTTCTGCGTGGTGGTACCTGCTGGGAATTCTAATCGGCCATCTGCCAGCACATAGTCCGCATTGCTCGTGGCCGTGCCCCCAATAACACGGTAATCTACCGTGACCGTGCGACCGGATGGCGTATTCAACTGTACCGGAATGGCTACCGTGCCATCACCCTCGTCGAAACTGCTTGCATTTGATACAAAATCAACGCTTGGTAGCGGATCGTCATCAATGATCGTCAGCACATGCGTGGATGGCGCTCCCAGAATAGCATCCGGGGTTGCGTTCAACGTCAGAATGACGGTCTCGGGATCTTCGTTTAAGAGATCCCCAATAACGCGCACCACGATATTCTTTGTCTGTTCACCGACATTAAAGACGAGTGGCGACGGTGTCATGATCGTGTAGTCCTGACCGGCCGTTGCCGTACTACCGGGCGTCACCACAAAGGGCACACTTACCGAGGGCTGACCGGCAAAGACCGGCGCATTCAGGGTGACGGCAATTGTGACATCGGTCGTCGTTGGTGGATTACCTTCTATCTGGGTTGAGTTGGTCGTGACAAAGTTTACCGTCGGCAGATCGTCATTCAGGATCGTCGCATCAGCAGTGGTGCTTCCGGGGTTTGCGTTAACCACACCGCTGATAACCACACGAAACACCTCATCGGCTTCATACTGTGTATCGCCTTGCACCGGGATCGTGATCGTTGCGGATCGATTACCGGCTGGAATAGTGAGCGGGACATTCTGGAGTGTCCCGAAGGGTACCGCGAAATCAGCATCGTCGGTATTGATATGCACAACTGACCAGTTCAGGTTGATCGGCAACTCGGTCTCCGGGCCGGTTACATTGACCGTGAACTCGAATGGCGTTGTGCCGCTGTTACCCTCGAACTGGGGTGGTGGGGCAACAATATTTACTGTCGGTGGCCCATCATCGTTCAGGATCGTCGCCGTTGCCGTCCCGGTGCCCACCACAGAATGCGGCGTGGCACTGGTGATAGTCACCGAGAATGTCTCATCAGCCTCATAAATCGTATCGCCCCGCACTGGAATGGTGATCGTTCCCGATGACGCACCAGGTGGGATTGTCAATGTGCCGGTGCTGATAGCAGCAAAATTCACGAAATCCTGGGCATTGGCGGTAATCGGCGTCAACACATAATTGAGTTCGATCGGCACCGCCGTATCACCGGTGACATTAACCGTGAAGTTAAACGGTGTCGTGCCGCTATTGCCCTCATTCTGTGGCGCTGGGGCGACAATATTGACCGTTGGTGGCGGATCGTCATTAAGGATTGTCGCCGTCGCGATGGCATCGCTGGGATTGTTGGGATCAATACGTGCAGTATCATCCACCGGTGTAATCGTCACCGTGAAGGTCTCATTGAGTTCGTAGGTCGTGTCCCCAGACACGGGAATGGGAAAGGTACCCTGCGTACCCGCCGGCCCCGCCGGAATAGTAATATTCACATTCTGGAGAGTTGCGAAGGGAACCGCGAAATCAGCGTTATTCGTCGGATTAATCGTGCCATGCGACACCGAGTAGCTCAGGTTCACCGGCACCTCGGTCGTATCAAGCAAGGTGACAGTGAATGTAAAATTAGTAGATCCCGCATTTCCCTCATTCGTCGGCGGTGGTGCGGTCAGCCGCACGCGTGGGCCGAGATCGTTGTCTTTAATAACGGCTGTAATAAAAGCCTGATTCAGCACAACAGGTGGCGATCCCGGAGCCACCAGACTGGTCAACTGCACCGTGAACGCCTCATCTGGCTCGTTCACCGTGTCATCGCAAATAGTAACCAGAAAATCCTTGACCTGCTCACCAGGCGCAAAGGTTATCGTCTCGGTCTTCTGAATATAGTCCATCGTGGCAGTGCAGGACGCACCCGGTGTTGCCGCCGGAGGCGGTGGTATTGGTGGTGGTGGTGGAAATAAAGGTGGAAAAACTGTACTCACATCAATACTCACCGGCTGATCCACCGGGGCACTGAGCCGTAGGCGAAAGATGGCCTGCCCAACGTCTTCGGGGACATTGATACCCCCCTCACTCGCTATTTCGATAGTTAGAAAACTGACAGGACTCGCAAATATCCTGGCCCCAAGCCCGCTCAGGGCCAGCAGCATGACCAGCATGAGCGACAATATACGCCAGTTGCGGATCAGCCTCATGCTCTGCATCCGCGATATGGGCCGACACAAGCGTGGAATGTTCATGCGTGCCTCTTCTTAATATGCAATAAACAAGAACAGCAATAACACGGTCAGTTTGAATCGGACGAGCACCTGCGCCAGAGGCAGGTGTAGTGATCAGTCATTCCATGCCATGCACAGCAACAGTTGTATGCACTCCTTTCCCTGGTATGTGACCAGCATTACCCATCGCTCCGTTCATATGAGAGGCCAGGAACACCCCACCTCTGCCGGGAATAAAATAAGTAACAGGATGTATGCGGTTGCTCAAACACAACGTCTTTTTCGCCTGCGGCAGAGCGATACTGTTTCTGTTTTTCCCACGCTGCCGCAGGCGAAAAAGCGAGTTGAACATACCGCCGTGTAACTTGTGTACGTCGGGTGAACACCAATATTATGCGGTCAGCACGATGGTCGCTACCATTGATGGCCATAGGATTCGATCGAGATATGTTGCTAGCACATCATATCTGACCGGCGGCGCATTTACGCGAATTTTACCACAGATTGTCGAGTTTCCTATAGACTGGCATCACGGGAACAACCGCCGTCCACGGCTACATCATAATGCACCGACCCCAGGGGCAGGTATCTTCGCTGCCTGCTTCCAAGGAGACAGTCCTTACGAGGCAGACTCTGGCATAGCCTGACCTGTGATTCCTTCTCTTGCATCTATGCTCTCGTATTGCATCATCGTGTAAAGGCAAAAAAACCAAACAGAGCCACCAGAATGACCAGAAATCCGGTTACACAGATAAAAATAACCCGCTCCCAGTTAAGAAAGCGCCAGTCGGGTGGAATAATATGTTCAAAGCCATAGATCGTCAGGTGATACAGGTCGGCTTCGTCGAGTGCCTCCGTCGTCTGGCCCAGATCGAACAGCAGACGCGAAATGGGAATAAAGCCGATCGCTACCTCGCTCAACACAATGCGGGTATCGGCATCGGTACCCTTCTGCGCCTCCTGTACCATATCCGCCAGGATAGGTACTTGCAGCCATTCCGGGCGACAGCCAGCACTGACACGTTCGCGGTAGATTTCATGCATCGCACAGGTATCGATCAGCCACTGCCCTTCGACCTCCAGTAGTTCGTCGTGTTCAAACCAGATGGCGGGATAGCGTTGCCAGGTAGAGACACGGCGCTGTACCAGGCGTCCCGTGCCATTACAACGCGCGCAGGTAAACCCGCCATGGCCCTCACACTCCGGGCATGGCACCAGCACACGCTCGGTGCGCGGTACCGCTGTTGGACTGGTGATCGCCACCGCTGGATGAGATGCACTGGTGATCGCGGCCGCATGCTGCCCGCTCTCACAGCTGACCGGCTCGACAAGCGGTGCTTCCACAGGGCGGGTGATATAGACGCGCTGCTTGCCTTTGCAACGCTTGCACACCAGTTTGCCTTTACCGCCACAGGCGCTACAACTGATCACCCGCACCGAACCGGGCAGCACCACCTGTCCACCGGGATCAGCCTTGAACTCCTGCGGTGGTGGCAACACCACCTGCCACTGGTCACGCTCTGGCTCCAACGGAAACTCGCGGGCGTCATAATCTGGCTCTTCCAGATCAGCCGGCGGGCTTCGGCGCTCATACAGCACTTCCAGCCGATAGAAATAGATATTCTGGCTGCTGACCTTGTGGATACGCGCCAACCGTCCTAGCGCAGCCCGTCGCAAGCGCCCCTGTGCCGACCAGGCATCGAGCAGCGCTGTGATGGCCGCCGGTTGGCATAACGCCAGCGCCCGCTGTTCAGCAGCAGCGAGTGGAGCGCGGATCAAGTCTGGGCCAAGTGCGGCCTCAATTGCTTGCTGCTGGGCGTCGTCTGCTCGCAACGGATAGCGCACATCGGCGGCCTCTCCCGGGGTCATCACCTGGGTCGGCATCTGGTGCCGCGCAAAAATACGTTCCAACTCCTCGACTGCAGCCTGAGCGGTGGGAAACCGCCGTGCCGGGTCGTTGGATAGCATAATCTGGATAACGCGGTCAATATCGGGTGGCAGGTTCGTGACCCCGCGCTGCTTGAGCGGCAACGGTGGCCCAAAGGCATGATCCGGCAGGCCAGGCACCTCGTCCCATGGCAAATCACCACTGAGCATCACATACAGTACTACGCCCAGGCTGTAAATGTCCGAGAGATGTGTCACCATGGTCGCTGAATGCGCATGCTCAGGCGACCAGAACCCTGGCGTCCCCATAATCGAGGAGGGCACGGTAATCGAGTGCTTCAACTCACGAGCGATGCCAAAATCAGTCAGCAGCACCCGCCCCGTGGCCTGTTCGAGCAGCACATTGCCCGGTGAGACATCACGGTGAACAATGTGCATCTGGTGGGCATAGTCCAGCGCAGAGGCAATCTGCTTGAAGATCAGCAGCGCCTCTTGCGGTGGCAGGCAACGCTGCCGATCCAGCAACTGGCGCAGCGAGCCACCATGAACATACTCCATCACCGTGCAGTAGAACGGCGCATAGTAGCCGTAGTCCAGTATCTGCACGATATGTGGGTGCTGTAAACGACTGATCAGATTGGCTTCGCGGTTAAAGCGTTGGATTGTCTCCCGATCCTGCGCCATGAGTATTTTCACCGCCACCTGGCGTTGCTCAAGATGAGCGTGGCGTGCCAGCCAGACTTCACTGGTTGCGCCTCGCCCTATTTCACGCTCGAGAATGTAGTTACCAATTCGCTCTGGTAAATGACTCATATGCCCGGCACTAACGAATCGGGTACTATTCAGAGCACCTATTATAACCGATGATGAGAAAATGATGAGCGGAGGCACTGACAACCGGTTGCAATGTGGGCGGCGGAGGGCGCAGCACCCCTCTATGGCATTCTGAGCCAGCGCCCAACGCCCACCATAGCATCCTGAATCCTGAGCGAGCGCCAGCGAGCAAAGGATCACACCACCTGGCAGTGCATCTGCCAGGCGATGGTTCGACAGGGCTTACTATGACATGGATGTTCGTTGCATGCCGCAGTGCTCCTGGTGGTTGACCACTAGGATGTTAAAAGATACGTCGGAACGACGTTCGCCGTTTATTATGGCGTCAGAAAGGACGAACGTCATTCCTACATACGCCGCATATGCAACGTGGCTGCCCCCTGGTGCCCGCCATACCCATGTGGATGCTGGCGATGCCAATCCCAGGCACTGCGCATAATGTCCTCCAGGGATGGGTAGCGTGGTTGCCAGCCTAGCTCGCGCCGGATGGTCTCCGAGGAAGCAATCAGTACCGCCGGATCACCCGGCCGCCGCGGGCCAATGACATGCGGGATGGGATGCCCGGTGACTCGCCGGGCTGTCTCAATGACCTCCAGCACGCTGAACCCCTCGCCGTTGCCCAGGTTGTACGTGCGGCTCCCCAGCCGATCCAGCGCTTCCATTGCTAGAATATGTGCCTGGGCCAGGTCTACCACATGAATATAATCTCGGACGCAGGTGCCATCTGGGGTGGGATAATCGTCACCATACACCGTAATATGTGGACGCTGATCAAGCGCCACCTGTAATACCAGCGGGATCAAATGTGTTTCCGGATCATGATCCTCGCCACGGTCAGGGGTATCGCCACAGGCATTAAAGTAGCGCAGACAGGCATAACGCAGGCCATACAGCCGCCCAAACCAGTGCAACAGTCGTTCGATAAAAAACTTCGACTCGCCATACGGTGAACCAGGGACGATCCGCTCGGTTTCATCAATCGGCAGACGCTCCGGGTCATCAAACAGATTGGCCGTGGAAGAGAGAATAAAGCGGCGTACATTATGCGCAATCGCCTGCTCCAACAGGTTGGCGGCATTGACCAGGTTGTCACGCAGATACTTCAATGGCTGCTGCATACTCTCGCCTACCAGCGTATACGAAGCAAAATGCATGATACCATCAATACCCGGATGCGCAGCAAACAGTTGCTGCACTGCATGCAGATCAGCCAGATCACCCTCAACGAAGGTTGCCTCAGGGGGTACGGCGGCTGTGTGCCCCTGGTACAAATTATCAAAAACAATAACGTCGTGACCGGCCTGCACCAGTTCGGCCGAAGTAATACTACCGATATAGCCTGCACCGCCTGTTACCAGAATTTTCACCCAGGACTCCTCATAAGCTGCAGAACATGTCTGTACATCAAGGCACCCAGACAACCATCTAATCATCAAGTATCACCGCTTGCTTCAGCCTTCCGCAGCGCCGTGCGCTGACGGTTTACGTACCGGCAGCGCAGTGTCGCCCGGTGCGTACATAGCCTGAATATGCGCCCGGTTCAGGCATGCAAAGTCACGTGCTACCGGCTGCCCGACCCCCAGCGGGAAAATGTGGACATCGCTGATCGCCAGAAAATCATCGTTCGTGCGCTCCAGCGTCTCGGTCAGATCTAAATCAGGCCGGCGGTAAAAATTGGCCCGCAACGCAAATGCCGTCGTAAAGAACATCATCGGCTGCGGTGCACGCGGAGGCATCTCTTCGGGCTGAAAATCGGGTGGCGGTGGGGGCTCTGCGAGTACCGCCACCAGCAACGCACCTCGCCAATCTACCAGCAACTGGGGAACCTTTTTGGTATGCTGCGGGTGGCTGAGTGGCGCTATCGTCGCGTCGTGCAGCGTAATATAGCGATACATACCGCTGTTGAGCGCATTGCTGACCCGTCGATAAAGTGGCAGGTCGTATGTGCCGCTGATCAATAACCCGGTTGTGTAAACTTCGATCTGAAAGGTAAACATTTTCTCGCAAAGCTGAAGGCGGAACATTGAACAAGGTTTCAGATATTAGGTTTCGATGTGACATATGGAGAGCAAGCCTATCCCAATGGTCAATCGAAGTCCAGGCTTTACCCCGGATCTGGCTCCGTCCGGGCTGAAGCCTGGACACCAGCGATCCAGTTGCAATAGCAAGCTGACATCCGTGGTGAAGCATCGGAGTCCCGGTGAATGGCAGGAGGGGGGCTATATAAGAAACGGCTTCAGTCGTTTCTACACAGCCTGCCTATGTCCTCCCAGAACCCTGGATAGCTGACCGCCACAGCGTCTGCATCAACAATCGTTGTTTCGCCACGAGCCACCAGCCCGGCCACAGCCCAGGTCATTGCCAACCGATGATCACCATGGCTAGACAGGGTTGTGCCACGCAGCAATGTCGGGTCGCCTGTGCCTGCAATCGTTAAGCCATCGGTCATCGGCTCAACCTGTACCCCCAGCGCCTGCAAACCCGCTGCCACGGTCGCAATCCGATCCGTCTCTTTGGCCCGCAACTCCTGCGCATCACGGATCGTAGTATGACCATATGCCCCTGCAGCCGCGAGTGCCAGCACGGGCAACTCATCGATCAGGCGTGGGATCAACGCACCATCGATCTGAGTGCCACGCAAAGCTGACGAGCATACCGTTACGTCACCGACTGGCTCACTGCCGGCTGTCTCTTGGTTTGTGATCCAGATATGTGCGCCCATCGCCCGCAGTACATCCAGTGCTCCGATGCGCCCTGGGTTCAGGCAGACGCCGGTTGTCGTAATCTCGGCATCGGGATGTATGGCCGCTGCCACCCACCAGAACGCGGCCGATGATGGATCGCCCGGCACACGCAGCGACAGGGGTTGCAACTGATTCGTTGTCGTGGGCGGATGCAGGGTAATGCTCGTGGCCGTTATCTGCAGATCAATACCCATCGCTATGAGCATGCGCTCGGTATGATCCCGCGAGTCAATCCGCCCGCTCAAGGTCAGCGGTGCATCGCCGCCAAGGGCGGCCAGTAGCAGTGCCGACTTGACCTGGGCGCTGGCAACGGGTAACTCATAGACACCGCCGTGTAAAGGAGAGCCGCGGATCGCCAATGGCGCACGATCACCATCCATACGCCCATCAAGCTGCGCACCCAATCCGCGTAGCGGCGCAACAATCCGTCGTTGTGGACGTGAACGGAGCGAGGCATCACCGCTCAACACACTAAAAAACGGCTGCCCGGCCAGCAAGCCAGCCAGCAACCGTAGCGTCGTACCGCTATTGCCACAGTCCAGCACATCGGCCGCTTCCTGCAACCCGTATCGGCCAACGCCTGTAACCCGCACGGTCGTATCCTGACGTTCTATTGGCACACCCAGGGCTTGCATGCAGGCGATGGTGCTGAGACAATCCGCACCCGTCAGAAAATGGGTTATCTGCGCCTCACCAGCCGCCAGCGCATTCACAATGATGGCTCGATGTGAGATGGATTTATCGCCGGGAACAGCCACGATGCCTCGCAGTCGGTTGGGCGCAGTATATGTTATCTGGCTCATAGGCAGGACTGCTCGATCAATCTGGCGTCGTAAGCAACCGATAGCCAAAACCACGCTGCGTCACCAGATAACGCGGATTGGTCGGCACCGGTTCGATTCGCTGCCGAACACGATAAACTAGCGCATCAATGGCGTTGTAGTCAAATACTTCATAATCCCACACCGTGTGAGCAATTTCTTCCTTGCTGACCACCTGCCCCTTGCGATTATACAGCAATTCCAGTAACTGGAACTCCTTCACGGTCAGCGGTGGATCGAGCGGCTGCCCTTTAATAAATATTTCTTTCGAGCGACTATCAACCCGCAACTCCTCACGTGCAGCCTGTAATACCTCTGGTGGTAGTACCCCCTTGACGGTCGCCTCCGGATCTTGAAACGTAATAATCGTGTCGGCAATCACGATCTGATCTTGATTATGGAGTTGTCGCACCCCATCAATGCGCTCACCATTCACATACGTACCATTGGTACTCCCTACATCACGAATATAAAACCCTGTTTCATCCTGTTCAAACCGCGCATGACGACGCGATGCCAGCCGATGATTGATTATCAGATCATTAGCAACATCGCGACCTACCGTGAGTACGGCCTTATCCCACTCCAACTCCCGATAGTCGCCATCCTGACATTTAATTGTTAATCTTGGTGCAGGGATGGGCTGCATAGGGACGATCCTCCAGGTCAGCGTTCCTATGTCGATGAAGCGTACGCAACATCGTTTCGAACTGCTCATCAGCCCGAACGAGGGGGCTGGCTCATCTCCATTCCAATGAACAGGCAATACTATGCACTTGTTGGTCAGGAGCTTTTGAAACCCGACCAGCAATATGGTACAATCGCCATAGTTATCCTCGATTATACCATACACGACGATAAAAATACCACAGTACTTTCGCCTTATATCGTCACGGATCAGGAGTCCTGCACCTTGACACAGCTAGTCGGACGACGGCTTGGCCGCTATGAAATTCAACAGGAAATCGGGCGGGGAGGCATGGCGCGCGTGTATCGCGCTGTGGACACACTGCTACAACGCCCGGTGGCGATCAAGGTGCTGGCACCGCAACTTGGTATGGATCCAGAGTTTGCCCGTCGCTTTGAGCGTGAAGCAATTACGGCCGCCAATCTGCGCCATCCGGCGATTGTGACGATCTATGATGTGGGTGAGAAGGATGGCCTGCATTTTATTGCGATGGAGTTCGTGCATGGGCGTTCGTTACACGCCATTCTTGAAGACCGTGGTGCCCTGGGGTTGGGCTATGCCATCAGCATCCTCGATCCACTGGCACAGGCGCTTGACTATGCCCACAGCCGGGGTGCGGTTCACCGTGATGTCAAACCTCACAATGTCTTGATTGATCGGGATGGACGGGTATTGCTGACCGATTTCGGCATCGCCCAGATGCCTGATGCGGATACAGAGCGCCTGACGCGTACGGGGGTTTTTATGGGTACCCCGGAATATATTTCGCCTGAGCAGGCCCAAGCAAGCCGCGTCGATGGCCGCAGCGATCTCTACTCACTGGGAGTCGTAGCCTATGAGATCATTACCGGGCGTGTGCCGTTTTCGGGAGCGACGCCACAGTTGATCATTGCGCATGCACAAACACCCCCACCGCCGCCCAGCCGCATTGCACCGCACATCCCTGGCGAACTCGATCTGGTATTCATGCGAGCGCTGGCCAAGGATGCGGCCCTGCGCTACAGCAATGGCGCCACCATGGTTGCGGCTCTGCAAGCCATAGCCCACCAGCACGGGATACCGCTGGCTTCCAGCCAGCAAATCGCCGATCTGGTTAAGCCTGCGGACTCGTCTGGCCAGCCAACGATCTCGCTCGGCAAAGATCAGGCAACAGCCGCCTCACACCCACCTGTCGTTGCACCACCACCGCTGGTAGCAGCAGCGCCTGTCGCCCAACCATCGGGGCATTCCTCGATACCACCCGTACCACCACCGCCAGCAGCGCCAGCAGTACCCACCGCCCCTCCCCCGGCCAGCAGTGTGCGCTATCCTGCCCGCCAATCGGCCCGGCAACCAGGAAACAATACCCTGAACCGCACCATTCTGCTGCTGATCATCGGCTTTATGCTCCTGATGCTGCTGGCGCTGCTGCTGCGTGGATGGAGTAGCGATGCCAATAGTGTGACGCTGCCAACGGCCACCCTGCCTGGCGATGCACCTGCAGCACCGATACCGGGCGGAGAAGTCGTACCACCACCACTGGACGTAGCGCCCACAGAAACGGCCACGCCAGCTCCGGCATCGCCAATACCACAAACTATTGCAACAACCACACCGACCCCAGTGCCCACAATCGTGCCGGCTTCACCTCCGGTCATTATTCCCCCAGACACCATGGTTACCGAACCACCATTGATAACGACCGAACCTGAATTGCTGCCGACCGAGCCACCACCGACCGAGCCACCGATTTCCCCAACACCAACCGACACTTCCGTAGTTGAGCCAGAACCGTCGCCCGAAGCCACCGCCACTCCGGTGCCGCCTGCGACTGAAACCACTGACACTGAACCACCGTCAATTGTGCCAGAACCACCGCCACCACCGCCATCACCGCCACCACCGCCCGATCAGTACCCTGGCCCGATAGTCGCTCCCACAATGTCTACCACCATGACCGAAACTGCCATCACACCAGCACTCCCGCCACTTGACCGACCGACCGACAGCTTTACGCCAGTACCGCCAGCAACGCCCATCCCCACCACACCGCCCGTTCCTGACGCTGACCTGCCGGGCACGAGCCAGACATTGATGAATGATGGCCGCGTATAGCAGTCCTGAATGAGTGATGAAGACCAGAACCCAGATTTTCGTTCTATGCGACAGGGGTGTAAGGGCCGCAGGCCCCGCGCATGTTCCCTTTCTGATGGGGTGAGACCGCGCCGCATCAGATACAGTAGTTTCGGAGGAGCGAGGCCGCGTCGCGCCTTCCTCCCCCAGGTGATGTCTCGTTGTAGTATGAGCCTGACCAGGCTCCATCCAGGCTTCAGCCTGGAAGCCGCGTTTACTATGCCACATCAATAAGGGCAGTGCCTTAGGGCTGCCACCGGGGTTTGACTGACGGATTTCATAACTTCGCAGTTTTGGGTTAAAACCAGGCTTCGCGCCCCACATACCACAAACTACAATTAGCCGAAGCGCCCGCTGATATACTGCTCGGTGCGCTCGTCTTTTGGATCTTTAAAGATCTGATCGGTAGGGCCATACTCTACCAACATTCCCGCTCGATCCTCGTCCATCAGGAAGAATGCCGTATAGTCTGAGGCACGCGCCGCCTGCTGCATATTGTGCGTCACAATAATAATTGTGTACTGACGACGCAACTCAAACATCAACTCCTCAATCTTCAACGTCGAGATCGGGTCAAGCGCTGAACACGGCTCGTCCATCAAAATCACTTCAGGCTCGACCGCCAGTGCCCGCGCAATACACAGACGCTGTTGCTGCCCACCCGACAGCGAGAGGCCACTTTCTTTCAGTTTATCCTTGACCTCGTCCCATAACGCTGCACCACGCAGCGACTGCTCCACCAGATCGTCCATCTCGGCCTTCGTGCCCTTCCAGCCATTAATACGGGGGCCAAAGGCAATATTCTCATAGATCGACTTGGGAAAGGGATTTGGCTTCTGGAAGACCATTCCGATTCGGCGGCGTACCTCCACTGCGTCCACATCAGGGCCATACAGGTTCTGCCCGTGGAAGATGACTTCGCCTTCGGTACGTGCCACCGGAATCAGATCGTTCATGCGATTGAAGGAACGTAACACCGTACTCTTGCCACATCCCGAAGGGCCGATCAATGCTGTGATCTTCTGGCTTTCAATCGAGAAGCTCACTTCCTTCACGGCGCGAAAGGCTCCATAGTAGACACTCATCGCCCGTGTTTCAATAGCATTCCGGTTCGATGGATCGGGATCACTCATAATTTTCATTAGAGACTCCTCTGAAAACGATTACGCAGTAGGATAGCTGCTGCATTCAGTGATAACAGCAAGATCAACAACACCACAATCCCTGCACCCGCAATATCACGAAACTGATCCTGCGGACGCGATGTCCAGTTGTAAATCTGGATGGGCAGGGCGGTAAAACTGGAAAATGGCCCGGACGGATCAGTGACAATATAGGTGGCAGCACCGATCACTATCAATGGTGCTGTCTCACCTACAGCCCGTGACATCCCCAGAATCGTGCCGGTAAGAATACCTGGTAGGGCCACTGGTAGTACATGATTCCAGATCGTTTGCCACTTCGTCGCTCCCAACCCATAACTGGCCTGACGCAATGAGTTCGGCACGGCCCGAATCGCTTCCTGGGCATTGATAATAATCAGCGGCAGGATGAGCAAGGCCATCGTCATCGCGGCCGAGATCAATGTGCGACCATTGGCGGCACCCATGCCTTCACCCATAAACCGCCCGCTCGTAAGATATTCCAGGTTACGTACAAAGATAGCCAGACCAAGCATTCCATAGATAATTGAGGGTACCCCCGCCAGATTATTAATATTGGTCTGAATAATACGGTTGACCAGGTTGTCACGAGCATACTCTTCCAGGTAAATCGCCGCACCAACACCGATCGGAAAAGCGATCAGCATCGTTATCAGTATCATCCACGTCGAACCGAGCAACGCCGTGCGAATCCCGGCCAGTGCCGGTGTGCGTGACATAGGCCTTACCACAAAGTCCCAACTGACCCACGATTTAAACTCCAGGCGTGCATTAGGGAACTGTTCGGCAGCCTCGGCCTCAATATGGCTATAATTGAACAGCGTCTCAGACAGTGTCCAACTTTTCACGACCTCACGTTGCAAGACAAATTCTTCAATAACCTGGAGCAATTCCGCCGCGCTGCGTTGCTCTAGCGGTTCTTCCCGATCCAGGCGACGGCGTACATTGCCTGAAAGATTCGCCTGTGCTATTGCCAGCAATTCCTCCTGTGATAGTTCTTCAAGTGGTTGCTCTGAAAGTGTAGCTGGATTAACCCGTTCCTGGACTGCGATTGTTCCGAAAGCACGATTCACAATCGTTCCCAGCAATGTCACCAGCGCGATCATGCCAATAATCAGCGAGGAGAAAAACATGTAGCGCCAGATATGACCAATGAAGCGGCGCCTGGCAATATTACGCTTGAAGTCCTCACCATAGGGCAACCGTCGGGTAAACGGCTGTATCGGTTCTGCTCTCATTATTCATACACCTCCCGGAAGCGCCGTACGACATACCCGCTGAGAATATTCAAGCCCAGCGTCATAATGAACAGCGTCAATCCGATTGCAAAAATACTGTTATAGTCAATCGTATCAAAGCCGAGGTCACCACTGCTGATTCGCGCAATATGACCGGTCATCGTTTCAGCGGCCTCGAATGGGTTAAAGGTAAAGCGTGGCCCGGCACCAGCGGCAATGGCAACGATCATCGTCTCACCTACAGCACGTGAGATACCAATAATAAAGGCGGCAATAATACCGGAAAAAGCCGAGGGTACAACGATCCTTAATGCCGTTTCCAGGCGTGTTGCGCCCAACCCATACGCGCCTTCACGCAACGAACGCGGCACTGCGCTTAAGGCATCCTCGCTCATTGAACTGATCAATGGCAAGATCATAATGCCCATCACCAGGCCGGCCGAACCAGTATTATAGATCTGCACTGTCCCCGTCCCGAAAATAGCCCGTAGCAAAGGTGTCATAAAGCTGATCGCAAAGTAACCATAGACCACCGTGGGAATGCCGGCCAGTACCTCCAGAACGGGCTTGAGTATGCTGCGTATGCGTGGAGTAGCGTACTCACTCAGATAAATAGCAGATCCCAATCCCAGTGGCGTAGCGACCACCATGGCAATAAAACTGGTCATAAGCGTTGAGTTTAACAGCGGCCAGATCCCAAATGCGCCAATACGCGGCTGCCAGGTGGTAGATGTCAGAAACTCGATAATGCTCACTTCCGGGCTCCCAAAAAAGCGCCATGACTCAGTTAGCAATACATATACAATACCTGTGGTAGTAAAGATCGAAATAATACCACACACAAAAAGAAGACCCTGAATAAACTTTTCACCAGGGCGTGATCGCTTACGAAGATTTAACGTCTCACCACTTACGCCAGATATAGCGGTGCTACGTCCTTCTACACCTACTCTGGCCTGATTTGCCATTGTTTTTTCCTCCATTAAGGTTTTACTAAATCTGTTAAGCGGAAAAAAGAGTACGCTGTAACAGTATAACATAACTATTCAATCTTTTATTGTCCCTCTAAATCGGTAGTTCAGGAGTGATAGGTGTTACTTATAGAACGTGACGCGGTTGCTTAAACATAACGTCTTTTTCGTCGAGGTTCCCCTGAGATCAGCCGAAAGGATAACGTCAAAAACAGAAAAAAGTGCCCTTCTGCCGAAGGCGAAAAGGCAGACGGAGAAAACTACTGCATACGTCTTGTTATTGACACAGAAGCAACTCGATATCAAAACAAGATGTTATATTTGTTGGTAAATTCACGGGCGTACATCCAGATGTTACCGAGAGCACAACCAGGAGTTCAGATAACCCTGAACTCCTGCCGAAGACAACCGCGTTGATCATTCATTGATCAACAACGTGAAACTGCATTACATACCCATAGCATCGAGCCAGTTCTGGCGTGCAGTGTTGAGGGCCCTGGCACTGGCGGGGAAGTAGCCCACGTCCTGAATGACCTCATTCACGTTCGTCAAGTAGTAGTTGATGAACGCGGCCACCTGCGGTTTTTCTTGCATAATCGGCTGGGCCGAGTAGATGAACAGCGGACGCGCCAGCGGATAAGAGAAGTCCTCTGCGGTCTGCTCAGTCGGTTCCACGCCCTCAATACTTAAGATTTTCAGCCCAGGGTTTTCGGTGTAGTAGGCATACCCAAAGTAGCCAATCGAGTACCGGTCACCGAGCACGCCCTGCACCAGCACGTTATCGTCCTCACTCAACTGCACGTTGTCTGATGTCAGCAACGGCTCGGTATTCTTCTCAAATACCTCTTCAATGAAGTAGTCAAACGTGCCACTGTCTGTTCCAGGGCTATAACGAATGACCGGCTCACTCGGCCAGTCCGGGTTCACAT
Source organism: Chloroflexaceae bacterium (assembly GCA_034435975.1). Lineage (GTDB taxonomy): Bacteria > Chloroflexota > Chloroflexia > Chloroflexales > Chloroflexaceae > CAKZQX01. The sequence goes on along the minus strand of DAOTWD010000145.1, from coordinate 170,904 downwards.
CTGACCACAGGCGCGGTGCCCCGTCGTCGCTAAACAGCATTGCCAGCTCTTCCAGGGTCACATCATCGACCCAGTCATTGTCGGGATGCACCACGACCGCCAGGGCGTCGGTACCGACCCGGAACTCAATCGGCTCACGCTTGTTGTCGATACACGCCTGGCGCTCTGTGTCTTTGATCGGACGGCTGGCATTCGCGATATCCGTTTCGGCGGCCACACAGAAGCGTTCAAACCCGGCCCCCGTGCCGATTTCGGCAATGGAGATCTGGCCCGTGTAGCCCTCTTCGCGGAAAATGTCGGCGACCGCCTCGGTCAATGGAAACACCGTCGAGCTGCCGGCAATAATAATGTCCCCGCTGACCGTTGCCGGATCGACTTCCGGCAACTTAACATCTCCGGTAGTATCACCCGGTGTGGCAGTTGCGGCCGTCGTTGGCGTAGCTGCTGGTCTGGTTGGGGTTTCGGTTGGCGCTTCGGTTGGCGCTCCCGCGACTGCGGTTGGCTCCTCCTGTGCAGTCGCGGTTGGAGTTGGTTCTGTAGCTGCACCGCCACCACAGGCGGCAAGCATCGGAATAATCAAGACTACGAGCAGCACAAAAGCTGCATGACGTCGTGCAACACGAAACATACAGGGTTACTCCTTGTTTTCTATTACTTAGCTTATAAAGACACAGACAGATTAAGACCTGTTTTGGGTAAGACCTGTTTGGTTTGAAGGGCACCTCCTTACAGACACACATATAGCCATGGTGAAACCTACCATGGCATAGATACGAGTAAAACCTGCCCTCTGAGGGATCTACTACTGTTTCTACTTTAACCTCTTTCTGTTAAGGACACAGCAAATATATGTTAAGTTTAGATTAAGAAATATATATCTTGTCTATAATTCTATCGAGAAAATGATATCTACGGTATGAATTGGCGGAAATAGGCAGGAGGTGCATCATAGCCAGGTTCAGACTCTCGGCGGTACAATCATCGCGTTGCAGTATGAAAGCTGAGAATCGCAGTTGTGATCGGGATCTCTACAGGTGTGGTGGGACACCGCATCGACGTTGCTCATACGAGGGCAACCAGAACCACCAGATTTTCTTATACGTAGAGAAGTCAGAATCAGATCAGTATGCATACATCTTTCATACTAATATAACAAAACGAAAAAAGAGCCACCCGGCACGGGTAGCTCTGACAAACGTAATGTTAACTACACAACTTTAAATAAAAAAGACCAGCAAGGTACTATATATATCACGCGTATCACAGCGTAAACATTGTACCAGAAACTGGGTGGATAAAAGCGATTGCGATGGTGTACCTACTCCGGTGTTGTACAGCCAGGAATAACCGAACCTAACTATAGCGATCGCCGCCACGCGAGCGGTTAGGGCGGCGCGATCCGCCACTGCCGGCTTTATTTTCAGCCTCATTCACCCGCAATGGTCGACCATCAATCTCACGCCCGTTGGTGGCTTTAATAACCGCCGCAATGTCATCTACATCAATTTCGACAAAGCCGAAGCCCCTCGAGCGGCCAGTATCACGGTCATTGATAACACGGGCACTTTGAACGCGACCATGAGGACTGAAAATCTCCTCAAGATCGGCATCATTCACACTCCATGGCAGGTTTCCAACAAACAAATTGACAAGCATCAGGACACTCCCCTGCCCACGCGCATACGTGGCAGCACTTGCAGTGACTGAATACAGGTGTCGTTATTCAGTTCACTATTCCAAATAAAACGTAGTTTCGATTCTCAAGACGATCCGCGCCATGGCATTGCCTGGGAGCTAGCCATCACTCGCACGTCACAACGTACAAATCCTCCTGAGCGAAAGAGGCTCTGACGAACACACCGCGGAAAGTGGATGCTACTGATGTGGGGTCGCAGATGTCATACGTTGGTGATTTTCCGAAAGTATACCATGCTTCACGGAGTTTTGGGGATCAAATGTTGAAAAAAAATTAATCAGGCTTCGATTCCACACTCATGCCCTGTTGCTGTGTACAGATTTATATACTACGTTTAGCCACATTCATGGCTTTCATACCATCTAATTCAGGTATACACATACTGACTTGAGTGTTAGAATAGCGTAAAGAATACGCTCCGAAACCCAACTAGATTATAAGTAAACGTTATAGCTGAGAATTACACACGCCAGTTGCGAACTATGGTATCGCTCGTAACTGGCACTATGTTCATTGGGTACGGATATACCAGCGACAGACGTCTAACCGTTCAGGTGGTACCTGCGCCAGCCGGGGCGGGGGCCGCAGGCCCCCGCCCCACCGTTGTTTCGGCCCGTTTTGAACGGGCCGAAACGAGGAGCCTCGCCGAGGGACAACACCCCTCCTGAGCACCCCACCTGAACGATGACAGAGACGGTTTCATACTATCATACAACGACACGTTATGTAAGAATGCACGATGACATTATACTCTTTCGCCATAAACACCAAAATAATCTGCCAGGAGTTCACGCAACCGCAACCGTGCCCGATGCAAGCGTACTTTGACTGCGCTCTCACCCAGGCCTAACCGTTGCGCTGTCTCCGTGGTACTCAAGCCGTGCATCTCACGCAACATAAAGACAATCCGCAGACTTTCGGGCAGCGCCTGTAATGCTGCTGCTAACTGGGCACGAATCTCTGTATCCAGGACAATGTGTGCTGGATCGATTGATCTACTACAGAGATGCAACGGGGTATCAACAGAAGGCAGGCTCTCGTCAAGAGAATCTATTGACGTTGTCCAGATCTTGCGCTGGCGTAGTGCCATCAGCACTTCATTGGTGGCAATGCGATAAATCCAGGTACCCAACTCACTGCGCCCCTCGAAGAACTGCACCTTATTGCAGACTTTGATAAATGTTGACTGCAAAATTCCCTCGGCCTCGTCTGGATCGTGCAACATACCGAGGGCACGACTGTAGACCAGTCCTGAAAACCGCTTGACCAGATAGGTACAGGCATCGGGATCACCCGTCCGTAGTCCCTCAAGCAATACAGCTTCACTGGCATAATGGTTGAGCTGCATTTCGATTCGAGACACAGAAACCTCCTCGCATGGCAATGCTGCGGCCGTTTCGTCGGTGGCATTTGTAGCCAGCATAGAAAACCGGCGCAACGGGACAACCCCGAAGCGCCGGTTTCATACGTCCAGACATGGAGCCAACGCGGGGGCTCGAACCCCGGACCTGCTGTTTACGAAACAGCTGCTCTACCAACTGAGCTACGTTGGCTTACTATACTGAGGTGCAACACTGATAGCCGTATGTTTACCTTATTGATTGTAGCCGAAAGGTGTGTCGCTGTCAAGGATCCATAAAACCCGAGTAACGGTTCCGATCGGGAGGACGAGACTGTGTTCATTCCCATTTCTAGGGCAATATGGACGTATATCGCCCATGATGATACTGATGCAGGTTGGGGACACTTTTCTATGATACGGTTTTTTATTCAACGATTGAAGGGTAGGAGCCCAATGGAAAACCTCTCAGGACTACAACGAGCCATTTCCTGATGCGGAAGGCGCGGCGCGGCTTCGTCCTTCCGAACCCATCGAGAACGTGCGCGGTGGCCGCAGGCCCGTACTCTGGTCATCACGATGAAGTTTCGTTGGCGTATTAGTGCAATACAAACTTCGCTTGCAGACGTTCGGCCAGTATCCGGGCCACCTGTTCCTGACCAGGCGGGACAGGAATGACAAGCTTCTGCGGCGCAGCATGGCTCAGGACGCTACTGAACCGCGTTTCCAGGAGCAACAGGGCTGGTTCTCCTGCCTGTACCGAAGCGTGCGTCAGCGAGGTATAGGCATCAACAAGCGCGATATGGCGTTCGGGCAGACAGATGCCCAGCGGTCCGATATACACATCAACCGCCGCGTCGGATGGTAATTCGTGCGCACGCCGATAGGTGTGCATAGCAAAGAGCAGGCTCAAAACCAGCACAACACTGCCCATAATCAGGCCCACCTGCACTGCCTGCAGTGGTGGATTGTTTAGCATACCAATAAGGTAGCCGATCGCGCTGGCACTGACAGTATAGAGTATCACCGATCGTCCCAGCGCTGGCAGCGTTGCTTCGGGGTCAGTATTATAGGAGCGCACAGCGCTATGTGCAGCCAGATTACGCCACTCGCCGGCCGGGTAATGCCAGTGCGTCCAATGTTCACCCGCTGCCATACGTTGGATGATGGCTCGTGTGCGCTGGTTTTGCGTGATAACACTCGCCAGTACGACCAATGCTATGGTTATCAGGGTGGTTGTTGCGGTCAGTGCTACTGTGGACTGGACACCCAGGGCTTGCAATAATTGACCCAACAGGATCATGACGCTAATGAAGAGTATGGTTCCAATGATGAACCATCGTTGTTGATGACGCATCGTGCTATGAGCTTTCGCGCTGCGTTGGAGCAGCATGATGTGCTATCCTCATACCAGCCTGTACATATGTTTATTGTACACCTGCCAGTTCGCGCACCCGTGCCCCAATATCATCGGCCGTGACGAGGGCTTCGCCTACCAGGACGGCATCGACGCCACAGGCCCGTAGTCGGGCAACATCCGCTGCGGTATAGATACCACTCTCACTGACCAACACTGGTCGGTTGATCCTGGTTGGCAGATGGGCAACCAGTTGTTCAGTGATCGCCAGATCTGTCTCAAAGGTATTCAAGTTACGATTGTTGATACCCACAATCCGGGCCCCTGCCCGCAGCGCCCGCTCCAGTTCATCCACCGTATGTACCTCAACCAGCGCTTGCATACCCAGTGTATGGGTCAACTCCAATAGGTTGTGGAGGGTCGTATCATCCAACGCGGCCACAATCAGCAGTAAAGCATCCGCCCCATAGACACGGGCCTCATACACCTGGTAGGGATCGAGAATAAAGTCTTTGCGTAGCAGCGGAGCCGTAGTGCGCGTTGATGGCTGTTCCTGCAACTGTCGTATACCTTCGAGATACTTCAGGCTGCCCTGGAAAAAGCGCATATCGGTCAGCACCGAGAGTGCTGCCGCGCCATGGGCCAGATAGGTGCGGGCAATTGCCAGATGGTCGAAATGTTCCAGGAACACCCCTCGACTGGGAGAGGCCTTTTTTACCTCGGCAATCAGCGCGACGCGCTGTGGATTACGCAAGGCGGCGGCGAAATCGCGTACTGGTGGTGCAGCGGTCATACTGCTGCGCAGTTGTTCGAGTGGTATCTTGATCTGCTGCCGTGCGACCTCTGCGCGTTTATGCTCCAGAATACGGGCCAGCAATGATGTCTGTTCGGTCATGCTTTCCTATTTCTCCTGGTTGTGATGATTCTCTCCGTCTATCCGCATGGAAGATTGATTTTCCTGACCCACAAGATCCTGTTTTTCGACCGCTACTGTTGATCGGCGCTTTTCCATTGATCGGCGCTGTTCTGTCAATACCTGCCAGCGCTGACGGAAGGCTTGCAGGTGTTCAGGATTGGATTCCAGTTCTTCAGCATACAGGGCTTGCAGCAGGCTCTCATCGTCCAGTTCATTCAGCCGCTGGGTATAATCGGTGGCCAGCACAGTCTCGACTGCTACTCTCGATGGCTGGATATGATGTGCCGGTAATTGCCCAAGCTGATGGACATCAATCAAAACGTCTACCTTGTCGCCAGCCTGTAGCCGGAGCGTTGAGGATGGCAACAATTCTGCCGTTGCATCCCGCTGAAGAGCGACGACGACGGCCTTTGACTGCTTGAAAATTTGCTCGACAGTTTTGCCCACAAACTGATCGTCAGCTTGAATAGCCAGTGTTACCGTTGAGAGCAGCTGTTTATCGATATTGATCGCATAACGAATATTGTTAGCCACAGCTGCTGCGGCCAGCGAAGGCGCGGCCAGGGCGGAAGTGCTGAAGGCAATATGGTTTCCAAACAGTCCCTCGAGCTGCTCAGCCAGCGCGTCGCTAAACACGCGCAAGACCAAGTGCACATCCTCGCGCAAGCGCCGTGCCGTTAGCCCGATCTGCATATTAATCAAATTGTTGCTGGTGACGGCGGCAATCGAATAAGCCCGTCCCAGGCCAGCCTTTAACAGCACATCGGGGCTACGGGCATCACCCCGCTCGACCTGGATGCCCAGGGCAAGCACTTCCTCTACAAACAGGCCTCTGGTTTCCTCGTCACATACCACCACGATGCGTGGCCGGGGCTGCAGGCGGTATAACTCTTTTACAATCCGATAGCCAACTTTCCCCAGACCACAGACAATAACTGTGTTGAACAGAGCGGTGGGGCGCTGCATCTGTTTGGGCTTAAGAAACGCCAGCTTGCTTCCGGTGTGGTTCTCGGTACGTGCTTTTTCCAGTGCATCCAGGGTGCCCATCAACAGCACCTGATCGCCGCCCATCAAGCGATCGCCAGCATTGGGCCAGATCCATTGCATAAGGCGGGTATCGAAAAGCTGGAGGACACGCACTTTGTATTTCTCCTCGATGCCGCGCGGGAAGCCTTCTAAGCGACTGTTCTGGGCAATTGTCACTTGCGAAATACCGAGCAAGCCGCTGGTTAACGGCAGCACATGGATAATATCCCGACTGACAGCGGCAGCTGCCAGGGTGGGTGCCGCCAGCCCGGATGAACTGAAGGCTGTGTTGGAACCAAAGCTGCGTTCCAGGTTGGTATCCAGTTCTTCATTAAAAATACGTAAAACCACTTTAATATCGGGGCGACTGTAGCGAGCAACCAGGGCAATTTCAATGTTCAGCAGGTCATTGCTGGTACCAGTGATCAACGCCGAAGCACGTAACAGGCCCGCCTGCTTAAGAATATCAGAGTCGCGTGCATCGCCATGGATCACCGGTACATGCAGTTTGAGCGCATCCCGCACAAAGTCACGGTTCCAGTCCTGTTCGACCACAATCACATCATGGCCACTTTCGATCAGTTGTAACATTACGCGATAGGCAACGCGCCCTAGGCCACAAATGATAATGTGTTTCTCGTAGGTACTCGCCAGCGAGATTTGCCAGCCCTCGCGTCGACTGCCTTTATCGAGCAGAAATCGCCCAAAGTCGATCACGCCTTGAAAGATCAGTGCAACTCCCAGGATGGGGGTGATAAAAAAGAGGGCCTGACCGACACCGTCTTCAGGCCACTCCAGGTTGATCTCAAAGACATAGGTACGGATGGTTTCAAAGAGGGAGCGTAGAAAACATGACCAGGTAAGCGCCGGAAAAGCGCCACAGATCGAGCCGGTTACTTCGCCTGCATCATCAATCGACACATAAAACCAGGCCAGGTAGGTTGAATTGATAGCGGTCAGGAGTAGAAAGCCAATCAGTGGGATCTTTGCCTCCTGAATCACCATCCATACATCATAAAAATAGGCTCGGATCAAGCGGAGCCGATCAATACGACGTTGATACAGGCGTTTTAGACGGGCTTCAGAAGATATGATACGACCCGGCATAATGTCTCCTTTGTGTGTCTATACCTGGAATAACAGGTATGTGTGTAATTACGCTATCAACATGATGGTAGCTTTACCTCATATATACGTTACCCTATGCCCAGAGGTTTCACATCCTTATTTCATCCGGTGTATCAAAGTGCAGTGAGGATACCATTATCGTCAGTTCTGGTCAAGCGGATCGGTGGCATAAGGTTTGAAAAAACAGGTCGGGTATGGAGTGCGACAGCTATGCTGTCCCAGGTCAAAAACAGCGGTTAACCATCATGTAAGTCATATCAATGAGCCGAGGTATATGATGCCCACCGTGCTACCTTCTACGTACCACCAATGCAGGAACGAGTGTGTCATAGCAACAGGGTCTCGGCGTCGGCCGAGACTTTCAAAGAAGCATACCACCTGTTTCGCCAGGAAAAGGTACCCTGAGCGCTCTTTACAATACAGAACTTGTGTGCTATAATCAGGGTGACATGTATCTTTATAACTCGAAGAACACGACGGTAGTCTACCACCAGGGAGAAGCTATGATGTTTCAGCGTTTAGATGAATTACAAACCGGCAGTTTATATATTTTGACCGGGCGAGCGGGTGCGGGTAAGTCGCATCTGGCCGCCAGTGCGCGGCGCGGTGGTACGCTATGGGTTCTGGATACCGAGGGAGCGGCACAAAATCTCCAGGGCAAACCCGGTATTCACCGCCGCATCCAGGTCGTGCAGACACTCTCACTGCGGGCGTTGACGCAGGCCATGGTCGAGATTCAGGAGCAGGGAAAACCCGGCGATGCAGTGTTGCTGGACTCGATTTCCAAAGTCTTTCAAGCCATGCGTGCCTATGCACAACAACGTGCCGGTAATGAGATTAACCGCAAAACAATAATTGACTACGATGAACATGCCTCGGTCAACCGTAATATGCAAACCGTATACACGGGCCTGACCGAACTGAAACAGGCCGGGTTTCATGTGATTATAATTGGGCATCTGGCCCGTAAATATCGTGCGCATGAAGGAGACTTGCTTGATGAAGGCCTGCGTGTCCTGGCCGATGAGCAGATTGCCTACGAAGCTGACGCGATCATGCTGGTGGAGCGCGAAGAAGATGAGCGAACGATGGTGCCGATCATCAAGCCACCACGACCAGCGCATCTCAAACTCGATCAGCGCTATCCGGCAGTGATTGCCACACTGTATCCTGATCTGGCGCAACAACCGGCGCGCTCGCGCAAGGGGTCGAAGGCCGCTACGAGCGATGCCGTCGCTGAATCTGTTACTGAACCTATAGACGACGCTGTCGGCGCTAACGCCGCGCATAGCAATGGTCAGCACCCGGCTCCGGCAACACGTCCACCGCTGGCGAATCCGCCCAGAGATGCGGCAGAGGCCGAGCGGCGCTTCTTTGCCCGTTATGGAGACATCATTGGGGGTACGGAGTGGAACGATGTGCAGCGTTACCTTGGTAGTCTGCAACCCCGTCCTACCACGATCGATGACTGGATTGCCATCGCCGAGGCGGTGCGCGATCGTTCACGTGAGGTAGCGATTGCGGTAGCGTGAGGCGTGAGATGAGGTTCGGAGATAGGTTATCGGTGCGGTTAAGAACGCCAGAATGACGAATGTCGTCAGAACGCACGAACACAGCCAGTATGTCCGCTGAAACATATCTCGAACACCTTAACGTGTCCACGAGAGGCCAGAGTCGGCGTCAAGGTGCATATCGTGGGTGATCTGTCGGGGTTCGCTTGCACGTAAGGTGCCATTCTCGCCTGGTTGCAGGTTGGCAACCCATAACTCAAAGCCGCTCTTACCTTCAGGGATTGCCAGGAACGCGAGCGAGCGGCCATCGGGAGCAAAAGCTGGCGCACGTGCTTTGCCCATCCTGGTCAGGCGCACAGGTGTGGGATTGGTTCCCGACGCTGCTCGACCGGGTAAGGCCCAGATGTCGGTCTGCGAGTCGACAACGGCGGCAAAAGCCAGCCACTCGCCGCCAGGCATAAAGGCGGGATCATAGCTGGGAGTCGGAACACCGGGGAAGGGTGCAGTAGCGCCGCTGCTTATCGAGAGACGATACAGTTGTTGCTGACCTTGCATACTGGTTCCAGCACGAACATACACCAGCGTCGAGCTGTCGGGGGCATAGGCCATTGGCCCACAATGGGCGTTCTCATCTGCGTACAATAGCTGGCGTGCGCCACCTGCTACCGGCACCGCATAGAGTGCCAGGTTATGCTCAACGGCTGGCGAACCATAGGGCGGGCCATATTGGGCTGCCATAACGACCCGCATACTGTCGGGTGACCAGGTGGGATAAAATGCCCACTGACTGTCATAGATCCGTTCGTGGCTGTGTGAGGTCAGGTAGGACTCATTTGTCGTCAGCTTTGCCAGATGCTGGCCCTGTGCATCAGCGATCAACACATTACTATAGCTTTCGCCGCGCTGCACATAGGCAATGCGCGTGCCATCTGGTGACCAGGTGGGTTGCCATAGCGTGCCGTCTCCCAACAATGGTCGCGCCTCACGTCCTTTCCACAACCAGATACGTCCCTGCTGAACAAATAGGAGCCGCCCGGGTAATTCTTCGCCGCGCACAGTCGCCGGAACGGTATCTGTGGCTGGCACAGCCGCCCCCTCATCTGGTGCTATGGCTCTGTCCCGCACCTTCTCGTTCGTACAGGCTGTTAGCAGGGGGAGCAGGAACAGCATGAGCAGGAGCAAGAGCAGGCAGCGAGGCCCACCAACAAATCCTGGAACACTTTTGCTGAGAACTCGTCTGCACAGATCTTCTATCGAGTGCGGTAGCCATACTGCCGCTGTGTTGATCCATATACCAAAACGACACCTTTGTGCCCTGCGTGGTTCCAAACGGGCTAATAGTTGAGGCTCGTGGTTCATATGTTCTGACTCGTTAAAGAACAGAATGACCGAAAAAAACGTTGTTGGTACTGCATAGTATTTGTATGGCTCCAGGCTGTACCGGGATACGCAATGGAACTGTCAATACCACCTGTCCATTTTACCACCGTCGGTACAAAGATGTGATCAGGTGTTGTAAACTGCGCACGGTCGTAGCCTGGGGAACCTCGTTACTGCGTTGCACCAGGTCATCAGGTAAGCGTTCAGGCATCAAGGCGCGGAGTGCGGCTGGTGCAACCGCAAATGTCATTGGTGTGGTGCCAATACTATCCCCATCCACCTGGACGGGCAGGGCCGGGCGGGAGGTAACCTGGATGGTACGAGCACGATAATATGCAATTTCGGGATTATGGCTGTAGCGTCGACTCATGATCGAAATCAGGTGGTACACTGCGCTGCCGAAGTTGTTCCCTTTGATCACACACACATCGAGCAACCCGTCATCAATACAGGCACGATGGGTAATTTTTACCAGGCCGCCATAAAGCTGACTATTCCCCACCACGATCATCAATACACGCCCTTTGACTACTTTACCATCGAGTACCAGGCGCGTGCGTGTGCCGCGAATCCGCAGTGCGATTTCTATTCCGCGTAACACATAGGCCAGCGCTCCCAGTCGGCGTTTCTCTTCTGTACGTACCTCGGCGGTAATGGCGGCATCCAACCCGATCCCGGCCATCAGCAAAAAATAACGGTCATTGGCTCGTCCCAGATCAATGGTACGTACTTGCGACGCCAGCAACGCGGTAGCGGCGGCCCGTGGCTGCAAAGGCAAGCCCAATTCACGCACCCAGACATTCATGGTGCCCAATGGTAGTGTGCCCAGTGCCGTCTTTGTCCCGGCCAGACCGTTCACCACCTCATTGATCGTGCCATCACCACCAGCAGCGATGACTACATCGTCATAACGCGCGGCTGCTATCCGTGCTAGATGCGTACCATCGCCAGGCCCCTGTGTTGGATACTGCTCTACTGTCCATCCATGTTCAATCCAGACTCTGGCGGCTGCCTGTAATTCCCATACTAATGCGTCGGACTGACCGGCTACCGGGTTGTAAATAATCGTTGCGCGCATATGCGCTCCTCAATTGCAGAATTCTCTGAAGTACCCGTTCAGGCGAACATCCGCGACAGCGGGGGGTTGCGGGAGCTACAGGCTCCCACAAACCTCTTTGTTCGTTCTGATTCTGCTGGGGCACAGTTCCACAAAAGGCCGAACAAGAAATCCCTGGGGGGCTATGCCTCACCAGGTCACCTGAACAGGTACCCTCTGAAAGTATATCCTTGTAGTATAACACAATGGGCCGTACCGGATTATATGGGTGAGATTGTGGGGAGGTGCGATGAAACGTCTTGTATGCTCCCGCACACGCCTGGTGGCTGAAGCTGCGGGCGATCGTGTGCACAACTATAGTTTCTGATGCACGAGAGAGATTTGAAGGCTCCGGTGCGTTGGTGGGTGATGTGCGTGCAAGCATAGAGGTCATACCCGTAAGGTTGGCATAGACGACGAATCGTGTACAATGCGTGACACCAGGTGTGAACAGTTCCGGATCTTGCCCCATTCTGCAATCTGGTAGAAGCATGCTATACTACTTGATGAGCTTGTATCTTGATAAGCCTGGATCGCATATATTTGAAGGTTCTGTCACATACACACGGTACGTGGTCGATCACTTGAAACGTCTTTTTTGCCTTCGGTAGAGCGGTACGTTCCAGCGTCGGAACGTTCGAGCGTTCCAACTTCCCATTGCTGCTGGTGAAAAGGCAAGCTGGCCATACCACCGTGTAACTCGTGCTACATATGATGAATCTGGTACCAGTCTCATTCGGTCGTTCCAGATCGTTTATAAGGAATAGGGCTATGTTAACACCAGAGACACCTATACGCACCATCCCGCAAACAACCTACCAGGTTGTGACTGATATCGAGCTGGAAAAACCCTATCGAGTGATTATTGAGAATGACGATGTGACTCCAATGGATTTTGTGGTGATGGTGCTGTGTCAGATTTTTGCCCTGGATCTTGATCGGGCGGTCAATGTGATGTTGCAGGCCCATCACGAAGGCCACGCTCTGGTCGCTACGCTGCCTTTTCGGGAAGCCCAGGAGCGTGTGTATGCCGCCCATACGCTGGCGCGTGAAGCAGGCTATCCGTTGCGTTTTTACCTGGAACCGGACGATTGAAACCTGTTTGAGGAAAGCATCTCTATGCCGTTTTTTCGCCATATTGTCGTTATCTGCGCGATCTGTCTGGGTGTGCTGGCTGCCTGTGAAATAGCGGCGGACGAGATCATCAACACCCGTACACCTGAAGGATCACCAACCGTTGCGTTTACGGCTGACTCCACCTTCGCCGCTGATGCGCACATTGCAGGCGTTGATGTCAGTGGTATGACACTGGCGGCTGCCGCTGAGCTGGTGCGCACAGAGCTGGCCACTCTAGAGCGACCGTTGACCATTCGTGCTGGTAATGCTCAACGCATCCTTGATCCAGTCACGATTGATTTGCATGTGCCAGTGGACGATATGCTGACTGAGGCGACCCACCAGGCAGCACAGTCCGCTCCGGTCAATGTGCCGCTGGATGTGCAGTTTGACCCGGCGCAACTCCAGGCACAGCTTCTGGCATTGGCCGAAGAAGTGTATGTGCCCTCTCGCCTGGATATTATCACCTTTACTGAGCGACTCACCCGCAGTTTCATCGTTATTCCTGGACAGGTGCTTGACATAGATTCGGCTTTGCAAAAGGTGACCCAACAGCTGCAGTCATCCCAGGCAGCGCGGCAGATAACCCTGGATCTTGTAAAAGCTGACACGCACGATGTTCGTGCCAGTTTTGATCAGATTCAGGAACAGGTCAATGCAATGGCCGAGATGTGGAGCGGCATTGTGGGCCTGTATCTGTATGACCTGGAAACTGGCACGACGGTGACATACAATCCAGATACGGTCTTCTCTGGAGCCAGCATTATGAAAGTGCCTATCATGCTCTATGCCTACATCAGTCTGCCCGAATTTACTGCTGAACAAGAGCAGTGGACGCACGAGATGATCGTTGAGAGCAACAACCTTTCGGCCAACGATCTGCTTGCGGCTACGGTTGGCAGTGAAGGAACTGACGCAGCACTGGTGGGTGTGGAAAAGATGAACGAGTGGCTACGCGATCTGGGTTTGGCGCATACCTACCAGAACATGCCCTATGAGGCAACGGACTACCTGATCGGCATTCGGGGCCTGACGATCAAGCACGGCCCGGCGCAGGAGGGTAGTCCACCCTATACCCTGGCTGATCCGATGGTGCGTACCACACCGGCTGAGATCAGCCGCCTGTTTCTGTGGATTGAACAGTGCCGTCAGGGTGCAGGTCTATTGCTCGAACGGTTTCCGGAGGCACTCTCGCCGCAGCGCTGTCAGGATATGCTTGATCTGCTGGCCCAGACGAGTGACACGATTCGGATGCGTGCCGGTCTTCCCACTGATGTTCGGGTGGAACATAAGAGTGGGTGGGTTGAGGACATGCACGGCGACGTAGGTATTGTACGCTCGCCGGGTGGTGATTTTTTGCTGGCGTTATATTTGTTTGAGGAGCAGCATAATAGCTGGTTTATTGATGTACGGGCCACGCCGCTGATGGCTGCTTTTGCGCACATGGTATATACTGCCTACAATCCAATGCGGGTCGAAGATGGTAATCTGGAGCGGTTTCGGGCTGAGGTGTTGCTGCGCCCCACGCCAACGCTGGAGCCGCCGGAGGAGGAAAGCGATGCGTCGTAATACCGGTCGTCAGGTAGCGCATACTGTCCGACGGTTTGATGGGCGTACAGCAGCGATTATGATAGGCGCGACGCTGCTCGGTGTGGCCTGGGCCAGCTACAACCTGATCAGCACGGGAGGGAGCCGCAGCGAAACCAACCTACGCCCGCTGGTGTGGGTCATCTTTGCGACGCCCTTTTTCCTATGTATCGGTTGGGTCGTGGCCCGGCGGGTCGAGTTCTGGCGAGCGGCGGCGATCTGTTTTTGTTTCTACTTTTTCACGCCCTTTGTGGCAGCACGCATCGAGTCGCTGGTGATTGGCCCGGAGCGGGCAGCCGAGATCGGCCATACGTTCTATTTCTGGGCCGTCATTGTTCTGCACCTGATCGTCGGCAGCGGCATCAGCATCTGGCGGGCGTGCAACGAGCCACCGGTTTGGGCTCAACCAGAACCCGAATCGGCCATGGTGCACGCGGAACACTGAGCTGGTTGCAGTGTGTCACTGAGCAGAGAACGAAAAGGTATGAGCTATCTGAATGTGCGCACATATCTGGAAGAACAGGAGCAGCGTCATCTTTCACCGCTGGCGGCGCGTAGTGCGCTGGCAGTACGGGCCTATCCCGAAGAAGAGAGTCCTGTGCGGACTGCTTTCCAGCGCGATCGCGACCGTATTTTACACTCCAAACCCTTTCGCCGCCTGAAGCACAAGACGCAGGTCTTTATTGCTCCGATGGGTGATCACTACCGTACCCGGTTGACGCATACGTTGGAAGTGACCCAGATTGCACGTACCATTGCCCGCGCACTACGGCTCAATGAGGATCTGGTAGAGGCCATCGGTCTTGGTCACGACATCGGGCACCCGCCCTTCGGTCATGCGGGCGAAACAGCGCTAACGCGCATCTATCCTGCCCACTTCCGTCACAATGAGCAGAGCCAGCGCATTGTAGAGGTGTTGGAAAAAGACGGAGCCGGTCTCAATCTCACCTATGCCGTACGTGAGGGCATCGGGCTGCACTCCAAAGCTCGCCGTGACATCATGAAGACTGCCTGGGGTACCGCCAGTACGCTCGAAGGCCAGGTGATCAAGCTTGCCGATAGCGTGGCGTACATCAATCACGATATTGATGATGCTTTGCGGGCAGGCATTCTGCAACCAGCCGATCTGCCACAGGAATGCATTGCCGTTCTGGGAGCCACGCATGCCGAGCGTATTAACACCATGGTATGTGATCTGATACAGCATAACTGGTGGGCCACCGGTACCGCAACGCCCCCTGAGCCGCCGCTGCTGTCAATGAGTGCTCACATTCTGGCCGCGACCAACCAGTTGCGCGAGTTTATGTTTACCCATGTCTACCTCAACAGTCCTGCCAAACGTGACGATCGCAAGGTGCGGTTTATTATCGAGACGATCTATCAGCATTTCGTGCAGCACCCGCACGAGTTGCCCGCTGATCTGTTGCGCATCAACCGGCAACGCCAGGAGCCAATCGAGCGGGCAGTGGTTGACTATATCGCTGGTATGACCGACCGCTATGCGATCAAAGTGTTTAACGATCTGTTTGTGCCGCATACCTGGGATGCCTGACGTACGATGAGTGTGATTGATGACATCAAAGATCGGCTGGATATTGTTGATCTGATCGGTCAGAGTGTTTCGTTGCGCAAGGTGGGTAAGAATTTTGTGGGCTTCTGCCCCTTCCATACCAACACACGCACACCAGCATTGACCGTCTTTCCTGATACACAGAGCTTCTACTGCTTTGGCTGCCATGCCTCAGGCACCATTTTTGATTTTGTGATGCGCCAGCAGGGATTAGATTTCCCTGCCGCACTGCGACACCTGGCTGATCTCGCGGGCGTGCCATTGAAAGAACCAACCCCGGATGAGCAGCAGCAAGATCGGCAGCGTACGCGGTTGCTTGAGCTAAATGTAGCCGCAGCGCGTTATTTTCACTACGTACTCCGCGATCTGGGCCGCGGTCAGCCAGCACGTGACTATGTTGCCCGCCGTGCCCTTGCACCGGAAACGGTGGAAACCTTTCAACTGGGCTACAGCCTGGAGGAGTGGGATCATCTGCTGCATTACCTGACTGGACGTAAGGGGTTTACGCCAGAGGAGGTGGTGGCAGCGGGCCTGGCGATCGAGCGCGATGATGGTGGCTGCTATGATCGGTTTCGCGGGCGGCTAATCTTTCCCATTCGCAATTTGCGCGGCGACATTATAGGGTTTGGTGGGCGGGCGTTGGGGGATGCGCAACCTAAATACCTGAATACGCCGCAGACGTTGCTATTTGACAAGAGTCGGGTGTTGTATGGGCTGGATCTGGCGCGGGACGCCATCCGCATCGCCGATGCAACCGTCATTGTCGAAGGCTATATGGACGTGCTGACGGCGCATCAGCATGGCTTTCGCAATGTGGTAGCCACGCTCGGCACGGCGCTGACTGCCGGGCATGTGGCGCTGCTGAAAAAACTCTCACGCAATGTCTATCTGGCGCTCGATGCTGATGTGGCCGGGCAGCGCGCCACCCTGCACGGTCTGGATACCTTACAACAGGTGGTTGACCAGGATGCTGCCCGCTCAACTGTGACGGCCCAGGGTCTGGTGCGCTGGGAGAACGATGTTCTGCTGCGTATCATCCAAATGCCGCCGGGCCAGGATCCCGATGAGGTGATCAAGAGCGACCCGCAACACTGGCAGCAACTGGTGGATATGGCGCTGCCAGTGATGGATTTTTATATTGAGGCCTATACGGTTGATCTCGATCTCTCGCAAGCCCGCGATCAACAGCAGGCCCTGGACCGGCTGCTGCCGCTGCTCGTGCAGCTCGATGGCACGCAGCAGCGGGTATATCTGGCGCGGCTGGAGCGGGTAGTAGGCGTCAAGGCCGAGTTAATCCTGGATCTCCTGCGGGCTATGACGGTGCAAGACGGGCGGTGGGCCGGTCGTGCCCCACAACCGCGCTCAGCGAACCAACCTGCCCCCTCTGCGAAAGGAGGGGTAAGCGCCGCACCGCCAGTGCCACGCACAACATCAGGCATGCTGCGCGAGGATCTGCTGCTGGCACTGCTGTTGCGTTATCCTGCTATGCATACAGTAGTCGAGCAGTGGTTGGAACAGGATATGCAGGATTTTCCTCAACTGCGCGAACTACTGGGGCAAAGCATTGCCGGTCTGCTTGATCGCACCGAAAATCGTATGCTATGGCAGGCATTTCAAGCTCATAGTAATGGTCGGGACGGTACGGAGGTTGCGACGTGGCTGACAACCCTGACGGAACCGTTACGCTCGTATGCGCAAATGTTGTTACAGTACGAGTTGCCGCGTTCACAGGAGTATCGCTATCGGCAGGATCTTGAACACAGCGTCAAATATCTGCGTATCGAGCAGGTGCGGCGCTGGTGTCGTCGGGTAACGCAGCAGCTTGCCCATCAAGATGACATGGGTGCAGATGAGGCAAAGGAACACAGCATCCAGTTGTTGCAGGAACTGAATCGCTATCTGGGGCGTATCAATACCCCTCGACGCAGCAGCAGCTTTCCTGACTTGCGGAATACATTGGGGCGTTGATCACACAGGTTTAGCGGGAAGGGCTGACCCATAACACTATGCGCATTTTGATTATTGGCGCGGGCTATGCGGGCTTACGAACCGCGATCGAACTGGATCGACGCCGTGCTCTATACGGCAAGCAGTTCACTGTAACCCTGCTCGATCAACATCCCTATCATCAACTGGTGCAGGAGCTCCATCTGGCCGCTACCACCGCGCCCGATCCCACGAATGTGATTGTGCCGCTACAGACGATCTTTCAGCGGCGGGCGGTTCAGTTGTACCAGGGGCGCGTGCAGCGCATTGAACCGCTTGAACGGCAGGTGCGTCTGGTAGGCGGGCAGAGCCTATCCTATGATCGGCTGCTGATTGCGTTGGGAGCAGAAACGAACTATGGGAATGTACCAGGTGCGCAACAGCATACGTTGCCCTTGCGTAGCTATGAGCAGGCGCTCCGATTACGTGATCATATTGCCACCTGTGTGGAGGCAGCAGCGCGGGCAACCGATCTGCGCCTGCGCCGCACCTTGCTGACCTTTGTGATTGTTGGCGGTGGGTACACCGGGTGCCAGGTAGCGGGTGAACTGGTGCCCTATGTTAGTACCCTGGCACATGCAGCCGGCATTGCCCGGAATGAGCTGCGGATCGCCTTGCTCGAACGCAATGGACTGTTGCTCAAGCAGGCTGAACCATGGGCCAACGCCTATGCCCGGCGAGTCTTTGCCGATCTGGGGGTGCGGGTGTATCTGCATACAGCCGTTGCGCGTGTAGCGGAGCAAGCCCTCTCCACCACGGCAAACCAGGTATTCCGCGCTGGCACAATCATCTGGGCCGGTGGCATACGAGCGCCAGCACTCCTGGCCGAGTCAGGGCTTCCGACCGATGCCCTGGGGCGGGTACGGGTCGATCGCTACCTGCGTGTTGAGGATCAGGCGTTGATCTTTGCCGCGGGCGACTGCGCCAGTATTCCGGCAACGATTGATGGTCCCATCCCAGCCACTGCCAGCTATGCTCTGCGCCAGGGCGAGCATCTGGCAGGTACACTGCTGGCTGATATGCAGGGGCAGGCACCGCGACCCTATACCCCGCTACGCCTGGGAGAGGTGGTATCGCTCGGCCCGGGCGCTGCCGTAGGCAAACCGCTGGGCATCCCACTTACCGGAATACCCGCAGCGCTGCTCAAGCAGGGCATCGAAACCTGGTATCGCTCGACACTCCTGTGAGAGGATGCACGGAGACGGGGAGACGCAGATCATACCGGCTCTGAACGTTTTAACGCAAAGGCGCAAAAGGTGATGGGGATTGTCTGGTCAACGGACAGCGAGAAGGAGATCCGGCAGCGCGTCCCTCTGCGGCGCGGGCGAGGATGCGTCAGGGAAGTGCTATGCCGCCACGCACCATCCGTAGGGTTGACACAGGCACATTTATGCCAGAATTTTGTTTATTCGGGGACACATGCATGGCCGGCAGTGGCAGTGGGGCTGGTACGAGGCGCGGGGCATCTTCTCACTGTGACCATATTGCCCTCTCGGTACCTTTGTCCCGTTGTGTCTTCTTTACCTAAAAGAACCCTAGTTCCTCACGTGCATCGTCTGTCATCATTGATGGATTCCAGAAGGGTGTCCAGACCAGATTAATACTGACATCTTTCAGGTTCTTGTACACTTCACTCAAAGCCATAACTTCATGGCGGGCCTGCTCTAAGATCTGCGGTCCGGCAGGACAGGCCGGCGTGGTGAGCGTCATATCGACATCCACTTTGGTACCGCCATCGAGTACATCGACACGATACACCAGACCGAGATTCACAATATCCATCCCGATCTCCGGGTCAACCACATTCTGTAAGGCAGCCCGAACTATATCTTCGGTTATCATCATGTGCCACTCCTTAATCTAATCAATATTTAGGCATTGTCGGGTCTACGTCGTCAGACCAGCGCAGAATACCTCCAACCAGGTTTTTTACTTTGCGAAACCCGGCATCTTTGAGCAGATTGACAGCATTGGCACTCCGGACACCACTCCGACAGTATACGACCATTTCGCGGGCAGTGTCCAGTTCATTCAGGTGATGCAGCAACTGGTCAATTGGGATGAGCTTATCGGTACCTGGTATGGTAGCGATAGCGACTTCATAAGGGTTCCGCACATCGAGTAAGAAAGGCCGATCTTCGCGTTCGAGACACGCTGCCAGTTCTTGCGGCGTAATCTCATACTGGCTCTCCAGTTGGATGATCTCAGCCGTCAGGCCACAGAATGCATCGTAGTCAATCAATTCCGTGATCGTCGGCTGGTCGCCACACACGGGGCAGTCGGGGTTGCGGCGCAGCTTGAGTTCGCGAAAGCGCATCGCCAGGGCATCGTATAGCATCAAACGGCCAATTAGCGGCTCGCCAATGCCGGTCAGCAGCTTGATCACCTCGGTCGCCTGGATCGTGCCAATCACGCCAGGCAGCACGCCCAGCACGCCCCCTTCGGCACATGAGGGCACCAGTCCGGGTGGTGGTGGCTCTGGATAGAGGCAGCGATAGCATGGCCCCCCCGCTTTGGGATAAAACACCGTTGCCTGGCCTTCAAAGCGAAAAATACTACCATAGACATTCGGCTTGCCCAGCAGCACACAGGCATCATTGGTCAGATAGCGGGTGGGAAAGTTGTCGGTACCATCAACAATAACGTCATAAGGGCGCATAAGTTCCAGCGCATTGGCTGCGGTCACCTGGGTTTCGTAGGTGACAATGTCAATGGTTGGATTAAGATCGTGCAGGCGGCGTCTGGCCGACTCGGTCTTCGGTACCCCCACGGTGCTGGTACCGTGAACAATCTGGCGTTGGAGATTGCTCTCATCGACCACATCAAAATCTACCAGGCCAATATGCCCGACGCCCGCAGCGGCGAGATAAAGCGCCAGTGGTGATCCCAGACCGCCGGTACCAATAAGCAGCACACGCCCTTGTTTCAGGCGCCGCTGACCTTCCATGCCCACTTCAGGCATAATGAGATGCCGGCTATAGCGGCGAATCTCTTCATTTGAGAGTGCACTCTTTGCCATCTTAGATATCCTTATCTCCCAGACAAGAGGCAAACCTACTGTACTGTATGTGCCGCCGGGAGTATCTGGTAACAATTCGCACCAATCATGCTGTTACATTCAGAACGATGCGACTCATATGATACGACTTATGCGGGCGCTCAAACAAAACAAGCTGTCTTTTGCGCCTGCGGCAGAAAGGTAAAATGTAGAAAGGGAGAAATAGGGGACTGGTGAAACGTGGTACTATCTCCTATTTCATCGCTGCTATTTCCTATGCCAGGGCATAGGTTTCAAGCCAGCACATATGCCCTGCCACATAAGCCACCGGCTATTGCCGGAATAATGCTCACGGTTTCACCGTCGTGCAGCTTCGTCTCTTCGCCTTCAAGATAGCGAATATCCTCATCACCCACATAGACATTCACAAAATTGCGGAGCTTGCCTTGCTCGTTAAACAAATGACGTCCCAGGTCAGGATAGGTTTCGACCAGACCATGCAGCAGTGCGCCTATCGTTTCGGCTTCTAAGGTAACCCTGGCCTGTCCATCAGCATATTGACGTAGCGCTGTTGGGATCGTAATAGTTACCGCCATAGTTCTCTCCATACACTAAATAATATGACATATGCAGTCGCTCAAATAAACCATTTTTTTCGCCTACCTGCCTGATAGACATCCCCTCAATCGGTCACTATCACTTCTTCTGGCTCAAACGCAGATGTATCATCAAGCAGCAACCAGCTTGTCAGCTCGGTTGCTGTCCCCTGGTCAACCCGCTGAATAACAAACGCAAAGGTAGAACCGCCAATCCCTTGCGCTCCCACCAGATCACGAGCCGAAGGATGTGCGGGATGGTCGGGGTGAGAGTGATAACAGCCAATCACCTCAAGCCCCTGAGCCTGCGCTGCACGGTCGGCGCGTAAATAATCACGCGGATCAAGATAAAAGCGATCACGGCGCGACTCAGGATCATCGGTTTCCGCCAGTGTCACCTGGCCTGCCCAGCGATTCTCCACAGGGTAGGCAGCGACTACCAGCTTGTGGGTGTCTGCAAAGCGTCCCAGCAATAAACCGACACACTCATCGGGATAGGTCGCTTCGGCATGGGTGGCAATGGCCTGCGCTACGGTTGTAGAAAAGGTAATCATAGCCTTACGATTTGATACAAGTCTCGATCCGGTTCGCTCAAATTCCTTCGCCACCCTCAACCCACTCCGTCTCTTCCCAGAAGCGCTCACTGAGATAACGAGAAGCACTGTCACACAGGATAGTTACCACGACACCAGCCGTTAAGTGTTGGGCTACCTGCAAGGCAACCGCCACATTGGCCGCAGCCGAGATACCCACCAGCAATCCCTCGCGGCGCGCCAGACGCCGGGCCATAGAAAACGCTTGCTCACTGCTGATCTCCACAATAGCATCTGGCAATGTCGCGTCGTAAATTCCCGGCACCAGTTGTGTCGTTCCCATGTGTTTAACGCCTTCCAGAGCGTGATAGGGGCTGTCGGGCTGCACCGCCACGAGGCGGAGATCAGGACGCTGTTCACGCAGGTAGCGGGCAGTGCCCATAAAGGTACCGCTGGTACCCAGGGCAGCCACAAAATGGGTCACTTGACCTCCAGTCTGTTGCCAGATCTCGGGGCCAGTCGTCTCATAATGTGCCTGGGGGTTGGCCGGATTGTTATACTGGTCAGGATAAAAATAGTGTTCTGGCTCCTGCGCTACCAGTTCTCGAATAGTACGAATCGCCAGATCCATACCCTCTGCAGCGTCGGTCAGGATCAACTCGGCTCCTAAAGCCCGCAAGATGCGCTTGCGCTCGGCGCTGGCATTCGCCGGAAGCGCAAGCGTCACTGGATAGCCGAGTGCTGCGCCCAACGTCGCATAGGCGATGCCCGTGTTGCCGCTGGTGGCATCAGCAATACGCATACCGGGGCATAACTGGCCACGTCGTTCACCGTCACGGATCATCCACAGCGCCGGACGATCTTTCACCGATCCACCGAGATTATACCACTCGGCCTTGGCATATAACTGTACGCCTGGAGGTAGACCGGGATCGATGCGCTCCAGGCGCAACAGAGGGGTATTGCCAACCAGTTCTAGCGGCTGGTGACGATCATCAAGATGTTGCACGGCATGGGCTATCACCTGTATCTCGCATTCCTGAACTGTACGGCGCAAGTGTGTCACCGGTGCGGCCAGCGCGATACTGCGCTATGGCTGCTTTGAGTGTACCCAGTGCCAGCGTCGCACAACGGGGACGATGACGCACGACTGTATGTCCCATCTGATCTCCCAGGGTATCAAATTCCATGGCATCTACGTGAGTCAGTGGGGCACCCTGAACCATCTCGGTTAAAATCGACGCTGCGGCCTGGCTGATAGAGCAGCCTTCTCCCTCAAAGGTTAAGCGGGCAATATACTGACCCGTCGCGTCTACTTTGAGGTACATCGTAACTTGATCGCCACAGTCTGGTTGTCCTCCAGATAGCACCACATCTGCGTCTGGGAATGAACCATAATTGCGTGGTGACTCGTAGTGGTCAAGCAGGTATTCGATTGCACTCTGACGATCCATAGAGCCGGATTCTCGGGCATCATGACGGGAATACATTCGCTTATGGTTGGTAGGTCTTCTCAATTGGCGCACCCACCAGATTGCCCCACTCTGTCCAGCTACCGTCGTAGTTGCGTACATGTGGATAGCCCAGCAAATAGGTTAATACGAACCAGGTATGGCTGCTGCGCTCACCAATGCGGCAGTAGGTTATCACATCCTTATCAGGGACAATCCCATGACTACCGTAGAGAGCCTCCAATTCAGCACGGCTCTTAAAGGTACCGTCAGGATTGGCCGCCTGTGCCCAGGGGATATTGACTGCCGTTGGAATATGTCCACCGCGCAGGGTTCCTTCCTGGGGATACTCCG
The DNA here is from genome assembly GCA_034435975.1 of Chloroflexaceae bacterium. Lineage (GTDB taxonomy): Bacteria > Chloroflexota > Chloroflexia > Chloroflexales > Chloroflexaceae > CAKZQX01. Next base: position 147,264 of record DAOTWD010000145.1, on the reverse strand, counting down.
GCATATGGATTTTCTCACCGCTAAACTCTTGTGGGCTGCGTACATCAACCAGGGCCGCATCAGGCTTGCCAATATGTTCAAAGACCTGCTGGCGAAAGGCGCGAATGGTGCGGTCATCACGTTCTGGTGCATGATAGGTTGCTGGTGGATAACTTGGCACCTCTCTGCTCAATTCACGTCCTTCAGCAATCCATTTGGCACGCCCACCATTCAGGATACGGGCATCCCTGTGACCAAACAACTTGAACACCCAGAAGGCATAGGTCGCCCACCAGTTGTTTTTGTCACCATAAAATATAACGGTCGTATCGTTGCCAATACCACGTGTCGCAAGCAACTGTTCAAAGCGCTGGCGATCCAGGTAGTCACGGGTGATGGGATCGTTTAGATCGGCCACCCAGTCAATTTTGATCGCTCCTGGAATATGACCGGTATCATACAGCAAAATATCTTCATTACTCTCAACCAGGCGCACCGAGGGGTCGTGCAGATGCGTAGCAACCCAGTCAGTATCAACCAGTACCTCGGGATGGGCATACGCGGTCATACGTTATCTCCTTAATATGAGCTGGCAAATAATCAAGGGTCAGCAGGCACCGGGTATGGCGATAGCGTCATCATCGACCGTTATCGCCATCGTGTACCTGCTCACCGCGTGTGCTTCCATTTTAACCCCAACCGGCCAGAAAGTCAAGTTCTTAACTAGAATACTCGACAAACAGTTCACCATCCTGTACTACTACTGGATAGGTTTTGACCGGTTCATATGCCGGCAGGTTAAGTGGTTGGCCACTCGTGAGCATGAACCGGGAACCGTGGTGGGGACACTCAACAGTCAGATCGTCGACATCCAGGTCGCCTTCGCCAAGTGAAGCCTCAGCATGCGAGCAGGTATCATCCAGCGCATAGAATGTCCCATCAATGTGAAAGATGGCAATTGCGTGCCCGTTGATATGAAAGGTCTTACCGGTACCGTCTGGTATATCACTCATCGCTGCGATACGTACAGAGAACATAATACCGAACTCCTCAGCATTATTTTCACAGCCCGAACCTGAACCATAGCTGATGCCGACACTCTTGCGTCGGCATCAGGTGGCCCTGATCTTAGCCCACGGAACCTTCCATCTCAAGCTGGATAAGCCGGTTCAACTCAACCGCATACTCCATCGGCAGCTCGCGGGTGAACGGCTCCATAAAGCCCAGGACAATCATGGAAAGGGCATCGGCTTCGGGCAAACCGCGACTCATCAGGTAAAAGAGTTGTTCGGCTCCGATCCGGCCGACCGTTGCCTCGTGCGCGAGGGTCGTGCGGTCTTCTTCAATCTCGATGTAGGGGATGGTATCGCTGGCCGAGTGTTCATCGAGGATCAGCGCATCACAGTTGACGTTGATCTTGGAGTTGTAGGCCCCCGGCGCAACCTTGGCCAGGCCACGATAGGTCGTTTTGCCGCCATCTTTGCTTACCGACTTATTGGTGATGCGACTGGTGGTATCCGGGGCAACATGCACCATTTTCGCGCCCGCATCCTGGTGCTGTCCTCGACCAGCATAGGCCACACTCAACACCTCACCGCGTGCGCCACGGCCCATCAAATAGACGGAAGGGTACTTCATCGTCAGGCGGCTACCGATATTGCCATCAACCCACTCCATCGAGGCCTCTTCATAGGCCACGGCCCGCTTGGTGACCAGGTTGTAGATATTGTTGGCCCAGTTCTGAATGGTCGTATAGCGAAATTTTGCCCCTTTCTTGACAATGATCTCAACCACCGCAGAGTGTAATGAGTTGGTACTATAGATCGGTGCGGTACAACCTTCAATATAATGCCCTTCGGCTCCCTCATCCACAATAATCAATGTACGTTCAAACTGGCCCATGTTCTCAGCATTGATACGGAAGTAGGCCTGGAGTGGGATATCAACTTTCACACCCGGCGGTATATATATGAAAGAACCACCCGACCAGACCGCGGTGTTCAGAGCCGAATATTTGTTATCTGCTGTCGGTACAATCGTACCGAAATACTCCTTAAAAAGTTCTGGGTATTCCTTTAGTCCGGTATCGGTATCCAGAAAAATGACACCCTGCTTCGACCATTCTTCACGGAGAGAGTGATAGACGACTTCACTCTCATACTGGGCTCCCACCCCGGCCAGGAATTTGCGTTCAGCTTCGGGAATACCCAGTTTCTCAAAGGTATTCTTGATTTCGGTTGGAACGGCGTCCCAGTCATTCTGTGGTCGCTCACCTGCGCGTACATAGTAGTGGATCTGGTCGTAATCCAGGTTCGCCAGTTCCGGGTTGGCCCACATCCCGGTCAGCGGTACTGGCTTTTTGTGAAAAATGTCGAGGGCCTTCAGCCGCCGCTTCAGCATCCACTCCGGCTCATTCTTCATTGCCGAAATTTCACGGATCACCTGCTCATTGAGTCCTCTGGGTGATTTATACAAATAGTTTTCTTCGTTTCGAAACCCATAGCGCGAGTAATCAAATTGGAGATTGACTGCTTCTGCAACCATAAAATATATCCCTCCTCAAATTCATACACATTATCAAAATGATATGTACCATACCATATAGACGATCCCGGTTAGCCGAGCATACAGCGAGCTTTGTCGAGTGCCAGCACTAGTCGGTCTATTTCTTCGGGAATGTTGTAGAGATACAGACTGGCCCGCACGGTTGCCGGTACTCCTAGCCAGCGATGGAGGGGTTGGGTGCAGTGATGCCCGGCTCGCACAGCTATGCCTTCACTATCGAGTACTGCTGCAATATCCTGCGGATGCAGACCAGCAATGGTAAAGGCAAGCGTTGCGCCGCGGTGTTCGGTGGTCAGTGGGCCATGGATTTTCAAGTCTGGTACCATACTCAGGCGCTGGAGTGCATAGGTGAGTAACTCATGTTCATAGTGATAGATCCTCTCCATACGCACCTCAGTGAGAAAATCGATCGCGGCCCCAAGGGCAATTGCTTCACCAATTGCGGGGGTGCCAGCCTCGAATCGAGATGGGATTTCGGCATACGTACTATGATCTAACTCGACGATATCAATCATAGAACCACCACCAAGGAAAGGCGGCATCTGTTCCAACAATGCCCGTCGGCCCCACAAGACACCAATCCCGGTTGGCCCACACATTTTGTGTCCACTAAAAGCCAGAAAATCAACATCGAGTTCCTGTACATTCACCGGCATATGGGGTACACTCTGCGCTCCATCGGCGAGCACCACCGCGCCTACGGCATGGGCACGCCGGGCAATCGTCTGCACCGGATTCACTGTGCCCAGCACATTTGACTGATGGGTGAACGCCACGATCCGCGTTTGCTCGGTTAGCAGACGATCTAGATCCTCCAGCACCAGCCGTCCTTCCCCATCAATCTGGATATAATCCAGATGTGCGCCCGTGCGTTCAGCCAGCATCTGCCAGGGCACAATATTAGAATGATGTTCCATAAGCGTGAGCAGAATATGATCGCCAGGCTGCATATTGGCCAGCCCCCAGCTTTGTGCCACCAGGTTAATGGACTCAGTGGCATTGCGGGTAAAGATCACTTCACGCGGGCTTGTCGCACCAATGAATCGTGCCACCTTACCCCGTGCCCGTTCGTAGGCAAAGGTTGCTTCCTCGCTCATACGATACACCCCACGATGCACATTGGAGTGATACCGTCGGAAGTAATCCTCCAGGCAATCTATAACCTGACGGGGTTGTTGTGCTGACGCCCCGTTGTCTAGAAAGGCCAGTGGTTTCCCGTTGATCTCCTGATGGAGTATTGGAAACTCACGCCGCAAGGCCAGAACATCGAATATGGAAAAAGGAACTGTTGCTGTCATTATTCTGTCACCAGAAATCAACCGCCAGAACGGGGTGGCCTGCTGTCTGAGCATCAGGTTCTACCAGTTGAAACTGCCCTATATCTTTGCTTCAATTGCAGCTGTCAGAGCTGTGCGTACTGTTTCGACCGGTATAGCAGTAAGGGCTGGCTCGAACAAGCCCATAACAATCATGCGCACTGCGTCATCACGCTTGATACCCCGGGTCTGCATATAGAAGAGTTGCTCGTCATCGATCTGCCCACTGGTACTTGCATGCCCGGCGCTGGCAACATCGTTCGTATCAATTTTCAAGCCAGGAATAGAATCACTGCGTGCCTCAGGTGTAAGATGTACCGCATGTTCTTCCAGCCGTGTAATCGTTCCACGTGATTCGCGTTCAATTTTGATCATCCCATCAAAGACGCTATAGCCTTTACCGGCCACGACCGTTCTAAAATCCATATGACTCTCGTTACTCACCCCCATATGCCGTAACCAGGGCGCGGTCAGGAGTTGCTGGTTTCCGCTGGCAAAAGTCGCGCCCAGCCAGTTGACGGTACTGCCATCACCCTGCAAGCGTGTCTCAGCCTCGATATGTTGTACCTCGCCGCCCAGGGCCACAGATACCCACTCGGATTGCGCATCGCGGTCAAGCAGCAACATCTGACTGCCAAGGTGAAACACGCCAGTCCCCCAACGCTGGACACTGATAAAGCGAATCTGGCTTGCTTGCCCGGCAAAAATCTCGGTCGTTGGCCCGGCCAGCACGGTCTCGGTGACATTATGCGAGATGAACTCCTCGATAAATGTGACCTGAGCGCCCTGCTCCAGTACGACGAGTGAATAGGGAAAGAGCGAACGACTACCATGTGGCAGCGTATAGCTCACATGCAGCGGCAGCTCCACCGACACATTGCGCGGCACATACAGGAACGTTCCATCTTGCCAGAGCGCCATACGTAACGCACTAAACTTATGACGGAGCGGGTTTATCAGACGTGCCAGCCGGTCGTGGATCAGGGCCTCGTGACTCTGAAGCGCATACTTCAGCGGTTTGAACACCACCCCCTCCGGTATTTGGGACGCATCGGTATGCAGCACAGTCCCCTGGGGGCCAATCCACGGGGTAATCTGTTCCGGCTGCAAGCGAGTAAGATTGGTACGTCGCCACTCCGGGGGTGGAGTTTGCGCAAAGAAATCCCAGGCCTGGATGCGCTGCTCAATAAGCCATTCGGGTTCACCGTCTGCACGGGCGGCCAGAGCAATCTGGTCGCCTGTGAGTTCAGACAACGCGACGAAGCGCGGCATATTTGTTTCGCTCTGGTGTGCGTTTTTAGCTGGCATGACCGATCACTTCCTCCCTGAGCCAGTCGTAGCCCTTCTCTTCAAGTTCAAGCGCAAGTTCAGGGCCACCCTCACGGACAATACGTCCATCCATCATGACGGACACGAAATGCGGTTTGATATAATTGAGTAAGCGCTGATAGTGCGTAATCACCAGCGCGCCCATTTCCTTACCAGCCAGGACGTTTACTCCATTGGCAACAATGCGGAGCGCATCAATATCGAGCCCGGAGTCCGTTTCGTCCATAATCGCCATAGAGGGCTTTAAAATCAGCATCTGCAAAATCTCAAGACGCTTCTTCTCACCCCCACTAAAGCCCTCATTGAGGTAGCGTCGTGCGAAACTCTCATCCATATCCAGGTGCTTCATACCTTCGCGCAACATCTTGCGAAACTCAGCTACCGGTATTGCCGTTTCTTTGGGGTCTTTCCCTTCCTGGGCACGGTGGGCATTCACAGCGGTACGCAAAAAGTTGGCAACCGTAACCCCGGGGACGGCAACCGGATACTGAAAGGCCAGAAACAGCCCTAATTTGCTGCGTTCATCGGCTTCCAGTTCGAGAATATTCTGGTCTTTGTACCAGATCTCGCCAGCGGTTACTTCATAGTTCGGATGACCAGCAATAATGTGGGCTAGGGTGCTTTTCCCGCTCCCGTTTGGCCCCATAATGGCGTGGATCATTCCGTGCCGTACCGTAAGATCGACACCCTTGAGTATTTCTTTAGGGCCTTCTTTGTCAGCTATTCTTGCATGTAAATTCTTAATTACGAGATCGCTACTCATAGACTCCTCATATAAATCTGTTTATGACGGCTCACTCTTTATCACGAAACGACAGTGGTGGTGACCATCACGAATAGAATCTTCCAGATGCATTTTCTTACCCACCACCTGCTCCAACATATGCCGCTCCATGGTACACACGGCAGCATGCTCCTGCGCAACGTCAAAATAGGGACAGGCGAAAATGTGCAGCGCATCGCCAGATTGCCGCACCTCAGCCGGAATGCCCCGTGCCTCGAGCATCTTCCGCAATTCAACCAGGCGTTCCTGGACATCAATTCCACTTATTCGGTCAGCATATTCTTCGGCCAGACGTTTGCTCACACGTTGCAGCAGAAAATCGACCTGCTCGGTGCCACCTTCGGCGGCTATTTCTTGCAAGAGCAGATTAATCAGCAGATCGTACTGTTTGGGAAAGAGACTCTGTGCTTTCTTCGTCAACTTGTAGACAAAGCATGGGCGACCAGGGCCATTCCGAACAGTGGTGATGGCTACGAGATTCTCGGCCTGAAGATGTGCCAGATGTTCGCGTACCGCAGTCGTGCTGACGCCCAGGACATCTTCGAGTTGCTTAATAGTGGCCTGTCCATGACGCTGCAAGTAATTCAAAATCAGGCTGGCAGAATTTGAAACAGGAAATCCAATCGTTTGCATAGACTCACTCCTTTGTTATCAGTGAGTCTACCAGGTATTTCCAATATTGTCAATAAAAACAGAGAAAACTGTAAAAAAAGAACGGACGGGTAGTGTCTATGCCTGATCAAGGTCGGTGCCTACCCCATGGCATCCTGACCGGGCACCAGTACAGGAAGGATGCCATCGCAAGATATGGATGGTTGGATGAAATCGTTCGCGAACGTGAACGATTTCATCGGGGGGCCATGCAGGCAATGCAGATATTGCGGGCAATGCCAGCGGATACGCCATGCTGCTTTTCAAGCAGTCTCTTAGCGATTGCGTCCACTTTCAATATTGCGGCGGGGCGATATGCGCGGACCACGAATGCCGGTTGAACTGGCGCTGTTCTCTAATCCACTCAGGCGTTCGCTGTGTAAACTGACACTGGGTTGTTGCGGCCCATCAACAGGTGCGCGACCAACCTCATCGGCTCGCAATTCTTCGGCGCGGCGGAGGAGTTCGGGAGCTTCTTCGTAATAAAACCCAAGTGCCTGACCGTGCTGGTTGATTCCCGTCGCCACGACCAACACGCGACTACCATGGGGAATACCACCTGAGGCCAGGAGATCCGACAGCGGCGCGTCCAGTTCTTTGAGCAGGCACTGGCGCAGCGGGCGTGCCCCAAATCGGGCCTCAAAGCCTTTTTGCAACAGGTATTCTCGGGCCTCGGGTGATACTTCGACGCTAATGCCATGGCGCAGATATTGCTGATTGCTCTCATATAACATACGGTCGAGTACCTGGCGGAGCGTGTCACTGGAGAGCGGGCGGAAGGCAATGATTTCATCCAGGCGATTAATCCATTCCGGCTGAAAGACCCGCTGTAGGGCCTCAAAGCCAATCTGATAGATCTGTTGGCCAGTCGATTCTACATCCTGATGGGGTGTACGAAAGCCGATAGTGCGTCGATCCAGAAAATCGACCATCTCCTTCGCTCCAACATTGGTGGTCAGAATAATCAGGCTATTGTGGAACGATACGCGTCGCCCGCCGTTCAACAGCAAAATCTCACCATCCTCCATAATTTGGAGCAGCAAATTCCACAACTCCGGCTGACCCTTCTCAATCTCGTCAAAGAGAACGACACTGTTCTCCTGCTCGATAATATCCGGGTTGAGCAACGGCTTCTGGTCGCGGCCGACATAGGAAGGTGGAGCCCCCACCAGTGCCGAGACTTCATGGCCCTGACTAAACAATGAACAATCCACTTTGAGAAACGCTTCCTCATCGGGCCGGAGCAGTTGTGCCAGGCGGCGAGCCGTTGCTGTTTTCCCCACCCCGGTTGGTCCCAGAAACAGCAGTGTTGCCCGTGGGCGACGCGGATTACCGGCAGAAAACCCGAATCGTGCCCGGTTGAGAACCCGAATAATACTCTCGATCGCTCGCTCCTGACCGAAGATGCTTTCCCGCATCTGCTGCTCAATCTCGTCCAGTGGATTTTGTGTCCCACGTTCTGCACGGCGCATACGTTGCAAAACCTGCTCCATTACACTGCCTCACTCTCTGTGTTATTACCAGTCTCGTTTATACGTTGTTGTTACTGTTCCTTCGGGTTCCTCTGGGAAAGATTGGCAGGTTGATGCAAAAGCACGCTCATTCTGATAAGACTGGTATTGAAACTGTATCATGTGATAAACATTCGCATTATAGCTACTTCAATAAGAATAGAGCAAGTGAGAATGGTGTCACCCGGATGACAGTTCTGTAATCCTTACTTGACCCCATCTAAGAAGATTGCTATCTCGCAATCCTGTATCCGTTCCGATGGGGTAGTCTGGACAGGCAATGCCCTTTCAAGCGTCTCTCGGCTTGCGGAGGCTATCACAACTCCTGCGAGCGAACATCCCATGAATGGGTACACAATCCTACATCTGTTGTGAAGCATCGGGGTTCCGGCTTGTAGCCCTGGTCTAACTTCATCCCGGTTAAATCCGGGGTTTCAGGTTACCATGGCAAATGGATTGCTATCCCATTCATCAGTGCAACCGGGTGATCACCGTCGTAGTCGTCAAAATGATGAAGAGCAACAAGGAGAGCGATGGCAACACGCCCACCAGGAACGGCAATATGAGCCATGGGGTTGCACCCAGACCAATACAGATTCCGACAGTCAGCTGCATTTCTTTGCCACGCTTGCCGTGCGTAGCTCGATCCAGTATGCGCACAAACAACTCACCGGCCATTGGGGCCAGAATGAACGCCAGGAAAAAAGCAAAGACCCCAGAGCTGAACAAGAATTGGGCCGCCACAAAACTGAGGAAAAAGGAACCAGCCATGCCGATCAAGCCAGCAATCGCCAGATTGCCAGGTGACACCTGATAGTTGCGCGGGCGGCGGGCACGAGCACATTCTGGGCAGAGTTGACCAACGGGTGCACGCACCATACATTCGGCACAGATTGGGCGTTCACACTGGGTACAACGCAGGCCTGTTTCTCGATCAGGATGGATATAACAGTACTGAATGTCCGTTACCGGTTCATTGTCTGGATCGGGGGCATCTGATCCATTAGGCACTTCCCTGAAAGAATCCAGGAGCGGATCATCTACGATTGTAGGAATGCCGCGTGGTGCCAGTATCTCGCCGACAGCCAGTCTGGCTTCCACATATTCCAGGCTGGCACGAGCCTCAATGTTGGTCTGATCCAGTTCCAGCGCATGTTGCAGGTATTGCTGCTTCTCTTTATATGGACGCACGGCACCGGCCAGGCCGATCCAACCAGCAACGTTTGTAGGATCGATTTCGACTACGCGCCGGAAGCGCTGACGTGCTTCATAGGTATCACCTGCGAGGAGGGCTGCCTGGCCCTCCTGGATCAGCGTTGCGATATCAGTTGTTGTATGTAACTCAGTCATACCTCTCTCCTTATTCTCATTATAACCCGATCCGAAATCCAGGGCAATATGCCATAGTTCAGGGATGCTCTTGACTATATGGGTGATATATATGTAGTACTGACGGGGTGGTTAGCGAGTGATATGCATGTGGGCCTTGTACTCGTGAAACCTGTTGATGGCTTCAAGTGACGCTTCTCGATGTGAGTGCCTGTAAGCCAACGTTCCAACCATTGTGTCTGGAAGAGGCAGTTGTTGAACGAGTAGCCATTATGATGTAGGGCTGAAGGCGTGGTTAGTAAGGAGTGTGCATCCACCGCGCTGCCGTCCACCCTAGATGGGTATGGGCATTGAACAGGCGGAGTATGGGTCTGCTTCCCCAGTCGATCACGCTGATTGTAGCCGGGTCGAGGAAAAGATGGCGTCCATTAATCAGTGGGATATTGAGCGTGGCACACAGGATTGCCTTGATCGGGCTAACATGGGTGACTAACACCAGCCATTCATCAGTGTAGGTGCAGGTCAGTTCTTCTATGAAATCGAGGGCACGAACCTGTACTTCTTGCAGCGACTCACCACCGGGTGGCGCGCAGTCAGCGTTCTGTTCCCACTGGTGCAACTGCTGCGCGTCCTCAGCACTACGGGCTAATACTTCGGCGCGGGTTAGCCCTTCCCAGATACCCGATGAGGCCTCGCGCAGACGGGCTTCAAGGTACAACGGCCGCTCACATGCACGGGCAATAGCGCTGGCGGTCGCCAGGGTGCGTTGGAGTGGACTGGTATAGATAGCATGAACAGGCAATGCACGGAAGGCTTGTGCCAGACAGTCGGCTTGCCAGCGACCATGTTCGGTCAGCGGGTCATCGCGACAACCCAGATAGCGCATCTCGGCATTACCAATGGCTTCACCGTGGCGAATGAGAAACAGGCGCAGTACCCCTGTAGGCATAAGCAGCTCCTCGTTGATGACTATAGCAGGCGCAAGCGTGATGGCAACTCTTTCTGGATGTCGATTGTTGTATGATGGGTGGCGTAATTGTCACGCACAATCGTTGGCGCTGGCTGACCCAGTGCCGCATAAAATGCCGCCACTCGCTCGTCAATGATCGCTGTGTTGGTTGTCCAGAGTGCATGAAAATGGCGTGAACGCCGATCAGGGGCTAACCGATCGCGGTCGCAGGCGAACAACCCCACACAGCATGTCGGGCCACTGGCAACGACTACCCATTCGTGAATAAGCGGCCATGATGGCTCCAGAGCCACTGTGGTGATGTTCGGCACTGCGGGGGGTGACTCATCGGGAATTCCCAGCACATAGATCTGCGGACAGTGCTGCGCCAGGCGTTGATAACGTGCATATTGTCGCTGATAGAGCGAAAAGCGCTGAAAAGTGGCAATGAGGTAGGTGCTGGTCGTGTAACCGGCATAGTCTTCAATCAGGTAGCTCAATGCCAGCATGGTGCGGCGGCTGTGCAGGCTCATCTGCTGATCGTTGAGTGGGCCAGTAAAGCTGAACGTTGCCAGGGTATCCGGGCTGGTGTGAATGTACTGAGATGATGTAGGTAGTAATGTGGTCATAACATTGCTCCGAGGTGTTCATAGGGTAGGGCTTATGCGGTCGCTTGCACCACGCCTCTTTTTTACCTGCGGCAGCATGGCAGGTTGTCTGTTTTTTCCAGTCTGCTGAAGGCGAAAAGGGTATGGACTGCAACGCACCGTGTACCTCCTGTTGTAGGGAATGAAATGATCAAGATGTCGGGCTATACGGCTCTGGGCATCCATACCGTACATTATATCCCGATTCGCGTTATCACCATGTTACCATAGGCTGAGCCGTTATGTATGTGGTTTCGCCGCGCGTTTCGTGCCTCGCCCGTACCATGGGCATATCATATGCTGTCATCATTCTTCGCGCAATGCCCAGAGCAGTGTTGCCATCTCGATCGCCGCTGCAGCCGCTTCAAAGCCCTTGTTCCCAGCCTTGGTGCCGGCACGCTCGATCGCCTGTTCGATGTTCTCGGTCGTGATTACCCCAAAGATACACGGCACACCGGTTTCTAACCCCACCTGTGCCACACCGCTGGTTACGGCGCTGGCAACATGATCGTAGTGTGATGTTGCACCGCGAATAACCGCTCCCAGGGTAATAAGCACATCATACTGCCCGCTGGCAGCCATATGACGGCAGGTCAGGGGGATCTCGAACGATCCTGGAACCCAGGCAACGGTGATTTGATCGGGATCGACTCCATGCCGCCGCAAGCCATCGAGTGCCCCTTCTAACAGGCGTGTGGTGATAAATTCGTTCCAGCGGCTGACGACAATGCCTACCCTCAGGTCGCTTCCGATCAGGGTACCTTCAAACGTGCGCATATGATTCCTCCAGAAGATGCCCCAGTTTCTCGCGTTTTGTGGACAAATAGGAAGCATTGTAGGGTGTGGGTATGGTTTGCAGCGGTACCTGTTCCACAATCTCCAAGCCATAGCCTTGCAACCCTACGACCTTTTTGGGGTTGTTGGTCATCAAGCGAATGCGACACAGTCCCAGGTCAACCAGAATCTGGGCGCCAATGCCATAATCGCGCAGATCGGCAGCAAAGCCCAGTTGTTCATTGGCCTCCACGGTGTCGAAGCCTTGTTCTTGCAAGGCATAGGCGCGCAGTTTATTGTGCAGACCAATACCACGCCCTTCCTGGCGCAGGTAGAGAATGACGCCCTTGCCAGCAGCGGCAATGCGCTCCATGGCCTGTTCGAGTTGCGCCCGGCAGTCGCAGCGCAGGCTGCCAAACACATCACCTGTCAGGCATTCGGAATGTACGCGCACCAGCACGGGTTCGTCGGCTGAAGATTCACCCATCACCAGGGCGATAGCATCATGAGGATCATAGGGGCTGGTGTAGGAAATGGTATGAAAGACACCGTAACGGGTAGGTAGGGTGGCTTCGGCGGTGCGTTGTATCAGGCGCTCGTGCTGGCGGCGATGAGCAATAATCTGGGCCACACTGATCATTTTTAGTTTGTGGCGGGCGGCAAACTGCTGCAGATCGGGCATCCGCGCCATGGTACCATCCGCATTCATAATCTCGCACAGTACCCCCGCCGGTTGTAATCCGGCCAGGCGGGCCAGATCGACGGCGGCCTCGGTATGCCCGGCTCGCACGAGTACACCGCCCTCAACCGCACGCAACGGAAAGATATGACCGGGCCGTGCCAGATCGCGGGGTTGACTGGTCGGATCAATCGCTACCTTGATCGTGTGTGCCCGATCAGCTGCCGAAATACCGGTGGTGACACCATGCGCAGCCTCGATCGATACCGTGAAGTTGGTGCCATGGCGCGTCGTGTTGCTGGTGACCATCAGTGGCAGTTCAAGCCGGTCGAGTTGATCGCCCGTCATTGCCAGGCAGATCAGGCCGCGTCCCTCGCGAGCCATAAATGCAATTGTTTGCGGAGTGACAAACTGTGCCGCACAGAGTAAATCGCCCTCGTTTTCGCGGTCTTCGTCGTCAACCACAATAATCATCCGCCCGGCAGCATAGTCGTTCAATGCTTCTGCAATCGATGTCAACATGACAACCCTCCTTCAAGTAATGCAGGCCTCTCACTGATCAAGCTATGCGGTATGGAGCAACCAGCCGGGCCACATACTTCGCAATAATATCGACCTCCAGATTCACATGGGCACCAACCTGTTGTTGTCCCATAATCACCGCCCCCTGGGTATAGGCGATCAGGGCAACCGTAAAGCTGGTGGTGTCCATTTCCGCCACGGTCAGGCTGACGCCATCGACAGCAATAAAGCCTTTCTCGACAATGTAGGGCAGCAGGTTGCGCGGCGGGCGAATCGTCACCCGACGCGACTCACCGTCGGGAATAATGGACGTGATGCTGCCCGTCCCATCAATATGTCCCTGCACATAGTGGCCGCCCATGCGCCCGCCAGCGGTGAGTGAGCGTTCCAGGTTGACAGGATCGCCCACCCGTAGTAGGCCCAGGTTGGTGCGGCGCAGGGTTTCAGGGCTGACGCCAATCGAAAACCAGTCATCGGCACGAGCCGTGACAGTCAAACAGACACCGTTGACCGCAATACTATCGCCCAGACGGGTATCTTGCAGCGCCAGACGGCAACCAATGGTGAGCGTGTTATCGCGCTCTTGATCAGTCGTTGCAGCCAGTACCTGGCCAATTTCTTCGACAATTCCCGTAAACATACGTTGTCCTCCGCTTATGGCGCCACTATTCCGTACAACCACACACCGCATACTGCACTGTCCTATAGCTGCGTGGTTTCATACAAAGGGGCAAAGCAGCGAAGACGCGAGGGAAAGCTGAGTTAGACGTGGCATCAGCAACACGCTATTCCGAATGTTTCTGCGTCTTTGTCGCTTTGCATCTTTGCGGTAAAATCAGGAACGCAATTCATGCCTCCCACCACGGCACATTGGCAGCTGTGGCGACCAGCAACACATCCTGGTCGTAGCGTTCTATGCGACGGATGCAGAGTTGCTGCGCATCAGCAATCTCCGCCACGCCCGGGTCGCCCAGTGGCCCGGGTGCTTTTGCACCACCAACCAGTTTTGGCCCGATAAACGCCCACACTTCATCAACCAGACCAGCAGCGGCCAGTGTGCCGAGCAATTGGGCACCGCCTTCGACCAGTACATGGTTCACGCCAATTGCTGCCAGGTGAGTGAACAACGGTGCGAGTGCGACTCGTCCGGTGGAGTCAGGTGGCAGATGTAGCACCTGTGCCCCGGTCGCTGTCACTGCCGCGACCCACGAAGGTGAGGGATCGACCGTGGCGATCAGAGTCTGACCGGGCAGATCAGCGGCCAACACCTGCGCCGACAGCGGCGTATGCCCGTGACTGTCAGCGATCACGCGGAGTGGATGCTGCACGGGACGCCAGTGATCATCGATGCGGGTTGTGAGTTGTGGATCATCGGCCAGTACCGTGCCTACGCCTACCATGATCGCATCCACGTGGTCGCGAAGGAGGTGAACCTGACGGCGAGCCGCTGCGCCACTGATCCAGCGGCTGGCACCGGTGAGGGTGGCAATGCGTCCATCGAGAGTCATCGCGTACTTGATCGTTACCAGCGGACGTCCAGCAGTAACGCGACAGCGAAACGGTGCCAGCAAGTCGGCCACGGCACCATCGGGATCAGGCATCTGGATCGTCTCGATACCGGCGGCTTGTAAGCACTGAGCGGCACCAGCACCCATACGGGAGTCATAGTCGCGGGCAACATAATAGACACGGTGTACACCGGCAGCTATGATGGCCTCGGTACAGGGGGGAGTGCGTCCGTGAAAGGTACATGGTTCCAGCGTCACATATAGATCAGCCCCACGTGCCTGATCGCCAGCCAGTTCGAGTGCCACGCGTTCAGCATGCGGGCCACCAGGTGGACGGGTGGCTCCCAGGCCAACCACAACGCCATTCTGCATAATGACCGCCCCAACTGGCGGGTTGGGACTGGTGCGTCCGGCAACCGTGCGTGCCTGGTCAATTGCCAGGCGCATCGCAGCAGCAGGCGATGGATCGTTCGATTGATAATCAAATGGAAAGTTCATCGCAACGCTCCCCAGCGTTCAACTTCGGGGGGCGCAGCATGCGGTGGGTTCAGGTACACATATCCTGGCACATACGCGAATCAGGATATACCGCTATACGACAGGTTAATAACCTGCCCGGCATTTATCTGACCAGTACGTACCAGTCCAAACCTTCTCCCATCCGGACTGTACCGTCGGCCCTGGGATCGCACCAGAGTCTGCCTTGCGGCTCGCGGGCTAAACGGGCGACAATCAACAGCTCTCTGGCTGTGATCGCCTCCAGTATTACCGCCGGTCGGGAATTGCACCCTGCCCCGAAGGTTTTGTCATTTCTTGTTGGTAATGAGGAGTGTACTATAAAGTGTGCAGAGCGTCAATAGAGCCGGGTACCGTTATTGTATTGTCCTGGGGGGCTGGCAATGAACCGCGATCAACATGCATCCGTTCAGCAGTATGGAATCAACGGAGCAGGACATTACTCAAGCGGCGCACCCCTTCCTCCATGACTTCGGGTGTCAGCAGGCTAAACGAGAGGCGCAGATACTGCTCGCCGCCGCTGCCACTGTAGAATCGATGACCGGGCACAAAGCCAACACCAGCGGCGTGGGATATCGGTAGCAGGCGTGTCGTATCATAGCGTGTTGGCAGGCAAATCCAGACAAAGAAGCCACCCATTGGTGTGCGCCAGGTACAGTCGTTGGGCAGATACCGCGCCAGTGCTGCCAGCAGAATATCACGGCGACGATGATAGGCATCGCGCAGCATAGCAATATGCGCATCAAACCCTTCCTGGGCCAGAAACGTGCTAACCACCTGGGCTGTAAAATGATTGATCCCCCCTCCACTGTTGAGCAAGCCGCTATTTATACAGCGCTGTACAATAGTGGGCGCAGCCAGCATCCAACCCAGCCGCAGGCCTGGTGCCAGCACCTTGGTAAATGATCCCAGACGAATAATTGGCCCGACCAGCGCCAGTTGCCAGAGCGACGGCGGTGGTGGTGCATCATACCACAACTCACGATAGGCGTCGTCTTCAATAATCAGCAAGCCGGTTTGTTGGGCAAACGTGACCAGGTCGCTACGGCGTTCAGGTGCCAGATTCACGCCGGTCGGATTGTGGAAGGTGGGAATGGTATAAAGAAAGCGTACCTGTTGACCCTGGAGCTGCAACGTCTTATACACCTTCTTCACTATATCAACGCGCAACCCCTGGTCATCAACCGGAATGGGGGCCAGAGTCAGACCATAATCGCGAAAAATGTGCAGTGCCAGATGATAGGTGGGTGCTTCAACCAGCACAATGTCACCACGTCGGGTCAATCGTGCACACAGCATATCCAGCGCCTGGGAGATGCCGCCCGTAATCATCATACAGTCTATGGTGGGTGTGGTGCCCTCTTGCTGACCGATCCGTGTCCGCAACTGGTCGAGCAATGGCGCAGGTCCACGTTCAGCGCCATACATTAACGCCAGGGGGCCTGCCTGTTGGACAGTGTTCATCGTCGCCCGGCCTATGCCAGCAATCGGCAGTAAGGCGGGATCGGGATGACCAGCACTGAACTCGATCATATCGGCTGTAGTTGGAATGGCTGGGGCGAGATGCTGGATCATAGAGATTTGTTACCTTCCGACTCGCATGCTGTTATGGTATTATACCTGTATCTTTCTTTTTCGTTTTAAGCTAGAGTATAGAGAAATACCGACGTTGCGTACCGTCATGCTGTTTATCCTCTGTGCAAGTATGTTGATCTGTTGCCAGGGTGTGGTCGTGCCTATCACCCTGCCTGCCACTGTGACCCCGTCCGTTGCGGTTATTGTTACGGTGCCTCCTACACCCCGCCCGACGCATACGCCCCGCTCGACATACACGCCAACTCCAACTATCACGGTGCCACCCCTGGCACCCACGGCTACATTGATGCCGCTCACACCCGGTCAACGCGAGCAACTCTTCGATCAGGTCTGGACGGTGGTGCGCGATAATTATGTGTATGACAACTACAATGGCCTGGATTGGGATGCCATCCATGCTATGTTCGCACCACGGGTCAGTGCTGCAACGACACCAGAAGATTTTTACCAGGTGTTACGTGATATGATCATCAAGCTGAATGACGATCATTCGTGGTTCGAGTCACCGCAAGATGTTGTAGCAGCTCAGGGTCGCTTTGACGGTCATCTGGAATATGGTGGCATCGGGGCCATGATGCGCGTGGTCGACGAAGGCTGGCTCGTTACACAACTGGCGCGGGAAGGCCCGGCGGAAAAAGCAGGATTGCAACGGCGTGATATTGTGCTGGCGGTTGATGGGGTCGCTGTCCCCCAGCTCATTGCCGGTCGGGGGGCCGGAGCGTTGCATGCAGTACGCGGGCCACCGGGCAGCCGTATCAAGCTGACAGTTCGTTCCGCTGAGGGGACGACGCGCCAGATCGAGGTTACGCGGCGGGCCATTCCGGCCAGCTCCTTTCAGCAGGTTGAGGTGGAGCGCCTGCCAACCTCGCAGATTGGGGTTTTGCGGATTAGTACATTTAATATTGACCGTCTGGATCAGCACGTCCAGTTCAATCTGGAACAGCTCGTGGCTGATGAGCCGCTGGCAGGCTTGATCATTGACGTGCGGGGCAATAATGGTGGTCGGCTCGATTATATGCTCAAGACGCTGGCGTTGTTTGTTGATGGCGGGATAATCGGTAGCCAGCGGGGACGTTTCTTCAGGGCTGATCTGGTGGTGCCGACGGGTATGACGCTATCGGTGCTGGCTGAGGTGCCGCTGGTGGTACTGATTGACCCGGAGACGATCAGTGCGGCGGAAATATTTACGGCTGGATTGCAGGTACTGGGGCGGGCGCAGGTTGTGGGTATGCCCAGTGCCGGTAATACCGAAAACTTACGCGCCCATGAATTTTTCGATGGCTCACGGCTCTGGTTAGCTGAACTGGCCTACCACTTGCCCGACGGAACAATAATCGAAGGCCAGGGGATTATCCCCGATCTGATCGTGGATGGTGAGTGGTGGCGCTTTGCGCCTGCTGATGATCCACAAATACAGGCCGCGGTGGCTGAGTTGCAGTCTGTGCTGGTCTGGTGATTGGCTCGTGATCGTGCTGGCCTGTGCTTACATAATGCCAACAGTGATGTGATGCGGTAGAACGTGAGAACCTGTCTGAAAACAGGAAGTATGCAGGATTGCGCCGCGCATACTCCCCATGCGTCGCTCTGCCCTGGGCCGCAGAGGGGCCCGGTCAACACAGCGGCCATGGTGCTGCATACTATACTCCTTTTGCAGGTACGCGCCGAGCATCAGAACGCTCCAATCTGTCAGAATAAAGGAATGACCATGTAGGCAGCGCATGACACCAGACAGCATGTGGGCCGGTATAGCGAAAGAAAAGGACAGGATATGCAGATCGAGTGGGTCGGTATGAATCGGAACCATTTTGAAGTCAGTGCCAGTAGTCGGGTGCGGATGGTTGTATTGCATGCTACTGCTGGCACGGCACCTGGTGATTTTAACTGGCTTCGCAATGGTGGTGGACAGACACGAAATACATGGGTTTCAATCCATTACTATATCGACAAAGCAGGGAATATATCGCAGATGGTGGCCGATCAAAATATTGCCTGGCATGCCGGGCCAAGTACCTGGATTGTTGATGGGCGACGGATTAACTACTATACTGGCTGTAACCCGGTGTCTATCGGTATTGAGTTATCGAACCTGAATACCGGGCGTGATCCCTATCCACCTGCACAGTACAATGCCGCACTGTGGCTCACGCGGCGACTGGTGGCGCAATACACTATTCCCCGTCATCAGCTGGTGCGGCATCTGGACATTGCGCCTGGACGCAAAACCGACCCGGCCGGATTTCCGTGGCAGCAGTTTGTGGCGCAGGTCTATGCAACGGATCCAGAAATAGCGTCGCCACCGCCACCGCCACTAGAGCCATTGCCTCCATCCCCGCAACTGGGGCAACTGTTGATCGACCTGGCGTATCGTGTTGCTGGCGCAACCTATCCTCCCCCAGTGCCATTCTTGATCTGGCCGCTCTCGCGACAGACGGGTATGCCAATAGCGTTGATTGCGCCCGCGGGCCCTCCTGGATCAGAACCGACAGCCAGGCAGCAGCCTTTTATCATAGAAGTCTATGCCCGTGATCTGTATTATGCGCCCTCCAGTCAACCCGAACAACTCCAGACTTTGAACGCTACGCTACCGCCATTGCGCGATGGCTTGCTACAGGCCCTGTTCCTGGCGGCTGATCCGGCGAATGGTTTTCGGCCGGACTGGGCGTTCCACCAGTTTTACCTGGCACATCCAGAAATTGGCGTACCAATTAGTCCTAACCAGCGGCTTGAACAGCCCACAAGCAGCGGGCGCAGTTATGCCTGTCAACACTTTGCGCTCGATACGCTCTGCTCCCCGGTGGGCGAGTGGAGTACTATCCTGCGTCTCAGTGTATTAACGGCCGATATGTATGGCGCTGATGCTCATTCGCCAGAAGAGCGCGAGGTGCGCGCACTGTTGCTCGAAAACCTGTATCAACAGCGCACCGGGCGTTCCTTTGACCGTGAAGCTCTGTTCAACCGTCATGCGATCACGAACCGACTGGGCGCTCCGTTAGGGCCAGCAGAAAGTGCGACTATCGATGGGCAATCGCTGGTGGCGATGCCTTTTGCCCTCGATGTGTTGCACGCCCGCATTCCGCCTGATGGCAACTGGAATAATGTACGAGTGGGAGAACTGACCGCCTTTAGTGCGACGATGGGGTAATTGGGTGCTGTGTTATTGGGCATATGACAGGACGGACATGGTGGGATCGCCTTGCCCGTGAACGGGGCGGGCTACCTGGTGACGAAGCCCACCTGCGCAGGCTGACGCGCTGGCCATGCAGTCGGCCTTTGCGTCCTTGTATCCCGACGCTTCAGTGTCTGGACATACGCGACCACGTACCTTTCATCACGTGATAGTGCGGACGTGGTGAGCATCTGTACCGATGATACAACCGGTTCGGACGAACGTTGTTATAGCAATTCTAGGACAATGGTGAACCCGGCAGCTTTAGCCTGGACGGAGCAAGCCTCAGATGAAAGCCAGAACCCGGTGCTTCACAATTTTCCGGCTTGCTCGGTGATATCCGTAACGACAAACGGCGTTACGGAATATTCAACGCTGAACATAAAGGTATCAAATATATGTCAATGACGAGCAACAAGACTGGAAGGGTTGTGCAAATCAATGTTAATCCAGCGGGTGGTGTGCCAAAGCAACCCGTTCCACAAACCGAAGTGACCATCCAGGGCGTACGTGGTGATACGCAACGTGACCGCCGCTATCACGGTGGCCCGACTCGCGCTGTTTCGCTCTTTTCCTATGAACGCATTCAGGCGTTGCAGGCTGAAGGGCATGCGATTGCACCCGGCACGACGGGTGAGAATCTGACGATCAGTGGCCTTGATTGGGATATGCTGCAGGTGGGTGACTGTCTGCGAATTGGTGACCGACTACGGATTGAGATTACCGGCTATGCTGCACCTTGCAGCAACATTATCGATTCTTTCCATAATGGACAATTCACCCGTATTTCGCAAAAGGTGCATCCCGGCTGGAGTCGGCTGTATGCACGCGTACTGGTCGAGGGTCTTGTGCGTGAGGGTGATGTGGTGGCGTGGGATGGCAGTGATGTGTCGGAGGTTCTGTGATGTCAGCACAAACCGAGCCAATGGAATTGCGTATGCAGGCGGTTGGCTCCTGGCCAATGAATACCTATGTCCTGGTGTGCCCACAGACCCGCCAGAGTGTCTTGATCGATCCTGGTGCCGAGCCGGATACCTTGCGCGCATTGTTGGAGGATACAACGCCCGGCGCGATCTTGCTCACGCATACACACGCCGATCATGTAGGTGCTCTTGACGCTATGCGAGACGCATTGCAGGTGCCACTGCTGGCGCATCCCGCGCCACGCTCACGGGGAAGCATGCCTGCTGCCGATCGCTGGCTCAACCATGGCGATGTCGTGCAGGTGGGTGCACATCGCCTGCTGGTCTACCATACTCCTGGTCACAGCGAAGACATGCTCTGTTTTGCGCTATCCAACGACCAGCGCATTATTGTGGGAGATACTCTTTTCGATGGTGGGCCAGGGAAAACCTGGACGGTTGAAGGCTTTCGTACCACGTTGCACACGCTGCAAACGATTGTGCTTGCCTGGCCAGATGACACAATCTGCTATCCCGGTCATGGGCCACACTTTCGGCTGGGCGACCGGCGGGCAGCGATTACCGCTTTTGTGCAGCGCGATCACGGTGCATTCTATGGTGATGCTACCTGGGATATGTAGCCCGAAGGTGTTCGCTATGGCTGAGACATTTGCGATTGCCACCCTGATCGAACTGACGCAACCCTTGCTCGCTGTAGATCCTGCTACGCTGACATTCATCCCGATTCGCACGGGCAAACACAACACATCCTACTATGTGGAAAGCCCCGCCGGGCGCTATGTATTGCGCATTGCCCCGCCCGATGATGCAGGCTTTCTGTTCTATGAACGGCTGATGATGCGCCAGGAACCAGACCTGCACATGCTGATACGGGCCAGAACAACGATACCGGTTGCAGAAATAGTCGGGTATGACTTTCGTCGCACGCACATCGACCGTGATTATCTGTTGATGACCGCCTTGCCCGGTATGCCACTGAGTGAGGCAGTGGGGTTGAGCGTGAGCGGTCGGGATCGTGCGTTGCGTCAGGTTGGTGTGTATTTGCGTCAGTTGCATAGGCTGACGAGTTCGACATGTCTGGCGCGTAGTGATGTCGTTGCTCCGCCGGGCTATGGGTATCTAGGGGCGCACCATCCGCTGCCAGCCCAACCTGACTGGGCGGCGGCCTTTCATGCCATGTGGCACCGTCTGATTGATGACGTGGTAGCCTGTGGGTGTTACACACCATCCGAAGCGCAGGGTATGCGCGACCTGCTGGAGCCGTATCTACACCTCTTTGATCGCCCGGTTGCACCATCTCTGCTGCACATGGATGTGTGGGGCCAGAATATTCTGATTGATCCGACGGGCAATGTGACCGGGATCGTGGACTTCGACCGTGCCCTGTGGGGCGATCCTGAAATCGAGTTTGCTGTCCTCGATTATTGTGGTATCAGTGAACCGGCGTTCTGGGAAGGCTATGGTATCCAACGTGATATGTCGCCAGCAGCAATGATCCGCCGTCAGTTTTATCTGCTGTATGAAATCCAGAAATATATGCCAATCCGTGTCTGGCGGCGCAACAATCCCGCTGATGCAGAACGTTACAAACAACGCAGTCTGGCGCTGGCTGCGCAACTCAGGGCGACGACTGAATAGCCAGCGCCGCTTAACCATTATGCCGCTTCTTACGCTCGATCCGCTCTGCAATGTCAGTGATGCCTGTTAACCAGGCCGCTTGAACGATCCACCTCAACGTGCCAACGCGCTAACGCGCTGACCGGTCAACCAGGTCGGCCAGACCGCTGATCAGCAGTGGTGCGGCGTTGGGTAGTGCAGCCCGGGTCACGAGCAGGCCCAGTGCGGCCCCGCGTTGCACAGCGCGGACATCGAGTTCGTAGCATAGCTCCACATTATCGTAGATCGCGCCAATCGACAGATAGCACACCGCCCGCACCCCCTCGGCAGCCAGCGGGTCGAGCAACGCGATCACGTCCGGGCCGAGCCACTGCCCCGGCCCCTCGGCGCTGTGGAAGGCCAACCGCCACTGCGCAAACCCGGCCCGATTCGCTATTCCTGCGCTTGTGGCCTCGAGTTGCGCCCGGTAGTCGGCTTCAGGCTTGCGAGTGCTCTCGGCCACGCTGTGGACACAACAGATCAGCACGGCCTCGTGTTGTACCGCCGTCGGTAGCTGCTCGCGGGCGGCCTGGGCATAGCTGGCCCACAGCGTGTTGAGTGCTGGCAGCTCGGCCCAGGCCTCGATCAGCCGTAGCGCGGGCACGCTCACGCGCTGCTGCGCCTGGGCCAGGGCCTGCTGGTAGTCGCGCAGGGCCATCTGTGAGGTGTGCGGCGTGAGCGGTAGCACAATGACTGCCTGTACGCCCTGATCAACCAGGGTGCGCAGCCCGGTTTCGAGATCTGGTTGCCAGTGACGTGCGGCGCAGGTAACCCGATAGTTGTCGCCGGTGCGCTGCGCCAGTTCTGTGGCCAGCGCATTGGCAATACGCGGCGGTACTGGATCAGCGCTATCACCCTGCCAGACGGCGCGAAAGCGCTGGCGTAGATAGTCAACCATCTCTGGCGGCGGCGTGCGCCCACCGAAGTGTGCACTCAGGTAGGTCTCGACCTCATCCACGTGCGTCGGCTCGCCATACTCCATCAGTAGCACGCCGATTGGCGCTGCGGGATTATGCTTCATGGATTACTCCTGCTGGTTCTAAGTATCTGTCTAAAAAGGAATATGGAGTGCGGCGGCCATGGTGCCGCTGTGTTGACAGAAACCCTTTTGCGGCCCACCGCACAACGGTGCGGGAAGCATGTGCGGAGCGAGATTCTACACCAGCTCCCTTTTCAGACAGCTCTAACTTCAGTATGCCATTCCATACTACCACATTGGGAGGCTTCGAAGCGTTGGAGCGTTGGAACGTTGGAGTGGGGGAGCGAGGCGACCTTTATCGTCCGCAGATTACGCAGATTACGCAGATTACGCAGATTGTTTCTTAAAAAAAGGGGAATAGCCAGCGATACTCACCTCGTT
The DNA here is from genome assembly GCA_034435975.1 of Chloroflexaceae bacterium. Taxonomy (GTDB): domain Bacteria; phylum Chloroflexota; class Chloroflexia; order Chloroflexales; family Chloroflexaceae; genus CAKZQX01. Next base: position 123,504 of record DAOTWD010000145.1, on the reverse strand, counting down.
TGTCGATAACCGTTTGGAGCGTTGAAGCGTTGAAGGGCTCCAACGCTTCAACGCTTCAACTTTTTCAATGCCCCCATATTCCATTTGTTAATGATCTTGAGATATTCCGGCTTATAACGCTCAGAAATGCCTTGATAATGCGTGGATCAAAATGACTACCGGCGCAACGTTGTAGCTCAAGCAGGGCAGGCTCATGCCCGATGGCCGCTCGATACACCCGGTTCTCGGTCATCGTACCATACACATCCACCACTGCAATAATTCACGCACCAGGCGAAATCGCATGGCCGCGCAACCCGCGTGGGTAGCCACTGCCATCCCAGCATTCGTGGTGGGCACGCAACAGTGGCGCGAGTACTTCTACACCCCGCACGGATGTGAGCAGATCGGCCCCGATGTCAGGATGCTGGTGGATTACTTCCCATTCGGTAGCGGTCAACGGGCCAGGCTTATGCAGAATGGCATCGGGAATACCGATTTTACCCAGATCATGCAGCCAATGTTCCCAGCGCAATACACTTGATCTCCTGGCGGGTACAGTGCAAGGCCTGTGCTGTCGCAATCGCCCAGGGCACCAGGCGCTGACTGTGCGTAGCCGTATCTGCCACGGGCAGCCGGTGTACTGCACAGAGCTAGTATAGTTTGCATAGCGTTATTCATGATAGGCGTACTTTCACGTTTTTGGGGATGGAGCCGCTCGAATGCTCCCTCACTGTGCATCGCGCGGATGGGCGCAACCGTGGGGAACATGGCCCGTCCGCATAACACCGATTGCCCCTGCTGCGCCCCTACTTTCTGCTCGAACGCTTGACTGCTCCAATGTTCAGGATGCCCCGCCCAGCGCCGCGACAATCGTGTCGATGTTGTGGCGCATCATCCCGATATACGTCTCGGCCTGCGTCCCTGGCTCGCCCAGCGCATCGGAGTACAACTCGCCACCGATCTCCACCTCGAAGCCCTTGGCGCGCACGGCCTCCTTGACCGCCTCGATGGTGCGCGGCGAAATCGTCGTCTCAATGAATATCGCTGGCACCTCTCGCGCTACCACCGTATTTGCGAGAGCCTGAATGTCGGCTGTGCTGGCTTCGGTCTCGGTACTGATCCCCTGAACTGCATCGACTGCAAAGCCATAGGCACGCCCAAAGTAATGAAAGGCATCATGCGCCGTCACCAGTACCCGGCGTTCCTGGGGGATCAACTGTACCTGTTCCAGAATATACGTGTGCAAGTCTTCCAACTTCTTAATATAAGCAGCTGTATTCTGCTCAAAAACCTCTGCATTGGCCGGATCAACCTCAACCAGCGTGTCCTGGATGATCTGCACTACCTGGATCCAGAGTCGCACATCCTTCCAGACATGCGGATCAAACGGTTCGCCCTCCTCCGGCTCCCAGTTGAGCAGCGTCAGCGGATCGAGTTGTTCGGCCACAGCCACGACAGTGATATTGCCCTGATCTTCCAGTTGTTCCAGCACACGCTTCATCTGGGCTTCAAGGTGCAAACCATTGTAGAAGATCACATCGGCATTGCTGAGTCGGGCAATGTCGCCCTCAGTGGGCACATAGGTATGCGGGTCAATGCCGGGGCCGAGCAGTTCCGTCAATGCAATGCTATCGCCGCCAATATTGCGCAGCGCATCGGCAATCTGACCGGTCGTCGCTACGACATTGAGCGGCTGGTCGCGTGGTTCAGGTGCCGGCGCGGCCGGTGGCTCGGCCTGCGACGGCTCAGCATCCGACTGGGGGGCCGCTGCTGCGGGCGGCTCGGTAGGGCCTTCGGCTGGTTGGGCGGCCGTATCGCCGCAGGCTGTGAGCAAAACAACCATTAGCATGGACAAGAGAAACAGCAGTCGACGCATATACTCCTCCTTCTTTCGCTCTAGCGCGTATTCAAACAGACCTGATCCAGCAAGCACACAGCACCATGCTGTCCGGGTGGTACAGAACGCACATCCCGATCAGGCCGATCATTGCCTGGATTGTTGCCACTATGCCATATTGCCGCACCGCAATGGAATTTAGGTATGGCATATGAAAATAATCGTAATAGCTAATAAAATATTTTGGTATAACTAAATTATCACAGATGCCGAGGCATGTCAAGGTGTGCGAGCAAGGGGGGATGACCAGTTGCTGCAAAACTTGTACAAGTTTTCGCAATGTGATACCATCCAGCGGTACCAGATAGGCTATAGAAGGAGAAACCGTATGAATCATTATTTTCGTTGGCGACGATCAATCACTGTGTTACTGCTCACACTGATGGTTTTCAGCGGGCTGTTGAGCCTTGTCCGCGTTGACCTGGCCGTTACTGCCACAACAACCACCAGTTTGACCGTACCGCAGATCTTTCCCCCCGATGATGCGAATGTGCTGGCCCGCTTTTCGTTCAATGGCAATGTCGAGGATGTCAGTGGGAATGAGCGTCATGGCAGGTTGATTGGTGGGCAGTTTGTTACGAGTCGGTTTGGGCAAGGCTTGCTGGTTGGGCAAGCGGACTCCAATGGAATGGACTGGAGCCAGTATGCCAGCTTGCTAGTACATCCGTATACGATAGAGATGGTACTCACACCAGAAGAGACGCTGAACTGGCGGAAATTATTTGGTTTTAGTGATAGGGCCGATAGTGGCTGGTACTATAAAAACCAGGGTATCCAGGCGTATCCCCATGCCGTGTTAGGTACCAACCAGCTATTGCCACGCCAGCGTCACTATCTGGCCTTTGTTTCGACTGCACCTGATCAGATCGACGTGTACTTTCAGGGAACCTTGCTTGGCTCCACCAATGCCAGTTTTACCGCCCCACCCGGACAGGCGCTCTTTTTCCGTGATGATGTTAACACCGGGCGGCGTGAGCAACTGGTAGGGGTAATCGACACGCTGCGCATCTCGGCTACAACGCGCACAGCCCAGGAGATAGCGAAAGTCGAGCAAAACCTGCGCACGCTCGAGCAAGAAATTTTTGTGCAAAAGCGTACCGACAAGCCCGTGGTCTCGCCCGGAGACAGCTTGAACTATACTATTCGCCTGAACAACCCGCAATCCGCAAGCGCTACCGTGACTGAGATTATTGACCTCCTCCCGACCGGTTTTAGCTACCAGACAGGCAGTACCACCGGTCTGACTACCAGCGACCCGCAGATTACACTGAATGCTAACTCTCAGCAGTTGCGCTGGGTTGGATCTTTTGTGATTCCTGCCAGGGGATATGCCGATCTGAGTTTCAGTGTGGAGGTTGCGTCTGATCTATCTGCTGGTGCCTATGCCAACACCGCGCAAGCAACGGTGGAGCGTAGTGGAAACTTGATCGCCGCTTTGCCCGCCGTCAACGCGGCCCCGGTGACTATTCCGCCTCCAACCGTCGCCCGTAATCCAGGTGCCACGGTTGAAGGTGGGAGCATTACCACCGATCCGCAGACCGGTAAACCGACAATCTCGCTCCCGCGTGGGAACAACCGCAATGTTGTCTTCACTACCAGCGTAGAATGTCCCACCCCGCCCGGCGGTACGCCTACGAGCGTGGTACTGAAGCATAATGGCTACACCTATGACATGGTCGAAAATCCGCCCGATAGTGGAACATACACTGCAACCATACCAGCGAACCAGTTGGCGAATGCAGTCATTGACATTGCTGTAACCTGTAGCGGCGATCCTGGTAATCCGATCGAAAATGAAGTTGGAGCGGTACAATTTTATGATCCCAGTGGCATTATCTTTAATGCTGCAACCGGCAACCCGATCGAGGGGGCTACAGTGACACTCCATCGCGTGCCAGGAGCACAGGTGGGTACTGATTGCATGACGGTAGATACCCGTCCCGATGCAGTGAAGGATGTGGAACCCTGGAGCGGAGTTGCTGATCATACGCCTGGTGCAAATGACGAGCAAATCCAGGTTGATTTTGACCCACCCCAGATTGAACCGGCACAGAATCCGCAGCGCACGAACAGCGAGGGTCGTTATGGGTGGGATGTTGTGGCTGGTTGTTGGTATATTCAGGTGACAGCTCCTGGCTACAACAGCCGCGTCAGTCCACTCGTGGGTGTCCCGCCGGAGGTCACTGATCTCAACCTGGGCCTGACCCCTCGTGATCAGGGAGATCTGCACAACGTGTATCTGCCGACTATCTTGCGTTGAGGTGGGCCAGGCGCTGAAGCCTCCAGCTCACTGGCGGATTGGAACAGGATCGGCAGAGGTAGGTATTCTCGTATACACACAAGTTTCTGCCTCTACGAGCCATTCTTTTCCTGGTATTTACACAAGGTACGCAGTGGCCAACGTATTTCTGCACTCGATTATGTCCACCGTCTATGATTGATACGCACGTTGTAATGGCACTGCGGGGCAATGTGCGGCATCGCATGCAGCGTCGCCCACCATGCCTGGCCATGATCGTCGGGGCACTCCTCGTGGGTGCCCGCATTGCCATCCATTGCCAGGCAACGGTGGCCACAATGACATTGCATGGCCGTTGTGGGGCAATGCGATGCGTGGCAATGCGAGCATTGCGGGCAATGTGGGGCATAGCGGGCATCCACAAGAGGTGCTCCTACGATCATCCATCGATTGTCCGACATTGATATGCACGTTGTCATGGCAATGCGCGGCGTTGCGGGCATAGCGGGCAATGCGGGTCGGGCGTTGCAGGGCGATAGGGCAATGCGGGCGATGGGAGGCAGTGCGGACGGCATGGAGCGATGGGATGCGATGTGTGGTTCCCCTCGTGGATGGGGGATTAAGGGGCACAATGAGTCAGCCTCTGTGCCCCATTACGGTAAGCCTATGGCGTAGCGCATCCTGTCAGAATGCGCCTACCTGAACTAGACATCCCGGCCTTCAAAGAAGCGGTTCACATGCTTCTCGGCTTCATCACGTGTCCAGCCATACTGCTCCTGTAGCTTGCCAAACAGCTTGTCCCTGTTGCCAGCAATCTGATCCCAGTCATCGTCGGTCAACTTGCCCCACTGAATGCGCGCATCGCCCTTGAGTTGATTCCACTTGCCCTTGATAATATCCCAATTCATTCCCTATCTCCTATCAGGTGTTATAGCCCCTACTCCAAGTGTGGAAAGCGCCCGTGCCGCAGATAGTCAAACTGCAACACACAATCCCGACTATGGCGACACACAGGTCTGATCCACAACACGATAGAGCAGCAAGAAGTGTGCCAGCCTACTCTTCCCAGAAGGGGCGCACCCACCCGCGCCGGGCAAGATCGGCCCGTAACTCCAGCATAGCGGTATAGGTCGGCAGGATCGAGAGTGTGGCCCCGGTGGGCAGTGCCGCCAGCGCCGCGTCAACTGCACGGTGCAGATCTGGCTCAATTACAATCCATTCCGGCGGCACACCGGCATATTTGAGCCGCACGGCCATGTCTGCCGCTCGTGTGCCACTGACATGCACACTGGCAAGCTGGCTGTGCAGCGGCTCAAAGTCGGCATCCCACAGCCAGGACACATCGGTACCGTCGGCATAGCGGTCGTTGATCGCAATCAGCACATGCAGCGCGGGCGCATCGGGCCGGGATGCCGGTTGTGCCTCGACCAGCATGCGTACCGTTTCGCTGGCCCCGACCGGATTCTTGATCAGCGCGATCAAGATTGGCGCACCATCAACCCCGGCCTGGAGGCGCTCGATACGGCCAAAGGCAGCGCTAAAACCCTCCAGCGCGGTGCGGATATGCTGTGGCGGCACATCCAGCGCCAGCCCGGCAGTGATTGCGGCCAGCGCGTTAATCGCATTGTAGAAGCCCGGCAGCTCCAGTTGCACCTCCAGCGCCCCGCCGGGGAAGGTGACAAAGAGCCGGCTGCCCGTCGTCCCTTGCAAATCGAGCCGCACCAGGCGTACCTGTGGTTCGGGGCGGGCGTAGTGGCACTGTGGGCAATGATAGTGGCCGATGTGGGCATAGAACGCCAGAGGATAGGTGTAGCGCGTGCCGCAGCGCCAGCAAAAGTGCGAGTCAGCAATATGCGCGGCAGCACCGCTCGCGTGGCGGGGATCTTCCACGCCATAGTACCAGACCTGTGCCGTCAGTGCGTGGCCCAGGCTCGCCACCGCCGGATCATCCGCGTTGAGCAGCACATGGGCGGTAGGCGGCAACATATTCAAGGCGGTACGCCAGGCACTGGCGATCGTATCGACTTCGCCATAGCGATCCAGTTGATCCCGAAACAGGTTATGGATCAACACCAGGCGCGGCTGCGTTTCACTGATTGCCTGGAGCAACGCCGCTTCATCGGTTTCAAAGAGGCCAATGTGTGCCCGTGGGCGGCCCAGGTAATCAGTTGCGGCAATCGCGGTCGTGGTCAACCCACTCATCAGATTGGCCCCGGCACGGTTATGGAGCACATACCGCCGATCAGTCTGTAACAGGCTGGCAAGCATTCGGGCGGTGGTGGTTTTGCCGTTCGTGCCTGACAGCAGCACCACACCCTGCGGCAGAGCCGCCGTAACATGGCTGAGAACTGCCGGATCGATCCAGCGCGCCAGTGTGCCGGGAAAGGTTGTTCCCCCACCGAAACGCAACTGGCGGCTCGTCGTGATTGCTGCTTTCCCCAGCCAGATACTCAACCATGAGCGCATATGCAGAGAGGCGGCATGCCGCGCAGAAATAGGCACAGATTCTCCCAACACCATGAGCTATATGCTGATCAATCTCTGGTTATTGCCATAACCTATAGCTGCGCACCGTCTGGCCGGTCGGCTACTTTGTTACCGGTTGAGCCAGCAGGTAGTCGTGTGCACTGAGGGCTGCCCGCGCTCCTTCGCCAATAGCAATCAGTACCTCGCGGCCAAATGCTGTTGTTACCTCACCCGCAGCATACAGGCCGGGCATGCTCGTGCCATTGCGCTCATTGATCTTGATAAACCCATCAGCATCAGTTTCAACGAGATGCTTTACCAGGTCGCTATTGGGAATTAACGCATGCGCCACAAACGCGGCATCAACATCAAGGTGCCGTGTCTCTCCCTTTCCAACAACGATCAACTGCTCGACATGGGTACTCCCACGTACTTCTTTGACTTCGTAGCCTTCCAGGATTTCCACATCCGGGCGCTGGCGCAATGCCTGAACAATCGGAATGGTGGGCTTTACCGGTTCGGGCGTAATCAGGTAGGCCTGCCGCGTTGTCTGGGCCAGTTCAGCGACGCCGTGCAGTGCTCGTTCGGTGATACCAATCACCGCTGCCGTCTTTCCAGCGAGTTTCTCTGCATGCGTAGCACTCTGATAGCCCAGGCCCCCGATCAGCAATTCTTCGCCCGGAATATTCAGCGGTTGCTGCTGGGCACCTGTAGCAATAATGAGCGCCCGGCTCTGCTGGATGCCGTTGTGCTCGGTGACTACTTCAAAAATACCATCTTTGTGATTTACGCGAGTGACGTTATCCTTCAAAATATGACCCTTCTGGGACATAACCTGGGATTCAAACAGGTGAACCGCCTCGGTACCAACCAGCCTATCCTCTTTTTCAACTGGATCAACACTTTCAAGATGCACCAGAATATGGCCGACAGATACATCTTCTTCAGACCGTACCATGATTTTTTCACCCACCCGGCCACCCAGTTCCTTATAGATCATCAAGAAGTTAATTTGCTTGCCAATCGCATACACTGCCGCTGCCTGTCCTGCCGGACCACCGCCCAGAATAATAAGGTCGTACATATGTCTCTCCTCTTCCATGAGTCAAACCGCACCGTTCAACAAAAGCAAATGTGCGCCTGGTATACGCGACTGCGCAGTAAAAACGGTCATCCTTTCGTCGTCTCGTTCCAGCGCTTCCCTTCGTTATCCAGAATCAAGATCAGATCAGACATACATGAGTTGTGAACGGTCTGAATGTCATTATTATACTACAAGCTTCACCGATAGATGACAGCACTCCGTATAAATAATGCTTTCCAATCTGGTGTAGCGCAGGTGTACCGGTCGGCGTTCCAACCAGCAACGCGAGCGTTCTGCTGTTTTATGTGTATTTTATGCTAGAATAGACGGTCTGCGCTGCTGGTATGGGTGTGGCGCAGACCGTTGTTCGCCAGTCAAGCCTGAATGCTACGAAAGCGAGTATCAACACAGACAGAAAGTGAGAATCAACACAACGTATGCTCGACTTTACGCCGATATTACAAAAAACTGCCACGTTAAGCCAGATTATGGCCGACCTGACGCTCGATGATCTGCGGGCGTTGACCAACGAGTCTACCGATACCGTGCTGAACTTGATTGCGACCTGTACTGACGCCGATGTCACCTTTGTGCCCTATGACCCGCAGGCGACGGACTCGACCGAGGGGGTGGGCTGGACGCTGGGCCACGTGATTGTACACATGACCGCTGGGGCCGAGGAAACGTCCTTCCTGGCAGCCGAGTTGGCGCGCGGTGTGGCCTATCACGGGCGTTCGCGCTATGAGATCCCCTGGGAAACCGTGACGACGATTGTCCAGTGCCGCCAGCGTCTTGAGGAGAGCCGCCGCATGCGCCTGGCTACCCTGGACATCTGGCCCGATGTACCTCATCTCGACAACACCGTTGAGATGCCGTTTCTCAAGGAACACCTCAATGCCTATGGTTACTTTGGATTGGGTCTGATGCACGATAGTATGCATTTTGCGCATATTGCGGAGATTGTACGCCAGGCGCAGGTTGCTCGCTTGTAGGGGATAGAGCAATCCTTACGACCATGCTTGCGGCTGATGGGTAGCTTGACCAGGCCATAGTGGGGATCAACGAACCGGGTGCAGCCAGCACGCCGGTCGCTCTGGTAACGCTCAGTATTGGTGGCACTAACATCGTTTCCATCCTGCCGCCCAATAAGGCCGATCCGGTCGCAACCCTGGCAACCTTTCGGATCAATTTGCCACGATTCCGGATCGCTCATTCGGCAACACTTGGATTACCATTCTCGTCCAGCAGGACATGAGATCATCGCCGCTGCGTTCTGGTGTGCCAATTGCCAATGGCTATGGCTCGACGATCCATCTGCCGATCGCTGTCCAGTAGCTCCCCGCCCGTTCATGGGCGGGGGCAGTGGGCGAAGCCCGCCTGCGCGGGCTGACGTGCCGGCCGCAGTGGCAAGTAGCGTTAGCGTGCAATAATGGGCAGATACACCCTTATTTGCGCCGGTGCCTCAACCGCATACGCCCGATCAATCGTGGGCGTTACCTTGAAGGCCTGAGCTTCTGGTACCTCATCATTCTCTCCGCCCAGCAGACCGTTGGCCCAGGCGGTCACCACCTGTCCGGCCTCCAGCGTCAGGTCTACACTGTAGATCGGATCGCCGCCAGCCGGAGCCACGCCAAAGGTGTAGGTACCAGCATCGAGTGGCACATACGGTGATGTGCCTAGATACTCCAGATTCGTGATCGCCGATCGCTCGCCGTTCACAAAGATGTCCACAGCAGGCGCATTCGGGGCGAAGTGAGCCACTCGCACGTGCGCTTTGCCGATGGCAGGAGCCGTGTTGTTGTCGGTCAGCAACGTTGCCCCCGGACGAATTTCAGCGTTGGTGGCCGTGCCCCGCGCAACGGCGCTATAGTCTTGCCCGGCCTCCAGGGTGACGGTGGCGCTAATGACAGCCTGATCTGCATCGTTCGGATCACCACCCGCAGCCACAATCCGGATATCGGTTGCACCCGCCGGGACGTTCAGATACGATGTTACCGTGAAGAAGTCAAAATTCGGTACGGCTGCCTCGCCGACCGTGAACGGTGCTGTGCCGACATACACATCAACCGGGCCACCAATATCGGGAACCGCATGTACCGCTCTCAGACGGGCAGTCCCGTCCGCTGCATTGACCAGTGTGGGTCGCAAACTCGTTGACAGTGCCATCAATGGTAACAGCAACGTGATCAGCATCAGTTCAATCAATCCACCGTGCCACACATTTCTTTTTCGCACCAATTTCTTCCTCCTCAGATTGCTTCATCAGCATTCAATGAAAACCTCCAGGAAAATGAGTAGGGTGCATCACGTACTGCTACACAACCAGGTACCTTGCAGTCAGCACGCGCAGACACTCGGCGGCAACCTGGGTGTGCATCATGTACCGCCACACAACCAGGTACCTTGCATGCCTGGCATAGCACCGCATAGCACCCATTGTGCGCTCGTCGGGAGCCAGTTTCAGGCCAGACGGCAACGGCCCGCGTAGGCCGGGGGCGCTACGATGTAATCATGAATATCTGCTCATCTCCTGGTATGTCTACGCATCAAGGGGCAAAGTGGATGTATCCCGTTGCACCACAATGTATCTGTGTGTCACCGAGTGCATTGGGAAGCGGAAAATCCTAGCACATACTCTGCATCGGCGCTCGCGGGTGACCGACTGCGGATCGTTGGAGATGTATATGGTTTTGCGCAGTGCCGGTTGTCAGCACTGCGCGTCTGTGCAGGTGGTTCTACCAGATTACTTGCTGGTATCCTGATAGTGCCTGGGGTCGTGGGGAATGGGCCTATCTTCCGTATGGTTATGTCTGGAATCTTGTCCGGCGGTTGCAGATAGATTGGTGCGTACATCCATCATCAAGCTCAACTGCACATCAGGTACCATTGGGGATATCTGAGCCGGGGCATTTTCGCTCCTCTTGATCGTTAGCGTTTCCTCAATTGCCTCGCGTGTCAGACCCGCATCAAGCAAGCGTTGCACCAGGCGGGTCTCTTTCAAAGAAGGATACAACGTGCGAATCGTTTTTCTCATACCTGACCTTCTGAAGTCTCACGCCATATAACTCGATGATTACATTTGCTCCAGTCAGCGGCTACCCGACGTACAGCTTTGCTCTGTGCAACCAGCTCCATCCACGGAGCGGGCTGGCAGATACCTGTGCTGGTTAACGTGCCGAGATTTGTATCATCAGGGGCAACAGTATGCGATATTCTAGCCGAGTCTCAGTATAGCAGATGGCACGCAGATATGGATAGTAGGGATTCCAGGAGTATAGGCTAAGGGAATCCCTGAATCCGGTTGTGCGACTGGCAGCTAATCTTCCATCAACGCCGAGCGAATGCGGCCACGCAACGACATCCACGCGAGCCAGATCAGGTAGAGCAGACCAGCGTATGGTAGGAGCAGATCGACCCATCCGTTATACAAAGAGTCGGATAGGAACAGCAGCATAAATTCGACCATCAGAAACAGTGCGCACCCGATAACAACCCAACCAAAAAGCGGAATGAGCCAGACCGTAGCCAGGGCAAACACAAACAGAAGCAACGGCATAAAAATATCACTCTCGGCGTTCGCCAGCACAAACACGGGGGTTGCGGCCAGCGTCACCAGTGCTGTGCGCCATAGCAGGCGTGGCAATGGGTGCCGCGATGCCGATTCTGCGGCGAGTTTTTGCACTGGTGCAACATGGTGCCGCACATACTCTGTCACCTGGTCATAATTATCGGGCAGGCAGATCACCATCATCACCGGTCGCCAGCGGTTGCGCAGAATAAGCATCCGCTGGCGGCGGTTGTAGGTTACATCTGCCAGATCATGCCAGGCCACATATTGGGCCTCACGGGCAGCAACCATGCGACCCACCCTCAACGCCCTCGGGTTGAGGGTCAGTATCCCTAACAGGGTTACCAGGTACGAGAGGTTCTTTGCCCTCTTATTTTCCAGGCTCTGCCGGCGCACGCCGTGGCGGTTGATGGTGTAGTGCCCACGGTAGCGGGGAAAAAAGATGAGGGTGATGAGCAACATGGCAACAAAAAACCCGACTGCAACCAGCAACGAAACGAGCAGTATGGGCGGGATACCCTGGAAATCACCCGTGACTGCCAGGACAAATGAGAGTAAGAGCGCCATGATCAATCCGGTCACGAGCGGTACCATAGCCAGTTGTCGCAATAAGAACGGGTTAGTAAAATACGAGATGTCTACTTCCCAGGTTAATTCCTCGCTAGCAAACTTGTGTGCGTCGTCGGATCGGGGTTTTCCGGGCAGTTCTGGGGGAGCGGGTGGCATTGCAGAGGCGTGTATATCCGTCTCTACCAGCGGTTGCCCGCACTCAGGGCAAAAGTTGGCACTGGCCTGGCAGGGCGTATCACAGGATGGGCACAGGCGTAACGATGCCGATGATTGAGACATGCTAAACCTCAAATACGCTGGTCACCGCCGCATTATCGCCGCAGATTAAAGCTGCCGGACAGGTGATGTGACGCAGATCAATCAGGCCATTCAGCACGGTGGCTACAACCGCTCCACCGGCTGGCTCCATCGGTTGATTATACTCCACGCATAACCAGCGCATCGCCGCCAGCATCTGCTTGTCCTCCACCAGCACAATCTCATCAACATAGTGCCGGGCCAGCGCCAGCGTGCGCTCACTGACCTGGCGTGGCACGAGGGTGTCGGCGATGGTGCGAACCGAGAGCCATGGCATGACATGTACTACACTGCAACAGGCGAAAAGACCAACAAACGACATTATCGCCTTACTCCTGTCAATGACCCTCGACAGTTCGTAATGCCCAATAACGCTTCTCAAATTATAGCAACAAGAACAGAGCGCGTCAATGAACAAGCGTTGGTGGGATTGACAGCCGGTTGCGCCCCTTCTATAATCAACAGAATGTATGTGGTAGCTTTCACGCTTCGTCTGATCTGACGAACAAGACCGTTCTGCCCTTCGGCGGAGCGGTATGTTCTCTGTTCTTTGTGTCTCATTTGTCGTCGTAAGTTGTAAGTGGAAAAATGGGACATAAAGAAATATCTCTTCCACACAGCCACAGGCGAAAAGGGCATGGAATACAAGCGGCTGCGTAACTTGTGGAAAATATATGACGCTTCCGATCCGAATGTACTGGCGATGCCTTGTTACCAATAATAGGTATTTGCCCGATATAGTGACGCTGCTGGTGTTATGTAGTATCGTGCTGATGCTGGCCCAGGTTGCCTATCGATCACCACGGTCAGCGGGGTATACGCTGACGGCACCCGAGGTGTTGTTGCCGCACACCGGGTTGTATGACCCGGAACGGCTGCCCGATCAGTCACGGATCTATCGCTGGACAAGTGAAACGAGTCGCATTGACCTGCCTAACCCTGGTGGGCGCCCTGTTGTTCATCTCCTCCTGGCGGCTGGCCCCCGTCCGGTGGTGCCATTACAGGTGCAGGTTGCGGGGGAGCATTTCTCCTTGCAGCTTACCTCGGTTCTACGCTCGTATGCCCTGTTGCTGCCGTCTCCACCGGGTGAACGTGTGAGTCTGACCCTGTCCGCCCCGGCGTTGGAGGCTGATGGTCGCACGCTGGGAGTAATCGTGAGCAATATGGCGATTGCTGGCGGTGGTGCGGCACCAATCGGCGTACTGCTGGCGCTGGGCCTGGCAACTGTGGCGGGATATACGTTGCTACGCCAGGCGGGTGGGACGCTGCGCCTGACGGCTCTGGTGATCCTGTTGCTGCACATGGTGGTGCTGGGATGGCAAGCTGCCAGTGGTTGGCGTTATGGTCTGCTGACACCGCTGTGCCTGCTGGCCGCCCTGTCCAGCATTGGAGCGATGTTGATGGTACGCTGGTTCCCGCCCAACCCGTTTGCGCATCCAGTTGACCTGCGCATGGTTCCACTGACACGTAATGATGCAGCGGTGATCCTGCTCCTGCTGATCATCGCCTTGAGTATCCGCTGGCCCTGGCTCCACGCACCCGATCCGGTGGGTGACCTGGAACTGGCGGCACGGCGCATGTGGTTTTTACATGACTATGGACTGGCCGGCTCATATATGTACGGTGGCGATTATGTGCCGTTTCGCCTGTATTTGCTCTGGGGTCTGAGTCAACTGGTGCGGCCGTTCGGAGGCGGTTTTTTTGATCCCTTGCCCGCGGTCACGCTGACGTTGATCAAGTTGCCTGCATTGCTGGCAGATCTGGCAGCGGTTATCGTGATCTATGTCGCGAGTCGTCGCTGGCAGCCAGTGTATCAGGCAACACTGATTGCAGCGCTCTATAGCCTTAGCCCACCAGTGTGGATGAACGTGGCCTGGTGGGGCCAGGTGGATACCCTGTTGATGCTGCCGCTGCTGGGAACGGTTGTTCTGCTGGATCGGGACAGCGGGCGCTGGAGCTGGTTGTGCTGGGCCACGGCACTGCTGATCAAGCCCCAGGCGATTATACTGGCGCCGCTCCTATTTGTAGCAACTCTGCGGCGTCATGGTCTGCAGGGGTTGGTGCAGGGGGCGATGCTGGCGGGCGGGTTGCTGGTGCTGGCCGTTACGCCGCTGGCGCTGGCCGGGCAGGGGCCGGGATTGCTTGAGGCCTATATCGGTTCTGTCGGTCGCTTTCCGCATTTGACCAATGGTGCCTATAATGTCTGGTATCTGTTGACGCTGTGGGTGGGTGACGCTGACAGTGCGATAGCGATTGGCGGGTTGAGCTATCGTGCGCTGGGCATGCTCTTGCTGTCCGGATTCACGCTGCTGGTGGTAGTGACACTGCTCTATCGCTATGATCGCCCCGCTCGTATTCAGGGTGCGGCGGTGCTGGCGCTGGCGTTCTTTATGCTGCCCACCCAGATTCACGGGCGCTATCTGTTTTTGACGCTGGCGTTCCTGGCTCTGGGTATCGCGGCCTATCCCTGGCTACGCTGGCCGTACATGGCGCTGATGCTCACGGCGACGATCAATATCCTGGGTACACTGGATGGCTTTGTGCCCATAGCCACAGCATGGATTCGCGGTTCACCCCTGCCGGTGCTTTGCGTGCTGGTCAATCTCGGTGTCCTGCTTGCTCTCAGCGCGCAGTTGCTGATCACCAGTCGCATCAGGCCTGAAATACCGACAACTCTGGCAGGTACGAAACCATTGGTCGTTGTGAACGTTGAGGAGCAATAGGAAGGTTTATGAAAGAACAGGGACGGCGTACCCTCCTGATGGCGCTCCGGGTGCTGGTTAGTGTGACATTGCTGGCCTACCTGGTGCGCGAGGTCGATCCAGCGCAGTTACTGGTAGCCTGGCAGACGATCATTCTGCCATTTGTCCTGCTGGCGGCTGGCTTACAACTGCTTGGTGTGCTGATCAATGCGCTGAAGTGGTGGGTGTTGATACGCAGCAGTGGTCAGCATGTGTCCTATCCGTGGACAGTGCGTACCTATTTTATTGGGCAATTCTTTAGTAATTTCTTGCCCACGATGATCGGTGGTGACGCGGTGCGGATGTATCAGCTCAATCTGCGCATTCGGCAGCCATCAATCGCTGTCGCGTCGGTCTTTGTTGAGCGCCTGACCGGTTTTGTGGCGCTCAATGTGATTGCGATTACCGCTTTACAGTTGAGTATCGAGCGCTTTGCGGATGCGCCGGAGCTGTATCGGGCGGCGATCGGGTGTATCGCGGTTGCCAGTGCGGGCCTGCTGCTGGCGCTGTGTGCAGCACCGCTGACCCGGCTGCTGGGGCATCTCTATCTACCGAATATGTTTAACTGGCGCGGCAAGCTGGAGTTGATTGCGCAGTCGCTGGCGAGCTACTATGCCTCGCGTGGCTCGCTGGCGCTGGCGCTGCTGCTCTCGTCTGCCTATCAACTGGTGTGGATCGGGTCAAACTATGCCCTGGCGCGGGCGTTGCGCATCGATGTGTCGTTGGCGTTTATGGCGTTGATGGTGCCGATCAGTGATATTATCGGCTTGATACCGATCTTTCTCAACAACCTGGGCGCACGTGAAGGCACGTTTGTGGTGTTGTTAGGTCAACTTGACATAACGAAAGAGGTGGCATTGTCGCTTGCATTTTTGATCTTTGTGGTGCGTATGGCAGTGAGCGTGGCGGGTGGTCTGCTGTATATACTGAGTGGACTGGCCGATATAGCACCGGTCATTGGCCAAGATCGGCCGATAGACACAACACTGACGGGGAAGCCGTAACAATGACACGTTGGCCCATTGGTTCGTTCTAACGTTCCGACGTTTCAACAGCCCGTAGCTCGGCGAAATACTCCAGGAGGATGCAGTGAACAAAAAGGTAGCTGTTACCAATTTTACGGTCGCGCTAGGCCCGTTGCTGCTCGGTCGTGCACGGGACGTAGATGCGAATAACCGTGGACTGTGCCCCATGCCCGATAGCGATACCCTCACCGATGGTATTGCCGACGTGGATGTCGCCGCCCAGGACGTGCAATGACTTTCCCTGCAACGGGCGGAACGCTTCGTACAGGTTCGCGGTAGCAGCGCCGGTCGTCCGCCCATCAGGTGCCACCGCGAGTGTCTCGGTCAACACCGGAATATCGGGGTGCAACCGGGGTGGCAAGGCGTTCACTGGTGTATCCGTGAGTGACTGGTCGTCGGTCATAGTTCCTCCTGCGGGGCTTGCTCGTGCTACCAGTTCAATGCGGTCTGATTGTACCATATGCTTATTGGTGCTTGACAGTGTGCTTGCATTGCACTACACTTATCTCGTCAGCACAGGAGCAAAGGCCTGCCCGTTAAGGAGCGCTCATATGGGACGGATTGTCGCGGTCACCAATCTCAAAGGTGGTATTGGCAAGACAACAACGGTGGTGAACGTTGGCGCGGGTCTGGCGCTCAAAGGGGCACGTGTGCTGCTCGTTGATGTTGATGCTCAGGGCAATCTGGCGCTGGCGTTAGGCGTGAAGCCGCGCCGCACGCTCTACGAAGCCCTGGTTGACGGTGCGCGAGCGGCAGATTGTGTCATGTCGGCTCGCCCAAACCTCGATTTACTCGCCGCTGATGAGTCGCTACTCAGTGCGCAACCCACCTTATCTCGTCGCCCCGACTGGAGCCGCGTGCTGGATCAGGCCCTCCAGCCGCTCAAACGTCACTATGATTTTATTCTGGTGGATTGCGGCGGCTCGATGACGGTACTCAACGTCAATGCATTGATGGCCTCGACCGATGTGCTGGTACCGACCACAGTGGAACATCTGTCGATTAAAGGCATTGAGAAGCTGTTTAAGCAAGTGGTGCGCCTCAAAAGCGGTGCTGCCAGCATTCGGGTGATTGTGCCGACGATGTTTGACCCGCGCCTGAAGCAGTCCACGGCGTTGCTGGAGCAATTGCGCGCCACCTATGGCTCTCTGATCGCGCCGCCGATTCGCGTAAATGTGCGGCTCTCCGAGTCATCGGCCGCCGGGCAGACAATCTATGAGTATGACCGGCGCTCCCGTGGTGCCCTGGACTATGCGCAACTGGTAGAGCGCCTGAGTGCCCTGTGGTCTTTTCGGCAACCGGTGCGGACTGTACCTGACTCTGCCGCCAGTACTCAGCCAGCGATCAATGGTGTGGCTGGGGAGGAGCCATCTGCCATTCAGTCTGCGCCTGCAGCGGTAGTGACGGTCAATCCATCGGCTGTACGGGCAGCGGTGACGGCACCTGCGGTTCCCATCGAGCATACCGATCTGCATACCGAGCATCCGGTGGTGATGGGCGCGGGGCATATGTTGCAGTTGCACTGTCCTCATTGTGGTCATCCGTTACAGCGTGCAACGGTTGCCGGTTATCGCGTTGTATACTGTAGTCATTGTAAGTATAAACAACAGGAACTGGCGACAGGCATCCGGCGTTAGTACTGCCGTTCGTTGTAGTTCACCGCCCTGGGTATTCCCATGTCCCGTACGCCGGGAGCCGGAAGGTTCTGGCTCCTGTTCCGAAGTCCACTGAAGCGGCCTGCCAGAGCCGGCACAGGCCGGCCTTGCACCCCGATCCTGCGGCTTCGGCTGCTGGACATGCGGAGACATGGACAACGGTCGTATTCGACACCTATCGAGACGGTGCAGGGTTTAGATCATTATGCGTGGTTTATGATAGTAGCGCGACACGCAGCAGTGCGCTCCTTGCGGTTTGTCTCTCACCTCTATTACCTCCTGGCATTGCTGGCCGTTCTCTGGTTGACCTGGTATGTGCGCGATGTACCGCTGGAACCAGCACTGTTTGCCGGTCAGCTACGTGTTGACAGCTTGAGTACGTTCTTCGCTCTGCTGACGCTGCTGCTGGCACTGGTGCAGTCGGTCTTGAGCCTGCGATCCGTGTGGCCGACGCTGCTGCTGACGTTGTGCCTGGCTGGAGCCTATGCCACCTCAAACCTGTTGCTGGTTGCAGCAGGTTATCTGCTGGCGACGCTGATTGAGGTTGTGGGGGGGAGGCTGCCGCGCTCCGTACCCCTCGCGCCGCGAGCGATCTGGCTGTTGCTGCCGGTGGTCTGTTTCGCGGTAGCTGTGGCCGGGTTGCAAACCCAGGCTGGTACCTGGCACTACCAAGCGTCGCTGGCGGGGGTGGGATTGAGCAGTTTTGTGTTCTGGTTTGTGTTGCTGGCGACTATCCTGGGTTCCGCAGTGCATGTCTATGCACATGTCCTGACCTCTGGTATAACCAGTGGGCCGCATACATATACGCTGGCGGGCATCTGTCTGGCGCTGGCCTGGTGTTACCCGCTGGTGCGGCTCTATAGCCTGGGGCCGTGGAATGCTGGCTGGCATGCGGCCACGTTGCTGCTGGGTGGGGCACTGGCGCTGTGGACAGTATGCCGGGCGCTGGTTGCCCCGATTACTATGCGGACACACTGGCTCCTGTCGTCGCAGCTTGGAGTAGCACTGATTGGGCTGGGCATGGGCACCAGCGCCGGGATTGTGGCTGGATGTTATGCGCTCATGCTGGTACCGTTGCTGCTGGCAGGATTAGCCTTTCCCGCCCCATCTCAGACACAGGCCGTGGTGCCCTCTCCGGTCACGCTTTCCTGGGCGCTCTGGCTGCTCTCGCCTGCGCTGCCCCTGACTGCACCGTTTGTGTCGTTCTGGATGGGCATTGGTGCGGCGGCTGCCGGTCGCATGTTTCTGCTGGTGGGTATCCTCTGGGTAACAGGCCTGCTGTGTACGCTGACGATTGTCCAATGCCCTCGCCCGCTCCTATCGGCTGTTCCTGGTAGGAGCGGGCGAACCGTTGTGTGGGTGGCTGGTATCAGCGTTGCGCTGGGCGTGACCGCGCCTATAGTGGTCTGGATGTTTATTCGACCGATTGTGCAGCAACTTCAGGGTGGGTTGACCCCCTTTGGTGATATTGCGCTCTGGCCCTGGGGCGGGTTGATCGCACTGAACGCGGCGCGCCAGCCGGTAGCAACGCTGCCCTCGCTGACGCTCTTGCTGCTGATGCTGGTGCTTGGGGCGCTGGCCTGGCTGTTGCTGCGCTTGCAAAGCATGATGGACAACCGTTGTGGGTGAGTGGCTCGGCACGCTGGGGTTGGCCTGGCCGCGCCTGGTGCTCTATCCAGGTGGTCTAAGTGCGCTGGGGTTCGCCTGGGTGCTGGATTGCCTGCTCGTCTATAGCGTGGATCGATCGGTATTCGCATCCACCCGCACCGCTCCAGTAGACGGGGCGACCGGGGGAGGGCCATGGCTCATCCTTGACCTGAGTGCAGTCGTGGCCCCGCTGCTGATCATCAGTCTGCTGCCTGTGCCCTTATCGGGATACTTTGCCTATACCCCCGATCTGCTGGTGGCGCTGGTGCTTTTGGATTGGCCCTGGTTGTGCTGGTATGGCCGCAGGTGTATGCCGGTTCTGTCTGGTAGTACCAGCCGTGGTGTTGCGCCCTCTGTATCCTCCCCATGGAAGGGTGGGCAAGGGGTACTGGAAGGATGGCGCCATCTCTACGAAGCATACGGGTTGCTGGTGTTGTCGCTGCTGGCTGTTGCGCAGACACAAGGCTCGTTGCGTCTGGAGGCACTCACGGTGAGCAGTGCGTCAGCAACGCTTGCGCATCAGGCGTTACGCTGGCTGGGCATGGCTGGCTGGAGCGTTGCGCTGCTCATGCTGCTGCTGCGGGAGGCAGATCTGGATCAAACGATGACCAGTGGTCTGTGGTGGGGATTGCGGCTGCGCACCGGGGGACATGTGCTGCTGGCCTGGCTGCCCTGGTTCCCGTTGCTGCAACCACGCTCGTGGCTGCTGCTGTTGCCGTTGCTGCTCCTGGTGAGCGCACTGGCGCTGGTTACCTGGCGGCCGGATATGCTGCTTCGTCACCTATGGCCGATCGTCTGGCGCAGCCTGATGCTCGGTATCGGGCTGACGTTTAGCCGGGTCATCTACGAGTTGCTGGTAGCCCGGCTATGTTGAACGCCTGGTTGTCTGCGCGTGTCGTGCCCCGGAGGGATGTGCTACGCGGTGTCGCACCGCGCGCTCCGGGGGGACGCGCTACGGTGCGACACCGCAACGCACCAGCCCCACGCCAGGGGGGCAGCGGCACGACTTCCGTCTACTGTATCACTGCCTGCTGCTGCTGCAAGTCCACCGCTCGCCGGGCAATCTGGTCGATCAGCCCGCTGAAAATTAACCCGTGGAAGGGATAGAGGCTATACCAGTAAAGCCAGCCCGTCAAGCCCTTCGGCGCAAAAAAAGCCGTCTGGGTGAGCAACGCTTCCTCGGTAGTACGCGCTGTCACCTTGAATTGGAGCCAGGCTTTGCCCGGCAGTTTCATCTCCGCCCGCAAGCGCAGCAACCCTTGCGTCTCAATTGCTTCCACTCGCCAGAAATCGAGGGCATCACCCACGCGCAACTCATCAGGATGACGACGACCACGGCGCAGGCCCACACCGCCGATCAGTTGATCCAGCAGGCCGCGCAGTTCCCAGGCCCAGTTCATATAGAACCAGCCACGCTGGCCGCCCAGTCCACTGAAAATCGTATAGACAACGGCAGCCGACGCAGGAACAACCCGCTGGCGCTGTTCGACTATCATACCCTCCTGCGTTGTCAGGATGACCGGCGGGACATCGCTCTGGCTGGTACTCAACGCGTCGCTCCAGGCGGTCTCCATATTGCTGGCCTGTAAGCGGGCCAGGGCGCGTTCAACCGAGGTACGATAGTCGGCGGGCTGGATGTGTGGGAACAGTTCGTAGGCCAGCGAATCGCGCACGATGTTTTCGTTGCGCAGGCCCTCGATCAGCGGGCGGGCGATTGCGGCGGGGATGGGGGTGACCAGGTTGATCCAGTACGACGATAAGCGCGGGGTTAAGATCGGCACCGGCAGCATCCAGCGCTTCAAGCCACGCACCTGGGCGTAGATCAGCATCATCTCGCCATAGGTGACAATGTCGGCCCCGCCGATCTCGATAATGCGCCCCGTACTCTCTGGAACGGCCAGCGCTGCCAGCAAATACTCCAGCACCTCGCGGATGCCAATCGGTTGGGTGCGGGTGTACACCCAGCGTGGACAGATCATCACCGGCACCCGTTCTGTCAGATAGCGAATAATTTCAAAGGAGATGCTGCCTGAGCCGACAATAACCGCTGCCCGGAATTCTGTCACCGGCACGCCGGCGCTACGTAGCGCCTCACCGGTTTGCTGGCGCGAGCGTAGATGCTCGGATAGCTCGGCGGTAGGGTTCACCAGGCCGCCCAGATAGATGATCCGCTTGACACCGGCGGCCTGGGCAGCCTGGGCAAAATGGTGTGCGGCGGTCAGGTCGCGCTGGGGAAAATCGGCTCCACCGATCATGCTGTGTACCAGATAATATGCTACCTGTACACCTTGCAGCGCTGAAACCAGGCTGTCGGGCTGCAGGACATCACCCGCCACAACCTCAACGTCTGGCTGCCAGGGGCGTCCCTGCAAGCGTGCTGGATCACGCACCAGGCAACGCACGCGATAGCCGGCCTCGATCAGGCGCGGCACCAGTCGCCCACCAACATAGCCAGTGGCACCGGTGACAAGAACGAGGCCAGAGTGATTCTCTTTTGGCATCCTGGATGCTCCTGTACGGCTGACGGGCGATCCGGCAGCCTGTCCTATTCTGCTCGTATAATATTGTACCAGTAATGGCTGATGATCGCCGCCAATATCTGGCCTGACCTGGTGCCCTACTACACTGATCCGGGTGTTGACCGGGCAATGGTCAACGGGACTACCCAGGAAGGCTGGCAACCACGTCGGCCAGGTAGACTGGATGCCATAAGCCGGTGGCCAAGTTCTGCAGCTGCCCGGTGCGACGCAATCGTCTGAAGCGTGCCGACCAGGGCGTCGTATTGATGTCGCCGATCAGCAGCAAACCGCGCCGGGGATCGTGCTGTTGAGACTCTGGGCGGCGAGTGCCTCAAACTCGACGTGCTGAAGGGCCGAGGTGTGGCGCTGCGCGGACGTGTGGCTTGCATGCTCAGAAGCGTTACCATCTGTCCAGCGAGCATCAGTGTTGCCACAAGCGTATCGACCACCTTCAAAACGACATGCGATCGGCATCCCGGTACACACCAGGATGCCGATCGCACGCGCTACAGCAGCGCCATCTCCAGACGCTTTGTCCAACGATCATCAGCCAGGTCGCCGTCGTGCTGATAATCGAGAACATGTGATCCGGGAGTGTTCGAGGGTTAGCCGCGAATAATGCCCAGCACCTCGTCACGGCGCTGTTCCATCTCTGCCTGTGATTTTGCCTCCAGGTTCAGGCGCAACAGCGGCTCAGTATTCGAGGGACGCACGTTGAAATGCCAGGTTGGGTAGGTGATCGAAATTCCATCTATCATATGCTGTTCCGCATCGCTATAGCGCCGGGCCAGTTCCTGTATTTTGGCCTGCTGGTCAGCCACGGTCGAGTTGATCTCGCCTGTGATAAAGTACTTCGCCTCCAATTCCTGCAGCAGATCCGACATCTGCACATGACGCTTTGAAAGCATCTCTAGCAGATAAAGCGAAGGCACAATCCCGGAGTCGGCAAAGAAGAAATCGCGGAAGTAGTAGTGCCCGGATACCTCGCCGCCAAAAATGGCATCCTCATTGGCCATACGACGCTTGATAAAGGCATGGCCCACGCGCTCCATCAAGGGTATACCACCTGCAGCCGTAACCAGATCTGGCACGGCCCAGGAAGCGCGCACGTCATAGATGATTTTGGAGCCGGGGTACTTCTCCAACAGATAGTTGCCCATAATTGCCGTCAGAAAATCGCCGGAGATAAATTTGCCCCGATCATCAATGGCAAAGAAGCGATCACCGTCGCCATCGAACGCAAAGCCAATTGCTGCGCCTTCGGCCACCACACGGCGCTGCAATTCGGCACGATTCTCGGGTTGGAGCGGGTCAAGGCCATGGTTGGGCAGGTTACCATCGGGGTCAAGATATAGCCCGATCAGATTGATAGGCAGATGATGGTACACCGCTTGCAAAATGGGGCCGACCATCCCGTTGCAGGTGTCAACCACCACTTTGAGCGGTTTGATGGCGTTGACATCGATCAGTGAGAGAACTTTCTGCACAAACTGGTCTTTGAAGTCGTGCGATGTCATCGTTCCTTTGCGGGCGGGCTGGGGAAACTGTTCGCGCTCAACCAGTTGGCGGAGATCCTGGATGCCCGCGTCGCCACTGAGCAACTGTGGCATACGGCGCACCATCTTGAAGCCATTGTAGGCTTTGGGGTTGTGCGATGCGGTCACCATCATACCCGGGATTTGCAGTTGCGCGCATGCAAAGTAGTACTGGTCGGTACTCACCATCCCAATATTAACCACATCAGCGCCCTGATCCATAATCCCACGTGTGACGGCATCAAAGACCGCCGGGCCAGACAGCCGCATATCACGCCCGACAATCACCTGTTCGGCATTCAGAAAGGTTACAAACGCCCGTCCAATCAGATAGGCCACGTCTTCATTGAGATCGGTCGGATAGATACCACGAATATCATACGCTTTGAAAATAGACGGATTGACCTGCATTGGTTTCTCCCCTCCAGAAAGATAGGCACAGATTATGAGCAGCAGCGCAACCATGCGTTGCTGCAGCTTTCAATGGTGTGTAACTGCGGATATGGCTATAGTACCATGGAATAGGCAAAGGCGTGGTTCGTGGTAGCTCCCCATACGCATCGACATACGTCCTATCCTCTGTTCCTCTGTCGTCGCGAGTCTGCTGATGTAGCGCCCCCATACGCATCAACGTACGTCTCCGGTTGAGGGTGGTTGGGGCCTGTAGCCCCCAGGAATCTCTGCTCTTTGACCTTCTGTTCCGGATTACTAATCACCTCGCGCAGACGTGCCGTTATGCGGTTAAATGCCGCCGCCAGCAGGCCCACCTCGTCCTGGCCTTGAACGGGGGCAGTCAGCTTCAGATCACCGTCGGCGATGCGTGTGGCAATGTGCGCCAGGTCGGCCAATGGAGCCACGATGCTGTGGGCAGTGAACTGGGCCGAGAACAGGGCGGTCAGTGTGGCTATCACGGCAATCGCAATATTGACGGTCAGGATGAGATAGGTTGACAGAAATGCTTTGATTTGCTCTTGTTCGGCCACCAGTACCATTTGCAACACCGGGAGCCAGTGATAGACCTCTACAACTTCAAACAGGTCGGTGGTCGTAAGCATGTACTCAAACTGAATACGCAACTCCTCATTTGCATGCTGGTACGCAGGGGTATCAGGGCTGTTCTGCAAGAGCGGTTCCACCAGGCGTGATACCTGGTGGGGATAGAGGACAGAGGTCAGATGTATCTGTAAGCTCTCGATCCAGGCTGCGATCTGCTCATCCGTGAGTAGCAGCATAGAAAAAGGTTTTTTTGCAAAAAAATTCGCCGTAGGAGAAAACATTTCAGGAGAGCAAGGGGAAGTGGTGGGAGTCGTTATTGTAGCGATAATCCAAGCTGAAGCCGGGACTCCCAGTTTATAATAATACTACAACGAGACTTCATCACGTCTGGGGCGCGGGGGCCGCAGGCCCCACGCATAGTTGCTATCTGGTGGTTTTGGAGGAACGAAGCCGCGCCGCGCCTTCCTACCCAGGAGATGTCTCGTTGTAGTAATGTAGAATGCGAAGGAAGCCAGGAGTGTTTGTATGTTTCCCTTATTGATCAACAACCAGCCCCTGGAGACAGCAGTGGTGACCGAATGGCAGTCGGTTGAATTTTCCTGCCGATTTTCAGGCACGGCCGCTGATGCGGTGCTGGAATTGCTGGTGAACGACCAGCGGCTGGAGCCGTTTCTGCGCCCCCATGATCCGACCTGGCGCTGGCACTGGAATCCGCATAACATGGTTGGCCGTTGTACTGTTGTCCTGCGAGTCGTCTGGCATGATGGTCAGACGGTAGAACAACAGACAGTACTCACAGTTATCCCACGCAAGATCGAACAGGAACGCTATACGCTGCTGCTGGCTGATCTGCAACAGGTCGTTCATAGCCTGGTCTATACGCTGGTGGGTGGAGCGGTGGGTGTTACCTTACAGGCAATAGCGGAGGAACAAGCACACACGCTCCTGGAGGAGTATTACCGCCTCTTCGATACCCGTTTTGTACAGCTTGAACAGGCAGTGACCCGCCTTGCCCGTCGTCCACGCACGATATTGCGTTCAACCACACGGCGCGTCCCGATCGGGCAGGTGCGCGATCTGTCACGCATGACCGACCGGTTGGTGCAGGATGGGTGCGCGGCTGGGAGCGACGGGCCAGCCCTGCCTGCCGCTGTCACCGAGGAGTGCAGTGTTACCACCACCGACACCTACGAGAATCGCTTGCTCAAGCGGCTGCTGGACGAATTATGGCGGCGGGCAGGGTATTTCGCCCCTATTGCCGACGCACGGCAACCTTCCACGTCCTTACAGCGTCTGGCTGAGCGTAGCCGCACGGTTATGCGACGGTTGGGCACGCTGCGGGCATTGCCGTTTCTGGCTGACGTCGGTGCTCTGACTACCTGGCACGGCCCCAATCATGTCCTGCAACGCGACCCGGACTACCGCCAGGTCTACCGCTTCTGGCAAGACCTACGGCGTTGCCCGTTGATCACGGTCGAAAGCCCGCTATTCCACATCCCTCTCCACGCTGTGCCGCGGTTGTATGAGTACTGGTGTGCAGTGCAGGTGGCACAGGCGCTACTCGATCTGCCCGATATAGTCGTGCAGGCGCAGCAGATGCTGCAGGCGCTACACCTGGTAGACACGGAGCCATGGAACCGGCCCTACACCTTCACCCTGGTCGAGGACAGCCCGCTGTTCACGCTGATCTGGCGGGGGCTGACACTGCACCTGCGTTATCAGCCGCGCTATCGGCCCGCGCCTTGTGGACAGCACACTGCGCCCTACACGGAACTATGCGCACTGGATCGGCATACCCGCGTACCCGACCTGGCCCTGGAAGTGGAACAGGACGGGCAACCACCGTGCGTGCTGGTTTTTGACGCCAAATATCGCCTGGATGCCAGCGGCGGCGTCCCAGCAGACGCACTGGCCGATGCCTATAGCTACCTGGGGGGCATTGGGCTGCGCAGTGGTACCCGCGCTACCTGTACCGCTCTGCTGCTCTACCCGGGCCATGGTGCCGCCGAACACTACCCCAGCGGTGTCAGCGTATTGCCGCTGCTGCCCGGTGCAACGACCGCACTGGGCACCTGGTTGCACGAGGTGCTTGCGTCCTGGCAGTGAATGTGGTACAGTATGGGGTGTCTCCTGCGGGTGTAGCTCAGTTGGTAGAGCATCTGCCTTCCAAGCAGAATGTCGTGGGTTCGAGTCCCATCGCCCGCTCCATATTTCCAAAAGAACAACGCCGTTCAATAGTAAGGTACGTTTCTTCGGAGTGCAGGCGCTTTCAAGTGTTGGTTCTTTCGTTGGAAATACCGCTCTATCTGCCGAAGGCGAAAAGACGTTTGCTAATGAGCGACCGCGTCACGCATCTAACGATCGCAGAACCATGTCAGATTTTGCTATTCAGCGCGTGATGGACATCCTCCAGGCCGAGATGCCGCGCTATCAGCCCCCCTTGGTCGAAGAGATGGGCGTTGCAGGCCAGTCGCCCTACCGCATTCTGATCGCTACCATCCTCAGCCTGCGTACCAGAGATACGCTCACGGCTGTTGTTGCCCCACGCCTGTTTGCCATGGCTGATACGCCGGCGGCAATGGTAACTTTGAGCCTGGAGCAGATCGCCGCTTTGATTCGCCCGGTGGGCTTTTATCGCACCAAAGCCCGGACGATTCACCGGATCTCGGCACTGCTGCTGGAGCAATATGACGGCACTGTCCCATCCAACCTGGATGCGCTGCTGGCTCTACCAGGCGTCGGGCGCAAAACGGCCAATCTAGTGTTGACGGCTGGCTTTGGATTGCCCGGCATCTGTGTTGATACGCATGTGCATCGTATCTGCAACCGCTGGGGCTACGTCCAGACAAAAAATCCCGATGCGACTGAGCTTGCGCTACGCGAGCAACTGCCAGAGCAGTACTGGATACCGATCAATGGCCTGCTGGTGACGCTGGGCCAGAATATCTGCCACCCGACATCGCCGCGTTGCAGCCAGTGCCCGGTAGCCGCCTACTGTGCCAGAGTTGGTGTTACCCGTGCCCGCTAAGCATGCATCATCTTCATCGTGACGGCTCCCAGGAAGGTCTCCTATTCCAGCCCTCTGTTCCCTGTTCGCTGTCCCTTATCTTGTGGTTCCTATCTCCCACCCGAACAGTTGCGGCGTATAAAATCCGTAACCAGGCGGACAAACACTTCCGGTTGTTCCTCGTGCGGCAAGTGGGCACAATCGGGCACAATCACCAGGCCCGCGTTGGGCAGCGCCCCTGCCAGACGTACGCTCTCGGCCAGGCGTACCGTGCGATCATGTTCGCCGCTGATCACCAGCGTCGGCACCTGAATGCTGGCAAGTTGCTCCTCCAGGTGCAGCGCGTGACTTGCCAGAATAAGCTCCCACAGCGCCCGATCCCAGTTGGCAACCCGTAGCGCCCGCCGATAATGCGCCAGCAGATCGGGAGTTACCCTGGTTTTGTCGTACCAGAAACTGCGGATAATCGTCTTGTGTAAGCCACCAATCATGAGCCGCACCTGCCAGGTGCCCACCGGCCCCATGGCGCGCAGCATGCGATGTACCCGTGGTGGAAATTCGCTGATCGCATAGCCGCTGTACACCATCGCATCAACCAGCACCAGTGCCTGCACCCGTTGAGGGTGGCGCAGGGCTGTCAGCAGCGCAATTGTGCCACCAGTTGAGTTCCCCACCAGTACTACGTTGTTCAGACCCAGGCGCTCCAGCAGCGCTGCTGTTAGATCGGCCTGCGCTTCGGCGCTATACCGACTGGCTGGATCCTGTGTTGGTATCTGGCGTTCAGTTAATCCAAACGCCGGACGATCAAATGCGAGTACCTGTGTGTGCTCTGCGAGCGGTGTCATGACCTCCCGCCAGGAGTAGGCGCTCAGAAAGCTGCCGTGCATCAAGATCAGAGGAGGTGTACCCTGACCGGCCAGTTTATAATGCACTCGCAGACCATTGACCTCCACAAAGCGGCTATCTGGCTCGGCCAGTTGCTCTGGTGTCGTGCCAGCCCGTCCCCAGGGTAATCTCAAGGATCGTCGCATTCATGTACCTCATACTGTCCTTATGAAAAGGATCGTCGCATTCATGTACCTCATACTGTCTGTACTATCATTGTCGATAGGATACCATACAAATGTGAGTTGGGGATGCGGGGGGGGTGTCACTTACCCGGTGTTGGATATATATTCCTGGATTCGTGTGCAGGTAGTGACCATCCTGGTTGACAAGGTGCGGTAAGATGACTATAATGGTGCGAGTAGGCCGAGATGGCGGAATTGGCAGACGCGCCAGGTTGAGGGCCTGGTGAGCGTTTTAGCTCGTGTGGGTTCAAGTCCCACTCTCGGCACCAGGGCGATTAGCTCAGTTGGTAGAGCACCTCGCTTACACCGAGGTTGTCGGCGGTTCGAGTCCGTCATCGCCCACCACGGTTTCGTCCGTGCCAAGGTAGCTCAGTTGGTAGAGCACAGCTCTGAAAAAGCTGGGGTCACCGGTTCGATCCCGGTCCTTGGCACCAGGTTACTTGCCTTGCCGTTCTCAAGGAAGCTCTGAAAGATCTCTTACGATCCCTGGCGTTCCAATGCACCAGGCGAATGTCAGGAGTATCTGCGAGAGGATCTCCTCTATGCCCTGGCCGGGCAATCTGCCAATACATTGGGCAATCCTTCAACATTATTGGTGAAGACCGAAGTCCGGCGTTCACCTGGTCTAGCTCTATTCCGGCTTCAGCCGGGACTCACCAGGATCATCGGCTTGTGATTATGCAGGGATCTACGTCTCCGGGATCATCCTGTAAAGACCGAACCGAAAAATCCGCTTACAGGAGTGCATCGTGCAAGCGGATCTTTCGGTTCAATCAGCAAGTGATGGTAGTCGTGCTACGCCACTTTCTGCTGTGCCTGTGCTGCTGTCCAGATCCGCAGCCATCCCATCTGCGCCTCGATCAGCTTTTGCGTGGCTTCTTGCCAGGCATGCACGACTTTCTGGGCCTCATCATTGTTCCAGTTGCGCGCAATCGCTGAGGGATCGGACTTCTTCACCGTCTCAAACCAACTTTCGGACAGCTGGGTCTGGGTTTCCGTCCAGCGCTTCATCATATCGATCACCTGGTTTGACCATTCAACCACTTCCCTGGGGCTGTTCGAACTGTTGACAACGCTATCGGCCCAGAAGCGGGTCCAGGCCACCTGCGCTTCAAGTGCTCCTTTAACGGACTCCCTCCAGGCCTCAACCGACTTGTGCCAGGCATCACTTGATGAAGCAACTGGCCCCATTCCCTGCATAGCATTCAGCCAGCTTTCCCACATCTTCTGCTGCGCACCCGTCCAGGTCTTGATCATTTCTTCGGCTTGCTGGTTCCAATCCATTTGGGAATACTCCTTATACGCTACAATTCATGTTCACCATGGTAATGGTATACGTTCAATAGCAGTATCCGCTGGATGATTCTGTTAACCGAGATTCCCGGCTACAGATCGTTCAATTGCAGGAATGCGAGCAATGTGTTTGAAACGAGCGATTACGCCTGCTTTGTTCTTTCGGTACATGCCAATAGTGCGAGGCAGGTCGTACCAACACTTCCAGTATACCATGGTTCTTAATAAAGAGTTGCAACAAGCATGGTGGTTCATGCTCAAAGCTCCATGCGGCAATATCTGCTAGAACCGCCGCAGGTTGCACCAGGAGCGGCTGAACATGCTTGATGCAGAGCTGCTCGATACACTTGCTGGTGACACCGATCCGGTTATGTTGATAGCGAAGTATACTTCGGTTCCATTATGCGTTCCGCAGTTACACTGCAGAACCAGAGCACACCATCTTCACATCTTCTGCCAAGGTCGGTGTTCATGGTGTATACTACATCCAGAACCTGGACGTTGTACCAGCAGCAAAGGTTGTGCAGAGGAATCTGGGCATATGTAGAAATGGTTAACACCGTTCGTTCTGTATGTATAACGCTGCTGATATTGTTCACCGCAACAGAAAGTGCTGCTGGAGGTACCATGACCATCGTAACCCATAATTCGTATTCTGTGTCGCAACCGACGGTGCAGTCGTCCGTCATACCCACCATAGAACCATTGTCATCAGACCATCCGCCTTTCCTGTCATTGATTGTGCCCGCCTACAATGAAGAGCAGCGCCTGCTGGCAAGTTTGCGCCAGATTAAGGAGTATTTGCAACGCCAGCCCTATTCGTCTGAGGTCATCGTCGTCGATGATGGGAGTGTGGATGGCACGGCTGCGGTCGTCGAGGCCTTTATGTCCGAATATAACAGCCTGCGCCTGGTGCGAGCGGTGCATGGTGGCAAAGGCCACGCTTGTAAGCAAGGCGTTTTCCATAGTCGGGGGCAATGGTTGTTTTTATGCGACGCCGATCTGTCCATGCCGATCGCGGAGTTGTCAAGTTTTGTACCATTGTTGGCGCGGCATGCACCGATTCTGATTGCCTCACGTGAACTGCCCGCGTCACAACGCCATGGTGAGCCGTGGCATCGCCATGTAATGGGACGAGTGTTTAACGCGCTGGTACAAATCCTGGCCGTGCGCGGCATTCAAGATACCCAGTGTGGCTTCAAGTGTTTTCGGGCCGATGTAGCGCGTGATATTTTTCGCGTGCAGCGGATTAGTGGCTGGGGCTTTGATGTCGAGGTGTTATTTGTGGCGCGCAAACGCGGCTATGATATTATCGAGGTGCCAATTAACTGGTATTATCGTAGCCATAGCAAGGTGCATCCCGTGCGTGATACCATCCACATGTTTCGAGAGGTCTGGCAAGTACGATGGAATGACTGGCACCGTTGCTATGAAGCCAGTGCGTCGTCGCCAGATGCCAGTGCACTGCCCGATCAGTGCCGGCTAGAACAATCCTATCGCACGCAGCCGTATAGTGTTGAAGAGACGTTGCGTGCGGAGTGTGCGGATGCAACGTTTCCGCCAAAGGAGTAATGTATGGCCCTGACAGAGCAAGCAATAACCAATCTGGTTACCCAGTTGCAGCTGGCTGAAGCGACTGCCAGCCCGTTGGCACCCTTGATCCCGCCTTATTCTGATGCCAGTGAAACCGATATGTATCACGTGCAACAGGCACTGGTTATGCGTAAGATCCGGGCGGGCGACCGCGTGGTGGGCAAGAAGGTGGGAGCCACCAACCCCAAAGCCCAACAGGTATTCGGTCTGACCGAGCCTTTCTATGGGCATGTGCTAGAACGTGGTCGGCTTAGCGACGGTGCACAAGTTCCGTTTGCAACGCTGATCCAGCCGCGCCTGGAGTGTGAAATTGTATTTGTATTGCAACGCCCGTTACAAGGGCCAGATGTAACTATCACCGAGGTGCTGGCTGCAACCGAGGCGGTGGTCGCTGCCTTTGAGATAGTTGATCCGCATATTGGTGCCTGGCCGGATTTGGGAATGCGTGAACTGATTGCTGATAACGGTATCTTTGCCCGCTGTGTCCAGGGAACCACACAGGTGCCTGTGCAGCAGTTAGATTTAGACCAGGTCAGGGTTGTACTGACGAAAAATGGCGTCCAACTGGTGGAAGGCATCGGTACGGCCGTCCTGGGGCATCCCGCTGCATCTGTGGCGTGGCTGGCCAACAAGTTGGCGACCCATCATTGCCACCTGGAAGCCGGTGAAATTGTGATGGCCGGTTCGCTCACGCCGATTCAACCTGTGCAGCAAGGTGACCGGTTTGAGGCTGCTTTCGCTGGTATTGGGAGCGTGACCGTTGAGTTTCCATAGGTTTGTGCTGGAAAGTGACTGCAGGTGCAGTTTTGTAGATGCTTTCCGGTTGCGTAGCGCATAGTAACGACTTTAGTCGTGCGTAAAGCCGCTGAACAACTGAAGTCGTTACTACATTTGTCACGCGAAAATCTGGTATCTGGAACCATGCCTGATCATTCACAGCACCGAAGCACTCCGCAGATGTGGAGTGCCACCGCCGTCCTCTCTATACAGTGTGCTGGGCAGAAAGGTACGCTACAGCTTCTCACCATTACTGTGCTGAATGAAACCAGCATGCCAGTGTTATCTGACCTGGACTTTGATACGGTGTGGAAGATAAGGAGAATACGGTTATGCATGAACATGTACAATTGCAACCGGTTGATATGGCTGAGGTAACGATACTGGTCGATAATGTGATGGATGCATTGCTCCCCAGCACGCACAGCGTGCGGCGGGCACCGATGGTCTGGGATACGTTTGAGCACGAGCCGTTAATGGCTGAGCATGGCTATTCGTTGCTGCTGACGATCGAGCGTGATGGGCACCGGCAGTCGATACTGTACGATGCGGGATTGGGCCGCGATACCCTAGTTCACAATATGGATGTGCTGGGTATCGACCCGTCCGAGTTGCGGGCGATTGTGCTGTCACACGGTCACACCGATCACCATGGTGGACTGGTGGGGTTAATGCAACGGCTGGGCAGGCGCCGCATCCCTCTCATTTTGCACCCGGAAGCATGGCGTGATCGCAAGATTGTGTTTCCGACGGGTAAAGAGATGCATTTGCCGCCACCTGCTCGGAGCGATCTGGTACGGGAGGGGATTGAGCTAATTGAGCGCCGTGACCCCTCCCTGTTACTTGATGATTCGATCCTGGTGACAGGCCAGGTTGAGCGTACGACCGAGTTTGAACGCGGCATATCCAGTCATCTCGCACAGAGCGACGCTGGCTGGACGGAGGATACCTGGATCTGGGACGATCAGGCGTTGGTCGTGCATGTGAAAAACAAGGGCCTGGTGGTATTATCAGGGTGCAGCCACGCGGGAATAGTCAATGTGCTACGCTATGCCCGCAAACTTACCGCCGTGGATCACGTGCATGCAGTGATCGGCGGGTTCCACCTGTCGGGTAGTTTTTTTGAGCCGATTATCCCATCAACAGTGGACGCGCTGGCCAAACTGAATCCTGATGTGATTGTGCCCGGCCACTGTACCGGGTGGAAAGCTATTCATACGATCGCGCAGGTGTTACCAGAGGCGTATGTGCAGACCTGTGTCGGTACGCGGCTTTCGTTTATGGCCGCGACACCACTCGATTCCGGGTGATCCAGATGGTTGCATAGTCAACCAGGAGGCGTTGGGGCAGTAATTGCGCCTGGGCTGAAGCTACCTTTCCTTGTCGCACCAATCCACTATCACGTGCAAAGCTCTCTCCAATGAGCAAAAAATCCGACATATCCAGATCAATATCATCAAACGTGACCCACTGCCGCTGCCCATGCTGCATAATCGGTGCGGCCTGTTTGATCAGGCGCTTGCCAGGATAGGCCGCACGATATTCGGCCAGGTGCAATGATGTGTTACATTCATGACCAACTCCCAGGAGCAATATCCAGCCTTCATAGTCATACACTCGGGCCAGCGGTGAGGTTTCGCCCAATCCGTAGTCCAGCCGATGATCGTCGGTTATAATTCTGGCAAGTTGTCCCCAAGCTGCGAAAGAAACCAGGGGATGCATACTGCGATACACACCCGGTTGCTTGCGGAAACACTCTGGGATGATGCCCATTTCACGTGTCGGGGTCAGTTCAGGGCTATAAGCCGGCATATGGTGACGAATGATGTTCCACCAGGAGCGTGGAACTGGTGGATTGTTCCAGAATTCAGGATCAGACAGGTTGCTGGAATGGGTAGGCATGACCAGCGTACCATCTGGCTCCAGAACTTGTTCCAGTGCCTCAATGACCGCAACCGCACCACCACAGACCCAGCCCAGGGCGCTCAACGATGCGTGCACCAGCAGGGTCATACCGGACGACACCCCCAGACGTGTAAGATCAGCACGTAATGAGCGCACAGTGGCCGGATTGCCAACAGTACGCTGGATAGCGTAGTATTCACTCACGGGATGCTCCTTGGGCGCATAACCAGCATGATTCGGTTCTTATTGCTACAACAAAACCTCCCCTGGGTAGGGAGGATCGGCTTTGCCCCTCCGAAATCACTGGAAGTGTGCGCGGGGATCGCCGGCTCTCCCACCCCTGCCGAGATGAAGTCTTGTTGTAGTATTATGCTGATAAGCTACTCTATTTGTCTGTCAGGATCCATCATTGTACCGTATCTGGGGGCATTCTGGCAATGCGGGATTTTATGCTTTGATGCTCTTGTTCGTGGTGTGAGCAGTCGGCAGGTGGCTGGTGGGGGGGGCCGGCAATCCCTTCCTCGCTACTGCTTGCGTGTTTCATAGATATTGCGCTACTATATGTCTGGTTCTGTGACAGACGTGTCACTATGCTGGTTATAGCAATATCATCAAACGTATGGTGTATAGACGCTGCAATGCCTGGAAGGGAAAACTATGTCCGCTCGTCAGACACGGATCGTCATAGTGTGGTTCGTATTGGCCGTGATTGCTTCACCCTGGTTGAGTGTGCCAGCCTATGGTTCACCGCCCGGCCCGTTGCAGCGCAGTGATCGACCAGGGACACGTTCGATCAGCGAGCGCTGGATTGTCCGTATGCACGCGCCGCCACTGGCGCAGTTGCCAGGTTCGGCCCCAGAATATGCTGTGGCTGGACTACGCTCGCCCACTACTGGGAAACTGCGGTTTAATAGTCTGGTAGCTCAACAGTATCGTCGTGCGCTCGAACAGCAGCAGCAACAGTTGTTTGCCAGCATTCAGCGCACTTTTCCTGGTGCGCAACGTCATCGCAGCTATCAGATTGTGTTCAACGGCATGTCTGTCGCTTTGCCGGGGGCAGACGCAACGGCTATGGCACGATTACAGGCGTTGCCTGGTGTAGTTGCCGTCTATCCCGATGAGGTGCACGATCTGCATATGTATGGCAGTGTGCCTCTGATCAACGCCGAGGCGCTGTGGAATAGTGTGATGATTGGTGGGGTCAGCAATGCCGGGGCCGGTGTCAAGATTGCGGTTATTGACTCGGGTATTAAGGTGGATAATCCCTTCTTCAATCCTGCCGGATTCAGCTATCCACCAGGGTATCCTCGTGGCGATCCGGCGCATACCACGCCTAAAGTGATTGTAGCGCGGGCGTATTTCCGCCCTGACTTGCCGCCGTTGCCCGGAAGTGAGACCCCCCAGCCTGGCCCGGAGGACTCCAGCCATGGCACGCACGTGGCCGGCATTGCGGCCGGCGTGGCGAATACCAGAGCCACCGTCGCCGGAGTCACCCAGACCATTGCTGGTGTTGCGCCACAGGCCTATCTGATGAACTACAAGACCTTCTACTCCAATGACTCGATCTTCTCTGGCAGTGGCTTTACGACCGAGTTGATGGCTGCGCTGGAAGATGCGGTGGCCGATGGGGCCGATATCATCAATAATAGCTGGGGCGGGCGAGCAACGGTTGATCCCCAGGTGAACCCGCTGACACTGGCAGCCGAGGCGGCGGTTGACGCCGGGGTCACGGTGGTGTTTTCGGCAGGCAACTCCGGGCCAGATCTCAGTACTGCTGGTGCATCAGGCTATAGCGATAAGGTGCTGACGGTCGGAGCCAGCACGACGGCTCGGACAATTGCGGCCGGGTTTGTCGATGTCACCGCGCCCAACGGGGTACCAGAGGCATTGATAGCGCAACCTTTTGCGCCCGCAGCGTTTGGCCCTCGTATCGCAGACAATGTGTTTGGCCCGGCTGCATATCTGCCAGTGCAGCTGGTCAGTGACTCAAGCCTGGCGTGTGAGCCATTGCCACCGGGATCGCTGGCAGGGCAGATCGCGCTGATTGAGCGCGGGATCTGTGTCTTTAGCTTGAAGGTGTTCCATGCGCAACAGGCGGGTGCCATTGCGGCGATCGTCTATAACACGGCTGAGGGTGGTGATAGGCTGATTGTCATGGCTCCCGGTGACCGGGCCGAGGAGGTTACTATTCCATCGATTTTTGTCACTCGCTCTATGGGGAGCGGCATGCTGGATTGGTATGGTCAGCATGGCCCCGCTGTGCAGGTACAAATTGACCCGCAGGGCCGCCTGATTGACCAGACCCCGGATGTTATGGCGGAGTTTAGCTCGCGTGGGCCGAGTTTTCAGGGCACACTCAAGCCCGATGTGACAGCACCGGGGGTGGCGATTCTCTCGGCGGGCTTTGGTGATGCCGAAGGTAGCGAGCAACATCTGGGCTTTGGCCTCTCATCGGGCACGAGTATGGCCGCACCACAGGTCGCCGGTAGTGCCGCATTGCTCAAGCAGATCCATGCCACCTGGTCGCCGCAAGACATCAAGTCGGCGCTGATGTCTACTGCCGTACAGGATGTCTGGTTGGATGAGGATCGGGCTGAGGCAGCCGCGGCTCTGGTGAGGGGTGCGGGCCGCATTGATGTGAATCGTGCTGCTAATCCGGGCTTGCTCTTTGCACAAGCGGCTATCTCGTTCGGTAACGTGCCGACGAGTCCGGGCCAATCAACTGCGCGTGAGGTGCTGATCCAGGCACGTAACGTCTCTGGTGTGCCCCAGACCTACAACCTGAGTGCGCGGCAGACCGGGGGAGCTATCTTTGGGATCGGTGTTGCCCCTGCGACCCTCACGGTTACACCGGGAGAGACGGTCGAGTTCCGCGTGGTGGCCGAATGGCCGGCTGATGCCTCCCCCGGTGACTACGAAGGCGTGGTTGAACTGACCGGTGGGCCGCAGCCATTGCATCTGCCGCTGTGGGCCCGCCTGCTCCCTGCACAACGTGGGCCAAAAGTCTTGCTGCTTGATAATGATGGCAGCAGCAGCCTCGATCTGCCCGACTATGCAGGCTATTATGGCAATGCGCTGGGGCAGCTGGGCATACCGTTCACCTACCTGGATCTTGATGCACTGGCCGGACAACCGCAGACGTTGCCCGACATCAGCGAGCTGCAGCGCTATGAGGTTATTCTGTGGTTTACTGGCGACAACTTTATTCCCAGTGGCACGCTGCCCGTGCCTACACCTTTGACTCCGGCCGATCAGAATCTGCTGATCGCCTACTTGCAGAGTGGCGGGAATCTGATTGCGACCGGTCAGGACTTGACTGAGGCTTCAGATATCGAGCGCAGCCCCCCCGATGATCCACGCTATGGACGGTCAGATCTGTATCATGGTTATCTGGGACCGCGCTTTGTGCAGGATGATGTGTTTACCGGAACCATAACATTGGAGCGCATAGCGCTCGGCACGACTGCCCAGGCATGGTTGTCGAATATTGTCCTTGATTTAAGCCGTCCCTCAGATCTCGTCGGTATCAGTGATCAGACAGGGGCGGGTAATCAGGTATCGATTGATGAGATTGCCCTGTCTGACAGTGATCTCCGCATCCCAGATGAGTATACAGCTCCCATCTTTCGGGCGGTCAGCACTGGGAGCCAGTTAGATGGCATTATTGCTGTCAACACTGCTGCCTCACCGACACTGGAGCAACCGGTGCGTGGTATTCCCTATCGTACCACCTACCTGGCCTTCGGGTTGGAAGGAGTGCGGAATGACACCGGTATGACAACGCGCCAGGAGCTTTTACAGTCTATTCTCTACTGGCATGTTGATCAGCCCACGGTGCAGATCAGTGGCTCAACCACGGTGACAGATGTAAATCAGTTGGCAACTTTCACGGCGAAGGCCCAATCAAATACGCCGACAACGTTTGTACGCTATCGCTGGGATTTTGGCGACGGGACGCCGTTTGTGGAGACGACGGAAGCCACCGTGGTGCATCGCTATACCGAACCGGGTATCTATCAGGTGCGTGTCGAGGCGACCAATAGCTGGGGCCACCGGGCATTGGGTGTGGCGCAACCAGTCAGTGTTGAAGGGGCGGCCACCAGTGATCGTCAATCGCCAGTTGGCGCATCTGTCACCCCACCTGCGCCGTTAACAGCACTGACGTTTGATGCGACCGGTCACACGCTCCAGGGGCGTTTCCTTGATTACTGGCAGCGCCATGGGGGATTGCCGGTGTTTGGCTATCCACTGACGGCTCAGGCTGAAACCGATCCAGTTCAGCAGACCTTTGAGCGGGCACGGTTTGAGCATCACCCACAGCAGTCCCCACCCTATGATGTCTTACTGAGTCGTCTGGGGGTAGAGGCATTGGAAGCGCAGGGCCGTGACTGGTGGACATTTGCGACAGTTGAGGATGCGCCGAATGCCTGTTTCTATTTTCCCGAGACACGCCACAGTCTGTGTGGGGTGTTCAAGGCCTATTGGGAACGCCATGGATTAGAGTTTGATGGTCAGCCAGGCAATAGCTTTGCCGAAAGCCTGGCATTGTTTGGTATGCCGATCAGCGAGCCGCAGGAAGAGGACGTAGAAGGCACGCCGCGTCTGGTGCAGTGGTTTGAACGTGCGCGCTTTGAATATCACCCGGAAAACCCCCTACCATACCAGGTGCTGCTCGGTCGCCTGGGCAGCGAGGTGTATGGGGGTGAACCGCTGGTGCGTTGAGAGGAACGTCGAAATGTTGGAGCGTTAGAACATCAAAGTTCTGTTGGATTCCGATTGCTACTAAAAAAGTTGAGGGGAACGTTGAAATGTTGGAGCGTTAGAACCCTGGAACGTTGGAGCGTTCTAACGTTCTAACACCAGGTTCCTCTCTGCGCCAGATAGGGAACGGGATACAGGAAGGCTATCAACCTGCCTCATCACCTGTCACCGGTAGATACCTTATGGCTCATGTCCGCTTTGCACTGCTCAGCGCTCTATACGAACCGTGCCTGTAGTGGTGCCAGATCTTCGAGGAACTCAGCGATGATCGGACTCATCAACGTATCCTCGAGCAAAAATGCATCGTGACCTTTCGGGCTATCAAGCTCGATCTGGCGTACCGGTCGCCCGGCTGACCGCAGACCAGCGGCCAGTGCGTCCAGTTCACTGGTCGGATACAGCCAGTCACTGCTGAAGGAGAGTGCCAGGAAATGGGCCTGACTCTGCGCCAGTGCTCGACGTAGCGAGCCATACCGTCCAGGGAGATCAAAATAGTCCATCGCTTTCGTGATGACCAGGTAGGAGTTGGCATCAAACCGCTTGACAAACGAATTCCCCTGATATTCGAGATAACTCTCAACGGCAAACTCCGGTTTAACCGAATACTGCACTGCAGGATGGTCTTGCAAGCGTCGATCAAACTTATCAGTCAGCGCCTGATCGCTCAAATACGAAATATGCCCCACCATACGAGCAATCGCCAACCCATCAATTGGCGGCGTTGCCCCATAGTAATCACCACCGCACCAGCGTTGATCGCGGATGATCGCCTGGCGCCCAATGGTATTCAACGCAATCGTCATTGCACTGGAGCGTGCCGTAGTTGCAATCGCCAGCACTCCTCGCACACGTTCGGGATAGGACACCGCCCACTGCAAGGCCTGCATGCCGCCCATTGAACCACCAGCAACGGCCATCAGCACTTCAATGCCCAGCGCATCAATGAGCCGTGCCTGGGCAGCAACCATATCAGCAATCGTAATCACTGGAAAGCGGCTACCGTAGGGCTGATCAGTGCCAGGCATAAGTGACGCCGGGCCTGTTGATCCAGCACAACCGCCGATGACGTTCGAGCAAATGACAAAGTAACGATCGGTATCAAATGCGCGTCCAGGGCCAATAAATGCATCCCACCAGCCCGGTCGTTTGCCATTCGTGCTGTGTGTTCCAGCCGCATGAGCATCGCCAGACAGCGCGTGGCACACGAGAATGGCATTGGAGCGTTGCGGATTGAGTTGACCATACGTCTCATAGGCCAGCGTCCATGGTGCTGGCAGTTGTGCGCCACTCTCCAGGGGCAAGGGGTCGTTCCATTGAATGGAACGTGGATAGACAGTACCTACCGAGCGACCATAGGCGGCGACTGTGACCGCAGGAATGTCGCCAATCATCATGCTATTCCTCCACCAGGCATTGAGAAGTCCATGTTCAGCCGGATCGAATAATGAGCCAGGAGCAGCTTATACACCAGCCAGGGCTTGATCCAGGTCTGCCAGAATATCGTCAATCGTCTCCAGGCCCACAGACAGGCGAACATAATCTTCGGTCACGCCTGTGTCACGTTGCTGCTCTGGCGTCAGTTGCTGATGGGTCGTCGTTGCAGGATGGATCGCCAGTGACTTGGCATCGCCAATATTTGCCAGATGCGAGAAAAGTTGCAGGTGATCAATAAATTGACGCCCGGCTTCGCGCCCGCCGATAATGCCAAACCCGACTAGTGCCCCCTGCCCGCGTGGTAAGTAGTGTTGGGCGTTCCTATACGATGGATGATTTGGCAGGCCAGGGTAATTCACCCAGGCAACCTTGCGATGTTCACTGAGGAACTGGGCTACACGCAATGCATTGGCTGCATGGCGCTCTACACGTAGCGGCAATGTCTCCAGACCTTGCAAAAGCAGAAATGCATTAAAGGGACTGAGGCAGGCGCCCATATCACGCAGTAACTGCACCCGTGCCTTGAGAATGAAAGCCGGGGCACCCAGGTCAGCAAAGCGTACCCCATGATAGGAAGGGTCAGGCTCGGTGAAGCCGGGGAAACGTCCACTTGCAGCCCAGTCGAACTTCCCGCTGTCTACCAGCAACCCGGCAATGCTGGTGCCATGGCCGCCAATAAACTTGGTGCCGGAATGAATCACAATATCTGCGCCATGCTCGAATGGTCGCAGCAAGTATGGTGTTGGAACGGTGTTATCAACAATCAGGGGAAGACCATGCGCGTGTGCTATATCAGCAATCGCGCGAAAGTCTGGCACGTCAAGCTTGGGATTACCAATAGACTCCAGGTAAATGGCACGGGTATGCGTATCAATTGCCGCCTCGAAATGTGCGGGAGTGCCTGGATCGACAAAGCGCGTCGTAATGCCATACTTCGGTAGCGTATAGTGGAACAGGTTATAGGTACCTCCATATAGACTCGTGGCCGAGACAATATTGTCGCCAGTGCTGGCGATATTGAGAATAGCGGTTGTCTCAGCCGCCTGGCCAGAAGCCAGAGCAAGAGCACCCACTCCGCCTTCTAGCAGCGCGATGCGTTGCTCCAACACATCATTTGTCGGATTCATAATGCGGGTATAGATGTTGCCGAACTCCTGAAGGGCAAACAGCCGTGCCGCATGTTCTGTGTCCTGAAAGACATAGGACGTGGTTTGATAAATAGGTACCGCCCGTGCGCCAGTAGTGGGGTCAGGTTGTTGGCCTCCATGGAGTGCCAGGGTTTCAAAGCCTGTGAATGGCATATCAGCCATATGGGTCGTCCTCCTCACGGCTAGTCAACTATTCCATTATCAACGGCAATTCTTTCCTACATACAGGAAGGCTCAGGTGAGTATTCCGGCTTCATTGCCAGCTGGCGTCAGTGCCAGGAATTGACAAAAAATGACCATAAAAAACCCCCATCTCGTAGATGAGGGCCGATCAACATTTCTTTGCTATATCCTGCCACTCATCTTCCAGAGAACATCTGCCGGAATTAGCACCTTCCTGCTGTCAATGGAGAATAGAACAGAGCGAGCAGACGTTGACGTCTTATGGCTGGCTGCACACGATTGACATACAGGGGTTGCCGGGGCTTCGCAGGGCCGATCCCTCCGCCCCTCTGGATGAGATGGTATGTTTAATTTGCCCAATAATACTATTTTTGTCTGCTGTTGTCAAGAACTGGCATAGAGTGGGTACCTTTCCAGGTAAGCCGTACATCCTGGCTCCACGGTAGGAACGCTTTTCGGTGGTTGTGGCAATGTCGGTTACATCCTGGTGCCGACGCTCGTGCGTCGGCACCAGCTGGCTATAAATGCCTATTGTATCAATTCAATCGTTTGGACGGGCAATACCAATCGGTGGCCGGGTTACTTCTGATTCTGGCATTTCCGGTGTCGCCACAGACGGTACCTCTTCCGGTGGTACCATCTCGGCGGGATCGGCGCGTGTTGGTACCATCTCCGGGGTTGGTGAAGCCTCGTCTATAGGGGCCGGGGTAATCTCTTCCTCGGTTATACTATCGTCTGGCACTATCTCCTCGGTTGGGGAAGGTGTCGGTGTTGGCGCTGGTGGTCGTTCGCCTATGATCTCCACGCCTTCTGGTGGAACGACATCACGACCATAACGGATTTCTTCGGTAACGGGATCGTACTGCGTAAAGAATGCATCCTGGTGCAGAAGTGTGCCGTTGGCCGCCGTTACAATCCGCTCCAACACGGCCTGCATGCCGTAACGTGGGGCAGCAGTTTGAACAATAGCATTCGGTTCAAGATCCGGGTCATACATCCAGCGTGCTGCTCCTGGCTGTACATGCCCGTAGACCTTCGGTGCAAGCACCTGGACACTCCGTTGATCACTCTGGCCCCACAACGCAACTGTAATGGTTCCCTGGTTACCGGTAGACGTCACCAGAAAAGGGTAGGGTGTATCGTTGATTATTTTCAGATCGAGGCCAGGCGCAAACACGGCTGCATCAAAACTGATAATATCGTTAAACGCATCAATATAAAACGAATGGGCATGGCGTTCCGGGATCGGCAATCCCGCATAGAAGGCAGCTCGATAGAGTGTCGTTGATGTCTGGCAGATGCCGCCGGCAATAATCGGCACGATGCGGTTGTTGACAATTGCGCCGCCCTGCGTATACCCTGTCTGCTCCGAAATTTCGCCCAGTGTTGCCAGAAACGACAGCATTGCCCCTGGTTCAACGACCAGTCCATGCAGTTGCTGTGCGGCCAGAGTCGCATTGTAGGTGCCTGCCGAGTCGCCAAACGTGGTTGAGGCGCTGCTCAACTTGACAATCGGTTGTGCTGGAGCGAGCAATGCCGCTGGTAGTGCGTGCTGCTCAGCCAACCAGATACCAATCTGCCCGACTTGCACGGCATCGGGTTGACCAGCGCGTTCGGGATTATATTCCAGGCGTGCCCGCTCAAAATATTGCACCAGACGGCGTGTGCCATCGCTTTTGTCGATCATTTCACGTGAAACCGGATAACCGAAAATCTCGGTGCCTCCATGGGCTTTCCAGAAGTCAAACAGGTGGCGATGAATCTTGAATCCCGTCTGGGCAAAAAATGTCCCATCATTGACGGGCGTCGAGGCCAGGGGCGTAAATGCCAGACCAACCTGATTTTCGGCCATCATGGCACCGATGCGGGTCAACTCGATCTGGGCCAGCTCGGGTTGAGTGGCCGGCAATTCCATACGCACCCGTTCAAAGTATTGTACCAGTCGGTCACTTTCTGCATCAACCAGTACCTCGGTCAGTGGCAACCCGAAAATGCGTGCCCCGCCGTGGGTATCATAGAAGGTCTTGAACGCCAGACCTAGATTATGCCCGGTTTCGGTCACAAAACGATACGGTTCGTCTGCTTGCCAATCGGCTGCATTATCAGGCGGATGCAGCATGGAGGGTAAGGGCATCAGCGTTGGAAGCGTGGGTGTGGGCGTGGGGGTGACAATCGACAGGATGTCTACTGCCCGTTCTGCGCCTGGTAAGCGAATGATGGATACCGCATCTGAGACGGTTCTGCCTGATGGTACAGATAACTGCAGCGCTACCTGTATCGGAGTAGGTGTGGCTACCGGGGCTACAAGTGGTAGCGCATCGGCATAGGCCTGCCAGACCTCAATCTCAGGCCCGGTAA
This sequence comes from Chloroflexaceae bacterium, assembly GCA_034435975.1. Taxonomy (GTDB): domain Bacteria; phylum Chloroflexota; class Chloroflexia; order Chloroflexales; family Chloroflexaceae; genus CAKZQX01. The sequence continues at coordinate 79,754 of DAOTWD010000145.1, read as the reverse complement.
ACAACGCGGACATGGCGCGGGCACCGGTAGGCAGGTAGGGAGTCGGTGTCATTAGCTGTAAGATGGCTGATGACGCGGGTGGCATCGGGCCACTTATCTGTGCCAGGGCAGGGATGCTAAACATCAGCGTTATTAGGGTAAGGAGTAATCCTCTGATCAGCCAGCGTACCGGTTGATGCATTTCAGGTGCTAATTGGGAGATGGAATGCCGATTCGGCCAGGACATAAGCAACTCCTGCAATTTTATCGATACCCACGAAACAATGGAATGGGGGTATGGCTACTGCTTATGACGAACAATCAGTCTCGCAGGATGCTTCCAGGAGCATATAGCATACTACTGTCTCTTTGCTGCTATTCATAGTGCCGAAAATCTGCATGATTCAGGATTGCTGGGAGCACTGTCGCAACATCGGCATGGATCGACACATCGGCATAGCCATCCACATATGTTGCATCGAGATTAATTATCACCAGGCGCGCACCGTGTTGCAGTGCCGTCAGGGGCAGATGTGCCACCGGATAGACTTCCAACGATGTTCCGACAATCAGCAAGACATCACAAGTTGCCAATGCCTGCTGTGCCCGTTGAAATGGTACAATGGGCAATATTTCATCAAACAACACAATATCCGGTTTTAACATCCCATGCTGGCCGCAATCACATCGGGGCATTATGCCCATCAGCACCTGTTCAACCAGTCGATCGGCTTCGATCTGGCGTTCACAGCGGGTACAGGTTGCGCTACGCATATGCCCGTGCAGTTCATAGACCGCCCGTGATCCGGCACGTTGATGCAATCCATCAATATTCTGCGTGATCACCGCGTGCAGAATACCCTTTTGCTCCAGTTCAGCGAGGGCCAGATGAGCTGGATTGGGGCGTGCTGCCAGCGAAACCTGCAGCAACGGTCGTAGCCAGTTAAAAAACCGTTCGGGATTGGTGCGGAATGTGTTGAATGACGCAACCTCCAGCGGGTCTTCCTGTGCCCACAAACCACCAGCACTCCGAAAATCAGGGATACCGGACGGACGACTGATGCCAGCACCTGTCAGAGCAACTGCGTAGCGTGCAGCGCTGATGATCCGTGCTGCCTGGGCGATCTGTTCTTGATTCATACCACTCCTATCGTACAAGCATATGTACCGCGCTGCATTCTGGCCTGTGCTTAGTAGCCGTTCAAATACTGCAAAGCTGCAACAATGTGAGGATCGGTTTCCTGACTATAGCGCGTCCAATCCAGATCGATCAGCACATCTGGTTGCAGCCCTTGTCCCTCCAGATTGATGCCGTTGCGCAAGAGAAAGCCCTCCTGTGCCACCCAGAGCCGCGCCCCTCCTGCGAGATCATACGCATAGATGGTTTCAATATTGCCGGTTAATGGCAGTCCGATCACGACCGCATTGGCCTCAGTCTGCAGAATGGCGGCCAGGAGTTCAGCATAGGAAGCGGTGCCGCGATCTACCAGAACGGCCAACGGTAGGCCATGTAAATCCGGGCCACTACCTGGTTCGATCACGAACGGCATAACCTGATCTTGATCAAAAAAAGCACCAGCTTCACCCCGTACAAAATGGCTTAATATGCCAGAGAGTACCGTACGCCATCCGCCAGGATTACTGCGCAAATCCAGGATCAACCCGTGTAGTGGTCGCTCGACGACCAGATCGGTCAGGACACCACTCACTTGTTCGTGCATATCATGCACCCAGAGAGTGTTCACGACGAGATAGCCAATATCGCCATCCAGGCGTTGGGCCACTGGCGTGATCCGCCCCTCAACGGGTTGGCGGATTATTACCACGTCGCGCACATCCTCGCCAGGGCGAATAACACTCAGGCGTACCTGCGTGCCTTCAGGCCCGGCAATGATATTACTCACATTCGTTGTAACGCCATCAACCGCTACAATGCGATCACGGGGACGTAAATCAGCCTGTGCTGCCGGGCTGTGGGGGAAGATCTGTCGAATAAGGACACCATGGCTGGTGGGTAGCGTGACGACACCGATGCCCACATTGAACTTCATCCCAGTGGTTAACGCATTTTCAGCTTCAACCGCGCTCGGTGCCAGAAAGCGTGAATGCTGATCACCCAACTGCTGCACCATGGTGCTTAACAGGGCATAAAATTCCTCGTTTGATTCCGCCAGCGCAATCTGGGGTGCGAACTCTGATCGTACACCATGCCAATCGACACCACGAAAATCGGCATAAAGATAGTGCTCATACACAATTGACCACACCTCATCAAAGAGTTGCTGCCGATCCTCCAGTGACAGGAGTGTGGGTGTGGGCACCAGAGGCGTAGCGGTTGTGATCACCACTGTTGGTGTGGCTGCAAATGGACTGGACGTGGGGGTTGGTCTTGCTTCCACGGTTGCGGTCGGTGCTGGAAGGGTAGCCGTGAATGGCAAGGCCGTTGGCGTATGTACGGATTGGACAAGCTCTGTTTGCGGTTTTCCGAAAACAACGGGTAAGCGTGGAGTGCATCCCGTTATTCCAAAGACGCATGCGCCGATGTATACCATAATAAGCAGGATTGGACGACCTGGAATACGCACTGAATATATACTACAACTGATACATCGCATAGGGTTACTCAATCGCAAAGGCCACCTGCAACTACATGATGTATGTACGGTTGGTGTGAACCAACGTTGCCTTCAGAGTTACTCAGTCGCAAAGGCCGCCTGCAACACCTGTCCAGCCAGTTCAGCCGCCGCGCCACTACCCTCACCGCCATGCTCGATCATGACCGCCACGGCATAGCGGGGTTGTTCAACTGGTGCAATTGCGATAAACCAGGCATGCGGTGTGACACCTGGTGCCAGTTCAGCGGTACCTGATTTGCCGCCGACGGCCACACCAGGTACAAAGCTGCTCACAATACTGCCAAAGCCATATTGGGCCACAGCTCGCATATGACTACGCATTGTGGTTGCAGTACGCTCACTCATTGTCTGGCGGATCGGCTGTGGTTGCCGTTCCATAATTACCCGCCCATCGGGATCAGTCACACGCTGTACCAGATAGGGTTGCATCATCATCCCATCATTGGCAATTGCCGCCGCTACCAGCGCCATCTGCAGCGGTGTGAGCAATAACTGGCCCTGCCCATAGCCCGTATCCGCCAGCGCCGCCGGGCGATTCAAAAAGCCGGGCTGTACATACAGGTGACTCGAAGTCGTTACCAGGTCGCTAAATTCAGCATAACTGCGAGGGGCATCCTGGGGTTGATATATGTCAAACCGTCGTGCCACCTCTGCCAATTGATCCGCACCGAGACGTAACGCATATTGCGCAAAGGCAGTGTTACACGAATAGGCATACACCCGTTCCAGAGTGGAAGGATTGCCAGTGAGCGATCCTAGACCCGGCACCGCATTCACGACTGGTGGTGCCCCCACTTCAACTTCGAGTTGATTCGGGCATGTAATCGCTTCTGGTTGCGCACGTGCGGCATATTCCAATGCTGCCACGGCTGTGACGGTTTTAAATGTTGATCCGGGCGGATATTGCCCTTGTGTCGGACGGTTGAGCAGTGGTTGGCGTGCCGCCGGATCGTTGATCTGATTCCAATATGCCCCCACCCGTACATTCTCAACTTCCCAATCAGGCGCAGAGGGATCAAAGCTTAAGCCGCGTGGGTCAAAGCCAGGCACACTCACCATCGCCAGGACTGCCCCGGTACGTGGGTCAAGTACAACCACTGAGCCGTTACGTCCACCAAGCAGTGCGGCTGCCTGTGCCTGAAGATTTGCATTGAGCGTCAGATGCAAACTATTGCCTTCGATCGGATTACCGAGCAGGGTATCGCGTAGATTGCGCAGTTCGTTGCCGCGCTCGCCACTCAGATACTCGCTATAGGTCGCCTCCAGGCCACTCTGACCAAAGCGCGTGCTGAAGAACCCGGTAATATTGCTGAAGGCATGGGGATCAAACTGGCTCGTAAGAGGATACACGCGATGCGCAAATCCATTATCGGCCAGTTCGCTTTGCACCAGTACAACATGATTCCGATCCAGAATGGCACCGCGCTTGACACGCTGTGAGGCCAGAACAGGCCGGATGTTGCTAATGCCCTGTCCTGGTTCGACATAATGATACACGGCCTGGGCCTGCACCACTTGCTGCCGCAATAATTGAAAACTGATAAGGACAAATCCGATACTCACTGTCAGTGCCAGATTATAGGTGTTCCGTGGTAGGCCAGGTGGTAATGAGGGGCGACTCAACCAGGCTGCCAGACCCAGTAGTGGTGCTGCCGCCCACAGAAATATCAGCCAGCGTACTTCGTGTTCTACCGGTTGAGATATACCATAAACAATTAAAACCGTGGCGATAGCCAGTGCAATCACGCACAAGAGCGAGCGAATGTTCGTTTTCATAACACTGACGGTATGACCTGGCTTGCGGATAGAAACAACCGGTACATAGCCCTATATTTCAAATGGTCTCTAGTGGCAATACACCGCGCACAGTAACACCACCTTGCTGCCCTTCAAAGACTTCGAGCCGTCCATCAAGTTCAGCCAGACAGTAGGAAATAGCACGTAAAGCATGAATACCCGGACGTTGATACGTTCCATCTAACAAGCCGACTCCATCATCCTGCACCACCAGGGTGACGCTGTGTTGATCATATTCAAGACAAATATAAGCATTTTGTGCACGTGCATGCCGATGGATATTCGATAATGAAACCTGAGCCAGCCGAAAGAGAGTATTATACTGTACTGGCGAGAGTTGACGTGCTACCCCGATGAGCTTTATCTGTGTGTCAATATGACAATCAGCCTGAAAGCGATCAACAATCCCATTCAGTGCAACCGCGAGATCGATCCTGGCAAGCGGCACCGGTTTCCCAGGGAACGTTGGTTCCAGTTCCTGGTTGTGACGGCGTTCAGTGAGTGCATGGATGGTTGTCAACTGCGCCGCAACGGACATATCCGACGCAATCCGTTCAGGAATGCGCTCGGCCGGGCTGCGTTGCGGTGGAACATCAGGAAAAGTTGTCGGGTCACTCTCAAGCCTTACCAGCCGGGTATGAGTATGATCGGCATCTGTGAGCCACGCTGATGGGTGACGAGTAAATAAACGCGGCAGCGGTAACCCATAATGGGAAATCCACCTTAACGGAAGCCACATACAGGCAAAGCCAATCACTATGACTGCCCGCAATCCGGCGATGACGAGCCATGATTCTGGAGGGAGATCCCGGTTTAGAAACAGCGCAACTGCGTCGATGCTCACAAAGAGGAAGCTTGCCATAAGCACCCCGCGCCAGCCAGCCAGCAGCGACGGCAGCACCAGCGCTCCCAGTGCATAAGGCAGAAATGGCAATGCTTGCCCATTACTAATCCATACAACTACCAGACTAACCACAACATCCAGCAGAAACAGTGCTGGTCGGCGGTGTAAGATACGTACATAGGATTCGGATGTTAATGTAAAAACAATATTTACGATACCGGTCAGGATGAGCAGCACTAACCAGATAGTATGAGAAGGTTGTTGCATGGGCATGATTTGATCAGGCCAGAATATCGCTATGGCTGCAATCAACCAGGCGATCCAGCGATAACTGAAAAACAGCACATGCTCACCAGGTAATGGGCGCTTGTTGTATGAAATTTTGTACCAACTAGATTTCACGCCATTCCTTCTCATCACAGATTACAGGCAATAGTATTACAATGAGACTTCATCTCGGCAAGGGTGTGGGAACCGCAGGCCTTTGTGCACGTTCCCTTATCGGAGGAGCAAAGCCGTGCCACGCCTCCCTACCCAGGGGATGTCGTTGTAGTAATAGTCAGGCCTTTACTGGACATTCTATATTAATCCAACCCTATCCGCTTATGAGCCGCATCAGGATTGGGATGTCACCACCAGAGTACCACTGATGATACAACATAGTTTAGCAGAAAGAATGTCGTGCGGCAACCCTGCTGTATCAGACCGGTGTGATGTACCGCTCGCTCCGTTCTGCCCGTCCGGTGGCTCAAGCCATAGGCGACCATCGTGAAGCCAGCCTGTGCTGGTTCCAACTGACTGCTTGCGGGGCCTTTGGAACACGTGCCGAAGTCTTCAGTCTCTCGGTAGGTGGCAGCACCAGCACGCAGAGATACCTAATAAGACGATGACTGGTGCCGACGCTTTAGTTTAGTTCCCCACTGATTGTCAGTACACAAGACATGGCTCTACCCGACGTATTCCAACGCGATCAACCAGAAAAACAGCGCGAGCAAGGCCTGTCTGACCGGGCGCATCGCATTACCACTGGTAAAACTGTTGACAAGTTATCTGTGCATGTGATACTATCTGTACGTATTAAATTGTGTTTATGTAAAATGAACACAAAGAAGCGACTATTACTCTAACGAGATTTCATCTCGGCCAGGGTGCGGGGGGCTGCAGCATCTGCGCACGTTCCGGCTGATGTCGGAGGGGCAAAGCCACGCCGCGCCTTCTTACCCAGAGGATGTCTCGTTGGAGCTATTCTGGATCTACCGTTTGCACAAGAAAAAAGCAGAACAGGGTTACTACCATAGTGTGTATAGAAATTTTTCGTCTGGATGTGGTAGAATGACAGTCAGGGTGTAAACGGTAAAACACCACAGCACGATACAACATAGCGCGAGTAATGAATCAACCATCAGGGTGAACAGGGGTCAATCTACGGTTGCGAGGGTCGTCGAAACATGCTAGAATAGAACGAGTGTTTTTAATTTGCGAGGTTCTGATTGCGAAAGCAGGGCTGTTACTACCCAAAAAAAGAGGCGGGAGTGGCAGTTCGTGCGTCTCTATTTCTCGGTGTTCTCATAAGTGCCACTCTTGGGCTGGGTGGTTGCGCTGAGCCACTCCGAACGGACCGCTCGACTACGCTACAACCCTCACTATTGCTGCCAGGAGATCAAATGGCAGTTGTTAGCCCTACCACTGAAGGAGCAGATGGCCTTCGCTCGACACCAACGGTTCTTCCAATTGCTCTAGCCGAAGCACCCGCTTCCACGGCACCCACCCGTGTGCCTACACCCGCACAGGAGACGCAACTGCTTACCACACGGCTGACAACAACGGTAGTATCTGGTGCAGAGGCTGATCAAGCTCTATCACCAACCATCACCATTGTGCCACCTATGCTGCCGTCGTTCACGCCTGAGCAGCGGTGGCGGATGCAACAGAGAGATCGTACCGTGTTCGAGACACCACAGATCTATGTTGCCCGTTCGCAAAGTAAGCTGTGGTGGTATGACCCGATCAACCAGCAACATGTGCTGCTCGGTACTTTTTCAGGCCGGTTTGTGGCCCAGGCCAGTTTTTATCTTCCTGTGAAGGATAATGCTGAGGCACTGGAAGTGCCATATGAGATAAATCGGCAGTATGGTCTAACTGCACTTTCACCAGCACTGGTTGAACGTATGCATGCTGCCGGATATACAACCTGGGTAGAGACGTATGTGCTGGTTTCGTCAGAAATTGAACCTTTGAATACATCTTGATCCAAAGACTGTCATCGTGCTGTTATGTGGTGTGTTCAGAAACTAACGTCATCGTATGGTTTATTACGACAGGATGATGAGCGAGAATCGGCCATGGAGTTTCATGGGGTATATGCAGTGGGAAATCGTTCAGCATCGTGGAATGATAGCAATCCTACATCTGTTGTGACGAACCAGAGTACCGGCTCAAGCCCGGGTTGAGCGCCGTATAGATGGGCGTCTAGACGCCAGTTGACGTTAGCAATGGGGATAGGATTGGTATATCGATGCCTTCTGTGCTTTCGATCGGAAGAAAGTCTCGTTGAAATAATACCTAGAAGCAGTGCAAGCATGGTTCTAACTGGTGGAACGTGGCTCTTCACTGTACTCAGAAAGGTGGCGCCACATGAGTAGTCGCTATCTCGAAATGGTGCGGGGACAACGTCGTCGGAATGGGGGAGTGCAGTTTACAGCTAAATCCCTGCTGGCTCTGCTGGCGTTCGTTGCAATGCTTGGCTCGGCGGTGTACTGGTGGGGCGTACAAAGTCAGCTCACCGATAATATGGTGATTGCCGGCGCATTCACGGCCATTCTCGTGCTGGCACCTCCAAGCCTGACGTCGTTTCTGATTCCCTGGTCGCCAGGAGGCATGTTGTTGCAAAAAATTAATGCCCGTACCTGGGGCTATACGGTGATCATTGCCGCATCACTCTATTTGATCTACTATTCTTTTGAGATTCAATATAGCTGGTGGGCGGCCCAGCCAACCGTTGCGGATACGGGCCTGATTTTACAACAGGTTATTATTGGTATTATCGGGTTTATACTCATACCCGCACTACTCTGGACGCCAGTAACGACTGATGAACTGGTTGAGCAGGTACGGCAAGCCCATCTGGTCAAACGGTATGAGTTGCAAACACAGGCCGATATTGCAATCCTGCGCAGTACACTCTTGCGGGCCCAGGAAAAGGCGCTGGTGGGCTTTGCTAATTTGACTGTGCATGAGCGGGCTGAATTAGCGGCCGTGATGCAGAGTCTTGTGACCGGGATTGATCAAACACTCAAGGAGATTGGCCAGAGCGTAAAAGTAGTTAGTGGTGCGACGATCCCATTCGAGAGCCTGAGCGATAATGAGGAAATACAGCAATATCTCGATTTTGTCTATGAGAGCCTGACCAACAGTGAGGCGTGGGGCGATAATGGTATGCTGTTGAATGCCGGTCAAGCAGCACAATCACCAGCACTGGAAGGACGTTATACGCAGGAAGCAGTGGATGAGGTGCACCCCAGACGTCTCAGTTCACGGTCTGGTGAGTACCAGCACCCGCAGGATGCCCGCACTAACCGCCAACGCAGTGAAATGGAGGAGATGAGGGCAATGCTGGCACGTGAACGGAACGAACGGTCACGCCCTATCAGTAAAAGCCGTCGGCCTCCTTATAAATAAAAGAAGCTGTAGTTTATGCGAGGATATACGTACAGCACGGATCGACGGTTACCGGAACGCATGCTGCTCGAGCTTGCGGATACTCTGGCCTTACAGATCCATGAATGTCTGGGCACACGGGTATATATGCTGCAACGGAGCGATGTGGTTGAACTGGTTGCGCCATTTATCGACGATTTAACAGTTGAGGATCAGCGCTCGGTTGCCTGGATTGTCTGGCATCTTTTTCAGGATGCCCTCGAACTTGAGATGGAAGATGAGTAGTGTCGTAAGCCATGCAGCGTGTTGGGATTCTCGGTGGTACGTTTGATCCTATTCATTATGGTCATCTGGCTATAGCTGAAGAAGCCCGCTGGGCAGCAGGGTTAACGCGGGTGTATCTGGCACCAGCCGCACATCAGCCGCTCAAGCATGGTCGGCATGCAGCCAGTGCCCAACAGCGCATGCATATGGTGCGCCTGGCATGTGCGAATAATGCTGCGTTCGTGCCGTCTGATTTTGATCTACGTCGGGGATCGCCTTCCTATACAGTGGATACACTACGCACGTTTCAGTTGATGCTGGGAGATGCGGTGGAACTATGGTTTATCCTTGGCTATGATGCACTTATGAGTTTACCGCAATGGTTTGCTGCGCCTCAGATTATCAAACTGGCGAAACTGGCTGCGATTGCCCGCCCTGGTATTGTGCTGAATATGGCTGTGCTTGAGCAGCAACTACCAGGTGTTGTGGCTCAAACGCAGATTATTGATGGGCCACACCTTGATATTTCCAGCACGGCCTTGCGTCAACGTATCGCGGCACACCAGCCGATACGGTACCAGGTACCGGACGCCGTCCTGGAATACATCACCAGGGAACAACTCTATCTCAGTTCATAAGATGAGCATTTGCATCAGGTTAAGCCAGGGTACTGTATCTGGTATAATTTCTGCACAACGCAACTATCCGTTGGCCAGCCTCGTCATATGTTGAGAAAATAATACGGAAACGCATGATTCGCTCATGGAGTTGTATTGATGAAATGCAAAGTGTGTGGGACGTTCATTGAAGATTACGATGCACGGTTCTGTCCAACTTGTGGTGCATATATTGAACCTGATGACAAAACGATAGTGGTACCTGGTGCTTATGCTGAAACATCGAGTGCTGGCAAACCAACAATTATCATGCAAGGCCATTATGACCATCCGTTGCCTACCCATCGGTTGCCCAATGTACCGCAGCCGTATATCCCACCCTATAAACCCGAATCTACCTACCATCCAGTTGCCCCACCCACAAGTGGTGCCGCTACATTGAGTCTGATTCTGGGGATTATTGCCTGGACAGTTCTGCCGATTGTTGGGGCATTAGGAGCGGTAATTGCCGGGCATATTGCCAGGCGTGAAATTCGCACTGCTGGAGGTCAACTCGGTGGTAATGGGCTTGCTATGGCGGGATTGATCCTGGGTTATTTGCAACTCGTGCCTCTCGTCATAGGTGTATGTTTGTTCATATTGTTTATGATGGCAGTGATCTTTATCGTATAATACCCGTTTAGAGCAGTACGGACTGATCCGTCACCTTGAGAAAAATATCTTCCAGATCGTTGACCTGGCTGGCAAAGTGAGTGACAGCCGCGCCACCGGTGACGAGTCGTGCCAGCAGATCGCTAACGCTATGCCCATCACCTGCATAATCAATGTGCAACATGGGTGGCAATGCATCAGGTAAAACACGCACATCAAGGACTCCCGGCATATCGCGCACAAGTGCTGCCGCCGCTTCCAGATCGTTCAGGACGTGGACTTCAAAGACATGGTGGGCCTGCAATGAACGCATGATCGATGCAACATCACCTGATGCCAATAATCGTCCCCGTTCAATAATGCCAATATGGGTACACATTTCAGCCAGTTCGGTCAGAATATGGGAACTGATCATAATCGTTTTGTTGAGTGTACGCAGTTCCCTGAGTAACTCGCGGAGTTCAACACGAGCACGAGGGTCAAGTCCGCTAGCGGGTTCATCGAGAATCAACAGGGCTGGATCATGTACCATCGTCCGTGCCAGGCTGAGCCGTTGCTTCATCCCCCGTGATAACTCCATGACATACGCATCGCGTTTGTGGCTCAAATCGACCAGTTCCAGCAACTCGTTGATCAGTGTAGGACGTCGATTGGCCGGTACATTGTAGGCCGCTGCAAAAAAATCCAGGTATTCCCAGGCTCGCATGTTATCATACACCCCAAAGAAATCGGGCATAAACCCGACTACTCGCCGTACGGCCCGTGGGTCTCTGGTCACGGCATATCCGGCGACCCACGCCTGACCTGCGCCAGGTGCCAGCAGGGTCGTCAGAATGCGCATCGTTGTGGTTTTACCTGCACCATTTGGCCCGATAAAGCCATAGACGGCACCCGAAGGTATGCTGAGATTCAGGTTTTCCAGGGCAATCGTATTGCCATATTTGTGGGTGAGGGCCTGTGTTTCAACGAGATTTGTCATTGTTTGTTATCCGATCTCTGTGTTGCATACAGAAAACCCCTCTATCAAGGTAACCGTTCAGGTGGCCCCTGCGCCCTGGCTGGCGCAGGGGCCTGTAGCCTCCGCAAAACCGTTGTTTCGGCCTGTTCAAGACAGGCCGAAACGAGGAGCCTCGCGGAGAGGTAACCTCCCTCCTGACCACCCCACCTGAACGATTACCAATCAGTTTACATAACATGGTTTGCACAACAGGTTATTTGACCGACCAGGCTGAGAGCCTATACTCGAATATATGAGCGGCTTGCTATATTATGGTGCTATATATCGAGGCGAATCATATACAATGTCAATCCCTGCTGACTGGCATGGTGGCCATTGACGTGCAGATCGATCAGGGGTTGTTCACTCCAGACCAGTACGTAGACACCGTTTGGGTCAGGTACTGTTTCATTTATACCAAAACCACGTTGTTGAGACTGAAACAACATGTTAATCATCTGCTGACGATTAAAAAAGTCCTCGGACGAATCCGCAACATTGTCCAATCCATCAGGGTTACCACGTACCAGGCGCACGGTTTTTTGTGCACCTGGTTGCAAGCTATCAAGTTGCTGTATCGTAGAACCATAAACAAGTAGCGCATCATTCAATGGTTCGTTGCCGATATTCTCAATTGTGCCTATGACTTCGCCTTGCTGTACATCCAGATCACTCCGTATCTGGAAGGGCACATTGACGACCTGCTCTGCAATCAGCGTGCGTAACGCCGAAACATCGACCAGCATATCGTGTATGGTCGTGTGTGTATCCGACCACGTTACGGCGATGCTCTGGTTTTGCTCTGCGAAAAGATTTTCACGGCTGATGAGTACCTCCTGCGGGAAGCTGAGGGTATAGCTGGCACGATGCGGCGAGTAGATACCGACAAATGCAGCAGCCTGCCCTTGTACCTGCTGCTCAAAGCTCTGGACAACAGCAACCTGCATCGCTTGATAGCGGGTGCCACGTATCAGGACACTCACGCCATAGGTACCAGCTACAAACAACAGCACAATCAGGGGAATACTGCCCCAGGCCCATTCTGCTCGCTGTAAACGGCGCAGAACCAGAAAATTGACCGGGCCAATCAGCACGATATATATACCAATAAATAGCACGAGGATACCAAACGATGGTAATTGTAACACCTGGAGCTGCAACACGTCGCGCAGTAAACTCGTCCATTGCAGGCGATGATTGAGCGCTGGATCAAAGCGCGGCTTAAACTGCAAAATCCGATTCCACAAGACTGGCTCGCCTGGCCAGGCACGCAATGTACTCAGGTCAAATGCACTAACAATGATCTTTCCGGCACCAGCAGGTCGGGTAATGATCAATCCATCTTGATCCAATGCCTGCGCTCCTGGTTTCAGGTCAAAGCGACTCAACGTCGTGCTGGAAGGTATGGTCTGGCGATGCCGATTATTACGCACCAGCTCCTGGAGTGCCGTTAATGGCGCATCGCCAACCAGACCCTGCACCGTCACCGGCGATAGAGCTGCAAATGGTGTGATTGTCCCTTCTGCATGCGCTCCACCGCTCAACACCAGTTGCCCCCCCATGTAGACCCATTGCTCGAGAGCGGTTATTTGCATAGGCCTGAAATCGGTCGGCTTGCTGTCGTGAACAAAGAGGGTATCAATACTCGCCAGCACCAGTGCATTTTCGGGCAGGTACTCAGGTGTCAGACGCAGGATCGTCGTTCCCTCTGCCTGTCCAGGTTGGAGCGTGGTCAGGCTGTTGAGTAACGTCGTATCACGACTAATAACCCCCACCACAAACTGTGACCAATCTATCGGTTCTAGCCTGACGGTCTGTTGCTTGACCACCCTGCGACCATTGAGCAGACGTACCTCAGCCGATCGATCCCAATTTGTTGAGTAGGCATAGAAGGTCAGACGCTTTTGCGCACCACGGGGCAAATCAATGGCACGCTGAAAGGCATACACGTGGCGGTTAGGGTGCTGTGGATAGTGCCACTCTACTATACCGCGAATATCCGGCCCCTCATTGCTGATAATTACGTGGATCGGAAACCAGTGCCCGACACGGTACATGCCATCAAAGCCCGCTGTGACCTGTAATTGTACTGCATCCTGGTTCTGGGCAGGTACTGGCGTTGCTTGTGCCAGAGCAGTTAAGGGAGGACGCGACAGAAAACTCAGTACAATCAGTGTCCCCAGGATGGCCCGGGAGCGATCAATCAAAAACTGCATGCGTCACCTGTGAAATATGAACGAACGTTAGTACTCCAACGAGACTTCATCGTGGCCGGGGTGCGGGGGCCGATCGAGAGGAGCGAGAAGCGAGAGGAGAGAACCCTCTATTCTCACCCCTCTCTCCTCTTCCATTACTTCTCACCAGCGCCGAGCCTTCCTCTCCAGGGGATGTCTCGTTGGAGTATAAGAACGAGTTGTCCTTTCTTTAGGACGATTGAAATCCAACATTCGTTGCAAGAGGTATGAGGAATAGAGCGCTTACCACGAATGCCTGTTTCAGGGTAGACCTACCTATCGATTTGTTGCTGTTGCAGATGGTTATAGAATGCTGTCAGCAGCATAATGGTGTCGTTTAATGATCGTTCTTTTTCACCACGTTTAAACTCGGCGCGATACTGATTAATCAGAAACACGACCTCATTAGGATTAGGAACGCCATGAAATGTAAATTTACTATCGCCCTTCCCCCCGGCCGTCTCCAATTCGACATTGCCATAGCCGATGAGTCGCCCGATAAAGGAGGTCTTAAGTTGCACGTTTTGCAGAGACCCCAGTCCTGCTGAGCGCCGGTCTTCCGGGCCAAAGGGGATCTTTTGTACATCGATCACCTGCGCTGGAGTTAAAATATACAGGTCATTGCGATAGTCTTCAAAAACCCAGGCAAACCAGATTACAAAGCCAATAATCCCCGAAAGCAAGATAACCCAGAACCAGCCACCGGGCACTGCTTCCATGTTGACACCTACCCACAGGATGACCAGCAACAGCAAGAACGCACTGACCGGACGGGTAAGCGCCGCCAGGGCAAAGATCCAGTGCGGACGCCAGGTGATCGTCCCGTCTGCCTTCTGTTCTGGATTCTCCAGGAAGATCTGCCCCAGCAAGCTGTTCAAAGCGGAACGGGATGCCGGTCTGGGGGGTGAGGGCGCTGGTTGCGCAGCAGTTTTTAAGATTTTCGTCTTAATGATATTGTCAAAATCTTCTTTGCTACGATTGGCCTGAAGTTTTTTGACTTCACCCATAATCTGGCGTTGCATTTCAGCCGGATTATGAGCGGTCTTAAAGACAATATCCTTGCGAAAACTCGCCGACTGCACAATAATTGTGCCAAATTTCAGATGATGTTGGATGTATCCCAGTAATGTCTTCTCACCTGTCCGTACCTGTACATTCTGGATATCGTCAATCGTGATTTGATCTTGCACCCGCCGCACAAATAATTTTTCATCATCATAAATGACGCGGTGGTCGGTCAATATCAAAAAATCGTTCAGCCAGTCAAAGATAACATAGATCACCCATAGCAGACAGGCACACATGATGCCTAGCAACAATGTATTAAACGTATCAAAAGCCTGATTGGCATTCCCTGTCACATAAAAAAGCCGCCCACCTTGATAGCGAAAGTAAAATAATGCACCGAGTAATGCGGCCAGTCCGATCAGTGCCTGACGGGTCTTCCGTTTATTAGACATAATGAAGGGTAATAAAAGCCAGACCACAACAATAGCAACGATCAAAAAAAGAAGAAATCGGTTAAACAGATCAACTTCACCGACTATCCCCACGTCCAGTTCAAAAAAATCACCCCCGATTGCCCGATAATAGGCCAGAGCCGCGACCATGCACGCCAGGCCGAGTGGCAGTAACAAATCACGCAAGAGCATCACCCAGTGATGCCGGCAGATGTAGATGGATTTCTCAATGAGCTGGTGCTGATTATCGGTAATACCAATCTCATTGATAATATCCTGAGGGGTGCGATACACGAGGCGCTTGATGGATGACCAGGCTGACTTACGTTCACCTTCAACGGCACGTGCTGCCGAATGACTGTTCCGTGACTGAGATTCAGGTGTAACCCCATCTGTTGCCATATCTTTGCCTCCAGGTATCTATTACTATGATTGATGATTGCTTACACCACTGGAATGGAAGGCGATAACAGCGTGTATGGATCTCAAGCTGGCGCGCCAGGCAGCGATAACGTCGTCTCCTATCCGTTGTGAAGCGCCAGAGTTCCGGCTTTCGCCGGGGGCTTGCGCTGTCCTGGCAAAAGCCGGGACTCCAATGAGTCATCAGAATAGGCTTGCTATAGCGCATCGAACAGGGCCAGAATGTAGGTAACTTCTTCCTCGGGTGTGAACTTGTCTGAACATAGCACAATTGCGTCCGTAGCAGGTTGCATAATATGCTGATCCAGTTCATCGCGGCGGGCCATATCCGCACAGACCTGCTCCAGGCTCAACGGGCTACCACGCTGCAGCAATTGTGCCAGACGACGCTGTGCGCGAGTTTCGAGCGAGGCGTGCAAATAAATTTTGAGCGGCGCATCAGGCATAACAACAGTGCCAATATCGCGGCCAACCATCACCACCTGCCCCTGTTGCCCAATGATGCGCTGTTGGCGACGTAACTCGGTGCGTACCCCGGGATAACTCGACACCAGCGAGACAGTGCTATCCACAGCAGGATCTCGTATCAACCAGGTGACATCGGTTCCGTTCAGCAGCACAGTAGATTGGCGTCCATCGGTGTGGGTCGAAGCAGTTATGTCAATGTGTAGCGAGCGGGCCGTATGTTCCAGAAGTGTCGCATCATTGAGGTCAAGGCTTTGTTCTAGTGCGGCCCACGTGAGCGCACGATACATGATGCCGGTATCAAAGTAGAGATAACCAAGACGCCGAGCCAGTAGCTCACCTAACGTACTTTTGCCTGAACCCGCCGGGCCATCGATGGTAATGGTTGCTGGTTGTTTCATATGGATTTCAGCATCATGCAGAAACAGATGGTTCTTGACTATGCCTGCTACGTATACGTTATTGTAGCATGGGCAATAGACAGCGGCAAATAGGGAGCAAATCCACCGTCAACGGCGCAGCAATTGTAAAATATCATCTTCTTCGTGCCGGAGAGCCTGTTGCGACTTGGCTGTATCAGGGGGGAGAGTCTGGGATCTGGACGTTGGAGTTTCAGGTAAAACGATAGCTGGTGTATCTCGCGTAGCAGAGACAGGCGTTGCAACTTGCGCCAATAATCGATCGAGAATACCGACTTTTGGAGCCGATGATTGTTTGGATGATTGATCAGGTTGTTTCTTTTGAGTCGGGTTTACCGTAGATCGTCTGAGATCACGCAACTCGATCAGGTTATCTTGACCCATTTGAGCAACAGCTTCACACACTTCGATCGGTTCAACATTTAACAGGTCAATAATCTGTTGAATCGAGCGCTGGTTATTAACACTGGTAAAGATCGACCAGTGGTCGGGGCTAATGCTATAGCGGGCACGCTCTGGCTCACAGATCAAGTATGGCACCAGCGCCAGATCTGGTACATAGGGCCGCACACGCCGCCAGCGGGCCGCCAAATGTTCGGCATGTTCAACCATATCCAGGGGATCGGTCAACAGGGTTTCTTCATCGCTGAGTACATCATCTATAAAGGCAAATGTCCCCTCAGTCTGCTCAAAA
The DNA here is from genome assembly GCA_034435975.1 of Chloroflexaceae bacterium. Lineage (GTDB taxonomy): Bacteria > Chloroflexota > Chloroflexia > Chloroflexales > Chloroflexaceae > CAKZQX01. The sequence goes on along the minus strand of DAOTWD010000145.1, from coordinate 62,620 downwards.
AGTGCCACGACGGCGTCCATACCAACACTATCACCAGCTATGGCATGATATGGATGCCCATCGCGGAAAAAAATTTGCCCTCGTTGCTGTGGACCAAAGATGTTTAATACGCCAGAGACAGAGCTATAGAGCGTCATCTCGATCAACTCACGCAACGGGAACATGTTGAGTGAGCCTTCCAGCTTCACGTTGTTACCCCCGCCTGTTCATTGGTACGTTCTATGATATCGTATCATAATGCTTCTGTAAGCACAACATGACTCTGGTACTTATATAGCCTAGTTACTGTCGTAGAGGAAGAGACCGGTTGTTATAGCAACCGTGGCGACCCGGTGTCAGCCGGGACAGGGCGTTATCTGGCTGATGCGGGCACTCCAGTCAAGCTCTCTGATCTCCTTGACCGACCGGGTTCGCTCGGCTACCACTGCCGCTCTTGCTGGGAGCAGTCATTCCAGGATGGCTATAGCTGCACGTATGCGCTCCAGACTGCGCTGCTGGCCCAGTGCGGCCAGGGTCGCAAACAGCGGTGGTGCAACGGTGCGCCCGGTAATGGCCACGCGAATGGCGCTAAAGAGTTGGCCAGGTGTTAACCCTAACTCCGCAATCAGTGCCCGGAGCGTCTGTTCAAGCGTTGTCACACTCCAGTCGGCAAGCGGAGTCAGGCGCTCAATAGTGGCATGCAATGCTGCCGCAGTGGTGTTGCTGTCCATCTTTTTGGGAATAAGCTGAGTCGGATCAGGTATGTTGACATCACGGAAAAAGAAATCCAGGAGATCGGGTGCTTCGCCCAGTTCTTCCAGGCGCTCATGAATCAAGGGTACCAGTTGCTCTACATAAGTTCGCTCGGCTGGTGTGAGCGGAGTGCTGACCAGTTCGGCTTGCTGTAAAAAGGGTAGAATGCGCTCCGCGAGTTCTGGTGCTGAGAGTTTACGGATATAAATGCCGTTCATATCTTTGAGTTTCTCTGGATTCCAGCGTGCGGGAGAGGGCTGCACCCGCTCGATGCTAAAGCGTGCGATAATCTCGTCACGGGTCATAATTTCGGTATGATCGTCATAGCTCCAGCCTTGCAACGCCAGATAGTTGAACATTGCCTCAGGCAAATATCCGCGTTCCCAGAAGCGGTTGGTCGCCACATCATCTTTGCGCTTTGAGAGTTTACCCCGACCGTCCTGGCGCAAAATGTTGGGCACATGCGCAAAGATGGGTGCTGTCCATCCCAGGGCGGCGTAGAGCAGCACATGGTAGGGCGTACTCGGTACCCACTCCTCACCGCGAATGACGTGACTGATCTGCATCAGGTGATCGTCAATCAGGTGCGCCAGATGATAGACCGGCATCCCGGTTGATTTGAGCAGCACGATATCATAGAGATCGGCATTATTCACATTGATTTGCTCGCCACCACGTACGACATCCTGAAAGCTCGTCACGCCTTCGAGGGGAACTTTGAGCCGCACCGTATACGGTAAGCCCTGCGCTTCAGCGGCGGCAACCTGCTCTGGCGTCCAGTCACGTTCGGGGCCACGGAAGCGGAAGCTTTTTAGACCACGTGCCATAGCTTCGGCGCGCATACGTTCCAACTCTTCGTTGCTTACAAATGATTTATAGGCATGGCCCTGAGCCAGCAACTGGTCGACGTACTGGCGATAGATACCTAGCGCGTGGCGTTCGGATTGCACATAGGGCGCATACGGGCCACCCTGATCTGGTCCCTCATCCCAGTCGATGCCAACCCAGCGGAGCGAAGCCAGCACGTCAGCGGTAGCATCAGCCACATAGCGTTTCTCATCGGTATCCTCAATCCGTAGGATAAAGCTGCCGCCATAGTGCCGGGCAAACAGCCAGTTAAACAGGGCGGTGCGCACACCACCAATATGCAAAAAGCCAGTGGGGCTGGGTGCAAAACGCACCCGGATCGGGGTGGTCATTGCGATCATTCTCCCTCTACACTATCTCGGTTACGATTATACGGATGGCACTGACTGCTGATCATGAATTGTTTCGAGCAGCGCAACTGCCTCTTCAATGTTCGTGACAACATGGTACAATCTGGTATGTTCTACCGGTACATAGCCGTGGGCCACGGCATGATCAAAGAGTGCCAGCAGCGGATCATAGTAGCTATTCAGGTTCACCAGAATAATAGGCTTGTTGTGATAGCCCAGTTGTCGCAGGGTCAAAGTTTCAATCAGTTCCTCCAGCGTGCCGAAGCCGCCCGGCAGGGCCATAAAGACGTCAGCATACTGTTCCATGAGTGCTTTTCGTTGACGGAGGGTTTGGGTAACAATCAGTTCGCTACATTCAACCAGCCCCACTTCACGATCCAGCAGCGCCTGTGGAATAATACCGATCACCTCGCCATTATGCGCCAGGGCGCTGTCAGCTAGAGCTCCCATTAATCCGATGCTGCCTCCACCATAAACCAGGCGCCATCCATGATCTGCCAGGACGCTGCCCAGAACACGGGCGGCGTTAACATAGGATGGATCGTTGCCTGTGCGTGACCCACAATATATACAGATTGTGAATGACATAGTGTACCTCGTGTATAATGGTTTTACCAACATGTCAACAACTGTCGCCCTCAGGCGACAGCTTGCCTGCATCGCTCGCAACGGGCGACTGGGCTTACGGGCCGGTTGACAGCGGCCCACTGAGCCGGAGCGCAGTAGAGCGAAGGCGGATGTTCACGGCAGCATGCATATCTGCGTGGGCTTCGTGCCCCCAGTGAGGACACCTAAAGGCATGGCGCTTTCTGATGCTACGCAACCCATAACGCGAGCAATCCTGGCTGGTGTAGGCGGGGTTGACATCCTCCACCAGCAGCCCGTGCCGTTCCGCAGTGTTCGTCACACTCTGGCGCATCAGACGGCGCTGCCACTGGCTCAAGCGGCGACGGATGCCCTTCCGTACGTGCAGCTTCCTGGACGTCTGCGGCAGCGTCAACCGCTTGAACACCAGTACCGAGTCGGCGGGTGCCCACGTTACCAACCTGGCGGCGGTCTGCTGGCAGAAAGTGCGTGTGCGGTTGCGCTGCTTGCGACCAGGCCGTTTCAGCGGGCATCGCAGCGAGCGCGTGTCCTGCCTCTGTGCCTTGCGGGTCGCAAGCTGTTCTTGGAGACGGCGGCGGGTTCTGCGGGTGCGGATGTTTCGCACCTTGGAGTCCCGCCCACTGACAAAGAGGGGATTGCCATCGGGATCGACGGCAACCAGGGCGTTGGTCTCAGTCAGAACGATACCGACAGGATGCACACCCTGTGGATCGGGAACACGGAGGGTGACGACCACGCGACTGAGCAAGCGCCCGTCGCGCTCGATCATGGTCATATTGTCGATCTCGACGGCTTCAGCCAGCGTTGCCTTGAAGGTGTCCGTCACCGTGTAGGCGATGCGCTTGCGTCCTGCCACCGTCCAGATCGGCAGCGTACCATCATCACAGAAGCAAGCATCCCGCCCGCGCGTGCCAACCAGAAACGGCGCCACAGGTCGCTTGAACTCGAACGGACGCTGCGCGGGCTTCTTGTTCGCTTGGGCTCCGGCAACGATCCGGATGGCCGTACAGGTCATTTGACTGCTGATCGTGCCCTTGACGTCCTCGTACACCGCCCGATGCAGCGCCAGCGCCGACAGCGGTTTGCCGTCGTTGTGACACGTGTGAGAGATGCGCTGTTGAATGCCCTGAAACTCTGCCAGCGTTGCGCGCAGATCCGGGTCATCGGCAATGCGTATCGTGAGTGTGCGCTGGACGTCCATGTGTTCTATTGTATTACAGAGAGCGCCACGAAGCAAGTCGAAGCGGTCAACGTTGTGGTATTGACCGCATTCCTCCGCCTGAAGTCGGTGATTCCCTGCGGAGGTTTGTATGGATTGTGACACCTTGTTCCCCTTTATGTATGACACGCGGTACGCGGTGGGAAGCTCAAATAGTCCGTTCACCTTCGGCAGAGCGGCACCTTGCAGAGTTGGAATGTTCGAACATTCGGACACTTCGCGGCTGCCGCAGGCAAACACGACGTTGTATTTGAGTAACTGCGTACCGCGTGTATATTATGATGTGCGGTACATGCATGATGGAGGGTCGCTCCTATGAATGAACAGGCGCAGGGGCTGGCAATGCTTGTCAAAGACTTCTTGAGCGATTATTTTACGTTTTATCCAACCAGAGCCAGCAATCTGGGTTTGCATGCCTATGATGGTCGGGTTATGGATCTGTCGGCGAATGCAATTGCTACCTATGTGAACCGCTTGCAGGTCTATCGACAGCGGCTGGCGGCGATTGATGCTGCTCGACTGGAGGATATGGCCGCATTTGATTACCAACTTTTGCACTGGCAGATTGAGCGTGAGTTGTGGCGCTGGCTGGAAGAGCGCGAGTACCAGCGTAACCCGATGATCTACGCCGATAATGCGATGGTTGACAACTATGTGAAACGCAACTATGCACCGCTGGAGGTGCGTGTTGTGGCCCTGATACGCCACTTGCAGCAGATACCGGCGGCGATGCAGGTCGCTCGTCAGAATCTGCGACCGCAGCTTCCCCGCATTTTTATTGAGGAATCATTGACGATCTTTACTGGTCTGATCGTGTTTTTGACGAGAGACCTGGCTCAAGCTTGCCAACCACTGCGCGATCCTATGCTGGAACAAGAGTTATGGACAGCACGTGATGCTGCGGTGATAGCGTTGCAAGACTTTCACGGTTATTTGCGGGATGCCTGTCTCCCCATGGCAACGGATGCTTTTGCGATAGGGGCGCAGCAGTTTGCAGCTATGCTCCACTATAATGAAAAAATAGATCTCTCGCTTGATCAGTTGCTGGCAATAGGTGAGCGTGATCTGGCCCGGAATCAAGAGGCTATACGTGAGGTAGCGGCACAGATCGATCCAACACTAACGATTCAGCAGCATATGCATATCCAGGGGCGTAAGCACCCATCTGCGGATCAGCTGATCACCGAGACCAGGACATTGCTGGAGGATCTACGAACCTTTGTCGTCGAGCGTGATCTCGTCTCTATCCCTTCAACGGTGCGTTGCCGCGTGGAAGAGACGCCCCCTTTTGCGCGCTGGGCGTTTGCGATGATGGATACGGCCGGGCCATTCGAGACGGTGGCGACCGAGTCATTTTATTATATCACCCTCCCTGAGCCGCACTGGTCACCAGAGGATATTGAAGGTTGGCTCACCAGGTTTGATTACGGCACGCTGGTGGCGGTATCGATCCACGAAGCCTATCCGGGGCACTATGTGCATTTCTTACATCTGCGACATGCGCCCACTACTCTGGCAAAAGTCTGTACCGCCTATTCACATATTGAAAGCTGGGCACACTATGTGGAGCAGATGATGCTAGAGGAGGGGTATGGTGCGGGCGATCTAACGTTGCGTCTGACCCAACTGACTGAGGCCCTGACGCGCAACTGTCGCTATATCTGTGCGATCAAGATGCATACGCAGGGTATGACGGTTGATGCAGCTACCCGCTATTTTATGCAGCATGCGTATATGGATGAGGTGACGGCGCGGCAGGAAGCGCGGCGCGGCGCCTATGATCCGGGCTATATCAACTACACCCTCGGTAAGCTTTTGCTGCTCAAATTACGGAGCGATTACCAGATCTGCCATGGCCCTCATGTTACGCTGAAGCAGTTTCACGATGCCTATATTCGCTATGGTGCGCCACCTATTCCTCTCTTACGCACAGTGTTGCTCCCCAATGATGATCAGGTATTGATCTGATTATGCTGCTCTAGGAAGGCTCATAGTCGTAGACACGTCGCACATCAGGCTCCAGGCTACACGCCAATGTGCTATAATCTTCCCACGCAGACAGACGGGGAGAGCCGCGTATGTCCAGTTATGTACAGCCGGTCCTGTTTGGGGAATTCTCGGTGATCGCGCGTCCTTTTCTCAAATGGGCTGGCGGTAAAGGCCAGTTATTGCCCGAACTAACCCGGCGCTTACCCGCATCCTTTCACCGCTATCATGAGCCATTTGTTGGTGGGGGAGCGCTCTTTTTTCATCTGGCCAATAATGGTTGTCTGAAAGCAGGTGCAGTCTTGAGTGACTCCAATGAGGAGTTGATCCACTGCTATCTGGTGGTGCGTGATGATGTGGAGGCGCTGATTGATGCGTTGTATGTCCATGCGCCCCATTTTCATGATCCGGAGTATTTTCGTGAGATCCGTAGTTGGGATCGGCACCCTGATTTTGCGCAACGTGATCCGGTGGAGAAGGCGGCACGGACAATTTTTCTGAATCGTACCTGTTATAACGGGCTGTATCGTGTCAACAAGAAGGGCCAGTTTAACGCTCCATTTGGATACTACAAGAACCCGTTGATTTGTGATCCGGTCAATTTACGTGCGGTCAGTGCCGCGTTGCATCAGACCGAGATTTATCACGGTGATTTTGCGGGAGTGTTAAACCGGGCCAGAGCAGGCGACCTGGTGTATTTTGATCCACCCTATGATCCGGTGAGTGTGACTGCCTCCTTTACGCACTACACTGGTCAGGATTTTGATGTTGATGAGCAGCGGCGGCTCGTTGCGGTGTTTGATCAACTGGTGGAACAGGGGTGTTACGTCATGTTGAGCAATTCGCATACCAGTCTCACCCGTACCCTCTACCAGCACGTGCTGGTCAAAGATATTGTCTATGCCAGCCGGAAGATTAACTGTGATGGTAAGAAGCGAGGGTATGTGGAGGAGTTAATAGTGTGTAGTTATACCAATCAGTATGTGGCGATGAATGGGGGTACACGCTGAAACCCGAGAATCCATGAGTTGTGTCGGGCTATATCGTTAATCTCGCAGATGAAGATGCCCTGCGGCGCTATGTCGAATTTGGGGTGTATGGCACGCTGATAAAGCGCCCGGATTACCCGTCGTGGAGTGTGGCCGCGGAACTCACGCTGGCAGATTATCTGACGATGCGACCAGGGGATCTCATCTTTTTTTTTCGTGAGCGCACGATTTACGGCGTCGGGCGCCTGGTAGCGATGCAGCGTGGAGGTTCCACCGCAGCACTGGCAAATTATCCCGGCGCGTCATTTCCCCATGCGCATCCGCCCGATGATCGTACCATCTTGCTCTATCGTCAGCGTCGTGAAGAAGATATGCGCTGGGTGGTGTTCTTTCGGCCTGATCCGGTTTTTTTCACGCATGGCCTGGATATGGATGAGGTGCTACAAGGAGACATGCGTAATGTGGTGCGTGGCTTGCGCGTCTTTGAGAAACGGAGCTTTATTCAAGTTGAGGATGACGAGGCGCAAGTGATGGTCGATCTACTCCTCCGTCGCAATGCAGATGCGGTGGCGGATTTACAACATGCGAAGGCGCATGTCTTTCCAGATCAATCGGCTTTTTATCATGCGCAGGTGAGCGCACGCAATGCGGAGTTGGGCGCGTATCGGATTGATATTGATACGCTGTTAGCGCATTATGTTCGTGATGGCAGTGTCGCGCACGAAGCTCTGCTACAGGCCTGGCTTGCCCATGCCCTGACGGTACAGGCACCCGGCGTGACGGCGATCTTTGGTACGTGGGATTACGTGGCCAATCAGGTCTCGGCTTCGCCCCAGAAACCCGTGATGTATATGGATCGGATTGATCTGTTTGGGTATACCACCCGGCGACTCTCTGCCAGTTTTCCCCCAACCATTATGCGTTATAAGGCGATAGAGCTGAAGAAAGATCTCATTAGTGATGTGAATGTGATTAACCAGATGCTCAAATATGTCGACTGGCTGGCGCATACCCGTGCTGGTGGTGATTATAGTATGGTTGATGCTTACCTGGTTGCCAGTGGCTATACGCCTGAAGTGGTAGACTATGCCTGCAGTGTTGGGATGCGCGACTATATTACACCCTATCGTCCCTACCAGAAACAACAATGGTCACAACTAACGTTAGTTCGCTACATTCCCACCGGTAGCATACCGGCGGTGCGCCTGGAGCTGGCACCCCTTACGCGCATGCGCCGTTTTTTTTAGCCGAATCTGGTATAACACATGGTTCAGGATATTGGTAAAAATCTTATACATATGGTCATGAGCTTACTGGTGATCAAGACGTGGTTTGAGACGTTTCAACGGTTTGCGTTCTCTCGTCTGTGATGGGGGTGACTCGCTAGATTGTTCAGCGCAACAGTTGCGATCAGCAAGGAGTGGCCTGATGATCGCCTGGATATCTTCTTCCGAAACCGGTTTGGAGAGAAAGTCGGTGGCACCCATTGTGCGGGCAAAAACCGCAACGTCGGGCTGCGTAGACATCATCACGATCGGTGGTAAGAGGATACCAGTCGATCGCGAGCGCTGGCGCAAATGACGCACAACATCACCGCCATTGAGGGTCTTCAGGTTATAGTCAACAACTATCAGATCAAATGGAGTGTGGCGCGTCAGGCTGAGCGCCGCTGTACCATCTGATACCGCGGTAATCCGCACTCCAGGAAAACATATATCAAGCAGCGTACAAAAGGCTTCACGGTAGAGACGGTTATCTTCGACAACGAGTATGTGGGCGGAGATGCTGGCATCCATAGTCATCACCTTGTTCCTTGAAATACTGATGGTACTACAACGAGATAACCCCTGGGTAGGGCAGCACGGCGCGGCTTTACTCCTCCAAAATCACAAGTGAACGCGCGCAGGGGTCGCAGGCTTCCACACCCCGGCCGAGATGGAGTATCGTTGGAGTAACTGTAGTAGTATTCTACTACAGTAAACGCAAAAATCTACTATGAACCACTGTATATCTGGTAACAATTTTGTCATTTTCGTGATTCAACAAAAAGATCGGGTATTATCATGCGTATTTTAATGATTTTATTACCATTTCACCGCAAATGATAATCGTTCAGGTGGGGTGGTCAGGAGGAACGTTGCCCCTCCGGCATACTCCTCGTTTCGGCCCGTTCAAAACGGGCCGAAACAACGGTTTTGCAGGAACCACTGGCCCCTGCGCCAGCCGGGGCACAGGGGCCACCTGTTACGTGAAATGTATCATAATCCTATAACAATGGTGCAGCACAGTCCAGCCGGGACGAAGCAATGCCCGAGCTGACCTGATTTGTCCAGCTTTAACGGTTAGACATAGTTCAAAGCCCATTCGTAGGAGTCGAAAGGCGTGCCTGCGTTGGTACACAGTGTCCAGGGGATTTGAACTATGCTTATAAGGATGTTTCATGCGACGTTTATGGGTGAGTATACTGAGTATATTTCTGGTTGCGTGTGGTACCAACAAAGATCCGCCCGCTCCAACGATCATTGCGCCCGCTCACCAATTACCAGCGGCGACCGCAGCAGCAGTGCGCACTCCGTCACCCGTTAGCTCGTTAACGGCTACGGCAGAACCGATGTTAGATGCTACTTTACACGCCATTGCACTGGCTGACTTGCGGGAGTTGACGATAGCGCTGGAGCTGATTGCTGATGGCTTTACCCGGCCGCTCTATGTTACCGGGGCTGGTGATGGCAGTGGTCGGTTATTTGTGGTTGAACAACCCGGCACGATCTGGATTGTGCGTAACGGTCAGCGTCTGGAAGAACCGTTCCTGGATATTGTTGCTCAGGTGGGATCTCAGGCCAATGAGCAAGGGTTATTGAGTATTGCTTTCTCGCCCGATTATGCACGTGATGGGCAATTCTTTATCAACTATACCGATCGCGAGGGTGATACTGTTGTCGCTCGCTATCAGGTTGCGGATGATCCTGATCAGGCAGATGTTAACAGTGCCAGGACGATCCTGATGATCGAGCAACCAGCGGCTAATCACAACGGTGGGTTACTCAAGTTTGGGCCAGATGGCTACCTCTATATTGGCACTGGCGATGGCGGTCGTGCCGGTGATCCCTGGAACAATGCGCAGAATCGGGGTGTTTTGCTGGGTAAGCTTCTGCGCATTGATGTTATGAATGTCGCAGACGACCAACTGTATGCCATTCCCGCTGACAACCCGTTGATCGACGAACCAGATATGCGCCCGGAGATCTGGGCATGGGGGTTGCGCAACCCGTGGCGTTTTGCCTTTGACCGTGTAACCGACGATCTCTATATTGCCGATGTGGGGCAGAATCAGTATGAGGAAGTGCATATTCAGCCTGCCGGTAGTGCAGGCGGTGCGAATTATGGCTGGAATATCATGGAAGGCGCAACCTGCTACAATGCCAGTGAGTGTGACCAGACGGGTCTGGAACAACCGGTCATCGTATACTCGCATGCGCTGGGGTGTTCGATTACCGGAGGTTATGTCTATCGTGGTCAGCAGTTTCCGCAGTTGAACGGGGTCTATATTTATGGCGACTATTGCAGCGGGCGAATCTGGGGGTTGCGCCAGACTGATCAGCAGTGGGAAAACGCCGAGTTGTTACAGACCAATCTGATGCTGACTTCCTTTGGCGAGGATGATGCAGGCGAGGTGTATCTTACAGATCAGAAAGGGGGGGTCTATCAACTGGTAGTACGCTGATATGCTGCCCCAGAGGCCTGGGCATAGCTTTTGCATTGCGCACCAGAACAGACTAGAATAACGGCATCAATCACGCCGTTCATGCAGAGAAGGAGAGGGAGTGGTGGAAGAGCTATATGCGACGGAGGCCGCCTTTGTTGCACCTGAGGTACGGGTGGCCGATATTGTGTTACCGAATCAGACGAATACGTTTGGCACGATGTTCGGTGGCAATGCGCTGGCATTGATGGACAAAGCCGCAGCCATTGCGGCCTGGCGGTTTTGCCGTCAACCCGTGGTGACCGCCTCAACCGAGCATATTGATTTTCGGGCACCGGTTCATCAGGGCGAGATCGTGGAGGCGATGGCGCGCGTCATTTATGCCGGGCGTACCTCGCTGGTGGTGCGGGTGCATGTCTATGGTGAACATCCATTTGAGGGCGAACGCCGTCTGTGCACGACAGGCTATTTTAGTATGGTATCAGTTGGCCCTGATGGGCGATCCATTGGCGTGCCACGCTTGATCGTGGAGGATGATGAGGCACGTGAGGAGTGGCCGGTTGGTGAGAGGATTCACAAAGCGATTATTACCCGCCGTGCTGAGCGTTATGGCGCACGACCAAAAGCGTAGCGTCATCCACACCGTTGTCTCTACCCTACGTGTTGATTGGCACGGGTACTTCGTGCTGTATCTCGGCGGCCTTCTTGTTGGACTGGCTGGCTGCGGGGCGGTCTCGATAACTGAGACACCGCTCCCATTGCCAACTCTGATGCCCACCGTACCAATAACGCTGCCATCGCCACCAGCTAGCCGAGACTTCCCCGGCAGTGAGCCAGGTGATACCGGCTGGGTTGCAACTGAGCCGGGCGTTGAATTACGCCGATTGCAGGTCGTGTGGAACGAACGCCTGGCTTTGATCAGCATGGTACGTCTCGATCCAGCATATGTACAATTTGAGGTCGGCTATGCTCCCGATCAGCCGCTTCCCCTGACAACCTGGCATGTTCGTGCGGGTGCGGTGGCGACGATCAATGGGGGTTTTTTTGATACGCATAACCGCAGTACCGCGCTGATTATTCGTGGCGGAGTTGCCAGTGGGGTCAGTTATCAGGGCAGTGGAGGGATGTTTGCGGTGGACAGGAACGGTGGCATATCATTACGCTATCTCGTTGAGGAGCCGTATGACCCGCACGAACTGCTGCTTGAGGCATTGCAAAGCTGGCCGATGCTGATCAAGCCAGGTGGAACACTGGTCTACACCGGTGCCAATGATGGGCAACGCGCTCGCCGTAGCGTGGTAGCGATTGACCGCCAGGGACGGGTGTTGTTAATCGCTTTTACGAGCCATACGTTTACCCTGCGCGGCTTGGCGGACTGGCTGCTTGCCAGTGATCTCGATCTGGATGCGGCGCTGAATCTCGACGGTGGGTCTTCGACGGGCTTGTATGTTGACAGCGGTGAGCAGCAGTTGCGCACGGACGCTTTCGTGTCGTTACCCATTACGCTTATGGCCCATCGGCGGTGAGCATGGCGTCTGGTCGCCGGTGCAGCGTCCACCACCCCATTCTTGCACTGTACACCAGGGTATGGTATACTCTAGTCAATCTTCAATATCCTTCCCCGATAGCTCAACGGTAGAGCGGCTGACTGTTAATCAGTAGGTTCCTGGTTCGAATCCAGGTCGGGGAGCCACTGTACCTGGCAACAGGAGATCTACAACCAGTAACGAGTGCTTTGTGGCTGGGCAAGATGCCTTGTTACTGGTTTTTTCGAGTACAGGCCAGGAGTAGATCATGCCGATGGGGAATATTCACAAGCAAAAGTTTCAAACGTGGCTCACCACGCAGCTTCCGCAGTTTCCAATGCCATGTGTGGTGTGTGGGAAGACGAATTGGGATACTGGCGAGGTGATTGATAGCAGTGGCCTCAGTGGTGTTATTGCACCGATGGTTCAGCTTGTGTGCCAGAACTGTGGGTATATACTCCTCTTTGATGCCAAGAAGACAGGTGTTGTGTAGCATGATGATGCCTATGTTATAGAGTGATACTCATTCTAATGGTTGTAATTCAACAGCATGGTGTGAGTGTAACGTCCGATTTGAGCGGCAGAGTGTACCGCTACCAGATCGGGCGTTTATGGTCTATGGCCCAGGGTTTGTAGCATCAACAAGAGGAGGTACGCAATGGCCGAGCATGTCTACCGGTTGATCGAAGTCGTCGGGTCTTCAAAAATAAGCAGTGACGATGCAGTGCGGAATGCAATTGCCAGAGCGCGAAAAACGGTCAAAAATATGCGCTGGTTTCAAGTGGTTGAGACACGTGGCCAGATTGATCAAGAAGAATTGGCCTACTGGCAGGTGACGCTCAAGATCGGGTTTACTATGGAAGATTGACCATCGGCCTGATGTCGATTCAGGTTGCTGTAGTAGGGTGGAAACACATGCTATATCCAGGACAGATCCGGGTACAAAGTGTCCCAATCAGTTCGTTCGAGTCAGGTGCCAACACAGTGCATTGACACCTGGCCCGGGTTTTGCGGATAGATTCTGTATCGGATTGATATAAACTGTGCCTGGTACAGTGTGATTGACGTGGATGAATCCTGATGCTACAATTGCCAGTGCCTATTCATTATGTCGCTATGACCAGCAGATGAATGTACACGTGGAGGTCGGTTGCATGCTAACTGCCACTCTTAGAAGCCAGTAACCACCATATTATTATGAATATTCTGGAGGGCAAACATATCATCCTGGGTGTCTGTGGCAGTATTGCGGCCTATAAGGCGGCTGAACTGGCGCGGAACCTGACGCTGGAAGGCGCGGTCGTCGATGTGATACTGACTGAAGCCGCTGAACGGTTTGTTGGTACTGCGACCTTTCAAGCGTTGACCGGGCGCTCGGTATTAACCGATATGTGGGCGTTACCAGAGGATGGTGTGGTTGGGCATGTGTCGCTCGGTGTCAGCGCAGATGCCATTGTTATTGCGCCTGCAACAGCCAATACGTTGGCACGACTGGCCGCCGGAATATGCGACGATTTGCTGACAACGACGGTGCTGGTGACGACGGCTCCCGTGCTGTGTGTGCCGGCTATGAATCCGAATATGTATGCGGCGGCGGTGACACAGGCAAACATCGCTGCCCTGTGCCAGCGGGGATTTACGCTGCTTGAGCCTGATGAGGGGCGCATGGCCGAGCCAATGATTGGTAAGGGGCGTTTGCCTGCTGTGGCAGTTATTGAGGGTGAATTGCGGGCGTTGCTTGGACGGCATACAGGCCCATTACGCGGACACCATGTGGTGATCACCGCGGGCGGTACCCACGAGGCAATCGATCCGGTGCGCTATGTGGGCAATCGTTCATCGGGCGTCATGGGCTATGCGCTGGCGTCCGTTGCACGCGATTATGGGGCCGATGTGACGTTAATTAGCGGCCCGACTGCGCTGCAACCACTGGCTGCAGTGCGGCTGATCCAGGTTGAGACCGCGCTGGAGATGCATGATGCGGTTCATGCTGCCTGTACCGATGCCGCGATCTTGATTATGAATGCAGCTGTGGCCGATTATCGTCCGGCCCAGGTGGTGGAGCAGAAGATAAAAAAGAGTGGCGATACTGGTCTGACCTTGCAGCTCATTCCTAATCCTGACATTCTGGGTACCCTGGCCCACCGCCAGGATGTATTCAAGGTCGGTTTTGCAGCCGAGACACAGGATTTGCTGGCAAATGCTACGGCGAAAATGGCACGCAAGGGATTGCAGATGATTATTGCGAACGATGCGGTTGCCAGTATTGGTCAGCCAGAGATTGCGGTGACAGTCCTTGATGCCCAGGGCATGGTGGTGCAACTGCCACGGCAACCCAAGCAGCAGATGGCCGGAGCCGTGCTTGATATGATTGTACAGCATTATTGTGAGTGGTACGAAGGATTGTCAGGTGTGAGATGTGAGGCATGAGACATTTGGTTGGGGAGGCTACAGGTTGAGGCGCAGCGATACAGTGGTATGAGATGCGCGACACATCAGGACAGGCCGTCAGTTCGTCTCTATCGCTTTCGTGCTTTGTCGTCTCTCTGGAGAACTCGTAACCTGTAATCGATATTATGACGTTTAATAAAAAGAAAAACTTGCATGCAGATGATGAGCAAGATCTGCTGCCACTCAATGATGAAGATGCCGTCACAGAAGTAGGGGCAATGATTGGACATACCCGGAACCCACCACGCCGACTTCCGTCGTCACGTCAGCGTTCGCATTCCACAACCACACGCAGCCTTGCCACGCCTTCACGTGAACAACTGATTGGGTTAATTGATGCGCTAGGCGACCCGCATCATCCCGATCATCATCGTGCGTTCGAGGAACTGGTAGCGCTGAAAACGGCTGCTCTGCCGATTCTGAGCGAGGCGCTGAACCCGATCTATCCCTGGCTGGGTGCCTATCGTGCAGCAGAGGCGATGGGACGCATTGGCAGTGGTCGTGCGACCGGGGCGTTGATTCAGGCCTTGCAGCATCCAAACAGCAATGTGCGCTGGAGTGCGGTGCAGGCGCTGGCGCATATTGGTGATTTTCGGGCGTTGATAGAGTTGCGTCGTGTGGCCCGCGTCGATCAAGGCAAGACCAGTTGGGGTGAGTCGGTGGCCGAGTCTGCCCAGAGTGCGCTGGAGCAGATGCGAACCCGGAGTGTCTGGGGCCAGAGCCTGGAATTGATGAAAACAGCGCTAACCAGTGTATTAATGATCTTGTCGCTGGTGCTGGCCTTTAGCGTGATCACCACTCTGCGTGATGAACTGGATCGGATTAGCATGAGTGTGCCAACTGAAACGCAGGTGCATGACGCGCTTGTTGAGGTTGCAGATCCGCTGCCAAAAACAGATGTTCCTGAGCCATCGATGTCTGACGGTGATGGGTTGGATGATCGAAATGCCGCTGCGACCGATACCGACCTGCAGGTAGCCACCGGTGCCGACGAGGTGATTGGCACCGTCTTACAAGCGGCAAATGTGCGACCGGCACCCAACGTCAATAATCACCCGATAGGAACCCTCAGTCAGAACGATCAGGTGGTGTTTCTGGCGCGTACCCCCGACTCTCAATGGTATCGGGTGCGCCTGGGGCCGCGCTCCTCGGACTCGGTGATCAACAATCCCGATGGTACCAACAGCGGCTGGGTCAATCGGGCGTTGCTCTCACCGCCATCTGGCGACGTTCCGGTTGAAGATCCAACGCCAGGATCATAGTGTGGGCGCTGATGCTGCTGACCACCGACTGCTGACTGCCGGCCACCGATTGCCGGCCAATGTCCACAGTCGGTGGTTGGTGCTACTGATGATGGCGCTGGGAGCGCTGGGCATTATCCTGCTGTACCAGGTTCCCGCGCGGCATGTGGTTGATATTGGTGGCTACGATGCGGCGTATGTACGCGGCTTTCATGATGCTGAAGACACAGCCGGTCGGTCAGTTCCCCGTCCCTATCTCGTCGGCTCGAACGGTCGTGCGCGATGGAGCCGTGATCGTTCGTTCCTGCTGTTTCCCCAGGCAGGTTTGCCTGGACAGGTGACGTTGCGCCTGCGCGGGTGGCGTCCCGCTGAATCTGATGCCCGACCACCGCAGATCACGGTGTTGCTCAATGGACGCGATACGCTGGGAACGTTGCAGACGACGGGTGATTGGGAAGAGCATACCTTTGCTATCACACGTGGTCTGTTCAAGGCCAGCGATCTGTTTATTGAACTGCGCTCCGAAACGACCTCATCTGCGGGTGATGCACGTGTGGTGGGTGTGTTGCTTGATCAGGCCGTCTATAGCGTCTCTCCCGGTTCGCATGGTTTCATTACTCCGTATCCATCACAGGTACTCTATGGGGCACTGTTTGCTGGTCTGTTGGGGCAGTGGCTCACTGGTCGCATGCCAGGAGCACCTGGCCAGTCGCGCCGTCTGTACTCCTGGGCGGGCATGCTCTGCATTGCTGCCGGGGTGTTGTTTCTCGTATGCTATCGGTTACAACCGCCGTGGTACCCCTATCCATTGCGCTGGTTGCTACCAGTGATCAACCTCGGTCTGGCGGCGTTGCTGGTACTACGCTATGCCCCGACGTTGTGTCTGCGGCGTCCACTGCTCCTCGATAGCCTGGCGCTGGCGATAATGGGGATATGGACAGGCGCAATACTCTGGTCGGCGCAGGATCATCTGACCCTCTCGGTGCCAGGGGTAGAGAAAGATTTCCGTGTGTTTGCCATCCGTGCCGAGGCGCTGGATGGTGTATTTCAGGCCGATGGTTTTTACAATCTGGGCTACCCGTTCCTGTTGTGGCTGGTGCGTCCGTTAACGGCAGGGAATGCGTTTCTGGCAGCGCGGATGGTGGCGGCGCTGAGTGGGGCGTTGTTTCTGCTGGTGGGCTACAGCTTGACACGCATCCTGCTGGCGCAGTGGGTACCGCTGCAGGTGCGGCAGTATCAGCGGCTGGGTGGGGTGCTGGCACTCTTGCTGCTGGCACTCAGTCCGCTGGTGGTACAGTATGGGCTGTATGTGGGTACCGATATGCCGTTTGCGGCCTTGACTGGCCTGGCGCTGCTGTTGCTGTTGCTGGCGCAGACCCGCAGTACTCATCTGCAAGCACGCTCGTTCAGCACCGTGCTGTTCTTTGTCGCTGGATTGGTCGCAGGATGTGCCTTTCTGGTGCGTCATCTGGGATTGCTGCTGTTGCCGTGGGGTTTGTTGTCCTGGGCGCTGGTAAGCTGGACGCTAGCGGCCAGTGATTCCGCTTTGTGGCAGCGCTGGCGGTTCTTTCTGGTGCGGGGTGGGATCTTTGCCATCGGTTTTATGCTGGCTGCGTTGCCACAACTGGTGGTCAATATGATGCAGACCGGACAGCCGCTGTACAATCAGCAGGCCAAGAATGTATGGCTGGCGGTCTATGGAAATATTGACTGGGGCCGCTGGCACGAGGTACCTGATAGCATCGAATTAATTGACGTTATGCTGCGTGATCCACCGCGCTTTCTGCACAACTGGTGGACGAATGTGCAGGCGTTTGTCGGGAGTGGTGCTGAGGATACGAGCGAGACGGGGCGGGCGTTGCAACTGCGCTTGCTCGGCTGGCCGGCGAACTGGCTGGCAGTGACGGGATTGCTGCTGTGGTTGTGGCAACTGGTGTGTGCTGGACAGCGGCTCTATGCCGTGCATCGCAGCCAGGGGCTGGCTGATGCAGCGCCAGCAGTTGACGATTCCATACTTGCTCAGGCGGGCCTGCTGAGTTTTAGTGCGTTGTATGTGCTGGCGGTAAGCATAGCCTTCATCCTGCCGCGCTTTTTTCTACCGTTGGCACCGATCTATGCGACAGCGGCGGTGGCTCTGCTCTGCTGGCTGGTGACGAAGTTGGAGGTCAACCAAGCGGCGCGGAGGCGACGAGGTACGGAGGCGACGAGGCGCGGAGGCGACGAGGCGCGGGAGGGCGGAGGCGCGGCGGCGAAGGCGTGCGGAGGCGACGAGGCACGGGTGCAAAGAGGCGAATTCGCATCCTCTCTATGGCTGGTGGGTATGCTGTTGACGCTGGTTTTATGGGGTGGATTTGGGATTGGCACGCGCTATGTGCTGCAACAGCAACCGGCTGATGAGGTAGCTGTGGTACAGTTGGTGTTACAGACGTTGCAACCGGGCGAGCAACTGCTGGTACGGGTGCCCGCGAATGTGCCGCTGGCGAAATATTCGGCGCTGGCGCACCGTGTCGCACCCTGGCCGGATGTGTCGGACGATCAAGCTGCATTGGCACAGGCCAGCACCGAGGGTATTGCCTACCTGCTCTGGTACGAGGCGGCTGGCCCACCTGCTCTCCCTGATCCGGAGGCGGCGCGAGTCGGTATCGCTGGTGCGTATCGCTTGTATCGTTTGACCAGGGGTGAGTGATGCGCAAAACGCAAAGCGGTCTGAGCGGAAAGCGCAAAGCGAAGAACAGGAGGTGTACAGAAACAATGGGCAACGTGATGAAGCGGAACCAGCTATCAACATGTCCAGCGAACCAGAAGAGAGGTGTGTTTTGCGCTTTGCGCTTTGCGCTTAGAAGCTTCTCGCTCGCTGCGCCTTTGCCTCGTTGCGCCTTTGCGTTAAAAAAAAGCGTGTCTATCTCACGCCTCATACCGCTCAGTCTTCCAAAATACCTCGTGCTGGCTCTTATGCTGCTGGGCCTGGCGTTGCGGTTGTGGTTTATGCGTGTGAATGCTATCGATCCCCGCTTCTCTACCGCAGACGATGGCGACTATTATCAGCGAGCGTTACGCTTTGCGCTTACGGGCGTGTATATGGATGATTTCTGGCTGATTCGCCCGCCTTTGCATGTTTTTCTGTTTGCCGGCGTGTTGCGTGTGAGTGTGGCGCTGGGGAATTTGCCGCTGGGTGTGACGCTGATTCGGTGTGTCCAAATTGTCTTAATTCTGCTATGTATTCCGATCGGTTACGACATCGCTCGCCGTCTATTTAACGTACGGGCGGGCCTGATTCTGGCGCTGTTGCTGGCAATCTGGTTTCCACTGGTCGAATTGCCGATCCATACCTACAGCGAAGGCCTGTTTACGTTCTTGCTCTTGCTGCACCTGTGGCTGTTGCTGTGCTGGCGAGCAGATCGGCGCTGGCCGTGGCTGGCGGCGGCAGGGGCCACGCTGGGCCTGACGGCACTGACTCGTTCGCCAGCGCTGTATGCATCTGCGTTTGTCGTATTGTGGTTGCTGCTCGAAACGCTGGACGAGCAGCGGCGCAGGCCCGACGCTCCAGCTCAACCCCTGGGTGCGCTTGTGCGCCAGCGTGTTCTGTGGTGCTGTTGTGTACAACGCAGCCTGGCCTTTCTGGTGGCGCTTGTCGTGGTGGTGGGGCCATGGACGATACGGAACTACCTGGTCTATGAACGCTTGATCCTGATTGATACGCTGGGGCCGCCCAACCTGTGGCTCGATTTACAGCCCGATCGCCGCCGGAATGTGGCACGACTGCAAAGCGTGCCCCAGGCCGATCGTCAGGCATTTGCGATGGCCGAACTGAAGCAGATCCTGAGTGCAGACCCGTTGCGTCTGGTGCAGAATGCCTGGCCGAACTTTCGCCATATCTGGAAGGCGCAGTTTGTCGAAGATTATTTTGTAAAGCAGAACTTCTACACCCGCCCGCTGCGCGAGATGTCGCTGCTGGGATTTCTGGGCGATGGGCTATGGCTGATGTTTACGCTGGTGGGCCTGATGGCACTGGCGGCCCCGCTCTGGGAGGGGGCATTCCGCTGGTTGCTGCTGGGGTGGCTAGGGTATACTATCCTGACGGTGCTGTTGCTGCATGTCGAGCCGCGCTATCTGCTGCCAATCTGGCTGGTGCTGATGCTCTATGCAGCCTGGGCAGTGAGCGATCCAGCGTCGATGCTGCGTATGCTGCGCCAGCAGCGCTGGCATGGCGCACTGGCGATGCTGCTGGTAACAATCTTTGTGGCTCTGTTTATCAGCTATCGAGATTATCCAGGCCTGCTGGCACGTGGTCTGCAGCGCGAGTGGCACTATCACGCGGGCGCACGGGCCTATACGCAGGGTGATTATGACACGGCGGTACAAGCGTTGCAGCGCATGGTCGTGGCTGATCCACGCTCGATTGATGGTCGGATTGATCTGGCGCGAACGTTGCTGGCACAGGCGCGGTATGATGAGGCATTGACCGTACTTGGAAATAGTACTGCCAATCGGGCTATGTTGCTCCGGGCTGCCATTGCCCGGGCGCAAGGCCAGCATGAGCAGGCAGCCAGGCTGTTTCGGATTGCCGGGCGCTGGCGTGGTGAGAATATTCAGGATCTGGCGCTAAAGTGGCTGCAACCACCGCCAACTACGCACCTGGTTCTGGGGAATGATCAGGATTATGGCTATATCCAGGGTTTTTCTGCAAGTGAGCAGGTGCCGCAGCCTGATGGTCGGGGCCTTACCTATCGCTGGTTGTTGCGCCACGGCCAGATCGTGCTGCCATTGCCGGCACCGCTGGGCAATCACAGCCTGGTGGCCCTGCGTATGGCTGGCGGGCCAATCGAGGCCACCCCACTGCGCTTGCGGTTTGAGTCTGGGCATCAGCTATCCTTCCCCGTTACATCGGGTGCGTGGCGGGTATACCAGATATTGACGCCATCGGTGCTGGCGGGACAGGCACAATTGCGACTGATGCTGGATGCCCCGGCCTTTATTCCGGTGCTGTTGGATATGTCAAATAATGATATGCGTTCGTTGAGTCTTATGATCAGCGAGGTGCAGGTCAAACCGGGAGCGCCTGATGTCCCCTGAGATTGGTCTGCCTCCGCAGCATGCATCGCAGTCAACACCGGCGATAGTTGCTGATCAACCTGATACAAGGTATCCATTTCTGGTCAGTGTGGTGATTCCGGCCTATAATGAAGGGCACGGCATTGCCCAGGCGCTCCAGGCGGTGCGTGAATATTTGCCTGATGCCGAGTTGCTGGTTATTGATGATGCGTCGAGCGATGATACGGCGGAACAGGCTCGATCCGTCGGGGCGCGAGTGCTGCGCCATCCGTTAAACAAGGGCAATGGCGCGGCGGTCAAGACGGGGTTGCGTAACGCGACGGGCGAGGTAGTGCTGTTGATGGATGCCGATGGGCAGATGGATCCGGCCTATATTCCGGCGCTCCTTGGTCAACTGGCCCAAGGCTATGATATGGTGGTGGGAGCGCGGTCGCCCGGCACGCAGGGCGATACGCTGATGCGGCGGCTAGGCAACCGGGCGTTGGACTGGCTGGGTGGCTACCTGGTGGAGATGCCAGTGCGCGATCTGACCAGCGGCTACCGGGCCATTCGCCGCGAGGTTATTCTGGAGTTTATCCATCTGCTGCCCAATCACTATTCGTATCCAACGACCAGCACCCTGGCGCTGGTAAAGGCCGGTTATAGCGTGGGGTTCGTACCGATTACCGGGCAACGGCGGCGTGGGGGCCGGAGTGGGCAGAAGCTTTTCCGCAACGGTGTCAAGTTCGGGCTGATCATCTTGCGGATGATTTCGCTCTTCGCGCCGCTACGGGTCTATTTTCCGGTGGCACTGATCATGTTCGGGTTGGGGACGCTCTCGTTTCTGTTGAACCTGCTGGTGTTCGAGCCGGAGCGGGGTTTATACATCCCCAATTCTGCCCTGGGATTGTTTGTGGGCAGCATTATCGTGTTTATGTTCGGGTTGCTGGCGGAACAAATAGCGGCGCTGCGCTTTATGCGCCGAGATTAGCCTGAAAGGTCGGTTCGGCCTGTGAACGGGCGGGCAACCGGTGAGCGACACCCACCTGTTCGGGCTGACGGCTTGGCCCGGCTCATGAACGGGCGGGCAACCGGTGAGTGACGCCCACTGGCGTGCCGGTGGCACACCGGCGAACGGAGCGCCGCCGGTACCTGCCCTGTCCGCGTCTGGGCACAGGCCCTGGTGTACATCCTGTCACGAAACTACTATGCGCAAATATCTACCCTGGCTTCTACGGCTGCTCGGTCCGGCGCTGCTGGTGTTGTTCCTGTGGAACAGCGATCTGGGGCAACTTTTTGCGATCCTGTTAAACGCTGATCTCTGGCTGGTACTGTGGTCATTGCTGTTGTTCCCCCCGTTTTTGCTGATCAAAACCTGGCGCTGGCAGTATCTGTTGCGGCAGTTAGGCCTGGATCTGCCGTTGCGTACCGGGGCCGGGTTGTATATGGTCGGCATTTTCCTCGGCACGGTGACACCCGGTCAGGCGGGTGATCTGTTAAAGGCCTGGTATCTGCGCGAACGGGGGTATGCCTTCGCACCGTCTCTGTTGAGTGTGGTGATTGATCGCCTGTTTGACCTGCTGGTGATGGCGGCGCTGGCGACGCTGGGCATTTTCTCGCTCGGTCAATTGTTGCCTGACTCAACGCTACGCACGCTGCTGGTGATAGGGATGAGTGCGGGCATTGTCACCGTTACGGTTATATTAATGGCACGTGGGCCGCGCCAGTGGTTGCTCACCTGGGCGTTGCCACGAGTGTTACCGCAGCGCCTGCAGGCCTCACTGACGCGCTGGAATGAGCAGTTTCGTTCGTTATCTATGCAGCCACGGGTGCTGGCGGTATTGATCAGTGCCTCGCTGGTCTCGGCCTTTTTTACCTTTTATCGGCTATGGTTGTTATTTATTGCGCTAGAAGTCTTTGTGCCGCTGTATCTGGTGGTTGGTGTGTCGGCGCTGATCGCCATTTTGCAGGTGCT
The DNA here is from genome assembly GCA_034435975.1 of Chloroflexaceae bacterium. Lineage (GTDB taxonomy): Bacteria > Chloroflexota > Chloroflexia > Chloroflexales > Chloroflexaceae > CAKZQX01. Next base: position 39,944 of record DAOTWD010000145.1, on the reverse strand, counting down.
GCCGATTTCGATTGCCGGTGTGGGCGTGCGCGATGCGGCGCTGATTGCGGTACTGGCCCCCTGGGGCTACTCGCAAGAGCAGGCGCTGAGTGTCTCGGCTCTGTTCTTGCTCATCACATTGCAACATCTGCTCGTTGGCTTTATCGCGTCGTTCTGGTACCCGCTGGGCAAGGTGCAGCAACTACCGGAGGTGCCGGAGGTACCAGAAGTGGTGAATCTGGTAGAGTAACGTGATTTGTCTGACTCTTATGCAACGAGATACTCCTATGAATTTTTGATGTTCCTCTATTATCATCGTTTGTACAGGTGAGACAGTATCGGTAAACGGCATTTGAAGATGAACGTACTATTGCATTATTTCAAATCACGTTTTCCATAAAATGGGGTTTAGCCCGCGAAAGCCACGCCACTTCAGTGGCAGTGGATGAAGCGATTTCGGCTTTCGCCGAATTTTTACAAATGGTATACCAATGGTATAATAGCTATTATGGCATACAAAACGATTGAGTTCAACTGGCTTCCACGAGGTAAACCTCCATGGCAGACATGCACCCTGTCGTGTCAGGAAGCCGCGCCCCTGTGGAATGATATAACGATATGATATGCCACCGTCGTATCCGCCTGGGTTGGAAGTGGCCGAGCAAGGTGCGTTGGGAACAATGGGCGAAAAGACGCTATCCCCATCTGCACTCGCAAAGCGTTCAACAGATCGTCAAGGAATTTCTGGACATTGCGCCACAATGGATATAGCTTCCTCGGAGGGGCGAAGCCGTGCCGTGACTCCCTACCCAGGGGCGGTCTCGTTGTCGCACTATGGCGGATTGCTCTATCGTCAGAATCGATGAACGTGAAACCCCGGACGGTCAACGGAAGAGGATAACGGCGGACAATGGATACGGTTGATCAGGCTTGCAGCATCCAGAGCAAGATACAGGAGCTATCATGACAACCAGGAGTATGACCTCACCATCTGTACAACCGCTGCCGCACGTGGTGACGGAAAAGGGCAATGGAACCCTGGAAATCTTTCCGATCGAGCCATCCGAGGCAGTGTTGTTTGAACTATTCCAGGATCTCTTCGGCCACTACTGGCAGCAGATTCACTTTGGCCCGCTTGTTCAGGGGGCTGTCTTTGAGATTCGCGCTACCGCCGCACCTGAAAAGATCAGTATGCTGGATGGCTATCTGACGGTTGATTTTGGCACGTGGCATTTTCATATCTGCATTGGCGAACATAAGGGCACCCGTAACCATCCGGTTGACCCGGAACTGGCCCACCATCGGCGCACCGCCCGCGCCGAACTGTATCGTCGTATTAACCAGGAGGGTACGCCAGATAGCTGGGGGGTACGTCTATTCAACGGCAAAGATGAGCAGCAAATTACGATCTTTCTCCCAAACCCGTTCCTCTCCGATGAGATGGCCTATCTCAACGAGCCGGACTGGTCACGCCTGGCGCTGTGGGATATGTTGCGCAAGAAATATCTCGGTCTCGACCCCGATCCGCGTGACCGTTCCGCCCGGCGGTTTATCCATGGCTAAATGACACATTGGGGTTTGAAAAATAGTCTTGATCGGGCGTGCAGCAGCATAACTACTGTCTGCAGCAACACAGGCCCGGTTAAAGCCGTGACTCCGGTTGGGTTCATATTCACGTTACATTTTTCAAAGTTCGTGTGGCATTCCTACGAATAGACACGCGCTCCAATGGCTAACACCTGTAACTTGCAATTTACGACCAGGCGCGGTATTATGTACCATTAGCAAAAGCCCATGCCTTCAAAAAGAATCATCAAGTGTGCTTCGTTCCGATGCAGGAACGGCACACTCATGCTACGAATGCTAGAGTATTTTACTTTTTTGGAGTAATTGTCGAGTTGCCAGGGCTTTGATAGACACATAACTAAATAGCTCACAACTGATGCAGGCGCGCTACCGCCCGGATGCGCGGCGCATAATGGGGGAAGACCGGTGAGAGTCCGGCGCTGTCCCGCAACGGTAACACACGATGTGCAAAATGAACGGCCATCGGTGTAGCCCGATAACCCACCTGTATCACTGTTCGTGTGTACCTTCGCGGAAAGGGTGCCGGACAACACTGGTTGACCTGTAAGGTACGCCGGTGCATGTCACTATAGATCAACGGCCTCCACGTGGAGCGCCGTTTTTTTATACCTTTTGCAACAGGGTGCAGCGTTGTGGATGGGTTGTGTATTTTTCGTTACTGTTGTATCACCGTAAAGCGGTCAGGAAAGAGGATCTGGATATGAAGCACTATCGACCCCGTTTGTTGATTGGCATGTTCGCTTTGTTGGCAATGCTGGTTGTGGCTTTTCAGGGCATTGGGCCAATATCACGCTCACGTGTCCTGGCCCGCCAGTCAATGGCAACACTCGCCCAGGAACTGACGACAACCTACCCCTTTTATCAGGATGCGGCGATTTCAAAGGCGGTTAACTATTTACGCACCCAGCAAGTTCCGGATGGTGGCATTGATTCGTTTACCTTCGGCCCTGATCCGGGTGGCACGGCGCGAACCACACTGATCTTGAATGCCCTGGGGTATCCGACCAACACCCTGGTATCAAGCGCGGGGAAGACGCTGATTGATTATCTGGAAGCCGAGGTCGTCAAGTATATCTATCAAGACGACAAGCCTGGCACGGAACGCCTGTTCCCTGGACGAGCAGGCCTGGTGTTGGGAGCGGCAGCAGCGGCGGGTAAAGACCCGACCAGCTTCGGTGAGGCACAGGTAGATCTGATCGGCGAACTCAACGCGGCCTACGCTGCGGCCGGCGATGCTACCTACAGCACACCCGCAGAGGAAGGGTTTGCCAGGGGAGCTGCCAGTGACATCAACCAGACCTTGTCCATTCTCGGCCTGGTAGCCGCCGGACAGCCCATCCCGGAAGCAGCGACGACCTGGCTGATCAACAACCAAAACGAGAATGGTAGTTGGAGTAACAACATTGATATTACCGGCTACGCAATCGTGGCGCTGATCGGCAGCGGCAACGTTGAACCGACCGACCCGGCTATCCAGCAAGCGCTGGAGTTTTATCGCCGTAACCAGACCGCCAGCACCGCGCTGTGGGGTGACACCGGGACTGGTGAGCCGGCCAACAGCACCGGTTGGGTCATGACCGCGCTTTCAACGGCCGGGTTTATTCCGATGACCCAGAGCTGGGCCACAGGCGGCACCAATCCACGGGAGGCCATGCTAGGCCTACAAAACGACGAGGGCATCATTGCCAAACGCTTTTTCAACGCCTACGCTACCCTGGAGGGCCTGTATGGCTTGACCGACCAGCCGCTGTTTATGACCACGCCGCTGCGCACAGCGCGGGCGCTGGCCTATATCAAATCGCGGCAGAACACTGATGGCGGCTGGCCTGGTTTTACTGACGCTTCTTCACCCGGCGAAACGATCGATAATCTGCTGGCTTTTGTTGCTGCGCGCTATAATCCCAACAATATCACCAGCGACACAGACAAGTCGCCGCTCGACTACCTGGCAACCGCAGCGAACAACTACACCCGCGATGATGGCGGACAGATCTTTCCCGCGCAGACGGGCAAGCTGATCGTTGGACTGGTGGCGAGCGGTGCTGATCCCACCAGCTTTGGCACACCGACCCCGCTCGATCTGGTGGCCGATCTGTCCAGCACGCTGCAAGCCACCGGCGCGTACAGCACCACCGCCAGTCGCGGTTTTGCCACCGGCGCAGCCACTCCTACCACTCAGTCATTTGCCATTCTGGGCCTGGTAGCTGCGGGCGAGACGATTCCAGAAACAGCGACGGATTTTCTGCTCGGCTTGCAGGATGGTGACGGCAGTTGGGGCAGCGTTGACGCGACTGGTCTGGCAATGCAGGCGCTGATCGCCGCCGGTATTCCGGCTGACAATCAGGCCATCGTGAAAGCAATTGCCTATCTGCGCGATAGCCAGATCGCCAGCGGTGGGTGGGCCGCGTTTGGCGCGTTCAGCACCAACTCCACTGCCTATGCCATTCAGGGTTTGCTGGCCGCCGGAGTTGATTTAACGACAACCCCGTGGCTGAAGAACGGGCGCTCACCGCTGGGCGTGCTGGGTAGCTACCAGAAACCCGATGGTCCATTTGTGGTCAATTGGAACTATGATGGGGTGACGAAGTTCTTCAACCCGACCGCCGATAATCTGTTTGCTACACAACAGGCTGTACCGGCGCTGCTGGGTGCGTTCTATCCCTACAATCAAACACCCGTGGCCGACTTGCGCACCAGCTACACCCCAATCAAGCGTGGCCCTGACCCCGATCGTATGGTTGCCGCACCCGCCTTTGGTGTCAGGAGCGCCGATGGTCAGAGCATTGCGGTGACAATCCCCTTCGGCAGCGATCTCAACGGCGATGGGGAGGTGACGCTGGAGTGGGGCGTTCTGGGGGCGGATGCACAGGTCGCAGCGTTCACCAAGGTCGAGACGACGCGCAGTACGGGCTTCTACACGGCTACGATTGACCTGAGTGGGCGGAACGATGTGTCGCCCGTTGATACGCTCGTGTTCAAGGCGACCTTTAGCGATGCGGACGGAGTGCAAAGCGGGGGTACGCTGTCCACCACGCCGGTCGTGCTGGAGAGTCGCAAGGAGCCGCTACGGGTGTATCTGCCGCTGATTGTGCGTTAGACAAGGTTCGTAAACACTCTACCGTTAACGAACCTTGTCTAACGCCTTTCGTACAGGTAGTAACGACTTTAGTCGGTTTCAGGACTGCTGAACGACTGAAGTCGTCACTACCTGTAGCCTGTAACCTGCAACCTGTTAATGTATCGCTTTTGCACACAAATCATGTTTTTGCTGGCAGTGACCCTTGTCCTGTTACAGCAATCTGCGCTCCAGGCCGAGGTGTTACATCAGGCTGCGCTGGTAGTGCAATCTGGTGATGTGGTGCTGACTCGTTGTGTATCCTTCAGCAGCGAGAGCATCACTGGTGCGGAACTGCTGGAACGCTCTGGCCTGTATGTCGAGTTGACTCACGATCCTGGCATGGGCGCTTTTGTGTGCAAGATCGACAGGTACGGTTGTCCAGCGGAGAATTGCATGTGTGCCTATCCACCCGACTACTGGCGCTACTGGTTGCAGCGCAACGATACCTGGCAGTTCTCGCCGGTAGGGGCCAGTAACCGCCGTCTGCGCCATGGCGACATGGATGGTTGGACGTGGGGTGGCACTTCCATCGCGCCCCCGCTCACGTTTGACGCCGTGTGTTCGGGAGATACGCCGCTGTACCGGGTGTATCTCCCGCTCATTCAAAACGCCCCTGCTGCTACAGGGCAGCATTTCAGCCTGGCAACGTTGCGCCAGGAGCCACCATCACCGCAGAAGCGCTCCGGGTTGATGGTGCAATATGGTGATGGCTCGATTGAAACCGTCTGTGTCACCTGGGAAGGTGGCCTGGCACTGACGGCCGAGGAGTTGCTTGTGCGGTCGGGCCTGGAAGTACAGATCGGCGAACATGATTATGGCGGATCGGCGGTGTGTAAGATCGGCAAGGACGGCTGTGCCCTGGATGCGGGTGAGAACTGCTACTGCGCATATGATCCCAATTCCGACACGAGTCGGCTATGGCTGGCCTACCAGTTGCGTGATGGTGTCTGGCACGATCCCTGGCCACCCTATATCAGCCGCCGCAATGTGTACGACGGCGATGTGGAGGCCTGGGTGTGGGGCTATCCAGGAGGGATTGATCGGCGTGATGCCACGCGCCCGGCACAGGTGCTTTCCTTTGAGCAAATCTGCGCAGTGCCAACGCTGACGCCAACGCTCGAACCGACCGCTACACCAACGATGACCGGTACACCGACCACCACGCCCAATGCTAGCGTCACCAGTATAGCGACTGCCACGTCACCAGCCGATACGCCAACGGTCACTGTGACCCCTACCGCCAGCGTTGAACCAACGACGGAAGTGCGTGCGGCACGAACATCCGTCATCTATCTGCCGCTGATTATGTCAATGGCCGTGCCTGTCATCGTTCATGACCAACCACCAGTCACGCTGACGGTGCCTGACATAACCAGTACATCACCGTCACCCATACCCGCACTACCCGCGCCAGTCGCCGCTACGCCAACCATGTCGGCCACCAGCACGCCAACTGTTACGCCGCTGCCCCCGACCATACCGGCCACCAGCACGCCGACCGTTACGCCGCTGCCACCGACCATGTCGGCCACCAGCACGCCAACCATCACGCTGGCCCTTCCAACCCTGCTCCCCACCTTGCCACCGACAGAGCCGCCAACCAGCGAACCACCCTCGCCCACCGCATCGCCAGCGATAGTGATCGAGGCCACCTCCCTGCCGGTTGCGCCAGAGAGACAACCCACGCTTGAACCGCTCGTCCTGCCGGCAACCATTGTGCGGCCAACCAGCACCAGTTCAATTTCTCCTACGCCCACCGCTCGCGGCCAGATGGTCGCAGCAGCCGACACGCCGCCAGTGGATGGCAGTACAGGCGAGGTGCTGGCAGCGGGAATCAAGCGTCCGCAGTTGGCAACCACGCCGACACCCGCCAGTCAATTTATGGCTATCCTGGTGATCAGCGGGCTGTTTGTGGTGCTATTTATCAGCCTGATCGTGGTGCTCTATCTCAAGCAGCGCCATCCGCGCTTGCTGGTGGAGCAAGCAATCGACGGTGAAGGAGAGGAGCGCTACAATGACTGATGCCCGCCTGTCGCCCCAGAATGAAGCTCACATCAGCACACACGGAGCCATTTTTAGCCCCGGAACAACCCGAGAGCTGATCAACTTTTCAACCCATAGCGGCGACACCGAGCGCTTTCATCACGACTGGTCAGCCGTTACCGCCTATGTGCAGAGATTGGGGCTAGATGGCCTGGAGCTGCTGCTTGGCTACGAAGCGCCACCCGTGCTGCCGCCCGGCCTGGTGCAGGCGGTGCATCTGCCCTTCTGGTTGACCTGGTTCGACATCTGGCGCGGGCGGCCCGCTATTGTTGCCGGGTCGGACGAGTTTATCCGCTGGACATATGGCGGGCGCACGGCGGACGAACTGATCGCCGGGCAGCAGCAGGTCTGGCAGCATGCGGCGCGGCTTGATCCGGCTTATATGGTGTTCCATGTGAGCCACATCGAGCCGGCGCATACGTTCACCCGCGCCTTTTCCTACACATCCGCCGAGGTGTGCCAGGCCACGGCCGAACTGCTTAACGCAGTGGTGGCGACCTTTCCGCATGGCGAGCCACCAGCGCGGCTGGCGCTCGAAAACCTGTGGTGGCCGGGGTTGACCTTCATCGACAACACGGCCGAGCAACTGGCCGAGCAACTGCACTTCGACAACTGGGCGTTTGTGCTGGACACCGGGCATCTCCTGAATACCTGCCCGACGCTCACCGACGAAGCCCAGGCGATAGGCTATGTCCTGGCGACGATTGAGCGCCTGCCGACCGACATTCGAGCGCGGATCGAGTGTGTGCATCTCAACCTGAGTCTGTCGGGCCACTATCAACAGGCGGCGTTGTTGGAAGGGCTACCGGCCGGGTTTGCGGCCATGGATACGCCCGCGCAATACCACTGTGCCCGCCTGCACGCAGCACAGATCGATCAGCATGTCGCGTTTAGCAGCCCGCGCTGTGGCGACATTCTGGCAGCACTCAAGCCGCGCTTTGTCACCCATGAGTTTCTGAGCCGCGATCAGGCCGAGTTTGATGCGAAATTGACCATGCAACGGGCGGCGCTGCGGGCGTGGCATGTTCGCACGTTAGCATATTAGCACTACAGTTACAGGTTACCGTCCTGGGCATTCCCATGCCCCACACGCCGGGCTGATGGCTTCGGCTCACACGACGCAGGCCGCTGAGGCGGGCTATCGGAGCCGACGCAGGTCGGCCTTGCACCCAGGGCAAGCGGGACTTCAGCCGCCCCCCCCTGGCCCCCCCGTGGACGGGGGGGCTGAAAAGGTATATGGAGTGCGGCAGCTATTCTGCCGCTATTGAGAACGGAAATGAGGAGGAAATCAACGTGAAGAACCCGATTGTGCTTGTTATGGGACGCCTGCTGGCGCTGTTAATCGTTGCCGCCATGCTGATCAGCGCCTGCGGTGAGACAGCAACCCCACCCACGGCAAGCCCTGAATCTGGTACGGATATCTTGCCCTCGCCACCTGCAGCAGATCAGCCGGCGGCCAATCTAACCGAGGGTTGTGTTCAGGATTATGATCCTGCGGTGGACTATTTTCCCGAAAAAGTCAGCATAGACTATGCCGAAGGCTGGACAATTGACTACTTTAACAACTACAAAGTTGTCACCGTTGTTAATCCCTGGCGCGATGCAGAAACCACGTTTGAGTACGTTCTGGTACAGTGCGGTACGCCTGCCCCGGAAGGCTTTGTTGACGCTCAGGTGATTGAGGTACCGATCAATACGATTGCTACCATGTCCACCACACACTTGCCCCATCTGACAGCCCTGGATTTAACCGACGCACTGGTAGCCATCGACAACTTTGCATTTGTGAATACACCAGAAATAATTGACTTAATTGAGGCCGGGAAGCTGGCCGAAATCGGTAGTGGCGCAGCAGTCAATGTCGAGCGGGTCATCGATCTAGAGCCGGATGTGGTTATGACGTATGGTGTTGGCAACCCACAGAACGATGCGCATCCGATATTGTTGGAAGCAGGCCTGAAGGTAGTCCTCAACTCGGAGTATATGGAGCCGTCACCTCTGGGCCGGGCGGAGTGGCTCAAATTTACGGCAACGCTGTTTAACGTCGAAGCAGCAGCACAGACGGTTTTCGCGGACATGGTGGCGCAGTATGACGAACTGGTGGCGCTGGCGCAGCGTGCCGAGCAGCGGCCAACGGTCTTTGCCAACACGCCTTTTCAGGGCACCTGGTTTATGCCCGGCGGTCGCAGCTATCCCGCCCGGTTGCTGGCTGACGCTGGTGCCACGTATCTCTGGGCCGATGATGATACGATGGGCAGCCAGCAATTAAGCTTTGAGGTTGTTTTTGATCGTGCGGTTAACGCCGATTTCTGGGTCAACACCGGTACATGGACAAGCCGCGCCGACGCGCTGGCCGAGGATGAACGTTTCGCCGAGTTTGCGGCGTTTCAGAGTGGGCGCATGTACAATAACAACGCCCGCGTGAATGAGCATGGTGGCAATGACTACTGGGAGAGCGGGGTCACCAACCCGCACCTGGTACTGGCAGATCTGATTGCCATCTTCCATCCCGATCTGCTACCGGAGCATGAGTTGTACTTTTATCAGCAGTTACCATGAGTGTGGTACGTGAGGGTATATGGAAACCACCCGGGGTACATCAATCACTGCCGCCACCGGCGCAACCGAGCAGGCATGGCCGCGTCTGGGTTTGCGGGTAGTAGTGCTGGCAGGCTTGCTTGCGGGGCTGATCACTGTGTTTTTGCTCAGCCTGATGTTAGGCTCGGTGCGCATTCCACTGGCCGAGGTGCTGCGCATCCTGCTGGGTGGCCAGCCAGAGCGGGCCACCTGGGCCACAATTGTGCTGAACTTTCGCCTGCCACGGGCACTGACGGCGACACTCGCGGGTGCAGCGCTGGCTGTCAGCGGCTTGCAGATGCAGACGCTCTTTCGCAACCCCCTGGCCGATCCGTTTGTGCTGGGCATCAGTTCGGGGGCCAGCCTGGGCGTGGCGCTGGTAGTACTGTCGGTGGGCATCGCCGCCAGTGCGCCATTGCTGGCCGTTGCTGGCCTGTTAAGCAATATCAGCCTGGTGCTGGCAGCCTGCCTCGGCTCGGCGGCAGTGCTACTGCTGGTACTGCTGCTGGCGCGTCATGTGCAGAGCAGTGTCAGTTTGCTCATCCTGGGAATTATGATCGGCTACCTTACTGGCGCGATTGTCAGCCTGCTGCTCTATTTCAGTATTGTCGAGCGCATTCAGGCCTATCTTATGTGGACATTTGGCAGTTTCGGCGGCGTTACCTGGAGCCAGATGCACGTGCTGGCCCCGACGATCCTGATTGGGCTGGGGCTGGCCTTCACGCTGTCAAAGTCGTTGAACGCACTATTGCTGGGTGAGGCATATGCGCACAGCATGGGCCTGCCGGTCAGAGTAGCTCGCTTCTGGATTATCGTCAGTGCGTCAATGCTGGCTGGTGCGGTAACGGCGTTCTGCGGGCCGATTGCCTTTCTGGGTATTGCGGTGCCGCACTTCTGTCGCAACCTGTTTGCCACCTCGGATCATCGTGTGCTGATGCCAGCCGTCATGGTGATGGGGGCGATCTGCGCGATCAGCGCTGACCTGATTGCGCAGATGCCAGGCAGGGACACGGTGTTGCCGTTGAATGCAGTGATGGCGCTGATCGGCGCACCGGTCGTCCTATGGATCATCCTGCGCCGGGCGCGCTTATACCGTTGAACCGTTGAACCGTGCTACCGTTCCAATGGTTCAATGGTTCAACGTACAAACGCAACGATGGATGAACCCGTCTTAACGACCCACAATCTGAGTATTGGGTATGGATCACCGCAACGCACACATTATGATCGGGCCGGGCCACGGCTGATTGCGACGGCGCTGAATGTGTGCTTGCGGGCAGGCGAACTGGTGTGCCTGCTGGGGCCGAACGGGGTGGGCAAGTCAACGCTGATGCGCACCCTGGCGGGCATGCAACCCGCGCTGGCGGGCGAGGTGCGACTGGCCGGGACGCCAATCAGCGCCTTACGTCCCCACGACCTGGCACGGCGTCTGAGTGTCGTCCTGACCGAGCGGGTTGAGGTAGGCCAGCTCTCGGCCTATGCGCTAGTGGCGCTGGGGCGGCATCCGTACACCGACTGGCTGGGTCGGCTGACGCCCGATGATGAGACGGTGGTACGCCGCGCCATCGAAGCAGTGGGCGCGGTGGCGCTGGCGCACCGCCCGGTTCATGAGTTGAGCGACGGTGAACGTCAACGCATTATGATTGCGCGAGCGCTGGCACAGGATCCAGTTGTGCTGTTGCTGGATGAGCCGACCGCCTTTCTGGATCTGCCACGCCGCGTGGAGTTAATGCACCTGTTGCGCCATCTGGCGCGTAGCAGCCGGCAGGCGTTGCTGCTCTCCACACACGACCTTGACCTGGCGCTGCGCTGCGCCGATGTGCTGTGGTTGATGACTCCGGATGGGACGCTGCTGGCGGGTGCTCCCGAAGATCTGGTGCTGAATGGGGCGTTCGCGGCGGCGTTTCGCGGTGAGGGTGTCACCTTTGATGTTGCCAGCGGCACATTCCGGCTCAACGCTCCAACGCACGGGCCAGTGCAGTTGCGCGGTACAGGATTACCGATGCAGTGGACGGCGCGGGCGCTGGAACGCGCCGGCTTCGCGCTGGCTACCGGGCCAGAACCGACGCAGATGCGGGTCACGGTACTATCCGACGGCGACGGCCCGCGCTGGCAGTCGCAGATCGCCGGGGCCACATATATGCATACGTCGGTGTATGAGCTGATCACGTGGTTGCGGGGGATTGTGGATGGGGCGTGAAGATGGTTCAGCGGTGGTGCATCACCTCATGATAGAAAGGTACCTCTATGCCCCTCTGGACGTTCTGTGCACTCTATGGCAGATCCTCGTTCGGATGTCTGATGGTCATGCCAGGTTGGCAATCCGCGCACCGCCACCGGGCCAAAGCTCAGATAGTCGCACGCAGTCAACTGGTAAAACACACCATCGACCCGGCCCTGCACCGCCGTCGCCCAATCGTTGGGCCGATGCAGATGGCCGTAGACGCAGGCTGCCGCACCTGCCGCCGCAATCCGCTGCGCAAACTCGGTCGGTTGCTGGTTGAGGAACGGCGGATAGTGGATCATCACAATGATCGGGCGGACATTCTGGGCCAGCCGCTGCGCCATATTGAGCGCACTGTCAAGCAGACGCAGCTCGCGCTGATAGATGCGCATATCTGTCTCTGGCTGAAACCCCGGCGTGTCGGGCGTGATCCAGCCGCGTGTGCCACAGACGATCGCCCGCCCAATATCCACTGCATCTCCGCCGAGCGCAGTAATGCTCGCTGGTAGGCGAGTACGGAGCGACCCGACTCGGCGCGGAAACCAGTAATCATGATTGCCCCGTATCATCACTTTATACCCTGGCAAGGCTGCTATCCATTCCAGGTCAAGCAGCGCGTCATCCACCTTAAGCGCCCATGAGATGTCTCCTGCAATAAGCACATAGTCATCCGGCTTGACCCGTGCCTGCCACGCCACACCTATCCGCTGCTGATGGTCTTTCCAGTGTGACCCGAAAATATCCATTGGCTTGGGTCTGGCTGTTGACAGGTGCAGATCAGAGATTGTCCAGATCGTTGTCATGCCCCTAAAGATACCAGGCGGAATAGTGGGCGTCAAATGTGGTACACACTGGCAACACTACGTCATTGGGGCATACCAGGATTGAACGTTATCAACAATCCTATCCCTGACGACAGGATGCGGACTGACGTACCCGCGGCACCAGCTGCGGGTGTGCTATCATCACCCGACGCATCAGTGGCCGGGAACCTCCGACCGCGTACCACCTGGCATTGACTGGAGGTAGGCGGTCGTCCATTACCCGAAGCAACCGTATACTCCCGATCAATGCATGCCGTACTTACCGCTGCTCTTCACTGTGTCCGGGCATCTGTCGTATCTCCAGGCTGCGCCGTTCAACCTCCTTGCGGAACTCGCGACGCAACAGGGCGGCGGTATAGCGGCGCTGCTCAGTTGGCGTCTCAATGTTGAGAGGTGGTACTTTGACTGGCTTGCCGTCTTCATCCACTGCCACCATCGTGAAATAGCACGTCATAACGTGTCGGCTCGTTTTATGAATAATATTCTCGGCAATCACTCGAATACCGACCTCCATCGAGGTATTCCCCGTATAGTTGATCGAAGCCAGGAATGTCACCAGCTCTCCCACGTGTACCGGTTCGCGAAAAAACACTTGATCGACCGAGAGCGTTACCACATAGTGATTACAATAGCGCGAGGCACAGGCATAGGCAACCTGGTCAAGCAATCTGAGCGTGGCACCGCCGTGAACATGACCAGAGAAATTCGCCATATCCGGTGTCATAAGCAGCGTCATCCGCAACGTTTTGTGTTGTGGATCATTCTCTTCCATAATATCTCCCTCTCATCTTTTTTATATCCCATTGGCCGCAGGGTTACGTACGCGGTCGCTCATCATCGGTGAAAATGTGAGGTGAAAGCAAGCTATGGTTGATAGACAAAGGGATTGTCAGCTTCGGCCAGCACCGGCAACCGGGCATCCCTGGCAGACAAAGTTGGTTGCTTGATCGGCCAATCAATCCCAATCTCCGGATCATTCCACAGAATGCCGCGATCCAGTGCCTGATTATACTCGCTGGTCACTTTATAGGTGAAATCGGCCGTTTCACTGAGAACACAGAACCCATGCGCAAATCCTGCCGGAATATAAAGCATCTGAAACCGATCGGCAGAAAGCAACAGACCGACCCATTTTCCATAGGTGGGGGACTCCCGCCGGATATCGACAGCCACATCAAAGATTTCACCCTGCAAAACCATCACTAGTTTGCCCTGCGCCTGAGGATGTTGCTGATAGTGCAATCCGCGCAATACTCCCCGCACCGAACGAGAAAGATTATCCTGTACAAAGACATCGGTAATGCCATGTGCCACAAACTCGGAGCGTCGATAGGTTTCCATAAAAAAACCTCGATGATCACCCACCTGATGCGGCTCAATCAACACCACATCGGCAATTGCTTGCCGTTCAAAGTGAAAAGGCATTGTTCCTCAACCTTCCACGGTGACTTACCGTTTGCTTGAATGCGCAACCACCGCCGAGGGAGGAGTGAGGGAAGCGGAGCGAGGAGTGAGGAGCGCGGGTTCTCTCTCTTCGCTCCGCTTCCCTCTCTTCTCGCCATTGCCGGCGGTGTTCTATGCTACCACGGTTGACTCTGTGTAGATTATACCATTGCCGGACATGATCGCGTGCAAAAAATACAAACAGTCAACTCTGATCGGCATAAGCATAAAATATAACTGTGTTGTGCATTACGTACCAATACGTTGCAAAATACTGCTCCAAAAATTGCCATCTTTCCTGTTCTGGTTCAATGCAACTTTGCCTCGGCATAAACTGCACAAAGCAATCTGCAATTGTATGGTAATATCTTGCTGACTATGCTATGATATAGTTAGCGTTACCTCAACTATGCAATACACACATCAATCTATGCGTCACAGGAGGCAAAAGATGAACCGTCTGATCGAATTCCCCCTTGAAGACGGCAGCAGCATCGTGGTTGAAGTCAACGAACCCGATGAGTTACGCGGCACGACGCCAGCAGCACGCCCAGGTGAACTGTTTGTGAAGGCCCAGTTGACTCTGGCTCAAGCACTGGATAAGATCCGGCCCGCTGCCACAGGCATTATCACCCGCTTGCGCACACTCCCCGATCCACCAGACGAAATCAGCGTGACGTTTGGCATCAAGCTTAATGGCGAGGTGGGCGCATTCATCGCCTCCTCTGGCGTAGAGGCGAACTATGCCGTGACGCTTACCTGGAAGCAGTCGGAGTCAACTACTGACGGATAAGAGGCATGCTGACAACAATACGACGCATAGCGCTTCACCGAAAAATCCAACCGGTTCGGGTACAAACATACACAACGTCATAAAGTGCTGTGTTTAGTATTCTAACGAGACTTCATCGCGGCGGGGGCGGGGCCTGGCCATTGCACTGAAGAACCGTTATGCCATGATGTCCATATTTTATGCATTGTATCGATTTATAACGGATTTGTGCCGAAAGATTTGGAATAAACAGACTTCTGATGAACTGTACAGATCTTCTGTAGTGCGTCTATATCGCACCGGGGGCACTGTTCTGGTCGGTGGCGGGTTCTTTATTCATACATCACACGTATTAACCTGTGCCCACGTGGTCAATCTGGCCCTGCAATCCGATGATCATGCCCGTGAGATGCTCCAGGAGATGGTAAGCCTGCGCTATGCTGATAACCAGGAGATTTGTCAGGCGCAGGTCGTCCTCTGGCGACCTGAAAACCTGGACATTGCCGTTCTCGAATTGCGTGATCGACCGGGTAACAAACACCCGCTTCAAGTTCGTCCTATCACTGATCTGAGCAATCATCGCTTTAAGGTAACAGGCTTTCCGCCCGGTCACGACGATGGTGTTATCACCTATGGGCGTATCAGTGGCCGGCGCATTGATGGCCTGGTGCAACTTGAAGTCGATCACGACGCGCGATATTGGATCGAACCCGGCTTCAGCGGTATGCCAGTGTGGAGTGAGACTGCACAGACGGTGATCGGAATGATCGTAGAGGCAGATCGTGATCCGGCAAAGAAGGTTGGCTTCATGATGCCGATGAGTCGGTTGATGTCCATACCGGTTTTACGTGAACTAATCGACGGAAAGCATGTAAACATATCATCGCCACCGCAACCACAAGGGTTTTCGGTACATCCTGAAGCCTTTTTAGAGTATTTCACGCACAATGCGACCGCTGAGAGAGAACGGTTATCTGCTTTTTTTGTTGAACCCGCAATATTTTCTACTCTAAAACAACCTGTAAGTCACATTGTCTATGGTGCAGGTGGCTATGGTAAGACAGCGGTCTGTCTGATGTTGAAGGCAACTCTTCAGACCAGAGGGGACTGTCTCGTTATCCATTTTGATCATTTTGAGTGTTTTCCCAAAAATGAAGTCACCCTTGATACATGGTCAGATTGCATTCAGCGTCAACTTTTGCACATTCTACTGGACGGGATGAGGACATCAGAACCCCGTAAAAGCCGGTTTTTGCGTTCCGATCAGGCAGCATCAAGAGCAAATTTCTGGGCTGCATGTAAATTGTCTAAAATACAACAAGATATCATAGAATTACCTGATAATCATAAGAACATTTTAAGAACATATCGGGATTCTCGCCCAATAGATAAATTTGAGATACTGGGTCAAATCGCAAAAGATAGTGGGTTTACGAATATTTATGTTTTGCTTGATGGACTAAACAACTATACCGAGGAGTACAATGATGGAATCACACTTATTAGACCGTTGTTGTCTGACCTCGATCCATTGCAGCAGCGCGGATTTAGCTTTAAGTTCTTTCTGCCGGGCGAGCTGAGGCAACGGATACAACAGGGTATTGATATACCCAGAAGTCTGACAACCCGCGAACTTGCATGGGAACCTGAACAATTGCGCAAAATGTTGGGGAATAGATTGCAAAATATACCGAATCCCTCTCGTCCTAACACACGTCTGGGAACAGTTCAATGTTTTGCGGATTTATGTGTGCCGGATTTGGAATTCGAAGTCGATCAAAAGTTGGTAGAGGCAGCTCACGGTTCTCCCCGCCGCTTAATGCAACTGGCATGTGCCGTTATTGAGCGTCACTGCCAGCATGATAAATCTGCCGATCGCATTCGAGGTTCAACCATTACAGCCGTTCTCGCAGAAATGGATCACGATAACTGAGAGAGTCTGCTATGCCCATTTCTCTTGATGCCTTCTTACAATCACGGCGATTTAGCGGTAATCCCTTTGCGACCACCAATGCCGAACAGGAGCGCGAGCAACTGGCGGCCTACTTTGTGCGTGTGCCCTGGTTTGAACGACTGGCGGGCGACCCGCAGCACCCGGAAAGCCTGATCCTGTTTGCACCACGCGGCTATGGCAAAACCAGTCATCGCCTGGAAGTGGCCCGACTGGCTGGTCAGCGTCGCGATACTCCGGCGTTGATCGTCACCTTTAGTGACTTTGATTTGCTACTACAAGGTGGTGACCAGATTCACCTTGAAGACTATCTGAAGATCTTGCGGCGGCTGACGCTTGAAGCGCTTGACGCTTATCTGCACCGGTATCCCGAACGGAGTCTACGCTTCCAGCAAGACCAGGCGCGGTATGCCCACTTCTGTGCCCTGCTCCAGCTCTATGCCCCCTTATGCCTCTCCCACCGTCCTGTTCCCGCCCGGCTCACCGAGGAACTTGTCAAGGCCTTTGAGCAAACAACGATGGGCGCCAGGGAATGGCTGCGTACCCTCGCGCAACTGGCCGCCGCCGCTGGTTGTGCCAGCGTCTACGTACTGATCGATGGCATCGACGAACAGGCAGCGACCTGCAACAACCCGGATAGAGCACTCAAATTGCTCCAACCACTGCTCGATGCACCGGGTGTGCTGCAGGAGTGTGGGTTTGCCTTCAAGTTTTTCCTACCCGACTTTCTCGAAGTGCCCATGCGCCAGCAGCAGGTGGGCCGCCTGGATCGTATTCCGATCTATCACCTGTACTGGAACACGATCGAACTACGCGACATGCTGTCCAGGCGCCTGACCAGCTTTAGTTTGATCAGTTCCACCAGTAACTTTGGGTATGTCAATACTTTCAGCGATCTGTGTGAACCTGTACCGGGTATCCCTGATCTTGACACCTGTCTGATCGAGGCTGCCCAATTCTCGCCTCGGAAGTTACTCGATCTGACCCGCAGAATCGTTGAGGAACACTGCCGTCGCGTGGATGACCCGCAGGCACTGATTGCCGCCCAGACGATCACCCACGTGCTAGCGCCTGACCAGGCCCACATAGCCCCGCGAGATCTCTGTCTGCCTCCTGACCTGGCAGATGCATCCCCAGAAAGGGCACGCATTGATCCACCAGTGTTGTCCTCTACGCCCAGAGACGACACGCCGCCATTGTTCTTCTTCGATGCACGTGGCGACCTCTGGCTCGGCAATCAGCGCTGTCATTCCCGTCCTCTACCGAAAAACCTGCGGCGCTGTATGGAATACCTGTGGAATAACCGCCAGCGCACCGTCAGCTATGAAGAGTTGCAGCAGGTACTCTATGGGGAAACTCTTAACCAGCGTGGAGACCCGCGCAGCAGCCTGGATAAAATCATCCGCCGCCTGCGCGAAGTATTGCAACCCGGACAACCCGGCTCATCGACCTATATTGCCGTTCAGCCGGGCACAGGCTATGTGTTGTGCCATTACGCCGCAGCGCCAGGCGATGGGGCATAAGAGGGGAGAGGAGCGAGAAGCGAGAGGCGAGGAGCGAGAACTCTCTTAACCTCCTCGCTCCTATTTCCTACCTCCTCACTCCCATTTTTCACCCCGGTTGCCCGCCCGTTCACAGGCCGTGATTGGACAGAAATATCCACAAAATATCTGCTACCTGTCCTTGCAATATAGTGCTTATGATACTATGATACCCAGAGAAACCTCAGGGACAGGTTGGTTTTGGTGCCCTTCTGGATCGTTCTAACGGGCATTGCTATATACATTTCTGGCATAATGGGTTTCGTGACCAGTGCTGTTTGACAATCAAACGTCACACTTCGTAATGGATATGGAGTGTGTTTTATTATCAGATACATACAGACAGCATGCATACCCAAGTATGGTCTACTTATGATCTCTCAGCCATCCGAGGAGCGCGAAGCCGCGCACGATTCTGAATCTGCAAAACAGGTCGAACGTGGCGCTATGCTGAAGTATGTTCAGGAACACCTTGATCAACTCAAAGAAACCACGGATGGCATACTCGCTATCATCATCAATTTCTATGGCGTTACCGGTATTGGAAAGACAATACTGAACAGCCAGATCTTTAAGCACTTTCGCCACGACTATCCGCTTATCTGGCTGGATTTTGATCCTGAACGCACTTCCCCCCTTAAATCTGATCCCGTTCCGCTGACAGAAGCGATGGAACAACTGCGCAGCATCAGTGCTTTGAAATATCTGCCGGATACCATCAGGTTACCTGACGGAGCCACGGTATCTCCCAAAACCATCAGCTTACGGTTTACCGCAACCAGTTTGCAGCAGCATGAAACATCTCCACTGATTATCATTCTCGATCACCTGGATGATTTACCCTATTGGAAGTGGTTGCAAGAAGAAATCATCAAGCCCCTGCTTGACCAGCAGCGCGTTCTGATTATCTGCACCAGTCAGTCGCCGCTCTTCTGGCATTTCTGGGAATTGCGCGAAATCTGTAAACTCTATGATATTAAGCCATTCTCAGCCATAGAAACACAGGCGTTTTTGCGTGCAAACGGAGCGGAATGGCTGGCCGATTTGCTGGCCCAATCGGCCCAGATTACACTCCAGGGCTATCCGCTTGGCCTCTATTATATGTTAGAGGTATTAGCCCAAGCCGATTCTCTCGGCGAATTCAACCTGGCCAATGCACCGGAAGATACCACTGACTGGCTCAACCGCCTGCATGATATGAGTGATATAACCCGTACCATGCTCCGCTATGCCGGGCTATTGCGGCGGATTGAGGTACCGGTTATCCAGAACATTCTCGATATGGTACAGCCAGGGTGGCACGGGGCGCACACCGTGCATCAGGTGTTGCTCGAACAAGTGTTACCCGAACTGCGTGAGCAGCAATGCCTGTTGCCCTATCAGCGTCAACAGCCCTATCGCCTGCTGCGGTCACTGCGCTATATCCTGGATGAGCAACTACGGCACGAGGAACCAGAGCGCTACCGGCAGATCTGTCAATACTTAGAACAAAGCTACTATGAACGCTTTTATGCCCGGCCAATTGACAAAGCCCCGCTGCTGAACGAGTGGCTCTACTTTTCTACAGTGGCTGATCATGGCCTGTATTTCCTGGATTCAGACCGGTGGTACAGGCGTGTACAGCACCTGTTTGAACGGGCACGGTTGCCAGGCAAGCAGATTGCAATGTTGCTCTACAAAGATCACGAACTACTCAGTCGCCTGCATACCGCTGGTTTATGGCGTAGGATCCAGCAGTTGTTGATCCAGTATATCGATACCACGTCGCATGATCGTCCCTTGCTGAATGAAACAGAACTGGTGCGGCTCAGACGACAGCTATTTGAGTATCTCAGTCAAGAGCCACCACTGGACAAGAAACTGCTCCCCGGCGAACTGGAAAGACTACTGGATATCATCGTCAGGCTTGGATCGGATTTTGCCTTGCAAGATTTAATTGCGTATCTGCACCAGCAGTCCGCGCAACCAATCATACCAACCGTCCTCCCGGAAAGTCTGGCCCCGGTGCAGGGAGAGGTCGCCACCGAGTCTATACAACCGGTTATACCAACTGCCGTTCAAGATAGAGTGGCACTGTTACACAGTTGTGGCATCCTCGCCTATGATCGTGATACACGCAGGTATCGACTGAACGATCTGATTCGCGTTCTGGTGAAGCCTGACCCCTGGCCACATACACACCATCCCTGGTAATCCTGTTCAAGAGAGGTTCTCTGTCGATGTCTATCTTACCGAGACTGCCAACCTATATCGGTCGTGAAGACCAGAAAAATCTATTGCGCGCATATACCCGACAGATTCTGGAACAACCGTGTTGCCGTGCACTC
Source organism: Chloroflexaceae bacterium (assembly GCA_034435975.1). Classification (GTDB taxonomy): domain Bacteria; phylum Chloroflexota; class Chloroflexia; order Chloroflexales; family Chloroflexaceae; genus CAKZQX01. Next base: position 19,558 of record DAOTWD010000145.1, on the reverse strand, counting down.
TATTTTCAAGCTGGCGGCGGTCTGGGAAAAACGCACTTGCTGCTCCATTATCCTCAGATTGTTGACAATATTGGACAAGATATACGGCGACTACGCATTGCTAACCTGGTGGACTTCTATAGCTTTGAGACCCGTAACCCGACCGTGATCGAGGAACGTCTGATTGACGGCCTGAAGCAGACAGACCAGCGAGAGTGGTATCGATTGCCAGCGCCTCAGGTTGATGAATCCTTTACCGACTACTCGGCTGCACTACAGGAGTATCGTCGCACCCGCGAGATTGGTACCCAGGCGGAGATAACCCGGGCCAGAGAACGCCTGCGCCAGCAGTTTGTGCTGAGTTGGAACAGTCTCACGCCTCGATATGCGCTCGTCATGAGTTTTGATACATTAGAGACCCTCTTTAGTGAGCCAGCCCCACCAGAAGCACTGGTCAACGCTGCTCGCGGCATGAGCAGTATCGATCTCGTGCTGGAATGGATGCAAACAACATTGCCCCGATTACAGCATACGCTTGTACTACTCAGTGGCCGGCCGGTTGATGATAATCGCATTATTACCGCACTCAAGGACAGCAAGATCCTGGTTGACGATGTTCAGCAACTCGATTTCTTGACGGATCGAGCAGTCATCAAAACATATATTGAGACCTATACACCAGGTCAGACCCTCGCGGCAGATGAGATTGAACGCATTGAACGCATAACTGAAGGTCGTCCACTACTGCTTACCTGCTATGCTGAGACGCGCCGTTCTGAAGTGGCGATCCCGCCTCCACTCCCCGGTTTTAAAGTGCAAGACAGTCGGCCCGAATTTGAGGACTGGTTGATCGAAACCATCCTCAACCCGTTGCTTCGTTCGCTCCCCAGCAATAGCAATGAGGCCCAGACTACCCTGGCCTACGCGCTCTACTTTCTGGTGTATGCCCGTCGTGGTCTCCGTCGTGAGGCATTGATAGATCTGTTTGCCCAACTGAACCTGAGCTATGATCGGCGTGTTCTGGATCAACTTGATGAAGTAGCCCTGGTCAAACGCATCGATGATAAACTCTTTTTGCATGACGAGATTTTTGTTATGATTGACCAGAGCGGGAAGCCCGATGAATGCGGGTTACGTGAATCGACCCTGGACTATCTGTGTCGAATCAGCCGCGAACAGGTGCAACACGTTGATCGTCATGCGCTACTGGGGGCCATGGCCGACAATATGTATTATGAATTGAGCCGAGACTTTGTACAGGGCTACCGTACCTATGTCATCTATGCCGATCTGCTCCTGGACGAACGAAGTATCAACGATGCCCTGATACTCTCCGATGCATTCTGGAGTACGCTAAACTACCATGTCAGTCGAGGACAGGAACGGATCTATCCCTACCGTAACGCACTTGCACAATCCACACTCACTAGACCTCAGATTCTGGAAGATGAACAGGTGAACCAGGTACAACTGTTGCTGGCCCAGGATCAGAACCAGGCTGCGATCGCGAAAGCCGAACAGCTCTACCAAACCTGTGTCCAGGCCGGCGCGCTGCCCCCTGATGATCAAGATCCCAAAGATTGGCCCTGGCGGAGCCCACAGCATGATCCGTACCTGTTTGTGTCGTTGAACCTGTGGCGAGCCTACGCGCTTCATCTCGCTCAACGATCCATCGGATCACCACAGGCCGAACGACTCCTTTCGCGGATCATTACTTTTCTGGAACAGCTCGATCGGATCCCGATCGCTGATGAGTTTCTCAAACGTCGGCAGCTCTATTTCCTCAGCCAGGCCTATGTTCGTCGTGGATACATCTACCGTCAGCAACAATACTATACGCAGGCTCAGGCAGACTATGATCGCGCACGTATGGTAGCGCGTAGCTATCAAGAGAGTGGCATATTGCCTGCCGATCGCCTTTCGTTCAAGTCCAATCTGGCGCATATTACCAATAATCTTGCGTATGTGCTGGCGCTGACCGGCAACCTGAAGCGGGCGCTCACATTCTCGAACGAAGTTATCCGAGAATATCTGCCTGCGGTTTCGACCTATCAGCGTGCGCTCTATTGGAACACTAATGCCTTGATTCGTATGAAGCGGGGCGAACTTGTCGAGGCCGAGGTACCACTGCGCTATGCTGAGCAGGCTGCGCAGGAATCCGAAATCCAGCGCGCTCGCGCACTGGTAGCACAGGCCCGTGGCTTACTGAAAAGTGCGATTATGAATGCCCGTCAGGAAGTTGACGAGCAGATTGAGCAGCATTTTGAGTATGCGGTTCAACTGGCAGAGAATGAACCCGATACACGCCGCGAAATCTATCAGGACTGGGCTGCCTATGCACGAGTCATAGCAGTTTTGTATGGGCGTAAAGGCGATCACACAAAGAGAGACCATTACCAGCACGTAGCCTTGCGGTTGTTTGACCAGGCACTGGATTTGATACCTGATCTCTACTCTATGCAGTTTGCGGATCTGATTATTGGTAAGGCCACAGTTTATAGTGACATGCAGAACTATGCCCAGGCCCAGACCCTGATCCACCAGGCCGAAGACATTATGCGTGTGCGCGAAGCAATGCCCGAATATGCCCAGGTCATTTGTGGCAAAATTGCGCTTCAGTCGGCCCTGATTATGCTTGACCAGCAGCGCAATGTCCTGGAGGCACTCAAGTTGATGACTCTGGCGATGGCTCGTGCCTTTGTGTTCGCCCGTCTGCATCTTGATCAGGGCGACTTTGAACGGCTGATTGATGAACGGCTCAGTCAGATGCCCGGTGACCACTTGCGCCCGTTTTATACCCACATCCAGCATAACCAGTTGATCGTGACGGTCGATGATCTCCCCTATCAAAAGCCCGATCCCGGCAAGTGGGCTGATGCCTGGGCCGCCAGCGTGGCATTTATGTGCGAGAATATTGAGACCCGCCTTGATTTCTAGCACGGGTTCTGAGAGCGTTCGCAGGTTGCGATCATCCGGTTGGTCTGATACCTATGGCATAGCGATCTTCGTCTATGCGCCTGTACCTGTTTTTGGAAGCAACAACGATGAATAGCGTATCCAGCTTTGAGATCCTTTTTGACTATCAGACAGTGACATCAGGTACGATACCCACTGACTGCGCCTGCCCCGCCATACAACCTGTGCCCCAGTCCATGGATTTCGTCCCGGAGACGCGGCTACAACGCCAACCTGCGTTGCGTGCGATTAAACTGTCACCCACGCATCGGGTTGCGTTTGTGCCGTCGTTGAGTTGGATTACGGTCGTGAATCAGGCGGCGTGGACACTCTTAGAACGGCTTCAGACTCCCTGCGCATTGCTTGACCTGAATGCAGACGAGCAGGTGGCCGCACAACGGTTGTATGCCCTGGGCCTGCTCTATGCCAGCGGCGATACCTCCTTCCCCTTGCCCATACACGAATTGGTCGCCTGGCTGCATATCACCAATGACTGTAACCTGCGTTGCACCTACTGCTACATTGACAAAACATCTGAGACGATGACCACCACGACCGGGATTAGAGCAACCGATGCAATAGTGCAGGCAGCGCAGCAATATGGCTACCGCAGCGTGCAAGTGAAGTATGCGGGTGGGGAGGCCAGCCTGAACCTGCCACTGGTGGCCGAGATACACCGCTACGCCCAGGCGCAGGCCCACGCCGCCGGGATAGCGCTCCGCGGCGTGCTGTTAAGCAATGGCGTAGGCCTGTCGTATGCGAAGCTGCAAACGATACGTGACCTGGGCTTGCTGCTCATGATCTCGCTCGACGGCCCGCCGCAGTTCCACGATGCACAACGCCCATGCAGCGGCGGGCAGGGATCGTTCCAGGCCGTAGTTGCCGGTATTGAACGTGCCCAGGCAATGGATATGGCGTTGACCGTCTCGGTCACGGTCACGGGCGCGAGTGTGGCTGGTTTGCCAACGCTCGTGGCCTGGCTGCTGGAGCGCGACATTCACTTTGCGCTAAACTTCTACCGTACCACTCCCGCCAGTGCCACTCGATCCGAACTGCAACTCGATGAGCAACGCCTGATCGCAGGGATGCGTGCGACCTATCAGGTCATCGAGGGGCATTTACCACGCTACAGTCTGCTGGGGTGCCTGCTCGATCGCACCTATCTGGGGGCACCTCACCATCATGTCTGCGGCGTCGGCGAACATTATATGGTGATTGACCATCACGGTAATGTGGCAAAGTGCCAGATGGACATCGGGCATACGGTGGGGACAATCTGGGATGCCGATCCACTCCAGCTGATCCGTCGCGATCGGATCGGCGTACAGAATGTGCCAGTTGAGGTAAAAGCAGGGTGCCATACCTGCGTGTGGCAGTACTGGTGTGCCGGCGGGTGTCCCGTGGTTACCTGGCATGCCACGAGGCGTTTCGATCTCAAGTCACCCAACTGTGCCATATATCAGGCACTCTACCCTGAAGTCATCCGCCTGGAAGGGTTACGCTTACTACGATGGGCAGATCGATCCTGATTGCTCGTATGACAACGAGACTTCTTGGGTAGGGAGGCACGGCACGGCTTCGCCTTTCCGAGCGGTGAGTGAGGGTTCTCACTCCTATCTTCTCTTCCCTCTCTTCTCGCCAGGCCCCGTGTCCCGGCCGAGATGGAGTCTCGTTGGAGTACTATATTCCATTCCATTTCTTTTCTTTACTACTTTATACTTTAATTCTATATATATCCACACAACGTAAACAAAATATCCTGTCTCTATCCTTGTAAACACAGTACGTACCATAGTAGCATAGAGGTATCCCAGAGGTGGCTTGAACTCTGTTCAGGCATATGCGGGAGCAGGAACGTACTGGTACTAAAAGGGACAAGGTGCCGTAAACGGCATGATCCACAGGGAGGATTCTATGGCTATTTCCATCTTTTTATTACTCATCGGGGTGTTGTTGCTTATTACCGGTCATTTCCGCAAATCTGACTCCAATCACCGTCTCATCTACATACCGGTCAAGGTTCGCATCCCTCACGATACAGGGTCAGGTTTGATCTGGTACCTCCTGTTTATCCTGCTCTCCGTTCTGCTGGTCGCGGCGTTGAACGGTGCATAAAGCTGCTCTGTATCCCTTGAGTGAGAGCGGCTTTTACCAGGGTATTGTTATTACTCTGTCAGGGTGAAGCCTGGACTCCCGTTTTCTACCATGTATATAGGATTGCTCTCTATGTCCACAAATACTCTACAGAGTATCCATTTTATGGTGCATATAGGAATCCTAGGTCAGTTGTGAAGCGCCGGATTCTGGGCTTTCGCCTCTTTCAGGACTTTCATATCTGGTTACAAAGCTATAAAGCAATCAATGAAAACATGTCCCAATTGTCGTGGCTTAGGCTTCAGAACCGGGAAATCATATTTTGACAAAACAAATCGAGATAATTCCTGATAAAATCACTGAAATATCTTGTACATATCCTTGTAGTACGATACACATTCCGCTATGCTGTGATCATACTGAAAATATTCTTTTGTGAATGCGGTGTATTCATCAGTGTGAACTGTAAGGAGGCGGCAATGACTATTCCTTTTGTGTTGTTTCTCATTGGTATAGTATTGCTCACAGCAGGCGGGGTGTGTCACAGCGGTTCCGAGAGCGACATTATCTACGTGCCGAGCGAGATCCGTGACAGCGGACAGTATGGCTCGGGTGTGTTGATCTTTTTCCTCCTTGTATTCCTGAGTGCCGTGCTGGTGGCTGTGCTTACCTGGATTTGATCTGACACATTCATAGAGTCGGCACGGATTTCGCATACGAGAGGAGCAGTGAATGCCTTTGAAAGGAGACAGATATGGGTACAGCTATTTTGGGCCTGCTACTGGTAGGAATACTGGCGCTGATCGCAGTCATATATATCTGTGAGCTTCTGGAGGATCAGGGTACGAAGCTTCCGGTCTGGGTACGAGTTGTGTTATTTCTGCTCATCGTGCTGGCGTTTGTGTCGGTACCGCTGCATACTCCTGCCCGACATGTCTTTGCCGGTCTGTAGCAAGGTACGATGCGCGATCGACGCGCTATCGTACTGGAGCATTGACGCAAACAACTGAAGTCCCGGCCTGGCCAGGACTCCTGGGTCACGGAAAGCCATAGACGGCAGGATGACTGCCACGAATAGATGCGCCTCGTTGCGCTGCTGGTGCCGATACTCGGCGTCGGCACCAGCAGCGCATTCTTTGCAGGAAAGCGTCTTGCTTACCCGGCGTACAGCTCGGCTACCTTCGACCAGTTCACGACATTCCACCAGGCCGCAATATAGTCAGGGCGCCTATTCTGATACTTCAGGTAGTAGGCATGCTCCCAGACATCCAGGCCGAGAATCGGTTTCAGACCCTGTGAGATAGGGCTATCCTGGTTGGGTGTACTCATGATCGACAATTTGCCCGCGCTATCAACCACCAGCCAGGCCCAGCCACTGCCAAACCGGCCAACCGCCGCAGCACTAAATTGCTCTTTGAACGCCGCAAAGCTGCCAAAGGTACTGTTAATGGCCTGAGCCAGCGCTCCAGTTGGCTCACCACCACCTTGTGGGCTCATAAGCTGCCAGAACAGTGTGTGGTTCGCGTGCCCACCACCGTTGTTGTTCACTACTGTGCGAATGTTCTCAGGTACTTTATCCAATGATGCCAGCAACTGTTCCACACTCAGGCTGGCAAGTTCCGTCTGACCTTCCAGTGCCTTGTTGACATTATTAATGTAGGCGGCGTGGTGCTTATCGTGATGAATACGCATTGTCTGCTCATCAATATGTGGCTCTAAGGCATTATAGTCATAGGGCAATGGCGGCAATTCATACGGCATCTGTACTTTCCTCCTATGCTTCAACTTCCTCGAATCATACAACATAAGGCCAGGTTGTAGGGTAACCCTGCCTTTCGACTATGTTCCACAATCTGGCACGTAATATGCCAGTGTAAAAGTTATGCAGAATGAGGTATCATGTATGGTTAGGTGGCGCAATGACTACCTGCCGCTCTACAGTATCAACCTCAGGAGCCCTCGGAAGGTGCGGCAGGGATACGATAGCGACAATATGGCCCTCCGGACGCAATCGTTGTGTCCCGCTCGAGGGGAGTACCGAGTAATTGTTCGTACAACTTCAACTCCTGCTCACAACTTTGTCCATGACGACGGGCTATACAGTCGATTGGACAGTTGTGCTCAGTAAGAAGAAACGAACCGTCATCCAGTTGTTCAAAGTCACACATGTAGCCCTGATCGGTCAGGATGCTGGCTAACTTTGCAACCTGCTGGGCTCTGGTTTTACCTGCAAAATGGGGAGCATAGGACTGGGCAATCGAGCAGCGTCGGGCATGAAAAACCTGCTCAATCGCTTCTTCGCCCCCGCGATCCGCAATATAATTAAGGAGATCGAGGGCAAAGGTATCATATTGTTTGGGAAAGTGCTGTTCGGCCTCAGAAGTCAATTCATACAAGTGACTGGGGCGACCAATGCTACGCCGTACTCCCGTGACCTGGACTAGTCCATCACGCTCAAGTAATGCCAGATGCTGACGAATGCCCACAGCGCCAATTTTCAATTCACGACTTAATTCAAGGGCAGTCATTTGACCATGGCGTCGTAGTAGATGTAAGATATTGTTGCGGGTCGCTCCTTGCTCCTTACGTTCAATAGGCATAACTGATGTTGTCATTGGTATTTCTTAATCATTCATAAGTCGAAGAAGCTATGTTCTTCAACAAAATCCAGTAAGTGGTGGCAGCACTCCGGATTTACACGCATGCCTTTGGTATCACATTGCCCTACTGGTACATTGCTGCAATTGCACAATCTTTTGGCAGGAACTGCACAGGCTTATAATGTGATTATAGCACATTGATTCTGGCTTTGTCAAGCTAAAACTTGTCAAAGTAACAAAAATTGCTCTTGTCACGGCCCTTCCCTGGCTGGTATAATGTCCGACGGTGAAAGTTGCTACGGTTATCTGCGGCTCATCATCAGACAACCGCGTATGTGGCAGTTTGCGGTATTCTTTTTTATACGACTACTATCACCTGCATGAGGTGCCAGATACCGAGACCGGTTGGCGTTGCGCTTCTGCAATCCCTTGTTCCCTGCATGTGGTAGTAGCACAGGTAGAATAGTGTGGATGTACAACATTCCTCTTCTCCCGCACCCGACTCCATAACGGTGCCCCAGGTTGTAGGCACCGCCGCCCCCCGGCACGACCAATCCGCCCGCAGCCATGCCTGGTGGCGCACGCGATGGGCCACCGCGGTGGCCCTGCTGGTCATTGTGCTGCTGGGCGCGTCGTTCCGCACCCTGGGGCTGACGACCTGGGACGCCGGCACGGGGCAGCATCCGGATGAGCGCTTCTTTACCGATGTGGCCTCGCTGGTGCGGGTGCCGACGAGCCTGCCAGAGTATTTCGACTCGGCCCGCTCCCCCGCCAATCCGCGCAACGTGGGCAAGACGTTCTTTGTCTACGGGTCGTTTCCGATTGCGCTGACCCGGGTGGTGGCCGTCACCCTCACCCCCACCGCCGCGCTGCCCGAACTCGTGGCCGACCATACGGTGCCCATGAACCCCCAGACCGGCGTCCGCCCCACCATTCCCAACCCGGAACTGCGCGTGCCCAAGCTCACGCTGCTGCACCCCCTGCTCAACCCGGAGGGCCGTAATCTCACCACCTATCACGAGATCGTCAAGGTGGGGCGCTCACTGGCGGTGCTGTTCGATCTGGGGTCCATCGTCCTCGTGTTTCTCATCGGGCGGCGCCTGTTTGGGCGGCGGGTCGGCCTGCTGGCGGCGCTGCTGGCGGCGCTGGCGGTGATGTCGATCCAGCAGTCGCACTTTTTCGTCGATCCGATCTTCTCAACCTTCTTTGCGCTGCTGGCGCTCTACTGGGCGGTGCGCGTGGCGCAGGGCGGCGGCATGGGCAGCTATGCCGCGCTCGGTATCAGCATTGGCGCGGGCATGGCGAACCGCATCACCCTGGCGACCCTCGGCCTCATCGCCATCGTCGCTGCCGTCCTCGCGGCCCGGGCATGGGCGTCGTCGGTGCGCGCCGGCGCACGCCCCGGCGAGGCGTGCGGACGCGACGAGGCGACGATGCGACCACGCCATACCCATCCGCGCCTCGTCGCCGCGTCGCCGCACTCCTCCGCTGGCGGGGGGGCCGGGGGGGGGGCGGGATCGGTGCGCACCCGCTTCGTGTCCCGCGACCTGCCGCTCCTGTGTCTGGCCGGCATCCTCACGCTCTGCACCTTTCGTGTCCTGCAGCCCGATGCCTTTATCGGCTCGTGGCCCGACTCGCCGCCGCTTGCCAGCCCTGCGGGAACGCCGCCCGCACCCCCGTTTCTGCGCGGCTGGGGCGTGCTCGATGTGCGGCCTGATCCCCGGTTCCTGGCGAATATGCAGGAGGTGCACCGGTTCGTCACCGGCGAGATTGACTTCTATCCCTCGCAGCAGTGGGTGCGCCGCCCGGCCTATCTCTTCCCCTGGCAGAACATGGTGCAGTGGGGGATGGGGCCAGCGCTGGGTCTGACGGTGTGGGCCGGCTGGGCCGTCTTTGGGCTGCTGACCATCGTTCACGCGCTCACGCGTTCGAGCGGTCACGCGCTCACGCGTTCGAGCGCTCACGCGGGGGAGCAGGCACGCCGCGACGAGGCGACGGCGCGAGGACACGACGAGGCGAAGATAGGCGACGGGACGCGACAAGGCGGAGATAGGAAGGAGAACCCTCTCGTCGCCTCGTCGCGTCCCGTCGCCTCGTCGCGTCCTCTCGTCGCCTCGTCGCCTCACGTTCACCGCTCCCCCGCTTCATTGACGCTGTGGGTCTGGATTGCGTTCTACTTCGGCTGGCAGGGGCAGCAGTTTGCCTCGACCATGCGCTACATGCTGCCGATCTACGGGGCGCTGATCATCTTCGGTGCATGGCTGCTGATCCGGTTGTGGGACTGGGGGCAGCGCGAAGGCGCGAGGACGCGACGAGGCGACGATGCGACCACGCCACCCCCATCCGCGCCGCGTCGCCTCGTCGCCGCACTCCTCCGCTGGCTGCCGATCCTGGTCGTTCTCAGCACCCTGGCCTGGGCCTATGCCTTTACCCGCATCTACACCCGGCCCCACTCACGAGTCATCGCCGCGCGCTGGCTGCTGGATCGCGCCCCCCCCGGCTCAGTCATCACCGCCGAGTCCTGGGACGATGCGCTGCCGCTCGCCGTCGATGGCGGCGACCCCTGGCGCACGACCTATCGCGGCCTGACGATGGCGACCTATGGTGAGGAAGATCCCTCGAAGTATTTCGGCGCATACAACGCCACCAACGAGTTCCAGCCGGGGCTGCTCGACCAGCTCGACCAGGCGGACTATATCACGCTGACCAGCAACCGGGTGTATGGCTCCACCGTGCGACTGCCGATGCGCTATCCTGGGACGCTGCGCTACTACGCTGCGCTGTTTTCGGGCGACCTGGGCTTTGACCTGGTCGCCGACATCACCTCCTACCCGCGCCTCTTTGGTATCCCGATCCCCGACCAGCACGCCGAAGAAGCCTTCACCGTCTATGATCACCCACGGGTGCTGATCTTTCGCAAGAACCCGGCGCGCTATTCCCGCGCCCGCGCCGAGGAGCTGATCACCGCGGAGCTGAACTGGGGCGAGGTGTATAAGCTGCCGGTGCGCATTGCCGACCAGACCGCCACGGCGCTGCGGTTGACCGAGAGCCAGTGGCCGGCGTACCGGGCGGCGGGCACATGGGGCGACCTGTTCCATCTGAACCGCCTGGTGGCCCCGCTGGCCCCGCTGGTGTGGCTGCTGACGGTGCAGATCATCGGGTTGGCCACGTTTGCGCTGCTGTTCCACCTGGTGCCCTGGCTGCCCGACCGCGGCCTGGCGCTGGCGCGGGCGCTGGGCCTGCTGCTGGTGGCCTATGCGGCGTGGCTGCTGGGCAGCCTGAACGTCATGGCCTTCACGCCCCAGAGTGTCTGGCTGTGTGCTCTACCGCTGCTGGCCGGGGGCGCGGCGGTGGCGTGGCGTTCGCGCCAGGCGTTGCGGGCGTTCTGGCACGAGCGCCGGGCAGCGATCCTGACGGCGGAGGCGCTGTATCTGGCGGTGTTCCTGCTGTTCCTGGCGATACGCTGGCTCAACCCGGAGCTGTGGCACCCGGCGCGCGGCGGCGAGAAACCCATGGATCTGGCGTACCTGACGGCGGTGCTGAAGAGCGCGGCCTTCCCGCCCTATGATCCCTGGTTCGCGGGCGGGGCGCTCAACTACTACTATTTTGGGTTTGTGATCGTGGGGACGCTGACGCACCTGACCACGATTGCGCCGGCGGTGGCCTATAACCTGGCGGTGCCAACCCTGGCGGCGCTGGTGGCGGTTGGCGCGTGGGGGGTGGTCTACAACCTGCTGGCCCCGCGTGGGCACCACCAGGCGCCCCAGCGTTCCAGCGTTCCAGCGGAAAGCGCTGACGCGGGAGACAACGTCCGCAGATTACGCAGATTACGCAGCTATTCGGATCAATCGGTGTCTTCTGCAGAGGGAACAGGGAACAGGGAACAGGGAACAGGGAACTCCGAGCCACCCGGCCAGCGTACCGGTCACCGGTCACCGGTCACCGGTCACCTATCAGACCGCTTCACCGCTTCCGAGCGGCGCGCACGTGTGGCGGCGCTGCTGGCCCCGTTGTTCGTGGTCATCATGGGCAACCTGGCGCAGGCGATCTGGTTCCTCGATGGCTATGCCGCCCAACAACAGGGCCGCCCGGAGTGGGCCTTCTGGGATGCGACGCGCATTGTGGAGGGGACAATTAATGAGTTTCCCTTCTTTACCTTTCTGTTTGCCGACCTGCACGCGCATATGATTGTGATGCCGTTTGCGCTGGCGATGCTTGGGTTGACCGTCGCACTGACCCGCATACCCCGCACCGTCCCGCTGCACCGTTCGCGGTCGTTCATCGGCATCCTGCTGCTGCTGGGACTGCTGGCCGGGACGTTGCGCGCCACCAATACCTGGGATTATCCGACCTATGTGGGGTTGACGGTGGTCACGCTGGGGATGCTGTTCTGGCAACGGTTCCAGCGGAGCGACGATGTCACCGCGTCGCTGCTGGGCTTCCTGCTGTCGGCGGCGACGGTGGTGCTGGTGGGCAATCTGCTGTTCTGGCCCTTTCTGCACCACTTTGTCACCGAGTCGTCGGGCGCGGAGCTGTGGCGCGAGGGGATGCGGGCGACGCTGCTGGAGCAGGTGTGGTTTGCGCCGCGCACGTCGCTGTGGGATCTGCTGCGGCTGTATGGGCACTGGCTGTTTGTGCTGATCAGCGCGGGGGTGCTGCTGGCGGCGCGCCGCTGGCAGTTGGACGCCGGTCATGGGGGGGTGATGGTGGTAGGCCTGCTGGCGCTGGTGGTCTCCGGGGTGGCGCTGGGCAATGCGGCGCTGCTGCTGCTCTTCCCGCTGCTGCTGGGGGCGGCGGTGCTGGCCTGGCGCACACGCCGCGCCCCACCGCGCATGCTGCTGCCGCTGCTGTGGGCCGGGACGGCGCTGGCGCTGACGACGATGGTGGAACTGGTGGTGGTGAGGGGCGACATCGGGCGCATGAACACGGTGTTTAAGTTTGGGCTGCACGCCTGGACGCTGTTTGCGCTGGCGGCGGCGGTGGCCGTGCCGTGGATGTGGCACGTCCTCAGCGGCCTCCCGCCAGGAGAGAGGAGAGAGGAGAGAGGCGCGAGGACGCGACAGCCATGCGACGATGCGACGGCGCGAGGACGCGACGCGGCGACGCGGCGCGGATGGGGGTGGCGTGGTCGCCGCGTCGCCTCGTCGCCTCACGTTCACCGCTCCCACCGCCCCACCGCGTCGCTGCTCGCCTGGCTGTGGCGCGGGACGGCGCTGCTCCTGCTGCTGGCGGGGCTGGTGTATCCGCTGACGGCGACGCCGGCGCGGATTGGCGACCGCTATGCGGAGGATGGGCCGCGCACGCTGGATGGGGCGGCCTTTCTGCAGCATGTTGCGTACAGCCACAACAACCAGCGCTTTCCACTCAGCGAGGATGCCGAGGGCATCGCCTGGCTGCACCAGAACGTAACCGGCACGCCGATTATCCTGGAGGCGCACCTGCCCGCCTACCAGTGGGGCGCACGGATTGCGACCTACACCGGGTTGCCCACGCTGCTGGGCTGGGAGTGGCACCAGATCCAGCAGCGCAACGCGGTGCAGGCGGTGGGGGTGATCAATCATCGCAAGGATGTGGTGGCGCGGATCTATGGCGGTGCTGACGCGAACGAGGCCTGGCGACTCATCCAGCAGTATGGCATCGACTATATCTACGTTGGCGGCCTGGAGCGGGCGATGTACGATGCGGCGAGCCTGGCGACGTTCGAGACGCTGGTGCAGCGCAATCTGTTGGAGCGGGTGTTTACCAGCGGCGAGACGACGATCTACCGCGTGCTGCAGCCAGGGACGCCGACCATGCTCACGTTTGATCGCCCGATTGTGCCGCCGCAACTGAACACGCCCCCACCGCTGATGCTCGACCAGCCCGTGAGCGAGCTGCCACCGGTGGCGGGCTATGCCTGGAATAGCTGGGCCAATGGCAGTTCCTGGCGGGCGACGCTGGTGTGGCTGGGGGCGTGGTATGGGCTACTGCTGCTGGGCCTGCCGCTGGCGGGGCTGGTCTTTGGCGGCGGGCGAGATGCGGGCGTGGCCTGGGCGCGGCTGATCGGGCTGCTGCTGCTGGGCTATGCGGTCTGGCTGCCGACCAGTGCGGGTGTCTGGCACTATGATGGCTGGGGTATCGCCGGTGGCGTCGGGCTGGTGCTCGCGTTCAACGTCGGCGTGCTGCTCTGGCTGGGCCGTAAAACCGAGGCGCGGAGGCGAGGATGGGCGAGGCGTCGTCGCATCGTCGCGTCGTCGCATCGTCGCGGGGTGCTCGGCGGCGCCATTGCTCTGAGTGAAGCGGTGTTCCTGGCCGGCTTTGCGCTGTTTGTGGTCATTCGGGCGTTCAACCCCGATCTGTGGCACCCGGTCTGGGGCGGCGAGAAGCCGATGGAGTTCGGGTTTCTCAATGCGATTCTGCGCAGCCCGGTGATGCCGCCGCTCGATCCGTTCTTCAGCGGGGGATACATCAACTACTACTATTACGGGTTGTACCTGGTGTCGTTGCCGATCAAGCTCACCGGCATCCACCCGGCCATCGCCTTTAACCTGATCATCGCCACCCTGTTCGGCCTGACGCTATCCGGCAGTTATGCCCTGGTGACGCGGCTTACTGGGCGGCGGCGCGATGGCCTGGTGGGGGCGGCGTTTGTGGCCCTGCTGGGCAACCTGGCGAGCGTCATCCCCATCGGGTGGGCGCGGGGCATGGGGCCGGTGCTCGCGGCGCTGCGGCGCGATGGACTGGCCGGCCTGACACAGCTGGGCGACTGGTATGTCGGCCCCAGTCGGGTGATCAACCCGCCCAATACGATTAACGAGTTTCCGTTCTGGGGGTTTCTGTTTGCCGATCTGCACCCGCACCTGATTGCGCTGCCGATCACGGTGCTGCTGATGGCGCTGGCGTTTGAGCTGCTGCTGCTGACAGAGCGGTCACGCGACGATGCGACGACACGACGCGGCGACGATGCGACGACACGACGCGGCGACGCGGCGACGACGCGCCTCCGCGCCGCGGCGTTGCTGACAGCACTGACGCTCGGGACGCTGGCGGTGACCAATTCGTGGGATTTTCCGACCTCCAGCCTGCTGGTGGGCATGGTGCTGCTGGGTGTGGCCTGGCGTTCGACGCAGCGGGGTATTCCCTGGCAGCGTCTGGTGCGGGCGGTGGGGCTGACGCTGGGGCTGACGTTGGGCGGGATGGCGCTGTATCTGCCGTTCTTTGATTCCTTCTCTGCGCCGATCGCTGGGATCGGCATCGTACGCGATGGCACGGCGGCGCACCAGTATCTGGTGATCTATGGCCTGTTCCTGGCGGTGCTGCTGCCCGTGTTCTTCGGGGCAAGCTGGCGCGTGCTGACGCGGCGACGATGCGACGGCGCGAGGACGCGACGCGGCGACGCGGCGCGGATGGGGGTGGCGTGGTCGCCGCGTCGCCGCGTCGCCGCACGTTTCACCGGTCACCGCTTCACCGCTTCACCGCCGCGCGTCCTTCTCCCGCTGCTCATCGGTGGCATGATCATCGTGACGGTCTGGCAGCCGGTGCCGGGATTGCGGCTGTGGCTGGCGGTGCTGGGGCTGATAGGGGGGGGGCTGCTGCTGCAGCGCCAGCTCCACCCGGCGACCTGGTTTACGCTGGCGCTGGCGACGCTGGGCTGGGCGGTGTCGTTGGGCATCGAGGTTCTGTATATTGGCGATCATCTGGCGGGCGGCCCGGCCTATCGCATGAACACGGTCTTTAAGTTTGGCTGGCAGATCTGGACGCTGCTGGCGCTGGCGGCGGCGGCGAGTCTGCCGCGGTTTCTGCGGGGCCTGCGGCGCTTTGGCGGCGAGACGGCGCAGACGGTGGGGCTGGCGCTGCTGGGGGGGCTGGTTCTGCTGGCGGCGGTGTTTCCGCTGGTGGGCACGCCGGTGCGGATTGCGAACCGCTTTGCCGTGGACATCGGGCCGACGCTGGATGGGCTGGCGTTTCTGGAGCAGGCGCGCTTTGGGTATGATTGCCAGGCCTTTGGCGGCTGCGAGCCGGGCGTGTCACGGGTGGAGATTGACCTGCAGCCCGACGCGGGCGCCATCGCCTGGCTGAACGCGCAGATCACGGGCACGCCGGTGATCGTGCAATCGGATCGCTGGTTTTATCGGGGCTACGGCATTCGCGTCGCGGCGAATACGGGCTTTCCCACCGTCGTGAGCGGGTTGCATGTCGATGAGCAGCGCGATCCGGAGATCACGCGCATCCGCCTGGATGATGTGGACACGCTGTTCCGCACGACGGATCGCGAACGCACGCTGCGGCTGCTGGCACGCTATGGGGTCGATTATGTGTATGTGGGCAGCGTCGAGCGGGCGCTGTATCCGGCAGCGGGCCTGGCCACCTTTGACGCGCTGCGCGGCACCTATCTGGATGTCGTGTATGACCAGCCCGGGGTGCGGATCTACCAGGTGCGCGACCTGCCCGATCACGATGCGCACCCGGAACCGTTCACGTTTGTGGCCGAGGAGCCGCCGCGCTCGAACGAGGTGGCGGAAGAGCCGCCCCCCGGTGCCGAGGTTCCACCGCCTCTCCCTGTGGACAGCGGGGCGGATGGCCCGCCGGCAGCGAACCTGCAGGCCCTGGAGGAGCAGGTGGCGGCCAACCCGACGCGTGCCACGCTGGTGTTCAGGTTGGCCGAACAGTATCGGGCGCAGAATCGGTTGGATGCCGCCGCCCGCGTGCTGGCGGTGGCGGCGGCGGCCAATCCCACCGATACCGGGTTGTATCATCTCTGGGGCGACATCTTGAACCAGGCCGGACGCCAGGCCGAGGCGGAACAGGCGTATCTGCGGGCGGCGCAGGCGAATCCCACCGCGGGCAACTGGAACAAGCTGGGCGTGGCACTGCTCGAGTGGGGCGACCTGGAGAAGGCCGAACTGGCGCTCACCCAGGCGCAGGCGATTGATCCGACGGCGTCGGAGCCGTACTACCGCCTGGGGCAACTCTACGAGCGCCAGGGCCGCGACGAGCAGGCGCGGGCGGCGCTGGCGCAGTATCTGCGCCTCGACCCGAACGGGATCTATCAGCGCGAGGTGCGGACGTTGGTGCAAAGGCTGGCGCCATGACATCGATGATCGGACAGGTGGTGGTCTGGTGGCTCGTGATCCAGGCGCTGGGTCTGGCCGGGCTGCCGCTGACGCTGGGGTTTTTTCGCTGGCTCCCTGACCGGGGGTATGCGTTCAGCAAATCCCTGGGGTTGCTGCTGACGGGCTATGGAGCCTGGCTGCTGGCCATGTTCGGGCTGGCCTCGTTTGGCGTGCCGCTGCTCGTCCTGGTGGCCCTCCTGGTCGCCGGCGTGGGGGTGTGGAGCCGTCTGAATGACGACGCGAGGAGGCGAGGAGGCGACGAGGCGACGCCGCCGCTCCCATCCTCGCCTCTTCGCCTCTTCGCTCGCGTGACCTCCTGGCGCCTTATCCTGGGCTACGAAGTGCTGTTCCTGGTGGCGCTGGTGTTTGTCGCCTGGCTGCGGGCGCACAACCCCGATCCGTGGGGCACCGAGCGCCCGATGGATTATGCGTTCTTCAACGCCATCCGTCAGAGCACCAGCTTTCCCCCGCAGGATCCCTGGCTTGCGGGCTACAGTATCAACTACTATTACTTTGGCTATCTGTTGATGGCGGTGGTGGGGCGGCTGAGTGGCATCGATCCGGCGGCCGCCTATAACCTGGCGCTGGCGCTGACGTTTGCGCTGACGGCGCTGGGGGTGGCGGGCCTGCTGGCGAATCTGCTCGCGCTGACGCCGGTGGCACGAACCAGGCTGCCGCGCGTGGCTCCGCTGGTGCTGCTCCTGGGCGTCACCATGGTGCTCGTGGTCGGCAACCAGGCCGGGGCGTTGCAGGTCATCGTCGGCAATGAGCGCGTCGTCGCCCTCGACGGGCCGCAACTGCTGGCGGCGCTGGGCCAGGCTGCCCAGGGACGGGAGGTGATCGACCTGCCGCACCCGGTCAACGCCGCTGATTTTGGCGCGTTTCGCACGCTGGAACGGCGGGATCGGCTCACCGACTTTAACTGGTGGTGGCCCTCGCGGGCGCTGTGGGATGACTATACGGCGCACGGGCGGGCACGGCAGTACACGATTACGGAGTTCCCGTTCTTTAGCTTCTGGCTGGGCGATATGCACCCGCACGTGCTGGCGCTGCCGGGAGGGGTGCTGGCCCTGGCGCTGGTGCTGGCCACGCTGGTGCGGCCCCCATTCCCGACCTTTGCGCACGGGCGGCACGGGTGGGTGGAGCTGGTGCTGACCGGGATCATCCTGGGCAGCCTGTCGGTGATCAATAGCTGGGATCTGCCAGCGTATGTGCTGCTGTATGCGGGGGCGCTGCTGGTGACGCATGCGCGCGTTGGCGCGTTGGCGCGTTCACGCGCTGACGCGGGCGAGCCGGCACGCGGGGGAGTGGAGGAGCGCACAGCGCAAGGCGCACAGCGTCCAGCCGATCGAGATCTGTTGTGCGCTGTGCGCTTCGACCGCTTTGCGCTTCGAGAGGGCGGCATGGTGCTGGTGGCGCTGTTCGGGCTGTTTCTCCCGTTCCATCTGACGTTTCAGGCACCGGTGGGCGCGGCGGCACCATGGATTCATCTGCCGGTCGTGGGGCGGCTCTCGCAGATCATCGGGCCGGTGACGGGCGTCAAGAGCGGCGTGCATGCCTTCCTGATCATCTTCGGGTTGTTTTTCATCCCGCTGAGTACCTTTGTCTATCTGGCTACGGGCGCGCATGCGCGCGGTGACGCGGGCGACAACGTCGAGAAGCGGGGGGAGAGCAGCGAGCAGCGAGCGCGCCGCTCGATCGCAACGCTCACGCCTCACTCCGCTCCCCGCACTGCTGGCTGGGCCGTCCACTCCCCCCTGGCCCCCCCGTCCACGGAGGGGAGGCGCGTCGTCGCGTCGTCGCCTCGTCCCATCGTCGCGTCGTCGCCTCGTCGCCTTTTCTCCCTCCGCGTCACCGCTTCAGCGCTCCCCCGCTTCCTCGCTTCGGTGCTTCACTGGTGGCTGCCCCTCATCCTGCTGCTGCTCGGCCTGCTGCTCGGCTTCCCGCTGCTGGCGCTGGCGGGGGTGGGCGCACTGGCGTTCCGCCAGGCGCTGCGGATGCCGGAACGTCCCGCCGAAACGTTTGTCCTGCTGGTGATCACCCTGGGCTGTGCGATCTGCGTTGGAACCGAACTGATCTATATCCGCGATGTGTTTGAGGGCCTGTCGCCGCGGATGAACACGATCTTCAAGTTCTACTACCAGGTGTGGCTGCTATGGGGCACGGTGACGGCCTATGCACTGTGGTGGCTGGTGACGCAGACAGGGCACACGCGCCGGGTCGTTGCCCTGGTCATCAGTGGCGTGAGTCTGCTGTTGCTGCTCGGCGGCCTGGTCTACCCGGCGATCACCCTGCGTGATACCTGGACCCATGGGACGCTGGTGGGGCTGAACGGCAAAACACCCCGGGAAACCACCGCCGCTGGCCAGGCGTCCATCCGCTGGTTGCGCACGCATGTGGCACCCGGGAGCGTCGTGCTGGAGATGGTCGATCCGCAGGGTGGCTCGTACAACGGCGTCGGCTTCGGCGGCGTCTCGGCCAGCACGGGCTTGCCGACGGTGCTGGGCTGGGTGGGGCATCAACACCAGTGGCGCGGCGGTGATGCCGCGGCGCGGGCGGAGATTGAGCCGCGCAAAACCGACGTGGATCGGATCTATCGCACGCGGGATCTCGCCGAGGCGCGGGAACTGCTGGAACGGTATACCGTCGCCTATGTGTATATCGGGGCACTCGAACGCCAGCACTATGACCCCGACAGCCTGGCGAAGTTTGCCCACCTGGGGCGGGTGGTGTGGGCGATGGATGAGGTGACGATATATGACGTGCGCATGCAATGATGCACGGGGACGATGCGACGACGCGACGAGGCGACGAGGCGACGAGGCGACGAGGCGACGA